>NZ_JARVRL010000011.1:0-24231 GCF_030209705.1 Brevundimonas sp. MEB006b
CAGCGCCCTTCAGGGTGAAGGTCGCGCCGTCGTTGTTCGACGCCGTGCCGTTGTTCGCGGCCGAGCTGCCCGAGATCGTGATCAGCGAGGTGTTGCTGTTCAGGCCGGGGTTCAGCAGGTCGGCCACCAGAACGGCAGCCGTATTGTTGGTAGTGTTCTGGACAGTCACCGGGCCGACGAACGGGATGTTTACCGTCGTGTTGGTGGTCACCGAACCCTGATAGACCGTGCCGGCCATTGCGGGGGCGGCGATCATGGCGAGCGCGGCGGCGCCGGCCATCAGCGAAGCGAACTTCTTCATTTCAGTCTCTCCAAGCGAATGATTTCGCGAAAAATAGTCGATCGAGGCGGCAGTCCCTCCCCGTCCGATCTCGTCCAGTTAATCTTCCATTAACAACCGGTCAACAGTAAAAAACGCTGTTAGCTACGATTCAAAGATGTATTCGCGTAGCGAGCGAAATCTTTGTTTTGCTCATACAAAGCAAAAGTGCGTTTGCTTCTTCTTGAAGCAAACGCGACATCTATTCCGCATGCACGTTTAACTTGGGTGAGGACGTTCAGACGCGAGGCGTTACCGTCACGGTCAAGGTTTCAGTGTATTGACCAGCCAGAAGACCCGCCCCCGCAGGCTGACGCGTGCGGAACTCGATCTTGCCGCCGCCGGCGGCGATGCCGTCGCCGCTGCTCAGCATTCCCATATGGTCGACGCTGCTGAAGCTGGCCTGCACCGTACGCGGCTCGGGCCGAAGCGTCGGAACGGTCAAGGTGACATCATAGGGCAGCACACCCGCGAACGGTCCCTCGCCCTGCGGCTTGGTGACGTGAGCCAGACCACCGCGCGCCGAGGTCACGCCCAGGTCGAATGGCACGTTGCAGTTCAGTCCAAAGAGCGCGGTGGCGCGTTCGCCGCCCGTCAACTCGCCGAAATCGATATCTCCGCCGCCCTGGATTTCACACCGCGGCACGATCTGGCCGACGACGTTGACATTCAGCGTCTTGCCCACGTCGAGGTTGTCGGCGACAGGCTTGGCCAAGGCCGGCGACGCAACGGCGGTGACGACCAGCGCAACGGCGCCGCTCAAGCGACGGACCGACGCACGCAACGGCCTTGACGAATTTTGCATTGCCCCAATCCCATTTCCGTCCCCAGGACGGCCCGTCACCCCGACGGTTCGCCCCACCCCTTCCAAAAGCCGTGCCAACCCGAATCGAGACGTCCGGCGACGAGCAGGCTTTGGTTAACAATCAGTTAACGGTGGCCGCTTTACGCCTAAGAGCGGCGGTATGCAATGCGTTTGCTGAACGGCGTTGTGCGTCAGGCCGCCGCAAGGGCTTGGCGTTGGCCGACCTTCGTCATCGTCTTCGGTGTGGCTCGAGCGACGACGCCAGGTAGAGTGTTTCGCCGACCATCACGCGCGTCCTTAGCGTCCTATCGCGGGACAACCACGGCTAGCGCACTGTTTCACAATGGCACACAAAATAGAGTGGCCGCGGGCGATGGCGCCGCTTCGTGGCCAATGCGGCAACACGTCAAGGATCGGGATTGGAGCGGGTGAGGGGAATCGAACCCCTGACATTCAGCTTGGGAAGCTGACGTTCTACCTCTGAACTACACCCGCACAGAAAAAACGCCGGAGCGGCGTGAGCGCGCTCCAGCGTTGGTTGTTCTAGCCGCCGCAGCGGCCGCGCTCAAGGCAGAGGTTATTGCGCGGCTTCGACCGTCACGCCGCGCTTTTGCAGGATGGCCTGGACGCTGTCGTCGCCGGTCAGATGGGCGGCGCCGACGGCGATGAAGGCTGTGCCGGAGCCTTCAAGCAGGGTCTGAATCTGGTTGGCCCAGTCGGTGTTCCGATCGACCAGAATGGCCTGGTAGAGCGTCGGCGAAGCCTCTTTCATTTCCATGATGGTGACGCGGTCCAGCGTTGCGACGTCGCCCCGGGCCCAGGCCTCGACCATTTCATCCAACTTGGTGGCGGCGTTCTCGTAGTCCTTCAGCGTCTCGCGCAGGAAGACCAGTTGCACGTCGTCGGGCAGGCCGGCCAGGATGCCGATCTGTTTGTCGATGGTCTCGAAGCCGTGGATCGGCTTGCCCGCCGCTTCGGCCCGCGCCTTCAGCACCAGTTCGACGCCCGACTTGGGGTCGTAGCCGGCCTTGATCAGCGGCGCGACCGACAGGCTGAGCGCCGCCAGCCAAGGCTTCATCGGCTGAAGTTGGGCGGCGGAGGCGCCCATGGCCTGGGCGGCCGCGTCCAGTTCGGCGTTTTCTTCCGGCGTCAGACGGCTGGACAGGGGCGTCTCGGGCGACAGACCGTGCTGCTGGATCAGCGGCATGATGGCGGCCTGGTCATCCGGATTGCTGATCTCGAACCAGATGTCCGAGGCGCTGTCGAAGGCGGCCTCGACGCGGGGGCTGGCCCATCCGGTCGTCGGGCGAAGCACATGGACCGAGCCGAACAGATACAGCGTCGAGTCCGCATCCTTGACAACCCACAGGGCGGGGCCTTCGCCCTGGATCGGCGCGGGCACCGCCGGTGCGGCGGTCTGGGCCAGGGCGTCAGCTGGAACGCCGGCGATGGCGACGAACAGGGCCAGGCCGCCGGCGACACCCACGGCGCCACGCGCCAGGCTGGAAACGGACGACAGAAGGCGATCGGTGAAGGTCATGAGAGGTCTCGTTGTTGTCGAAAATGAAGGAAATGCAGGACGGATCAGGCCTGATCGTCCGAGAAGATGGATTCGATGGGCTGGCCGAAGACGCGGGCGATCTTGAAGGCCAGCGGCAGGGAGGGGTCGTAACGGCCGGTCTCCAGCGCGTTCACGGTCTGGCGCGACACGCCCAGATGTTCGGCCAGCTGCGCCTGGCTCCAGTCGCGCTCGGCGCGCAGGACCTTGAGACGGTTGTTCATGGCTCAGCCCCGCATCCGCGCCAGCCACCACCAAACCCAGACGACGGTATAGCCGATCAGCATGGGGGCGATCATCAAGGCGGCGCCGGCGGACACATAGTCGATGGGCGAGCCGCCCGAGCCGATTTCACGCGCGATGATGTCACGCCACGGCCCGGCCGAGGAAAGGATCAGGCCGACGCCGCTCACGCACATGCCGGCCGTGCCGCCCCAGTACCAGGCCGCCTTGTGCGCCTCCCGCGCAGCCTCGTCGATCACACGCATCCATTCGGCGCCGATCCACAGGGCGCCGGCCATGATGGCGGCGGCGAAGACTGCGGTCACGATCAGTTCGCCCATCTCGGGCGCGATCCATCCCGAACTGGAGGCGTAACCGACCGCGATGCCGCCGAGGAAGGCGAACAGCAGGCCGCCGCCGAACGTGATCACCGTAGCCTTGATTACCGGCCGCCACTTACGCATCAGTCAACACCCCTTGTCCTATTGACAAGCTACATTGACATCACGACCCCAGCGCTGTCAAGCGCCCTTTCCATGAAAGACGCCTTACTCGACCTTGGCGGCGGCGATCAGTTCGGGACGGGCGATGGCGCGGGGCGCGGTTTCGACCGGCGTCAGATCCGGCAAGGCCTTGCCCTCGTGATCGACCTGCAAATCCTCGAACCGGCGAGCCGAGACCATGACCTGGCTTTCGAGCGAACCGACGAACTGATTGTATTTGCCGACGGCTGTATCCAGCGCGCGCCCGACGGCGGAGGCATGACCGCCCATGACCGACAGCCGCTTGTAGAGTTCGCGGCCCAGGGCGGCGACCTTGTCGGCGTTGGCCGCCTGCTCTTCCGCGCGCCAGCCATAGGCGACGGCCTTGCACAGGGCGAACAGGGTCGAGGGCGTGACGATGACGACGCGCGAGGCCATCGCCTGTGTCATCAGGTCCGGCTCATGGTCCAGCGCCGTGACCAGGAACGCATCGCCGGGCACGAACAGGACGACGAAATCGGGGCTGGGCTTGAACTGGTCCTGATAGGCCTTGGACGACAGTTGGCGCACATGGGTCTTAAGGCTGGCGGCGGTGCGCAGGCCGACCGAGCGGGCGCGCGCCTCTTCGTCGCCCTCCCCGTCGTCGAAGGCGAGCGGGACCTTGGCGTCGATCACGAACATGCCGCCGCCGGGCAGGCGGACAATGAAGTCGGGCCGGTTCTGGCGGCCCTCGTCGTCGGCGCTAGACGTCTGCTCGGTGAAGTCGAACCGCCCCGCCATGCCGGCGGCCTCCAGCACATTGCGGCAGGTCTGCTCGCCCCAACGGCCGCGACGGCCCGTATTGCCGCGCAGGGCTTCGGTGAGCTTGCGCGCCTCGTCGCGCGTGGCGGAGGAGGCCGTCATCAGCTGGGCCAGTTGCTCGCGCAGCCCCCCGGTCTCTTCGGACCGCGTCTTCTCCAACGCGGCGACATGCTCCTGGAACTTGGTCAGGGTGTCGGCGACAGGTTTCAGCTGGGCGGCCATCCGCTCGCGCGCCAGCTGGTCCTGAGCGCGGAAGGTCTCGGTCGCGCGACTGACCATCTGATCCGCCACGACCTGGGCCGACTGCGCCGCCTGGGCCTTGAGCAGTTCGCCCATGGTCACACGGCTTTCCTCGACCAGATCGATGCGCGCTTCGGCCGCCGCCAGCGCGCCGCTCGTCTTCTGCCAGCCCATATAGGCCCACAGAAAACCGCCTGCGAACGCGGCGGCCAGGACAGCGAGGATCGGCACAAGCATGTTCATGCTCCGTTCCTAACGGGAGTCGCCTTCAATGAGAAGCGGGGCCCTTCCGGCGCCGCTTGTCCGGAACGTCGCCGTTGCGATGACGTTGGTGTCTCAGCCATTTGCACGAAGGACCCGCCCATGACCCCGGAAAAGCCCCACCGACACGACACTGCCGCCGATGCGGTGCACGACGGCCGGCCGGTCGACGCCGAACTGGTGCGCAGCGGACGCAAGAACCCGCGCATCGCCGTCATCCTGGCGGTTTCGACCCTCGCCGCCGCGGTGCTGCTGTTGGGCCTGTGGTTCGTGACCAACGGCGCTTTCAACGCCAAGAACGCTGAGACGGGTCCTGAGGCCGCCGCCGCCGAGACCCAAGCGTTCGCGGGTGACAGCCAGACGCCGCCCGCCGCCGACGCGCCAACGGATTCGACGGGCCGCGCCGTCGCCACACCGACGGGCGAAGCGCCGAACGTCAACGCCCCGACGGTGCCTTCGAACTAACTCGGTCAGGCCGGGCGGCGGGCGCGAAGGGCTTGGACGATGGTGCCGTCGTCCAGCCAATCCAGTTCGCCGCCGACCGGCACCCCGCGCGCCAGCGAGGTGGTCTCCACATCCGGCCCGGCGATCCGTTCGGCGACATAGTGGGCGGTCGTCTGGCCATCGACCGTGGCCGGCAGGGCCAGCACGACCTCGCGCACGCCCCCGCCCCTCACGCGCCCAACCAATTCGGTGACCCGCAGATGCTCGGGTCCCACGCCGTCCAGAGCGGACAGCAGTCCGCCCAGCACATGATATTTTCCGCGAAAGGCGCCGGATCGCTCCATCGCCCACAGGGCGCCGGCCTCCTCGACCACGCAGATCAGGCCATTGTCACGCGATCCGTCCGAACAGATGGCGCAGGGGTCGCGCGTATCCGGCGCGCCGCAAACCGAGCACGACACGACCTTTTCCGCCGTCTCGGCCAGCGACGCCGCCAGCGGCACCAGCAACTGCTCGCGCCGCTTCAATAGAGCCAGCGCCGCGCGCCGCGCCGAGCGCGGACCCAGGCCCGGCAGTTTGGCGAGAAGGGAGATCAGCCGTTCGATCTCCGGCCCGGCGGAGACGGCCATCAGAACAGTTTCGGCATTCCGGGAATGTTCATCCCGGCCATGGGGCCTGCGGCCTCGCGCATCAGGGCGTTGTTTTGCTCATCCAGCTTGCGCTTGGCGTCCGCATGGGCGGCGACGATAAGATCGGCCAGGATCTCGCCCTCGCCCGGGCTCAACAGACTGTCGTCGATCTTGACGGCCGTAATCTCGCCAGGCCCCTTGAGGGACACCGAGACGAGGCCGCCGCCGGACGAACCCTCGGCTGTGGTTTCAGCCATCCTGGCCTGGGCGTCCTGCAGCTTTTGCTGCATCGCCTGGGCCTGCTGCATCAGTTGGGTCAGATCTTTCATGCCCTCTAGATAGGGCGAAGAAGGCTCGGGCGACAGAGGGCTTGTGCTTAGTGCGCGATATCGAAACCGAGCATTTCGGGATTGGCGCTTGCGGCTGTTACGAAACGACCTAATTAGCACCTGTACTCGTTGCTATTTAAATCAGGAACGCAACCCCATGGCCTATGACGCTACTCATCAACGCGACGTCCCGCTGTCGGACGCCGCCCTGTCGCAATTGTTCACCGAGGCGCGCACGCGCAACGGCTGGACCGACCGCCCCGTCGCGCCGGAACTGCTGCGCAAGCTGTATGACCTGACCAAGTTCGGGCCCACGGCGGTCAACGGATCGCCCGCCCGCTTCGTCTTCATCACCTCACCCGAGGCCAAGGCCCGCCTGATCCCGCTGATGAGCGAAGGCAATCGCGACAAGACGCAGCAGGCCCCGGTGACGGTGATCGTCGGTCAAGACATGGACTTCCACGACCATCTCGACGTCCTGTTCCCCCACGCGCCGGGCGCCAAGGCCTGGTTTGCAGACGAGGCCGGCCGACGAGAGACCGCCTTCCGCAACGCCTCGCTGCAGGGCGGCTATCTGACCATCGCAGCCCGCGCCCTGGGCCTGGATGTCGGGCCGATGTCCGGTTTCGACGCCGCCGGCGTGAAGGCCGAGTTCTTCCCCGAAAGCAATGTCGAGCCGAACTATATCCTCAACCTCGGCTATGGCTCGGACGAGAACTTGTTTCCACGCTCGCCGCGCCTGTCGTTCGACGAGGCCGCGCAGGTCCTCTGAGCCGAGCGCTCAGCCCGAAACGAAGAAGGGCGGCCCGTCGGGCCGCCCTTTTGTCGTTCATCGCCGCAGCGATCAGGTGTTGGGCGGCGCAGACGCCGTCGCAGCGGGCGGGGCCGCCGGGGTCGCCTGAGACGCGGCGGGCGCGCCGGCGGCCGGGGTGGTTCCGGTCGCTTCGGTCGCCGCGGCGCCCTCGGTCACCGGGGCCTCGCCCGTCGCAGGCGCGCCGGCTGCCGGCGCGGCCGCGCCAGGTTGACGGGTGGGATCCGGCGCCGGGATGGCGAAGCCGCCCGAGCCCTGAGTGCGCAGCCAGGCGATCAGATTGATGCGCGTCTGGGTGTCGCGGATGCCGGCGAAGGACATTTTGGTGCCGGGCACATATTTGGCCGGGGCGGTGATGAAGCTGTTGATCTGGTCATAGCCCCAGGTCGGCGCCTCGGCCTTGTGCTTGGCCATGGCGTCGGAATAGGCGAAGCCCGGACGGTGCATGACCGGCCCGCCGACCACGCCCCACAGGTTCGGACCGATCTTGTCGGCGCCGCCCTGATGCGCGTCATGGCAGGCCTGGCAACGTGCGAAGGCGGCCTCGCCGGCGGCCAGATCGGCGGTCGGCAGCACCGTGCCCCAGTCGGGCGCCAGTTCAGCGGCTTCACCGCCGGCGGCCTCTTCCGGCGCATCGACGAAATAGCCCATCTTTTCGGGGGCTTCCGAATGATAGACGAGGCCCGAGGCCTGCTGGACGACCAGGATGACGAACGCCGTCCCCAGAGCCGCGCCGAAAATCTTGTTCCACTTAAGATCGCCGCTCATACGCCTGGTCGTTTCCCTCTGCCGGCCGGGCCCCTCGAAAACACGCCCCGGACATAATCTTGCTTTGGCGTCTCTGGCACGGTAGCGCCGCCTTCGCAACCGGCCCAACGCGCGACGGGCCAGACAGGCGTCAGGGAAGTCGATGAATCCGTTGATAATGATACCGGCTCGCATGGCCGCCACCCGCCTGCCGAACAAGCCGCTGGCCCTGATCGGCGACACGCCGATGATCGTGCGCGCCTATCGCCAGGCCGAGGCCTCGGGCCTGCCGGTCGTGGTCGCCGCCGGCGATCCCGACATCGTCGAGGCGGTAGAATCCGCAGGCGGCCGCGCCGTCCTGACCGACCCGGCCCTTCCGTCGGGCTCGGACCGCATTCGCGCCGCCGTGGACGCCATCGACCCCGAGGGCGATTTCGACGCCGTCATCAACGTTCAGGGCGACATGCCCTTCGCCAGCCCCGGTCTGGCCGTCGCCTGCGCCGCCATTCTGCACGGCGAGCCAACCTGCGACATCGCCACCCTGGTCGCCGCCGAGGCCGACGGGTCGGACCGGACCAATCCCGACGTGGTCAAGGCGGTGCTGGCTCTGGGCGAAGGCGAACGCCAGGCGCGCGCCCTCTATTTCACGCGCTCGACCCTGTACGGCGACGCCCCCGTCTGGCGCCACATCGGCGTCTATGGCTATCGCCGTGAGGCGCTGAACCGCTTCTGCGCCGCGCCGCCGTCGCCGCTGGAAAAACGCGAGAAGCTGGAACAGCTGCGCGCCCTGGAAATGGGCATGCAGATCTGGGCCGCCGTCATCGACGAAGCCCCCCTGTCCGTCGACAATCCCGCCGACCTGGAGGCGGCGCGGGCGTTGGCCTAGACCTCCTCGACCCAGGCCTTGATCAGGCTGTGGGCGATGGCGAAGGGCGGCGGGGCCTGAATGCTCGGATGCTCGCCCGCCAGCACGGCGCGCGCCTCGGCCCGCGTCAGCCAGGCGACGGCTTCCAGTTCGGTCTGATCCGGTTGCGCCTGATCGTCCGACACCTCCGCGATCAGGCCGATCATCAGTTGCGACGGAAAGGGCCAGGGTTGGCTGGAGTGATAGGCCGTGGCGATCACGGTCAGGCCGGCCTCTTCCTTCACCTCGCGGGCGCAGGCCTCCTCGATGGATTCGCCCGGTTCCAGGAACCCGGCCAGGGCCGACATTCGTCCGGCAGGCCAGGCCGTCTGACGGCCCAGCAGGCAGATGGGCTCCGCCCCGCCCTTATAGACCGGCAGCATGATGGTGACCGGATCGACGCGCGGGAAATGCTCGGTCCCGCAGGCCGGGCAAATCCGCTTCCAGCCGCCCGACGCCGTCTCGCTCGGCGTGCCGCAGTTGGCGCAGAAGCCGTGTTTGCGGCGCCAGTCGAACAGGCTCTTGGCCCCGCCCGCGATCGCCGCATCCGCCGCCGGCAGGATCGCCGCCGCCGCCCGCAACTCGTGAAAGGCGCCCAGCCCGGCCAGCGGCCCGTCGGTCGGATCGATGGAGCCTTCGAACTCGATGGCGAAGACGGGTTCGTCGTTCCACAGGCCCAGAAACGCCTCGCGGTCCCGCACCAGGGTGCGCGCATGGCGCATCTGCAGCCACGCCAGCCTCGGCCCCTCGCCCGTCTCCTCGATCAGAGGCCGCCCCTCCCAGAGCACCAGGGCCTGGGCGTAGGGCTTGGCGGCCTGCTCGGCCAGCCAGTCGGGATCATTCCTCAGGTCCCCGGCCCGATCGAGCGGATTGCCAGCGAAGGTGTTCTGATGGGCCATGCGGGTTTGTAGCTCTTGATTCCAGCCTTCGCACCCGTCATATCTCCGCTCGGAGATCGCGGGCGAAGGCTTCGCCAATCTGGTCAGGGCCGGAAGGCAGCAGCCACAACGAATTCCCCTTCGGGTCGCGGTCTCTACTTCCTCACATCTTTAGTGCGCTATCGCTCGCCGCGCGGCGGCTCGCTGCTTGAGCGCGTTGGTGCGTCACGTCTCCTCCCCACCTGTGGGGAGGGGGACCGCGAAGCGGTGGAGGGGCTCTTGCAATCCCACAGACGCCGGAAGGCGGTAAAACCCCCTGCGTCACGACGCGAAGACGCGCCGCGCCACTCCCCGCAAAGCAGGGAGGCGACTCGGTGAGAATCGCTTCTTCCCGCCCCTCAGCCGCTGTAAGATGTCTTCCCATGACGGACAGCGACACGAATCTCGACGGCCCGCCCTGGGAAGAGGACGACGTCGCCCCGCGCGACGAGAACACCGACGACATGTTCGGCGCGCCGGCCGCAGCTCCCGAGCCGGTCGTGGCGCCCGCTGCCGCCCCCGTCGCCAAGCCCGCCGCCCATGCTGAGGTCGCGGCTCACGTCGATGACGGCGCCGCCTATCAGGTGCTGGCGCGCAAATACCGGCCGCGCACCTTCGAGGACCTGATCGGGCAGGAGGCGATGGTGCGCACCCTGACCAACGCCTTCGCCACGGGCCGCATCGCCCACGCCTTCATGCTGACGGGCGTGCGGGGCGTCGGCAAGACGACCACCGCCCGCCTTCTGGCCCGCGCCCTGAACAACGAAACCGACGTCATCGACAAGCCGTCGCTGACCCTGACCGCCCACGGCCGGCACGACGCCGCCATCATGGCCGGCCAGCATATGGATGTGATGGAGATGGACGCGGCGTCGCACACCGGCGTCAACGACATCCGCGACATTCTGGAAAGCGTCCGCTATGCGCCTGTCGAGGCGCGCTACAAGGTCTATGTGCTGGACGAGGTCCACATGCTGTCGACGCAGGCGTTCAACGCCCTGCTGAAGACGCTGGAAGAGCCGCCGCCCCACGCCAAATTCATCTTCGCCACCACCGAGATCCGCAAGGTGCCGGTGACGATCCTGAGCCGCTGCCAGCGCTTCGACCTGCGTCGGGTCGAGCCGGAAATCCTGGTCGAACACCTGGGCCGGATCGCAGACCGCGAAGGCATGAAGATCGAGAGCGACGCGCTGGCCCTGATCTCGCGCGCGGCCGAGGGGTCGGTGCGCGACGGTCTCTCGCTGCTGGACCAGGCCTTGGTCCAGGCCGAGCGGGGCGAGACGGTCAAGACCGAGACGGTGCGCGACATGCTGGGCCTGGCCGACCGGACCCAGACCATCGCCCTGTTCGAAAGCATCATGGCCGGCCGCACGCCCGAGGCGCTGGAGAGTTTCCGCACCCTCTACGGTTTCGGCGCCGATCCGGTGCAGGTGACCAACGATCTGCTGGAACATTGCCACGCCGCCTCGGTCGCCAAGATGCTGGGTCCGAACGCGACCCGCCTGCCCAACGATCAGGCGCAGAAGCTGGCGGCGCTGGGCGCGGCCATTCCGGCGGCGACGTTGTCGCGCACCTGGCAGATGCTGCTGAAGGCGCTGGACGAGGTGCGGCGCGCGCCCAACCCGGCCGATGCGGTGGAAATGGTGATCGTGCGCCTGGCCTATGCCGCCGATCTGCCGGGACCGGAGGAGGCGCTGAAGCGGCTGCAGTCCGGTGAACCGATGGGCGGCGGCTCGGCCCCGCGTGGCGGCGGTGGTGGAAGCGGCGGCGGAACTTCGGCGCAACTGGCCGCGCGGCCGGTGATGGCGCCTGCCCTGCCCGATCCGCAGACCTTCGAACAGGTCGTCGCCCTGATCGGCGAGAAGCGCGAGGTCGGACTTCAGATGGATGTGGAGCGGTATGTGAAGCCGGTCTCGTTCAAGCCCGGCGCCATCGTCTATGAAAGCGTCCAGGGCGCGCCCATCGAACTGGCGCGCAAGCTGTCGGCCCGCCTGCGCGAATGGACTGGCCGCACCTGGCTGATCGCCGCCAACGGCCAGGGCGGAGCCGAGACGGTCATTGAGATCCAGAAGAAGGCCCGCGCCGCGGAACGCGCCGAGGTCGAGGCCAATCCCTTCGTCCAGGCGGTGCTCCAGGCCTTCCCCGGCGCCAAGCTGGGCGAGATCAAGACCATCGCCCCGACCGTGGTCACCCCGGAAATCCCCGACGTGGTCGAGGACGACGACGAGGACTGAGGGTTCGGCCTATCGCGGCGCGCGCTTGGCAAGGATGCGTTGCAGGGTGCGGCGGTGCATGCCCAGGCGGCGCGCCGTCTCCGAGACATTGTGGTCGCACAGCTCATAGACGCGCTGGATATGCTCCCAGCGCACGCGGTCGGCGCTCATCGGGTTTTCGGGCGGTTCGGGCGAGTCGCCGGTGGCGAGCAGGGCCTTGACCACATCGTCGGCATCGGCGGGCTTGGACAGATAGTCGACGGCGCCGGCCTTGACCGCCGCGACCGCCGTGGCGATGGCGCCGTACCCGGTCACCATGACGATGCGGGCGTCCTCGCGCTTTTCGCGCACCGCCTCGACGATCTTCAGGCCGTTGCCGTCCTCAAGCCGCATGTCCAGCACGGCGAAGGCCGGCGCCTTGTCGCGCAACAGCTGCATCGCCTCGGCGACGGATTCAGCGGTCGTCACCTGAAAGCCGCGCGCCTCCAGCGCCCGCCCCATGCGGGTGCGCAGGGCCTGGTCGTCGTCCAGCAGCAGCAGGGACTTGTCAGGAAGGGCGGCGATGCGGGCTTCGAGTTCTGACATGCGTTTCTCTCTCCTGCCGCTTCAAGTCGGGACGGGTAGCGCGCGGGTCAAGGCCAAGGTTCCGCCTGCGACGCTTCGACCCAATCGCCTCATGCCGCGACCTCCAGCGCCGGCCGCGCCCAGCGCACCGCCACGCGTGCGCCACGCGGGGCCGCCTTGGCCTCCGATTGCGGCAGGCCCTGGCCCACGCTGACCGAGCCGCCGGTCCGTTCCAGCAGGGTGCGGGCGATGAAGAAGCCCAGCCCCATGCCGCCCTGGCTGGGGGCGATGGGCGGCTCGACCGTTCCAGATGCCAGGGCGCGAGACTTGGACGGTCGGGCGGCGGCGGCGATCTGGGCGGCCAAGGCCTGGCGCGCCTTGCCCTGCGGCCGACTGGTCACATAGGGCTCGCCCAGCCGGGGCAGGATGTCCCCCGCAAAGCCCGGGCCATCGTCCAGAATCTCGATCTCGATCCAGCCGGCGTCCACCACCGCCTGGACCCGCACCGTCGTCTTGGCGAAATCGGCGGCGTTCTCGACCAGGGTGGACAGGCCGTGGATCACCTCGGGCATCCGGCGCACGCGCGGCGCGGGCTGACCCGGCGGCGTCTTGACCAGCACATCAAAGGCCAGGTCGAAGCCCCGGTGGGGCTCCACCACCTCTTCCAGCAGGGCCTTCAGCGAGACGTCGGCATAGAGGGCGTCGTCGCCCTCGGGCTGCTGCGACAACTGGGTCAGAATGCCCCGGCACCGTTCGGCCTGTTGCAGGATCAGGGCCGCATCCTCGGCCGCGTCGCTATCGGGGGCCGAGGCGCGCTGAAGCTCCTTGGCCACCACCTGAATGGTCGCCAGCGGCGTGCCAAGCTCATGCGCCGCCGCCGCCGCCAGCCCGCCCAGCGCCGCCAGCCTCTGTTCGCGTTGCAGCACGTCCTGGGTGGTCGCCAGGGCCAGCTCCAGCTTCTCCGCATCGGCCGCCACCCGCCAGGCGTAGCCGGCGGTGAAGACCACGCCGGTCACCAGGGCCATGGCCATGCCGAGACGATACAGGGTCGGCAGGTGGAAGTTCTCGTGCGGTCGCCACGGCAGAGGCTCGGACCAGAAGAACAGCACCCCGACCGCGATCAGGGCCAGCACGCCCAGCATCAGGGCCTGACGCGCCGGCAGGGCCGCCGCCGCGATGGTGACGGGCGCGACCAGCAGCAGGCAGAACGGATTCTCCAGCCCGCCGGTCAGACCCAGCAGCACGCCCAGCTGGAAGATGTCGAAGCCCAGATGGATCGCGGTCGTGCGCCCGTCCGGCAGGCTGGCCTCCAGCCGGCGCACCCGCGCCATGGCCCCCACGTTCACCGCCGCGCTGATGGCGATCACGATCAGGCACGGCCAGAGCGGCAGCGGAAAATGCAGCCCCTGATGCGCCGTCAGGATCGCCGCGCTCTGGCCGATGATCGTCAGCCAGCGCAGAACGATCAGGGTCCGCAGTGAAAACCCCCGACCGCGACGCGGCGCATCGCTCCAGCCATTCAACGGCTCCGAAGAGGATGCGCCGTGCGGCACCATGCGGGCTTCTGTCGAGGTCACACGCCTTCTATAGACCGATCACATCCGTTTCGTGAGAGGCCGTCATGCCGCGTCGTTCCATCCTGCTGTTCGCGGGCGCCTGCATCGCCATCGCCGTGGCGCTGGCCATCATCACCGTCGTCGTGGTCAGCGGTCGTGCGCCGACGTCGGACGGCGACGCGGTGACGTCGACCGGCCAGCCCCTGGTCGGCGGCGACTTCAAACTGGTCAATCAGGATGGACAACCCGTCGATCAGACGATGCTGAACGGCAAATGGAGCCTGGTCTTCTTCGGCTTCACCTACTGCCCCGAGTTCTGTCCGACCACCCTGGCCGAACTGGGCGCGGTGCAGCAGCGGCTGGGCGACAAGGCGGACAATCTGCAGATCGTCTTCGTCAGCATCGACCCTGAACGCGACACGCCCCAGGCGCTGAAGGACTATCTGTCATCCGACGGCTTTCCCAAGGGGACCATCGGTCTGACGGGCACGCCCGAACAGGTGGCGACCGCCGCCAAGGCCTACCGCGCCTTCTATCAAAAGGTCGGCGAGGGCGAGGGCTATACGATGAACCACTCCCTGACCGTCTATCTGATGGGCCCGGACGGCAAGTTCCGCACCGCCGTCGCCTATGGAATGGGTCCGGACAAGACAACCAAGATCATCGAACAGGCGATGGCGCGGGGTTACCAGCGACCCCATAATCCTTTTGCAGGGTGATGCATTATATGTTGCCCTGCACAAACGGCGCTCGGCCGTATCGGATCGTCATGCTCTACGCCTTTCATGAACTCGCCTACCAGTCGGCCCTGCCGTTCCGGGTCGGCGCGCAACTGGCCCGCAGCTTCTGGACCTCGCCGTTCAACCCGGCGGCCGACACCGCCATCGGCCGCACGGCCTACGCCTCGGCCGAACTGTTCGAGAGCGTGACGCGGCGCTACGGCAAGCCGGCCTGGAAGCTGGAAACCATCGACATCGGCGGCAAGCCGGTGCGCACCACCGAACAGGTGATCTGGCAGAGCCCGTGGTGTCGCCTGGTCCGCTTCGCCCGCAACATCGGCGACCTGAAGCGCGCCAAGAAGCCCGCCTCCGGCCCGGCCGTCCTGATCGTGGCGCCGCTGTCGGGCCACTACGCCACTCTGCTGCGCGGCACGGTCGAGGCCTTCCTTCAGGACCACGACGTCTATGTCACCGACTGGGTCAACGCCCGCCAGGTGCCGATGCTGGAAGGGCGGTTCGACTTCTTCGACTACATCGACCACGTCCGGCTGATGCTGGCCGAGATCGGCGGCCGCGCCCACGTCGTCGGCGTATGCCAGCCCGGCCCGCCGGTGCTGGCCGCCGGCGCGGTGATGGCCGAGGACGAGGACGAAAACCGTCCCCTGTCGATGACCTTCATGGGCTCGCCCATCGACGCGCGCCTGTCGCCGACTGTGACGAACCAGCTGGCCGAGGAAAAGCCCTTCACCTGGTTCAAGTCGAACATGATCCACACCGTGCCCCTGCCCTATGCGGGCTTCGGGCGGCGCGTCTATCCGGGCTTCGTCCAGCTCTACAGCTTCATGTCGATGAACGAGGATCGCCACCGCGACGCCCACTGGAATTATTTCACCAGCCTGATCGCCGGCGACGGCGACGAGGTCGAAAAGCACGAGGAATTCTACGACGAATATCTGTCGGTGCTGGACCTGACCGAAGAGTTCTATCTCCAGACCATCGACATCGTCTTCCAGCAGCATCTGCTGGCGCGGGGCCTGTTGGAGCATCGCGGGCGCAAGGTCGATCTGTCCAGGATCACCGACATCGGCCTGATGACCGTCGAGGGCGAGAAGGACGACATCTCCGGTGTCGGCCAGACCCAGGCCGCGCACGGCCTGTGCCCCAACATTCCCGAAGATCGCCGCGTCCTCTACGTCCAGCCGGGCGTGGGCCATTACGGCGTGTTCAACGGCCGTCGCTTCCGTGACGAGATCTATCCCCGCGTGCGCGATTTCATCGCCCAGAACGAGGCCGCCGGTGGCGTACCGCAACGGTCAGCGGCTGCCGCTTGACGAAAGCGGGGCCGGCGCCGGTCCCGTCCTCAGACTGTCGGTCAATCCACGTGCGCGACGTCTGTCGGTGCGGATCGACGCGCGAGCCGGCGAGGCCGTGGTCATCGCCCCGACCGAGCGAGGCCTGAGCCAGGCCGTCGCCTTCGCCCGATCCAAGGCCGTCTGGATCAGCGAACGCCTGGCCGTCCGCCCCAAGAGCCGCCCCCTGGAACCGGGCCAGGTCATCTCCCTGCGCGGCAGGCCCGTGCGGCTTGAGGCCGTGTCCGGCGCGAGCGCCGCGCGTCTGGTCGAGGACGGGACGATCATCCGCTCGGGCGGCGAGGGCGAGGCCTACGCCCGCCGCGTCGAAAACCTGCTGAAGCGCGAGGCGCGAGACACCCTGCTGGAACGCACCGACCACCATCTGCGCGCGTTGGGCCAGGGCCCGGTCAAGATGGGCATCGCCGACACCCGGTCGCGCTGGGGCTCGTGCAGCCCGCACAACCGCACCATCCGCTATTCCTGGCGCGTCATCATGGCCCCGCCCCCGGTCATCGACTACCTCGCCGCCCACGAGGTCGCCCATCTGGTCCACGCCGACCACAGCCCGGCCTATTGGTCCGTAGTCGAACGGCTTGTCGGGGACTACAAACCCTGGCGCAAATGGCTGAAGGATTACGGCGCCGCGCTTCACGCCGTGGGGCGGTAGGCGGAAACTCCGGCGGCAGGGCGCGTTTCAGCATGGCCCGTCCACTCAGGATCGCCCCATGAAAACGATGATCACCCTATCGATCGCGCTCGGCCTCGCCGTCACCACCGCCTCGTCCGCCAGCGCCCAGTCTCAAGCCACCATGAACGCCAACGCCGCACAGGAACTGCAGCGCGCCGATCGGGCGCTGAACAGCCAGTACACGACGACGATGGGACGGCTGTCGCCCGCAAGCCGCACCCTGCTGCGCACCGCCCAACGCACCTGGATCAGCTTCCGCGATCAGCAATGCCGCTTCGAAGCCTCCGGCTTTCAGGGCGGTTCCGCCTATCCGATGGTGCACTCGACCTGCCTCGCGCGTCTGACAACAGAGCGGACACGCCAGTTGCGGACCCTCAGCCAATGTCAGGAAGGCGACCTGTCCTGCCCCCGCTGACCCAAGCCTGAAATGCAAAGGGAGGCGACCGCCGGGTCGCCTCCCTTTTTTACGCGCCGTTGGCGTCGCGATCAGAAGAACAGGGCATCGCCCTTTCGCTCCGGCGCCGGGCGGCCTTCGGGCTGCTGCGGGTTCGGCGCATCGCGATAGCCGCCCTTCGGCGACGCCGGACTGGACGGCTGCGGCGACGGCGGCTGCATCGGCGCCTGGTCGTCCGGGACATAGGGCTCCCCGGCAAGGGGATCGACGGGTTCGATGGGCAGGCCGTTCTGGTCCAGCCCGCTCATCAGGTCGCCGACCGGATCGGGCGCGACCCAGCCTTCGGGCATGGGCGGACCGTTGGGGATGGCGGGGGCGTCCAGGCGCGGCAAGGCCGCCTCCATGAAGCCCTTCCAGATGGCGGCGGGCGACGAGCCGCCGGTCACGCCGCGCATGGCGGTGTTGTCGTCCTTGCCCACCCAGACAGCGGTGACGAAGCCGCCGGTATAGCCGACGAACCAGGCGTCCTTGTAATCCGAGGTCGTGCCGGTCTTGCCCGCCAGGTCGCGGCCCGAGATCGCCGCCGACCGGCCCGAGCCGCTGGTCACGACGCCGCGCAACATCTGGTTCATGTAGTACAGCGACGGATTGTTGATCGCCTGACCGCTCTGGCCCGACTGGCGCTGATAGATGACGCGGCCCTGCGGCGTGCGGATGCGGCTGATGCCATAGGCGTCGACACGGCGCCCGCCATTGGTGAAGGCGTCATAGGCGGTGGCCATCTCGATCGGCGAGACCTCGACCGCGCCCAGCGCCATCGCCGGCTCCAGCCCGATGCGGCTTTCGATGCCCAGGCGGCGCGCGGCGCGGGCCACGCTGTCGCGCCCGACCTGATCGGCGACATAGGCCGCCACCGTATTGGTCGACTGGGCCACGGCCTGGGCCAGGGTCATGTTTCCGCTGAAGGTGCCGGAATAGTTGCGGGGCGACCAGTTGCCGATAGTGATCGGCTGATCGACCACCGGGGTCTGGGGCGTATAGCCGGCCTCGACCGCCGCCAGATAGACGAAGGGCTTGAAGGCCGAACCCGCCTGGCGCTTGGCGTCGACGGCGCGGTTGAACTGGCTGTCGGCATAGGAGGAGCCGCCGATCATGGCCCGCACCCGGCCGTCGCCGTCCAGCGCGACCAGGGCCGCCTGCTGCACGCCCTTGCCGGCGTCACGATCCAAAATGCGGCGCACCGACCGCTCGGCCGCCGTCTGCAGCGTCAGGTCCAGCGTGGTCTCGACCACCATGTCCTCGGTCGGTTCGCCAACCAGGCTGCGGATCGACTTGTCCAGCCAGTCGATGAAATACTGGGCGTGCTGGGTCGCGAGCGTCCGCGAGACGATGACCGGCTGGGTCACGGCCTGTTCGCGCTGGGCGGCGGTGATGACGCCGGCCTCTTCCATCTCGTTCAGCACGACGGTGGCGCGGGCGGCGGCGCGTTCGCTCTCGGACACCGGCGAATAGCGCGAGGGCGCCTTCAGCAGACCGGCCAGCAACGCAGCCTCGCCGACCGTCAGGTTCTTGGCCGACTTGTCGAAATAGCGCTGCGACGCCGCCTCGATTCCGTAGGCGCCGGCGCCGAAATAGACCCGGTTCAGATAGAGGGCCAGGATCTCCTTCTTGGAGAATTTCATCTCCAGCCAGACGGCCAGCATCAGCTCCTGCACCTTGCGGCGCATGTTCTGGTCGGGCGTCAGGAACAGGTTCTTGGCCAGCTGTTGCGTCAGGGTCGAGCCGCCCTGCACCACCCGCCCGGCGCGGACGTTGGTCGCCATTGCTCGCATCATGCCGATGGGGTCGAACCCGGGGTGGTGATAGAAGCGCCGGTCCTCGATCGCGATGAAGGCGGCCGGCACATAGTCCGGCAGGGCGTCCAGATCGGCGGGCGGCGCCATCTGGGTGCCTCGCGTCGCGATCAACGCCCCATTGCGATCCAGATAGGTGATCGAGGGCTGGCGATCGACCTGATACAGGCTGGAGGTGTCCGGCAGGCCGCGCGCAAAGACGGCGAAGAAGACGACCAGGAAGATCAGCCCCCAGACCGCCAGCACGGCGCTCCAGTAGAACAACCGTCCCAGGGCCGACCGGCGGGGCTTGCCCTGCGCCTGTGGTCCGCCCGCGTTCACCGGTCCCGCCATGTCCGTCCTTCAGATGCCGCCTTGGGCGAGTTATCGTTCATCGGCTGTGTATCGCGTATGAACACCCCGCCGAAACGGTCCCGCCGACTTCACGGGATCGTGAGCGGCTATTTCGCCGAAAGAAAGGCGCGCCCGGCCAGCCACACGTGGGTGTCCGCCCTGGCGTATTCGACGGTCATGCCCACGTCGGCCTTGTTCTGATGAAGGCCGACGATCCGTTTCTCCGACGGATGGGTCACCGCGCGCTATTTCGCCAGGAAGGAGTCCAGGTCGGCGTAGAAGGCCTGGGGCTGGTCGAACATGATGAAGTGGGCGCTGTCGTCGATCCGCTTCAGCTGGGCGTCCTTCAGATTGGCGAACGACATCCGATAGATGCTGTCGGTGATCTGGGGCGTCATGCGCGGATCGTTGAACTTGGCGTACACCACCTCGGTCGGGGCGGTGATCTTAGACAGTTCGGGACGCAGGTCCGTCGTGATCAGCTCGCGGAAGGCGGCGGCCGAGACCTTCTGGTCGCTTTCGCGCATGTCTTCCAGCGCCTCGGCGCGGCGGCTTTCGGTGTTGATCATGCCGTTGATGCTGGTGGTCGCCTGGGCGACATAGGCCTCGCGCGGGCTGTTGGCCTGGGCGGCCCAGATCTGGTCGGCGACCGGCGTCACGCTTTCAGCCGAGGCGCCCGGCGCGGCGAACATCGCGCCCATGAAGGGGATCATGTCGACCACCATCAACTTGCCGACCGCATCGGGATGGCGCGCGGCCAGCATCATGCCGATGGTGCCGCCCATCGAATGGCCGACGACGACCGGCTTGGTCAGGTCCTTTTCACGGATATAGCGGGCGATCTCTTCGGCGACAGGAGCAGCGACCGGCGAAGGGGTCGCGCCCTGCGCATTGCCCTCGGCCGGCGCGCCGGCGAAGCCCTGGACGTGGACGCGGTGTACGCGCCAGCCCACGCCGTCCTGCGCCGTCAGATGATCCACCGTCCCCTGCCAGATCTCCGGCGACGAGCTGAGGCCGGGGATCAGGATGATGTCGCGCCCGCCGGCGTCGCCGTCGACGCGGACGTGGATGCGGTCGGACTGGAAGTCGGCGTGCTGATGGCCGGGGGCATGGCCGCTTTCGGCATGGGCGCCGTGCCCGTCCTGCGCGAAGGCCGCTGGGGCAACAGCGATCAAGACGGCGGCCGCTGCGGCGCCGACGGTGCGGTTCAGAATGGATGCGATGGTCATGATCAAACTCCCCTTTGACGCCCGCTTATGCTGCGCTAACTTTGATATGTAAAGTTCTCTGTCAGGTGACATGAGACAGGCGGCGCGCGGCTCTGTTAGACAGTCGGCATGAAGCCCGCCGACGCCGCTCCCGTCCAGTCCCCCCAGGTCGAACCCGCCCCTTCAAAAGCCGGCGCGCAGCCGTTCGGCAAGGGGTTCGTCACCGACGCCTGGTATTTCGTCGCCCTGGGCCGCGACGTCGCCCCGGCCAGCCTGAAACGCTACGAGATCATGGGCGAGCCGGTGCTGATCGGCCGCACCCGCGCGGGCCAGGTCTATGCGATGCGCGACATCTGTCCCCACCGCGCCGCGCCCCTGTCGGCCGGCAAGCTGGTCGAAAAGCCCGGCGAGGGCGAGACGGTCGAATGCCCCTATCACGGCTGGCGCTTCCGGCCCGACGGCGTCTGCGCCGCCATTCCTTCGCTAGTCGAGGATCAGGCGTTCGAGGCGAACCGCATTCGCGTGCGGTCCTATCCGGTGCGCGAGAGCCAAGGGATCGTTTTCGTCTGGATGGCGTCGGACGCCCGCAATCCGATGGAGCCGGACCATGAGCCGCCGCTCTTCCCCGGCGTGGTCGGCGGCGAGGCCAAGCTGGTCGAGGCGATGGATTTCGACAGCCATATCGACCACGCCGTCGTCGGCCTGATGGACCCCGCCCACGGCCCCTATGTCCACCAGCAATGGTGGTGGCGGTCCGAACATTCAATGCACGAGAAATCCAAGGCTTTCGCCCCGACCGCGTTCGGCTGGGCTATGGTGCGCCACGCCCCGTCGTCGAACAGCCGGCTCTACAAGATCTTGGGCGGCGCGCCCGCGACCGAAATCACCTTCCGCCTGCCGGGCTTCCGCTGGGAGCACATTCAGGTGGGCGAAAAACAGGTCCTGGCCCTGACCTGCCTGACCCCAATCACCGACACGAAGACGCGCATCACCCAGATCTTCTGGTCCGACCACTGGGTCTTCGGCCTGGCCAAGCCTTTCCTGCGGATGGGGGTGGTCGCCTTCCTGAAACAGGACGGCGGCATGGTGAACCTGCAGAACGAAGGCCTGCGCTACGACCCCGCCCTGATCTGGATCGACGACGCCGACAAACAGGCCAAATGGTATCAGCAGCTGAAGCGCGAATGGGCGAAGAGCCGGGTGGAGGATCGGCCGTTCGTCAATCCGATCCAGCCTGTGACGCTGAGGTGGAAAAGCTGAAGACGAACGTCTGCTCCCCATCAAGACGGGGAGGAGACTGTATCGTTAGAGCTTCAGCCCGTTCTCCTTAGCCAGGTCGACCAGCTTCACCATCGGGCGCGGGCCCCAGTGGGCGATGACTTCGGACGCCGCCAGCGAGCCCAGCTTGCCGGCCTCTTCCAGCGTCAGGCCGCGCGCAAGGCCCAGCAGGAAGCCGGCGGCGTACTGGTCGCCGGCGCCCGTGGTGTCGATCACCTTGGCGACCGGATAGGCGGCGACCACGACGCGCTCGTCGCCCTTGATCACGACCGAGCCGTGCTCGCCGCGCGTGACGGCGGCGATCTCGACGATGGCGGCCAGTTTCGCGGCGGCGGCGTCGAAGTCTTCGGTCTCGAACAGGGCGCCCAGCTCGGCCTCGTTGGCCAGGACGATGTCGGCGGACTGGGTGATGAAGTCCAGCAGTTCGGCGCGCCAGCGGGCGACGACGAAGGTGTCCGACAGGGTGATGGCGACCTTGCGGCCCGCCTTGTGCGCGGCGGCGGCGGCGCGTTCGAAGGCGGCGCGGGCGGGCGCCGGATCGAACAGATAGCCTTCCAGATAGACGATCTCGCTGGCGCCGATCAGGGCCTCGTCGATGTCGTCGGCATACAGCTGGTTTGCGGCGCCCAGGAAGGTCGCCATGGTGCGCGCGCCGTCCGACAGGACGTTGATCAGGCAGCGGCCGGTGCCGAAGCCCTGATCCGCCCCGCCCGTCAGAACCGGGGTGTCGAAGTGAACGCTGGCGGCGCGGATGTCGTGGCTGAAGACCTGGCCCAGCGTATCGTCGGCGACCTTGCCGATATAGGCCGCGCGGCCGCCGAACGAGCCGACGCCCGCCACGGTGTTGCCGGCCGATCCGCCCGAGGCCTCCACGCCCGGCGCCATGGCGTCGTACAGGGCGGCGCTGCGTTCGGCGTCGACCAACTGCATGGAGTTGGGCGCTAGGTCCTGGGCTGTCAGGAAGGCGGCGTTGCAGGGGCTGAGGACATCGACGATGGCGTTGCCGACGGCGCAGACATCATATTGGGCGGTGTTCTGGGTCATGGTCGCGCCTTAGCCGGTGAATGCCCGCACGTCACCCGAAATCATATAAGGAAGCCCTTATATGCTCCGCGTCGCTTCGGTATGAGGGCCGCATGACCCAGATCGCCGTCCTGACCCCCGATCCCGCAGACAAGACCTATGTCGGGCGCTGGCCCGAGGTGCTGGAACGGTTGAAGGCGACGCTGGAAAGCACGGGCGCGACAGTCACGGCAACGCCCTGGACCGATCATGTCGGGGACGCGTCGAGCCTTGCAGCCTACGACCTGATCCTGCCCGTCATCGCCTGGGGCTATCACCGCGATCATGACCGCTGGCTGAAGGCTTGCGCGACGTGGAGCGAGGCTGGCCTGGCGGTCGCCAATCCGGCCGAGGTGCTGCGCTGGAACTCCGACAAGACCTATCTGGCGCGGCTGGCGGACAGGGGCGCGCCGATCCCGCCGACGCGCTGGACCGACCGCGTGACCCAGGATCAGGTGGACGCCGCCTTCGCCGAGACGGGCGCGTCGGTGCTGATCGTCAAACCCACGGTGTCGGCCGGGGCGTTTCGCACCCTGCGCCTGGCTCCGGGCGAGGTGTTGAGCGATGCGCCCGAGGGCGCGGCGATGATCCAGCCCTATCTGAAATCGATCGAGACCGAGGGCGAGACCTCGCTGCTGTTCTTCGGCGGCCGATTCAGCCATGCGGTCAACAAACGGCCCGTGGCCGGCGACTTCCGCATCCAGGTGCAGTTCGGCGGACTGTATACGGCCGTCACGCCGGACGCGGCGGCGATGGCCCTGGCGCAGCAAGTGCTGGCCGCCATCGACGAACCGCTGCTCTATGCCGGCATCGACATGGCCCGCGACGACGACGGCCGATGGGTGCTGATGGAGGTCGAACTGATCGAACCGGACTTCTATCTGGACCACGACCCCGCGAACGGCGCCGGCTTCGCCGAGGCCGTCAAAGCGCGGCTTGAGCCTTAAGCCGCCTCGCGCAAGGGCGGCAGCAGATTGTCCAGGTCGAGCAGGCTGATCAAGGCGCTGTCGACGGCGAAGACGCCGGAGACGACGCCTGCACCCTGAGCTTCGCCCATGTTCGGCGGATCCTGCCGCGCCGCATCGTCCAACTGCATGATGTCCGACACGCCTTCGACCAACAGGCCGACGGTGCGTTCGCCGCAGCGGACGACGACGATGGCATTGCGCGCGGACGGCTCGGTCGTGGGCAGGCCCAGCCTGACCGCCAGATCGATAATCGGCAGCACCGTCCCGCGCAGATTGACCACGCCCCTCATATAGGCCGGCGCTCCGGGCAGAGGCGTGGTCGCCGTCCAGCCCCGGATCTCCAGCACCGAGGTGATGTCGATGCAGAAGGCCTGGTCCCCGACGCGGAAACCGACCAGTTCACGCTGGCCTGGCGCACGGTTCGTCATCAGAACTCTTCCCAATCCGACTGAACTGCGGCCACAGCCGCCCTTCCGCCGCCGCCGGCCGCCATGCGGGCTCGCGCAGGGGCGGCGTGGACGCGGGCGAAGCTTTCGACCCGCGCCTGAGCCTTGTGGACGGCTGTCGGCGCCGC
>NZ_JARVRL010000010.1:0-5265 GCF_030209705.1 Brevundimonas sp. MEB006b
ATCATCGAATGAGTTTTGCTGAGAAACGATCAAACCGATCGGATTATTAGTACCAGTAAGCTTCATGGGTCGCCCCACTTCCACACCTGGCCTATCAACGTGGTAGTCTTCCACGATCCTCAGCGAAGCCTTGTTTTGAGGTTAGTTTCCCGCTTAGATGCTTTCAGCGGTTATCTATTCCATACTTAGCTACCCTGCTGCACAGCTGGCGCCATGACAGGTACACCAGAGGTATGTCCATCCCGGTCCTCTCGTACTAGGGACAGATCCTCTCAAGCTTCGAACACCCACGGCAGATAGGGACCAAACTGTCTCACGACGTTCTGAACCCAGCTCACGTACCACTTTAAATGGCGAACAGCCATACCCTTGGGACCTGCTCCAGCCCCAGGATGTGATGAGCCGACATCGAGGTGCCAAACTTTGCCGTCGATATGGACTCTTGGGCAAAATCAGCCTGTTATCCCTAGAGTACCTTTTATCCGTTGAGCGATGGCCCTTCCACTCGGGACCACCGGATCACTATGGCCGACTTTCGTCTCTGCTCGACTTGTCAGTCTCGCAGTCAGGCGGGCTTATGCCATTGCACTCGACGACCGATTTCCGACCGGTCTGAGCCCACCATCGCGCGCCTCCGTTACACTTTAGGAGGCGACCGCCCCAGTCAAACTACCCACCACGCCATGTCCCGGGACCGGATAACGGCCCTCGGTTAGACGTCAACGACAGTAAGGGTGGTATTTCAAGGACGACTCCACCAGAGCTGGCGCCCCGGTTTCATAGTCTCCCACCTATCCTACACATACGGTCGCTAACGCCAAGGCGAAGCTATAGTAAAGGTTCATAGGGTCTTTCCGTCTGACCGCGGGAACCCCGCATCTTCACGGGGAATTCAATTTCACTGAGCCTATGCTGGAGACAGTGGGGAAGTCGTTACGCCATTCGTGCAGGTCGGAACTTACCCGACAAGGAATTTCGCTACCTTAGGACCGTTATAGTTACGGCCGCCGTTTACCTGGGCTTCAGTTCGACGCTTTCACATCTCCCTTTAACCTTCAGGCACCGGGCAGGCGTCAGACCCTATACGTCGCATTGCTGCTTCGCAGAGCCCTGTGTTTTTGCTAAACAGTCGCTACCCCCTGGCTTGTGCCACTCAGTCCTGCTTGCGCAAGGTGAGTCACGCTTATTCCGAAGTTACGCGTGCAATTTGCCGAGTTCCTTCAGCATAGTTCTCTCAAACGCCTTGGTATGCTCTACCTGACCACCTGTGTCGGTTTCGGGTACGGTCTCTGCTGGAGTTATTTCCTGGGACAACGCCCCCGCACACACAATCCAATAAGTGGGTACGAGTTAAGCCATCCGTCACTTCCAGCTGGTGCAGGAATATTTACCTGCTTCCCATCGACTACGCTTTTCAGCCTCGCCTTAGGGGCCGACTAACCCTGCGCAGATTAGCTTTACGCAGGAACCCTTGGTCTTTCGGCGAGAGTGTCTCTCACACTCTTATCGTTACTCATGTCAGCATTCTCACTTCCGATACCTCCAGCCAGGCTCACGCCTGACCTTCACCGGCCTACGGAACGCTCCGCTACCGCTTGCAGTAAACTGCAAACCCATATCTTCGGCGCACGGCTTGAGCCCCGTTACATTTTCCGCGCAGGATCGCTTGATCAGTGAGCTGTTACGCTTTCTTTAAAGGATGGCTGCTTCTAAGCCAACCTCCTGATTGTCAAAGCAATCCCACATCGTTTCCCACTTAGCCGTGACTTGGGGGCCTTAGATGATGGTTAGGGTTGTTTCCCTTTTCACGACGGACGTTAGCACCCGCCGTGTGTCTGCCCGATAGTTCTCTTGGGTATTCGGAGTTTGGTTAGTATTGGTACCGCTCGCGCAGCCCGCAACCATCCAGTGCTCTACCCCCCAAGGAATTCGTCGGACGCTCTACCTAAATAGATTTCGCGGAGAACCAGCTATGTCCAGGTTTGATTGGCCTTTCACCCCTATCCACAAGTCATCCCAGAATTTTTCAACATTCACGGGTTCGGTCCTCCAGTTGGTGTTACCCAACCTTCAACCTGCTCATGGATAGATCACCTGGTTTCGGGTCGTCATACGTCGAACTTAGCGCCCTATTCAGACTCGCTTTCGCTGCGCCTACACCTAACGGCTTAAGCTTGCTCGACACATGAAGTCGCTGACCCATTATACAAAAGGTACGCCGTCACCGCGCTTGGCGGCTCCGACTGCTTGTAGGCTTCCGATTTCAGGATCTGTTTCACTCCCCTTGTCGGGGTGCTTTTCACCTTTCCCTCACGGTACTTGTTCACTATCGGTCGTAGAGGAGTACTTAGGCTTGGAGGGTGGTCCCCCCATGTTCAGACAGGATTTCACGTGTCCCGCCCTACTCGAGTCTCTTGCTGTTTGATGACTACGGGGCTTTCACCCACTATGGCCGACCTTTCCAGATCGTTCGTCTTTATTTCACAAGAGCACTGGCCTGGTCCCGGTTCGCTCGCCACTACTACGGGAGTCTCGGTTGATGTCCTTTCCTCCGGGTACTGAGATGTTTCAGTTCCCCGGGTTCGCTTAATGAAGCCTATGTATTCAGCTCATTATACCTTTCAACAATCCGCCAATCGCTGCCCCGAAGAGCAGAGTTGGAAGACTGTAAAGGTGGGTTTCCCCATTCGGAAATAACCGGATCAAAGGGTGCTAGCGCCTCCCCGGTTCTTATCGCAGCTTGCCACGTCCTTCATCGCCTCTCTACGCCAAGGCATCCGTCAGAAGCCCTTCAACGTTTGATCGTTTCTCAGCAAAACTCATGCTTGGTTTATTCCGCCCGACTGGAAAGATGCCGGGGGACCAAGCCTGATTTTTGTCAGACAATGTCTTCTTCTCGAACAAGACCTCAAAGCTCAGGGGAGCCGGTCACGTTCTTCCTTTACGATATCAATGCCAGCCGGCGGGCGCCGACGGGCAATTCTTGATTCGATCACAAGATCCTGGTGGAGCCAGACGGAGTCGAACCGACGACATCCTGCTTGCAAAGCAGGCGCTCTACCAACTGAGCTATGGCCCCATTCCATCAGGAACAGTGCGAAGCCCAGGAGAGCTGTCGGCGATGCCGTCTTGAGGCTGAGAACCCCCAGCGAACCAGAAGTCCTGGTAGGCCCGGGCAGACTCGAACTGCCGACCTTACGCTTATCAGGCGTACGCTCTAACCACCTGAGCTACGGGCCTATGGCAGCGACAGCCGGGTCATAGACACCCAGGCTCGCGATCGCGTCACCAACTCAACGACCCGTATGGTCGAGGCGTCGATGACGAAAGTGGAAAGAGAAACGGAGACGGCGGCGTTCCGCCGTTTATTGGAGCCTCAATAGACAGTCTCGTGAGAGACGGCCTGGAGAAGCATCCTTAGAAAGGAGGTGATCCAGCCGCAGGTTCCCCTACGGCTACCTTGTTACGACTTCACCCCAGTCGCTGACCCTACCGTGGTCGCCTGCCTCCTTGCGGTCAGCGCAGCGCCTTCGGGTAGAACCAACTCCCATGGTGTGACGGGCGGTGTGTACAAGGCCCGGGAACGTATTCACCGCGGCATGCTGATCCGCGATTACTAGCGATTCCAACTTCATGCCCTCGAGTTGCAGAGGACAATCCGAACTGAGACGACTTTTAAGGATTAACCCTCTGTAGTCGCCATTGTAGCACGTGTGTAGCCCACCCTGTAAGGGCCATGAGGACTTGACGTCATCCCCACCTTCCTCCGGCTTAGCACCGGCAGTCCCATTAGAGTTCCCAACTAAATGATGGCAACTAATGGCGAGGGTTGCGCTCGTTGCGGGACTTAACCCAACATCTCACGACACGAGCTGACGACAGCCATGCAGCACCTGTGTCCTAGTCCCCGAAGGGAAAGCCAGATCTCTCTGGCGGTCCAGGCATGTCAAAAGGTGGTAAGGTTCTGCGCGTTGCTTCGAATTAAACCACATGCTCCACCGCTTGTGCGGGCCCCCGTCAATTCCTTTGAGTTTTAATCTTGCGACCGTACTCCCCAGGCGGATTGCTTAATGCGTTAGCTGCGTCACCGAAATGCATGCATCCCGACAACTAGCAATCATCGTTTACGGCGTGGACTACCAGGGTATCTAATCCTGTTTGCTCCCCACGCTTTCGAGCCTCAGCGTCAGTAATGAGCCAGTGTGTCGCCTTCGCCACTGGTGTTCTTCCGAATATCTACGAATTTCACCTCTACACTCGGAGTTCCACACACCTCTCTCATACTCAAGACACCCAGTATCAAAGGCAATTCCGAGGTTGAGCCCCGGGATTTCACCCCTGACTTAAATGTCCGCCTACGCTCCCTTTACGCCCAGTAATTCCGAGCAACGCTAGCCCCCTTCGTATTACCGCGGCTGCTGGCACGAAGTTAGCCGGGGCTTCTTCTCCGGGTACCGTCATTATCGTCCCCGGTGAAAGAATTTTACAATCCTAAGACCTTCATCATTCACGCGGCATGGCTGCGTCAGGCTTTCGCCCATTGCGCAAGATTCCCCACTGCTGCCTCCCGTAGGAGTTTGGGCCGTGTCTCAGTCCCAATGTGGCTGATCATCCTCTCAGACCAGCTACTGATCGTCGCCTTGGTGAGCCTTTACCTCACCAACTAGCTAATCAGACGCGGGCCGCTCTAAAGGCGATAAATCTTTCCCCCGAAGGGCACATTCGGTATTAGCACAAGTTTCCCTGAGTTATTCCGAACCTAAAGGCACGTTCCCACGTGTTACTCACCCGTCCGCCACTAACTCCGAAGAGTTCGTTCGACTTGCATGTGTTAGGCCTGCCGCCAGCGTTCGCTCTGAGCCAGGATCAAACTCTCAGGTTGAGTTGACTTCTGACCTAAGCTTGAAGACCACCGAAGCGGTCTTGGCATTAGTTCTACGTATTTTATTGACGAGTTCCCACGTCATCGATCCGAAGACCGACGCATGGTATCTTTTCAAAAAGACCGCAGATAGTCAGTGTCGTATGATGACCTTCTAGGGTCATCGCAAGAACACCGCCGCCTGCGTTTCTCTTTCCAAATCAACAATGTCAAAGACCTGGAACCTCCGAAGAGGCCCGACCGTTTAGCGCCGTGTCGTCGGCGGAGGCGGCGATTTAGAGAACCGCAAACCCCGTGTCAACCGCTCTTTTCAGAGATCTTTCGGAGAGAAGAGCGAACCCTTCAGACCGCAAGAAACCACCGGAGGAAAGCGAGGCTTACCT
>NZ_JARVRL010000005.1:0-660620 GCF_030209705.1 Brevundimonas sp. MEB006b
CGGGCGACAACGCCGAGCTGAACGTCGAGCTGATCACCCCGATCGCGATGGACCAAGGCCTGCGCTTCGCCATCCGTGAAGGCGGCCGCACCGTCGGCGCCGGCGTCGTCGCCAAGATCGTCGAGTAAGAAGACATCCTTTTGGCCTAACGCGCTCACGCGCTGCTTGAGGCCGGGTGGATACAGAGTAGCGTAACAGAGCGGCCTCGGAGGAAACTCCGGGGCCGTTTTGCTGTGTCCTGATCATCCCCGTCATCCTCGGGCTTGACCCGAGGATCGAGCGTTGCGCCGTATTGCCTCAACGGTGGCGCACAGCCCCCGATCAACATCCGATCCTCGGGTCAAGCCCGAGGATGACGGAGATGAGGCGGAAGACAGGAAACGTCGCCCGCGTTCGGGCGTTAGGACCGTCTGCCCAAAAGCCAAGGTTCACGATGCGTCTGATCTCGTTGCTTGCGTGCCTTGTCGCCCTGTCGGCCTGCGCTACCCATCCCGGCAAGGTCGATCAGGTCCGGTTCGCCAAGGACGCCGAGCCGATCTTGGCCAGGACCGAAGCCGGGATGGTGCGAGGGGTCGAGGGGGGCGGCACGCGCGCGTTTTTGGGCGTGGCGTTCGCGGCGCCGCCGGTCGGCGAACGGCGCTGGCGCGCGCCGCAGCCGGTCGCGGCATGGCAGGGTGTTCGAGATGCGACGCGGATCGGTGCGGACTGCACCCAGGCGATCGGGCGACGCTCGATCCTGGGCGGCGGCGGCGGGATCGTCGTCGGGTCCGAGGACTGTCTGTATTTGAACATCTATGCGCCGGGCGGAGAGGCGGCCGAGGCGCGGCCGGTGATGGTCTATATCCCGGGCGGCGCCTTCACCGTGGGGGCGGGCGCCAACTACGATCCCTCGAAACTGGCGCGCGAGCAGGGTCGGGTGGTCGTGACGATGAACTATCGGCTCGGCGCATTGGGCTGGCTGGCGCATCCGGGGTTTCAGGCGACCGGCGAAGGTTTCGGCGGCAACTTCGGCCTGATGGATCAGCAGGCGGCGCTGAAGTGGGTGCATCGGAACATTGCGGCCTTTGGCGGCGACCCGGGCGACGTCACCCTGTTCGCTGAGAGCGCTGGGGCCTGGACGGCCTGTTATCTGATGGCGTCGCCGCAGTCGGAGGGCCTGTATCAACGGGTCATCATGCAGAGCGGCGGGTGCCTGGAGCCGTCGTCCCTGGTCAGGGCGCAGGACGCGGCTCAGTCGGGGCCGATGTTCGCCGAAAGGCTGGGCTGCACCGGCGAGGATCAGATCGCTTGCCTGAAGGCGTTGCCGGCCTGGCGGCTGTCGCGAGCGGCGTCATTAAGGGCGGGCATCAACGGGCCGGGATCGTGGGGACCGGTGCACACTGACGCCACTGTGCCGGAAAACCCGGCGGTCGCGATCCGCGAGGGGCGGTTCACGCGCGTGCCCATCCTCGTCGGGACAAACCTCGATGAAGGGCGGCTGTTCGCCAACGAGGTGCAGGACATGGATCGCTATCAGAAGGAGACGATCTGGATGTACGGCGACCAGGGTGAGCGGGTGCTGGCGCGTTATCCTGTGGGTGAGGACGGGCCTGCCTATGCCATCGCCACCAACTTCACCGACCAGAGGTTCGCCTGTCCGTCACAGGCTTTGCGACGCCTTCTGGCCCAGCATGTGCCGGTGTGGGGCTATGAGTTTGCCGATCGCGAGGCGCCGTTCGTGCTGCCCGATTGGATCGTCGGTCTGGACCTGGGCGCCTATCACGCCAGCGAACTCGCCTATGTGTTCGGCACGCGCTGGGTGTTTGCTGATCCCAAGCGGTTCACGCCTGAGCAGAAGACGCTGTCGGAGCGGATGCAAAGGCTGTGGGCGACGTTCGGACGTTCGGCCTTCGCCGCCGAATGGCCCCGCGTCGAGGGTGCGGGGCCGGTGCGCGTGTTCAAGCCACAAGGCGATGTCATGGACGACGGCTTCTTCGAGCGCCACCACTGCGACTTCTGGGACGGGACGCCGTTCGGCGCCGTCCACTAGATAAACCGGACGGTGACGCCCGGCTTGACCTTGTCGGCCAGCATCCAGGCGTCCCAGTTGGTCAGGCGCACACAGCCATGCGAGGCCGTCTTGCCGACCAGATGCGGGTCCGGCGTGCCGTGGATGCCGTAGCTGGGCTTGTTCAGGTCGATCCAGACGACGCCCACTGGATTGTTCGGACCGGGTTTGACGACGACTTTCTTCTTGCCGTCGCCATAGCTGAGTTTCGACGGGTCGTAGGTGTAGTCCGGGTTTCGCGCCACGCCGTTCACCTTGACCGTGCCGGTCGGGGTGGGATTGTCGCCGCTGCCGATGGTGGCCGGGAAGTAGGCGATCAGCTTGCCGTCAGCGTCGAACGCCTTGACGGAACCCTCGCTCTTGTCGACGTCGATGTGGTCCACGTCGGCGCGCAGGGGCGCTGTGTTGACGGCGGGGACAAGCAGGCCTTGGCCCACGCGATTGAAGTCGGCGCCGGGATTCATGGCGCGCAGCAAGGCCTCAGTGACGTGGAAGCGCTCGGCCAAGGCCTCGACGATATTGGCGTAGCCCATGTGCGCCGCCTGACCCTGAGCTTCCAGCTCCGTGGGGACGACGCCGAGGTAGGGTCCGGCGATGTCCTGCTGCGTGATGGCGTAGGTGGTGGTCACCGCGCCCGGTCCGGCGGCGGCGCGCAGTCTTCCCATCACGTCGGCGTTCAACTCGCCGTTCACCGTCATGCCGTTCGCTTCCTGAAACGCCGAGATGGCCTGGCGCATGTTCGACCCCGCCAGGCCGTCGATCGCGCCGGGCGAGAAGCGAGCGCGCTCCAGAAGAACCTGGGCGCGGATCAGGGCGGGCTGCGGCGGCTGGTGGGCGGCATTTGCGGCGGCGGGCTGACCCTCTTGTGCGGCCGGCGGCGGCGCATAGGCGGTGTTTTCGATGGCGTCTCGAGAGAGCGGGCCGGTTTGGCCCACTTGCGCGGCCTCGGCCGTCTGCGCCGCTGGGGCGGCGGTGTTCTCTTCCTTCGGCGAGCAGGCGCCCAGAGAGAGAACAGCGAGTGCGGCGAGGTAGGCAGGACGGTTCATAAGAGACTTTCGAGACGGTGAGTGCAGTCGGTCGGTGTTCAGTTGGGTTCGCCGGTCGCGGGGTCGGTTTCGGTTTTGCCGGAGTTGGACGAATCCTTCGAACCCTTGGGTTCGGTCGCCGGGCGCGGCGGCTGGCCGTCGGCGTCCGGCCGCAGGTTCTCGTTCTCGACGGCTTTGCTGTCAGGGCGTTGATCGGTCATGGTCTTCTCCTTGGGTCACTCAAACGCGCCAGGGCGACCGCGGCTCCGTCAACGCGCGTTCACCATGCCGGTGAACCCTGATGAAACGCGCGTGGGGCAAGGTGCAGTCTGGAATGGCCCTTGCTGCGCAGGGCCTGAGAGGATGCGTATGGCCGGATTGCTGCAGGTCGAGATCGTGGATGCGGCGGCGATGGACGCCGCCGCCGTCGCCCTGTGGCGTGCGTGGACGGCTGGAAATCCCGATCTGGCCAGCCCCTATTTTCGCTGGGACTATGCCGAGATCGCCTCACGAGTCTGCCCCGGCGCGGCGATTGCCGTGTTCCGGCGAGATGACGAGATCGTCGGCTTCTTCCCGCATCAGCGACGCGGGGGAGCGGTGCAGCCGCTGGGCGCGCCTATGAACGACTATCATGGCGTCATCGCCCCGGCGGGCGAGACGATCACGCTGGAGGATGTGGCGCGGCTGTTGAACGCCAAGCGGCTGAACGTGCCCGGCTGGATCGGCGCAGGCGAAACAGGCCAGGCGCGTGAGACGGTGCAGGTGGCCATGCCCGAGGCGGGCTATGCCGACTGGTACGCCGAGCGGCGCAAGACGTTCGCCAAATACTTCAAGGACAAGGAGCGGGCGCGCCGCAGCCTGGAAGTCGAACTGGGGCCGATCCGGGTGGAGCGCGGTTTGCGCGATCCGGCTCTGCTGGATCATCTGATCGCGCTGAAGGCGGCGCAGTATCGGCGCTCGGGTCTGCACGACATCTTCGCCTGCGGCTGGACGCGGGATCTGCTGCACGCTCTGATGAGCGAGGCGCGTGAAGGCTTCGGCGCTTCGATGGCGGCCATGCATGCGGGCGACAAGCTGGTGGCGATCGAGTTCTCGCTGCACGCCGGGCGGCATTACCATTTCTGGTTCCCGGCCTATGAGCCGACGCTGGCGCGGTGCTCGCCGGGCATCCTGCTGAGTATGGACACGATGCGGCTGGCGGCGGCCGAGGGTTTCCGGGTGTTCGACTTCGGCTTCGAGGGCGAGACCTATAAGAAATACTTCGTCAATGCGCGCCAGACGGTGCGCGAAGCCGTGGTGATGCAGCCCGGCGTGGGCCGGGCGCTGGGCGACATCACGGTGGCGGCGTTGAACAGGGCGGGCGGGCGCGGCGAGGCGGTGCGGGCGTCGCTGCGTCGGCGCTGGGCCACGATCGAAGCCTGCGAGGCGACGCCGGTCGGGCGGCTGAGGGGGGCGGCGGTGGCCGCACGGTCGGCTGTCCAGAAGGCGGCCGCCAAGAAGAAGACGCCAGCGCGCGTCGCCCACGTTTGAGGACATCGGCATGACCCAACGCCGCACACGCTATCCGGGCCCGATCGCCGAGGCCAAGACACACGCCCACACCCTGATCGAGCAAGGATTCGCCGAGGACGCGGCGCTGGCCGCCGTGCTGGATCGCTATCCGGCCGAGCTGTTCGACATCAACCTGTATGACTACGACGAGGAGGGGCAGGTGTCCTTGCGCACCGGCGCGCGCGGGCGGCTGTCAGGTGAGGAGTTGCTGGAGGCGATCAAACAGGGTCGGCTGTGGGTCAATCTGCGCGGGGTCGAGACCGGCTGGCCCGAACTGTGGGCGGCGGCGATGAAGGATTTCGCCGCGATCCAGGCGACCTATCCGGGGATGCGGGCGGTGCGAAACGCGGGGCAGCTGATCCTGTCGTCGCCCAAGGCGCGCGTGCCCTATCATTTCGACGCGGCGGGCGTGGTGCTGTTCCACCTGCGTGGGCGCAAGCGGCTGTTCGTCTATCCCGGCGACGAGGGGCATCTGCCCGAGAGAAACATGGAACAGGTGGTCGCGCGTCAGACGACCGAGGAACTGCCTTACACGCTGGCGTTCGAACAGGATGCGCAGGTCATGGATCTGGAGCCAGGCCGCGCCCTGACCTGGCCCCTGTATGCGCCGCACCGGGTGGAGAATCTGGACCGCTTCTGCGTCAGCCTGTCGATGGATTTCCAGACCTGGCCGTCGCGGTTCCGCAACGGCGCGCTGTTCACCAATGCGGTGATCCGCAGCCGGGGCGGGCGGCCGCGCTTCACCGACGGCATGACGACGCCGGAGCTGGCGGCGCGCTGGGCCGCGTCGCTGGCGCTGAAGAAGGCGGGCGCGATGAAAAGCAAGATCGCAAACTTCGAGCGCGACTTCGAGCCGGAGATCGGCGCGGCTGACGGCGCGGGCGCGCTGAACGCGACGTCATGAGCTCGGGGCGTTAATTCGAGTTCATGACCTCGAGTTAAAATGACTTGGGCGCGGGCGGCGCGCACCTTCTGCTCACATTCGGGAAGGGAACACCGCTCATGAAAACCGCACTGATCGCCGCCGCCGCCGTCGCCACCCTGACCGGGTTCGTCGCCGCGCCCGCTTCGGCCGCCGAGGTCGAGATCCGCAACGCCGTCGCCCGCGTGGTGGTCATCGTCGAGGATCGTCAGGAAATCGGCGTCGAGGTCACGCAAGGCCAGACGCGCTTGCCGGCCATCCAGGTTCGCCGCGAAGGCAACGACGTCAAGATCGACGGCGGCCTGCGCCGTAACGGCATGTGGGGCGGCAACAGCGCCATTCGCGGCTGCAACTCCGGCCGCAGCGATGCGGGCCAGCCGGGGCAGGGCGCGACCGTCGAGGTGCGCGACCTGGGCCGCATCCGTCTGGAAGACGCGCCCTTGATCGTCGTGCGCACGCCGCGCGTCGTGGATGTCAGCGCCAGCGGCGCGGTCTTCGGCTCGGTCGGACGCGGCGCGCGATCGGTCGAGTTGGACAACGGCGGCTGCGGCAACTGGAACGTGGCCAATGTGGACGGCGATCTGGAACTGGGACTCGGCGGCTCGGGCGCGATCCGCGCGGGCACATCTCGATCGCTGAACGCCAGCGTCGGCGGGTCTGGCTCCATCTCGGCCGGAGCGACCGGAGCCCTGACGGCGGCTGTCGGCGGATCGGGCAATGTCGAGGTGGCCAGCGCCGGAGGACGCAGCGAACTGTCCATCGGCGGCTCGGGCGGTGTGAATGTGCGGCAGGGCCGAATGGACAAGCTGTCGGTCGCCATCGGCGGCTCGGGCGATGTTCGCTACGGCGGCGCAACGCGCGACCTGGACGTTGCGATCGCCGGATCGGGCAGCGTCCGCGTCGCCTCGGCCACGGGATCGGTTTCTCGCTCCGTCGTCGGATCGGGAACCTTGCAGATCGGGCAGTAAGACCCGAGCGACGAGAAGGCCTCCGGTCGTGGAACCCCGGGGGTCTTTTCCGGCCAAACAAAAAGCCCCGGCGGATCGCTCCGCCGGGGCTTTTCGCATGGATCAGGTCCGAGACGCTTAGAAGACGTTCAGGACGCTGGAGATGGCCGAGACGCCCAGGTTGGCGCCGGCGCGGTCACGCGCTTGCAGACCGCCGCCGAACGAGTAGCGCAGGCCGACCGACCAGGTGTCGACGTCCAGCGAATCGATGTCAGCGCGGGTGTAGGCGGCGCCCAGCGAGAACGGGGTGTTCTCGAACTCGTATTCGGCGCCCACGCCGTAGGTCCAGGCGTCGGTGTCGCCGCCCGAGAAGTCGACGTTGTTGTAGGCGACGCCGGCGTTCAAGCGCAGGTTCGGCATGACGTAGAAGGCGGCGTCGGCGCCGACGGTCCAGATGTCGGCGTCCACGTTGTCGGCGGTCGTGTAGGCGACTTGGCCGGTCAGGGTGGCGTTCGACAGATACTTCTGAGCTTCAGCGCCGACGGTCCAGATCGGCTCGTTGCCGCTGCCGATGCCGTTGGCGGCGACGAAGGCGCCGGCGCGAACGTCGGAGGACCACATCTTGGTCAGGTGAGCAGCGGCGGCGCCGGTGACGTCTTCTTCGCCAAAGGCCTTGGTGTAGTCGATCGCGCCGTTCAGCGTCACGGTCCAGTCCTGGGCCGGCAGGGCGACCGAGCCGTCAACGGTCCAGACGTCGGCGTCGACGTCGTCGCCGGCGACTTCGATCGACGGGTTGGAATAGGTCACGCCGACCGAACCGATGGCGTCTTGGGCGAAGGCCGGGGCGGCGAACAGGGCGGCGGCGGCCGTGGCGAGGAGGATCGTCTTCATTTTTCTTTTGTCCTTAGCAGTCTGCACCCGGATGGGGGTCCGGGGAGGGGCGCTGCTATCAGCCTAAGACCAAGCGGAGCAATAAACCGACGTTCGATTGGCTTGGGATCGCAAGGTTGTTGCGCAACAGCCACGCGTTGCGGCGAGAATGTGTCACGACTTGGCGATCTGTGGGGCAAGTTGTTAACCGCGCGCCGCAGTCGCGCTCATCCACTATAAAGAGGGCGTCCAACGCCGCCGACGTCGCCGCCAAACGCCTCGTTGCGACGTACAACGCCCTTGGCGAAGACCGCGTCGAAATCCTGTGCCAGCCCGGGTTTGCGCGCTTGACGAAATCAGAATCGATAGGCATAAGCCACCACTCTTGTTGGACCGGCTGTGCAGTTCGCTGCAAACGCGGTTCGCAAGAACGACCTAAGTCACTGTTCTTTGCAGCTTCTTGGGATATCAACGGCCTTCGCGGGCAACTGCGTGGGCCGATCGTTTTTGCGGATTTGCGTTCCCTGAGGGCTTTTTGCCCGAAGGCCTTCGGTCTTTGAAATGGTTCACAGGGACGCGGTCCTCCGACCGCATTGGAAGTAAGCACCGATATGGATCAAAGCATCCGCATCAGGCTCAAGGCCTTTGATCACCGCGTCCTCGATTTTTCGACGCGCGAGATCGTTAATACCGCCAAGCGCACCGGCGCGACCGTTCGCGGTCCGATTCCGCTGCCGACCCTGATCGAGAAGTTCACCGTGAACCGCTCTCCGCACGTCGATAAGAAGTCGCGTGAGCAGTTTGAAATCCGCACGCACAAACGCGTGCTCGACATCGTCGACCCCACCCCGCAGACCGTGGACGCGCTCATGAAGCTCGACCTGTCCGCCGGCGTGGACGTCGAGATCAAGATTTAAAGTAGAAAGAGGCGGGATCCGATGCGCACGGGCGTGATCGCCAAGAAGCTGGGCATGACCCGCGTGTTCGCCGATGACGGCGCGCACGTACCGGTCACTGTGCTGCAGCTCGACGGCTGCCAAGTCGTCGGCCAACGTACCCAGGAGCGTGACGGCTACGTCGCTCTCCAGCTGGGCGCTGGCACGAAGAAGGCTAAGAACACCAACAAGGCTCAACGCGAGACCTTCGCCAAGGCGGAAGTCGAACCGAAAGCCTATGTGACCGAGTTCCGCGTCGATGCGGACGGTCTGCTGGATGTGGGCGCCGAACTGTCGGCCGAACACTTCCTGGTGGGCCAGAAGGTCGACATCCAGGGCGAGACCATCGGTAAGGGTTTCGCCGGCGCCATGAAGCGCTGGAACTTCGGCGGCCTTCGCGCCACCCACGGCGTTTCGGTCTCGCACCGTTCGCACGGTTCGACGGGTAACCGTCAGGACCCGGGTCGCACGTTCCCCGGCAAGAAGATGGCCGGCCACTACGGCACCGAAACCGTCACCACCCAGAACCTGACCGTCGTCCGCGTGGACGCCGAGCGTGGCCTGATCCTGATCAAGGGCGCTGTCCCCGGTCACGACGGCAGCTACGTCAAGGTTCGCGACGCCATCAAGAAGGCTCGCCCGGCCGACGCTCCGTTCCCCGGCGCGCTGAAGTCGAGCAAGTCTGCTGCTCAACCCGCCTCGACCCCGGCTGAAGAAGCCCCCGTCGAAGCGACCCAAGGCGGTGAAGCGTAATGAAACTCTCTGTCATCCAACTCGACGGCAAGGCTGCTGGCGACGTGGAACTGTCGGACGCCGTCTTCGGCATCTCCGATATCCGCGGCGACATCCTGGCCCGCACCGTCAACTGGCAACTGGCCAAGCGCCGCGCCGGTACGCACAAGGTCCAAACCCGCAACGAGAACTCTCGTACGGGTAAGAAGATGTACAAGCAAAAGGGCACCGGCGGCGCTCGTCACGGTTCGCGCCGTGCACCGCAGTTCGTCGGCGGTTCGCGCGCCTTCGGCCCGATCGTTCGCGATCACGGCTTCTCGCTGCCGAAGAAGATCCGCGCGCTGGCTCTGCGTCACGCCCTGTCCTCCAAGGCCAAGTCGGGCGACCTGATCGTGGTCGACACCGTCTCGGTGAAGGAAGCCAAGACCGCTTCGCTGCGTGAAACGCTCGGCAAGCTGGGCTGGACCAAGGCTCTGATCATCGCGGGTCCCGAAGTCGACACGAACTTCGGCCTGGCCGCACGCAACATCCCGCACATCGACGTGCTGCCGAACGCCGGCCTGAACGTCTATGACATCCTGCGGGCTGACAAGTTGGTGCTGACGAAGGCCGCTATCGAGGCCATCGAAGCCCGCTTCAGCGATAAGGAAGCCGCGTAATGGCCGCTCAACCTACCGCCAAGCACTACGACACCATCCTGGCCCCGGTGATCACCGAAAAGGCCACGATCCTGTCCGAGCAGAACAAGGTCGTCTTCCGCGTCGCTGACACGGCGACCAAGGACGAGATCGCCGCTGCGGTCGAAAGCCTGTTCAAAGTCAACGTCCTGAAGGTCAACACCCTGGTTCAAAAGGGCAAGACCAAGCGCTTCCGGGGTATCCTGGGGCGCCGGGTCGACATCAAAAAAGCGATCGTGACGCTGGCTGACGGCCAGTCGATCGACGTCACCACGGGGCTCTGATCAGATGGCCTTGAAACATTACAATCCGACCTCGCCGGGCCGTCGCGCCCTCGTGCTGGTTGACCGTTCGGAACTCCACAAGGGCCGTCCGGAAAAGTCGCTGACCGAAGGCCTGACAAAGTCGGGCGGACGCGGGCAGGGCGGTCGCATCGCGGTCCGCTTCCGTGGCGGCGGCGCCAAGACCCTGTACCGCAAGATCGACTTCAAGCGTCGCAAGTGGGACATGGTCGGCACGGTCGAGCGTCTGGAATACGATCCGAACCGCACGGCTTTCATCGCGCTCGTGACCTACGAGGACGGCGAGAAGACCTACATCATCGCGCCGCAACGCCTTAAGGCGGGCGACACGATCGTGGCGGGCGAAAAGACCGACGTGAAGCCGGGCAACGCCATGCCGCTCCGTTCGATGCCGGTGGGTACGATCATCCACAACATCGAAATGAAGCCGGGCAAGGGCGCTCAGCTGGCCCGTTCGGCCGGCGCCTACGCCCAGCTGGTCGGTCGCGATCAGGGCTACGCCCAGATCCGTCTCGGCTCGGGCGAACTGCGCATGGTTCTGGACGGCTGCATCGCCACGGTGGGCGCGGTTTCGAACCCCGACCACATGAACCAGAACCTGGGCAAGGCCGGTCGTAAGCGTCACATGGGCTGGCGTCCGCACGTTCGCGGCGTCGCCATGAACCCGATCGACCACCCGCATGGTGGTGGTGAAGGCCGGACCTCTGGTGGTCGTACCCCCGTCACGCCGTGGGGTAAGGACACCAAGGGCACTCGTACCCGCAAGAACAAGGCTACGGACAAGTACATCATCCGTACCCGCCACGTTAAGAAGGCTCGCTAAGAATGGCCCGCTCCTCCTGGAAAGGCCCGTTTGTCGACGGGTATCTGCTCAAGAAGGCCGACGCCGTTCAATCGTCGGGCCGCAAGGACGTGATCAAGACCTGGTCGCGCCGCTCCACCATCCTGCCGCAGTTCGTCGGTCTGACGTTCGGCGTCCATAACGGTCAGAAGCACGTGCCCGTGTCGGTCTCGGAAGAGATGGTCGGCATGAAGCTCGGCGAGTTCGCCCCGACCCGGAACTTCCCGGGTCACGCGGCGGACAAGAAGGCCAAAAGGAAGTAACCGATGGCCCAGACAAAAAACGAGCGTCGGGTCGCCCCGACCGAGGCCCGCGCCAAGCTGGTCAACGTGCGTATCAGCCCGCAAAAGCTGAACCTGGTCGCCGCTTCGATCCGCGGCATGCCGGTCCAGAAGGCGCTGAACGAGCTGGAATTCAGCCGTAAGCGCATCGCTGGCGACGTCCGCAAGGTCCTGTATTCGGCAATCTCGAACGCCGAGAACAACCACAACCTCGACATCGACAATCTGGTCGTCGCCGAGGCCTTCGTGGGCAAGAACCTGGTGATGAAGCGTTTCGCGAGCCGTGCTCGCGGTCGTTCGTCGCGCATCCTGAAACCGTTCAGCGAGATCACCATCGTGGTCCGTGAAGCCGGCGAGGCCGCCTGATGGGACAGAAAATCAATCCGGTCGGTCTGCGCCTCGGCGTGAACCGCACGTGGGACAGCCGCTGGTTCGCCGCCGGCGCCGACTATTCCCGCCTGCTGCACCAGGACCTGAAGCTGCGCGAGTGGCTGCGGGAACGCCTGGCCGCCGCCGGCGTGTCGCGCATCATCATCGAGCGCCCACACAAGAAGTGCCGCATCACCATCTACGCCGCCCGTCCGGGCGTCGTGATCGGCAAGAAGGGCGCTGACATCGAGAAGCTCCGCAAGGACATCTCGGCGCGCACCGAGGGTGAAGTTCACCTGAACATCATCGAAGTCCGCAAGCCGGAAACCGATGCGCAACTGATCGCCGAGAACATCGCGCAGCAGCTGGAGCGCCGCGTGGCCTTCCGTCGCGCCATGAAGCGTTCGATGCAGTCGGCCATGCGTCTGGGCGCCAAGGGCATTCGTATGAATGTCTCGGGTCGTCTAGGCGGCGCCGAAATCGCACGTATGGAATGGTACCGCGAAGGTCGCGTGCCGCTTCACACGCTGCGCGCCGACATCGACTATGGCTTCTACGAAGCCAAGACGACCTACGGCATCATCGGCGTGAAGGTCTGGGTCTTTAAGGGTGAAGTGCTGGAGCACGATCCCATGGCGCAGGACAAGCGTTGGGCCCAGGAAGCTTCGGGTCCTTCCTCGAACGAAGGCCGCGAACGCGGCGGCCCCCGTGGCGACCGCGGTCCGCGTCGCGACCGGGGACGTGAGAACTAAGTCATGTTGCAACCGAAGAAGACCAAATACCGCAAGGCCTTCAAGGGCCGGATCCATGGCTCGGCCAAGGGCGGTTTCTCGCTGAACTTCGGGTCGTATGGCCTGAAGACGCTGGAGCCGGAACGCATCACCGCGCGTCAGATCGAAGCGGCTCGCCGCGCGATCACTCGCCAGATGAAGCGTCAGGGCCGCGTCTGGATCCGCGTGTTCCCCGACCTGCCCGTCACGGGCAAGCCGGCCGAAGTCCGGATGGGTAAGGGCAAGGGCGCCGTGGACCACTGGGCCGCGCGTTGCCACCCGGGCCGTATCCTGTTTGAAATCGACGGCGTGCCGGACGATGTCGCCCGCGAAGCACTCCGTCTCGGCGCCGCCAAGCTGCCGGTCCGCACCAAGGTCGTGACCCGTATCGACGCCGGCGTCGCGCATGTGGAGGCTGCCGCCTAATGACCAAGATCGCCGATCTGCGGTCGCAAACGACCGACCAACTGTCCGACGAGCTGCTGAAGCTCAAGAAGGAACAGTTCAACCTGCGCTTCCAGGCGGCCACCGGCCAAATGGAAAAGACTCACCGCGTTGGTGAAGTCCGCAAAGACATCGCTCGCATCTCGACGCTTCTGCGCGAGAAGCGTGCGGCCTCGTAAGGAAACGAATATGCCCAAGCGAATTCTTGAAGGCGTGGTCGTGTCCGACAAGGGCGAGAAGACTGTCGTTGTGAAGGTGGAGCGCACCCTGCTTCACCCGCTTCTGAAGAAGACCGTCCGGTCGTCCAAGAAGTACCACGCGCACGACGAAGCCAACGCGCTCAAGGTCGGCGACATCGCTCGCATCGTCGAGTGCGCCCCCAAGTCCAAACTGAAGCGCTGGGAAGTCCTTTCCAACGCCTCCGCCTCGTAATCAGAAGGATCTGATCTTATGATCCAGATGCAAACTAACCTGGAAGTGGCCGATAATTCGGGCGCCCGCCGGGTCATGTGCATCAAGGTGTTGGGCGGCTCCAAGCGCCGCTACGCCTCGATCGGCGACACAATCGTCGCCTCCGTGAAGGAAGCCATCCCGCGCGGCCGTGTGAAGAAGGGCGACGTCGTTCGCGCCATCGTCGTGCGCACCGCCAAGGACATCCAACGCAAGGACGGCTCGGTCATCCGCTTTGACAAGTCGGCCGCCGTCATCGTCAACAAGCAGAACGAGCCTGTCGGCACGCGGATCTTCGGCCCGGTTCCTCGCGAACTGCGCGCCAAGAACCACATGAAGATCATCTCGCTGGCTCCGGAGGTCCTGTAACATGGCCGCCAAGATCAAGAAGGGCGACCGCGTCGTCGTCCTTACCGGCAAGGACAAGGGCCGCACGGGCAACGTGCTGAAGGTCCTGCCCACCGAAAACCGCGTCCTCGTCGAAGGCGTCAACATGGTTCAGCGCCACACGCGCCCGAGCCAGGCTGACCCGCAGGGCGGCATCAAGAACAAGGAAGCCTCGCTTCACCTGTCGAACGTCGCGATCGCCGACGCCAACGGCAAGGCGACCCGCGTCGGCTTCAAGATCGATGGGGACAAGAAGGTCCGCATCGCCAAGACGACGGGAGACGTCATCTGATGGCTACCGAAAAGTACACCCCGCGCCTCAAGGACGAGTATCACGCTCGCATCCGCCAGGTGATGAAAGAAAAGTTCGGCTACACGAACGAAATGCAGGTGCCCAAGCTGGACAAGATCGTCCTGAACATGGGCATCGGCGAAGCCGTCGCGGACTCCAAGAAGGCGAACACCGCCCTCAAGGATCTGACCGCCATTGCCGGTCAGAAGGCCGTCGCCACCAAGGCCCGTAACTCCATCGCCGGCTTCAAGCTGCGCGAAGGCATGGTCATCGGCGGCAAGGTCACCCTGCGTGGCGACCAGATGTACGAGTTCCTGGACCGGTTCATCACGATCGCGCTGCCGCGCGTGAAAGATTTCCGTGGTCTGAGGGGCACGTCCTTCGATGGTCGCGGCAACTACGCCACGGGTCTGAAGGAGCACATCGTGTTCCCGGAGATCAACTACGACCAGATCGATCAGATGTGGGGCATGGACATTGTCGTCTGCACCACGGCCAAGACCGATGAGGAAGCCAAGGCTCTCCTCACCGAGTTCAAGTTCCCGTTCGTGAAGAACTGAGCGGGAAGGGAAGAGCACAATGGCTAAGAAAAGCGCCGTAAACCGCAATGAAGCCGTCAAGGCCCTGGTTGCGAAGTATGCCGCGAAGCGGGCCGCCCTCAAGGCGACCGCCAACGACGAAAACCTGCCGCTGGAGGAGCGCTTCGACGCGCGCCTGAAGCTGGCCGAACTGCCGCGCAACTCCGCGCCGAGCCGCATTCGCAACCGCTGCGAAGTGACGGGTCGTCCGCGGGCGTTCTACCGCAAGCTCAAGATGAGCCGGATTGCGCTGCGTGAACTGGGCAACCTGGGCCAGATTCCCGGCCTGACGAAGTCCAGCTGGTAAGGGGAGCGAACAGACATGATGATCAACGATCCCCTGAGCGACATGATCGCTCGCATCAAAAACGCGGCGACCCGCAAGCGTTCCAAGGTGCTGACCCCGGCTTCCCGTCTACGCCAGCGCGTCCTCGACGTGCTGCAGGACGAAGGCTACATCCGCGGCTACAACCTGGTTCAGAACCCGGGCGAGTTTCCGCAGTTCGAGATCGAGCTGAAGTACTTCGACGGTCAGCCCGTCATCGCCGAGATTGCGCGCGTGTCCAAGCCGGGCCGCCGCGTCTATTCGGCGATCGGCGATCTGAAGCCCGTCAAGAACGGCCTCGGCATCTCGATCCTCTCGACTTCGAAGGGCGTCATGTCCGACGCTTCCGCCCGCGACGCTAACGTCGGCGGCGAAGTCCTCTGCAGGGTCTACTGATATGTCCCGTATTGGCAAGAAAACCATCGCCGTGCCGAAGGGCGTGACTGTCACGCTCGACGGCCAGAACGTCACCGTCAAGGGACCCAAGGGCGAGAGCGCCTGGACCGTCGCCGACGAGATCGAAGTCAAGCAGGAAGGCGACGAACTGTCGCTGACGCCGCGTTCGGACACGCCTCGCGCTCGCGCGATGTGGGGTCTGTCGCGCACCCTGGTCGACAACATGGTCGTCGGCGTCACCACGGGCTTCGAAAAGTCGCTTGAGCTGGTCGGCGTGGGTTACCGCGCCGCGATGAAGGGCGACGCCCTTTCGCTGCAACTCGGCTTCTCGCACGAAGTCGATATCGCTCCGCCGGCCGGCGTCAGCTTCGCTGTGCCGAAGCAGACCGAGATCAAGATCTCGGGCGCTGACAAGCAAGCCGTCGGTCAGATCGCCTCGGTCATCCGCAAGCTGCGTCCGCCGGAGCCCTACAAGGGCAAGGGCGTCCGTTACGCGGGCGAGAAGGTCCGTCGCAAGGAAGGCAAGAAGAAGTAAGTCATGGCTCTTTCTCTTCGACAACAAGCCAAGCGTCGCTCGGAGCGCACGCGTCGCCGCCTGAAGGCTGTCGCCAACGGTCGTCTGCGTCTGTCGGTCTACCGTTCGGACAAGAACATCTCGGCCCAGATCATCGACGACGCCCAGGGCGTGACCGTCGTGGCTGCCTCGTCGCTGGAAGGCGGCAAGGGCAAGCGCGGTTCGGACACGGCTGCGGCCGCCGCGATCGGCAAGCTGATCGCCGAACGCGCCATCGAGAAGGGCGTCAAGGACGTCGTCTTCGACCGTGGCGAGTACATCTATCATGGACGGGTGAAGGCGCTGGCGGAAGCCGCGCGTGAAGCCGGCCTGAACTTCTAAGGGACGCGACAGATGGCGCAACAACCCCAACGCGGCGGCGGCGGCAACGATCGCAATCGTCGTGACAATCGCAACGGTCCCGCTGCTGATGGTCCGGATTCCGACATCGTCGAGAAGCTGGTGCACATCAACCGCGTCGCCGCCACCGTCAAAGGTGGCCGTCGCTTCAGCTTCGCAGCCCTGATGGTCGTCGGCGACGGCAAGGGTCGCGTCGGCTTCGGTCACGGCAAGGCGCGCGAAGTGCCGGAAGCCATCCGCAAGGCGACTGAAGAAGCCAAGAAGACGATGATCCGCGTTCCGCTGCGCGAGAACCGCACCCTGCACCACGACGGCAACGGCCGTTGGGGCGCCGGCAAGATCATGATGCGCGCCGCCCCTCCCGGGACCGGCGTCATCGCGGGCGGTCCGATGCGCGCCGTGCTCGAAACCCTCGGCGTCCAGGACGTCGTGGGCAAGTCGACCGGTTCGTCGAACCCCTACAACATGATCCGCGCGACGTTCGAAGCGCTGAAGGTCCAGTCCTCGCCCCGTCAAGTCGCGTCCAAGCGCGGCAAGAAGGTCGCGGATCTGATGGGCCGCCGCAACGACGGCGCCTCGGCGCCCGAAGCCGTGGAGTCCTAAGTCATGGCTGAGAAGAAAACCCTCACCGTCAAACAAACCGGTTCGCCAATCCGCCGGAAGAACGACCAGCGCGCCACCCTGGTGGGCCTGGGTCTGAACCGCCTGGGTCGTGAATCGACCCTGGAAGACACGCCTTCGGTTCGCGGGATGATCGCCAAGGTCGCCCACCTGACCGAGATCGTCGAAAAGTAAGCCGTTTCGCCCTCTCCCGAACCCGGGGGAGGGCGTTTCTGCACTTGCGAATACCCAGAGGGTCGCCTATCAGCGGCCCTTCATTTTTTCCAAGCCGAGTCCGGACGATGTCCGGGCGCTAGCACCCGAAAGGATCAGGCACATGAAACTGAACGAAATCCGCGACAACGAAGGCGCCCACAAGAAGCGCATGCGCGTCGGCCGTGGCCCCGGTTCGGGCAAGGGCAAGACCGCTGGCCGTGGCGTCAAGGGTCAGAAGTCGCGTTCGGGCGTCGCCATCGGCGGCTTCGAAGGCGGCCAAATGCCGCTGTACATGCGTATGCCCAAGCGCGGCTTCAACAACGCCAATGCTCTGAAGCTGGCTGAAGTGAACCTGTGGCGCCTCCAAGACGCCGTGGACGCCGGCAAGCTGGACGCCAAGTCCGAACTGAAGGGCGACGCCCTGGTCGCCGCCGGCGTGATCCGTCGCGTCAAGGACGGCGTGCGTCTGCTGGGCACCGGCGAGCTGAAGCAAGCGCTGAACCTGGTCGTCTGGTCGGCCACCGCTGGCGCCAAGAAGGCCATCGAGGCCGCTGGCGGCTCGGTCGTAGAGCAACGCATCGAAGCCGAAGCCAAGGCCGCCGCGCGCGTCGAGAAGCGCAACGCCGCCAAGGGCAAGGCTCCGGCTCCCAAGGCACCGCGCGGCGACGAGAACAAGATCTCGGCCCGCACCAAGCGCACCGCCGCCAAAGCCTAAGTCACGCGTCGTCGCGGCGATTAGGTCGTGACCTGATTACATCTGCGACGACGAAAGAACGGAAGCGGCCCTCGCATGAGGGCCGCTTTCCGCCTATCTGACGACTCAATCAGTCGTGGGGACGCATAATGGCTTCGGCCGCAGAACAACTCGCCGCCAATATGAATATGGGCTCGTTCGCGAAAGCGACCGAGCTGCATAAACGCCTGCTGTTCACGCTGGGCGCGCTTCTGGTCTACCGCATCGGCACCTATGTGCCGATCCCGGGCATCAACTCGCAGGCCTTCCTGCAGTTCTTCCAGAATCCAGACGGTCAGCGCGGCATCCTGGACATGTTTAACATGTTCTCGGGCGGCGCGGTCGAGCGCATGGCCATCTTCGCCCTGAACGTGATGCCCTACATCTCGGCCTCGATCATCGTGCAGCTGATGGGCACGGTGTATCCGCCCTGGGAGAAGCTGAAGAAGGAAGGCGGCGAAAGCGGCCGCAAGCAGCTGAACCAGTACACGCGTTATCTGACGGTGTTCCTGGCGCTGGCGCAGTCCTTCGGCATCGCGGCGGGCCTGAACAGCACGGCCGGCCTGGTCGATAACCCCGGCATCTTCTTCATCATCTCGACGGTCGTGACCCTGACCGGCGGCACCATGTTCCTGATGTGGCTGGGTGAGCAGGTGACGGCGCGCGGCGTCGGCAACGGCATCTCGCTGATCATCTTCGCCGGTATCGTGGCGGTCCTGCCGTCCACCATCGCCCGCCTGCTGGGCCTGGCCCAACAAGGCCAGATGTCGGCCTTCGCCCTGCTGTTCATCGCCATTCTGGCCGTGGCCACCGTGGTCTTCATCGTCTTTATGGAACGCGCCCAGCGCCGTCTTCTGATCCAGTATCCGAAGCGCCAGGAAGGCAATCGCATGGCCGGCGGCGAACGTTCGTTCCTGCCGCTGAAGGTCAACACCGCCGGCGTGATCCCACCGATCTTCGCCTCATCGCTGCTGATGCTGCCGACGACGGTTGCGACCATGACAGCTAACGCCGACCTGCCCAGCTGGATGAGCTGGCTGCCGCTGGTGACGGCTCAGCTGACGCACGGCCAGCCGCTGTTTATGGCGCTGTATGCCGCCCTGATCGTCTTCTTCTGCTTTTTCTACACCTCGATCACCTTCAATCCCGAGGACACGGCCGAGAACCTGCGCAAATACGGCGGCTTCCTGCCGGGCATCCGTCCGGGCAAACGCACGGCGGAATATCTGGACTATGTCCTGACCCGCCTGACCGTGATCGGCGCCGCCTACATCACCGCAGTCTGCCTGCTGCCGGAGTTCATCGTCAGCCAGTTCGGCAACAGCCTGTACTTTGGCGGAACGTCTATCTTGATCGTCGTCTCGGTCACCATGGACACTGTGGCCCAGATTCAGTCCCAACTGCTGGCGCATCAGTACGAAGGCCTGATCAAGAAGGCCAAGCTGCGTGGTCGTGGCGGTCGCGGCGCTCCCACGCCCGTTCGCCGCTAAGTCTTAGGTTGTCAGACGCCCAGGGGAGGGCTGAAGCATGAACTTGATCCTGTTCGGACCGCCGGCGGCGGGCAAGGGCACCCAGGCCAAGCGGCTGGTGGAAGAGAAGGGCATGGTCCAGCTCTCCACCGGCGACATGCTGCGCGCGGCCATCGCCTCGGGCTCGGAGCTGGGGCTCAAGGTCAAGGACGTGCTGGCGCGCGGCGATCTGGTCACCGACGAGATCGTGATCGCCCTGATCGAAGATCGCCTGACGGAGGCCGAGGCCGCCGGCGGCGCCATCTTCGACGGCTTCCCCCGCACCGTGGCCCAGGCCGAGGCGCTGGACGAGATGCTGGCCAAGCGCGGTGTTCAGATCGACGCCGTCGTCCGCCTGAAGGTTGACGACGCCGCCCTGACCGAACGGATCGCCAAGCGCTTCGCCGAACAGGGCCGCCCGGACGACAATCCGGAATCCTTTAAGGTTCGGCTCGAGGCCTACAATCGCAACACCGCACCGCTGCTTCCCTACTACGAAGCCCAGGGCAAGTTGACAGAGGCCGACGGCATGGGCTCGATCGAGTCCGTCGCCAAGGCCATCGACGAGGCCCTGGCCTGATTTGCGTTTTCGGGCGTTGATCGCCTGATGACCGAGTTGGACGATCCCAAACCCGAAAAGACCCGCCTGCGTCGCTGGCGCATGGCGGGCATATTCGTCGGCGTCGCCGTCGCGGAAATCTGCTTGTTCCTTTGGCTAGGACAGGTGAGGGGGCCGGCGCCGACGCCCGTGGTTGAGCCACCGCCGTTCGAGGTCGTTCTCTACGACCCGCCGCCGCCGATTTCCGCCGAACCCCCGGCGCCCGAGACGGGCGGCGGCGCCCCCGCTGCGCCATCCGTCATTCACACGCCGCCGCCTCCGCCCAAGGAACGCCCCCGCGAAGTTCCCGCCCCGCCTGTCAAGGCGCCGGAGCCTGCGCCCGTCGTCGGGATCGCACCGTCGCCGTCGCCGCAACCCGGCTTCGGCCAGGGCGGGCAGGGGACAGGCAGCGGATCCGGCGTCGGCTCTGGGTCCGGCCCGGGCAGCGGCTCGACCGGACCGCGTCTGGTCACCGGCCCCACCATCGGCCAGATTCGCGCCAACCACCCGCCGGGCGCCCGCAGCCGTTACGGTCGGGTCGAACTGTCCTGCGTCATTCGTTTAGACAGCCGGCTGGACGGTTGCCGCGTCGTTCAAGAGACGCCTCCCGGCCTGGGCTTCGGCGCGGCCGGCTTGCAGGTGTCCGGCTATTTCCGCTTCCAGCCGCCGACCGAAGACGGTCGCCCCGTCGAGGGCCAGCGGGTCACCGTCGGCGTAGATTTCGGCCGCCCGCCACGCTGAGCGGCGCCGCGCGGGAGCGGATGTTGACGCCCGGTGAATCATCTGTATAAGGGCGCCTTCCCGCGAAGGGCGCCACGCTCCTGGTTTGTTAACCGGAGCGTTTGTTGCGTCTGACTAACGCGTATCTGGAGAATTTCGTGGCCCGTATTGCTGGCGTCAACATCCCGACCAACAAGCGCGTAGAGATCGCGCTTCAGTATATCCATGGCATCGGCCCCGCCGCCGCCAAGGACATCACCGAGAAGGTGGGCATCGAGCCCGCCCGCCGGGTGAACCAGCTGACGGACGCCGAAGTCCTGTCGATCCGCGAAACGATCGACAAGGATCACACCGTCGAGGGCGACCTGCGCCGCGAGACGTCGATGAACATCAAGCGTCTGATGGATCTGGCCTGCTACCGCGGCCTGCGTCACCGTAAGGGCCTGCCGGTCCGCGGTCAGCGCACCCACACGAACGCCCGCACCCGCAAGGGTCCCGCCAAGCCGATCGCCGGCAAGAAGAAGTAAGACAGACACATGGCCAAGGAACCGGGTCGCGTAAAGAAGCGCGAGCGCAAGAACATCACCTCGGGCGTCGCCCACGTGAATGCTTCGTTCAACAACACCATGATCACGATCACCGATGCCCAGGGCAACGCGATCTCGTGGTCTTCGGCGGGTCATATGGGCTTCAAGGGTTCGCGTAAGTCGACCCCTTACGCCGCTCAGATGGCTGCGGAAGACGCTGGCAAGAAGGCCCAGGAACACGGCGTGAAGACGCTGGAAGTGAACGTCTCGGGTCCGGGCTCCGGCCGTGAATCGGCCCTGCGCGCGCTGCAGTCGGTCGGTCTGACGATCACGACGATCCGCGACGTCACGCCGATGCCGCACAATGGTTGCCGTCCGCCCAAGCGTCGTCGCGTCTAAGCGATAGCGTTCTAAGGCACCCCCCATCTCCGTCCGCTCCGTCATGGCCTCGTCGACAAGGCCGGAGCAGGCGAAACCCGTTCGAGGGACAAAATGATCGAAAGAAACTGGCAAGAGCTGATCCGTCCCGAGAAGCCGCAGATCGAGATCGGTTCCGACGCCCAGCGCAAGGCGCGCCTGGTGGCCGAACCCCTCGAGCGTGGCTTCGGCGTGACGCTCGGCAACGCGCTCCGTCGCGTTCTGCTGTCCTCGCTGCAAGGCGCAGCCGTCACGGCCATCCAGATCGACGGCGTCGTTCATGAATTCTCGTCGCTGGAAGGCGTGCGCGAAGACGTGGTCGACATCGTCCTGAACATCAAGCAACTGGCGCTGCGCATGCACGCCGAAGGCCCCAAGCGCATGACCCTGCGCGCCACGGGCCCCGGTCCGGTGACGGCCGGCCAGATCGACGTGCCGGCGGACATCGAGGTTCTGAACCCCGACCACGTCATCTGCACGCTGGACGACGGCGCATCGGTGCGCATGGAACTGACCGTCCAGAACGGCAAGGGCTACGTCGCCGCCGAGCTGAACCGTCCGGAAGATGCGCCGATCGGCCTGATCGCCGTCGACGCCCTGTATTCGCCGGTCAAGAAGGTGGCTTACCGCGTTGAGCCGACCCGTCAGGGTCAGTCGCTCGACTACGACAAGCTGTTGCTGGAAGTCGAAACCAACGGTGCGGTCACGCCGGTTGACGCCGTGGCCTACGCCGCGCGCATCCTGCAGGACCAGCTCCAGATCTTCATCACCTTCGAAGAGCCCAAGAAGGCTGTCGAGCAGTCGGACGGCAAGCCCGACCTGCCCTTCAACCCGGCGCTGCTGAAGAAGGTGGACGAGCTGGAACTGTCGGTTCGTTCGGCCAACTGCCTGAAGAACGACAACATCGTCTACATCGGCGACCTGATCCAGAAGACCGAGGGCGAAATGCTTCGCACCCCGAACTTCGGCCGCAAGTCGCTGAACGAGATCAAGGAAGTTCTCACGACGATGGGCCTCAGCCTCGGCATGGATGTGCCGAACTGGCCGCCCGAAAACATCGAAGATCTGGCCAAGAAGTTCGACGACCAGATCTAAGTTCAACCCTCCGCCCGTCTCCTTTGGGAGAATGTCGGGGCGGTTAGAAGATTACGGTTCCAGGTCCGCTTGAGGATACCGGTTCCGGAGTAGGAGAGACCCAGATGCGCCACGGCGCCGCCCATCGTAAACTCGGTCGCACGAGCAGCCACCGCACCGCCATGTTCGCCAACATGGCCGCCTCGCTGATCAAGCACGAGCAGATCACCACGACCCTGCCCAAGGCGAAGGAACTGCGTCCCTTCGTCGAGAAGCTGGTCACTCTCGCCAAAAAGGGCGACCTGCACGCGCGTCGTCAGGCCATCAGCCAGGTTCGCGACGTGCCGCAAGTCGGCAAGTTGTTCGAAACGCTTGGCCCGCGCTACAGCGAGCGTAACGGCGGCTATATCCGCATCATGAAGGCCGGCTTCCGCCACGGCGACAACGCCCCGATGGCCGTCATCGAGTTCGTTGACCGCGACGTCGAAGCCAAGGGCAAGGACTCCGGTCCGGTCCTGGCCTTCGAAGGCAACGACGAAGACTAAGATTTGGTCGTTTGACCAAACGCCGGAAGGGCGGTCGGAGCGATCCGACCGCCCTTTTGCTTTGCGTGGAAACCGGACATGAGGGGTGAATGACCGTCGCCATCGTCGATTTTCGTCCCGATCACGCCGTCGCCTGGGCGCAGCTGAACACCGCCTGGCTGATCGAGGGCGGCTTTGCGATCGAGGCCAAGGATCGGGTCGCGATCGATGATCCGCAGGGCGTCTTCCTGGATAAGGGCGGGCGCATCTTCATCGCGGAGAGGGATGGGGAGCCCGTGGGCTGCTGCGCCATGGTACCGACCGTCGACGCGGTGGAGGTCTGCAAGATGACGGTCACGCCCGCCGCGCGCGGCCTGGGTTTGGCGCGACGCCTGCTGGACGCCTGCGAAGCGGCGGCGTGGCAAGCGGGCGCTGCTCGGCTCTATCTGGAAACCAACAGCGCCCTGAAGCCCGCGATCGCTCTGTATGAAAGCGCCGGCTTCATGCATCTGCCGCCACGGCCCACGCCCTATGTGCGCGCTGATGTCTTCATGGAGAAGCGGCTCTAGCTGTCCAGCACGCGGCGGTGGACGCCTTCCGCGACTGGCTGGTTGCGGAAGGCGCACGTAGTCCGTCGCCGCCTATTCCTTCGACAGGTCCTGGCGGTTGAACCAGGCGACGGCGGCGGCGAAGGGGACGCCGATCCAGAGGGCCAGGCTGAGGACGCCCTTGAGTACGGCATAATCGGGCAGTTGCGCTGCCGATGCGCCGCCCTCGATGGCGGCCTTCAGCAGGTCGGTGGCCATGCCCGGCGACAGCAACGGCAGAAGCCAGCCGTCCGGCGTCACGCCCATCGGCAGCAGCAATTGGGGCAGGAAGAACTGGGCCACGCCGATCACCAGCGGGGCGAACAGGGCCGCCAGCAATGAGCGGGTCACCACGGCGGCCAGAAGGCCGAGCATGGTGAACTGAAGGATGCGCGCCCATGAGGTCAGGGTCAGCAGCCCGAAATCGGCGGCCGCCGCGCCAGTCATCGAGAAGGTGAGGGTGCGGCCGAACACCGCCGCCTGGATCACACTGGCGATCACGTCGGAGATCAGGGCGGCAATGGTCGCCAGCACGATCACCAGACCCACCACCGCGACCTTGCCGGTCAGCAGGTTCGGCCGGGTGTTGCGCGCGCTGATCAGCCGCCAGGTTTCCCAGCGATAGTCGCCGGCGTAGATGGTCGCCGCACCGATCAGGACAAACATCAGTATGGCCGGATTGGCGAAGTCGCCCGCGCTCTTGACCAGGGCCATGCCCAGATCGAGCGGGCCGCCCTTCATCATGTCCGGCGGCAGCTTGCCCGCCAGTTTCGCCTCGTTGGCCTTGGCGACCACGAAGCCCAGGGTGGCCAGGATCACACCCATGATCGGGATGAACAGCACGCTCCAGAACAGGGCGGTGCGGTTCTTGGATAGGCGGTAGGTTTCGGAACGGATCGCGTCAGCCAGCACGGTTTTGCTCCTGCACGCCGGTCCAGCCGGTTTCGCTCATGAAGACGTCTTCCAGGTCCGCGCCGATCCAGCGGGCTTCTTCGATATCGACTCCGCCCTCGACCAAAGCCTTGATGGCGGCGGCGGCCTCGGCGCGAGGCACGGCAGCCACCACCGCATCGCCCTCAAGCGTCGCGCGCTCGCCCAGCACGGACATGGCCTTCGCCAACGGCGTGACCGACAGGCGCAGACGCTCGCCCGAGGCGGTCAGGTCAGAGACGCGGCCCTCGGTGATCACCTTGCCCTTGTTGAAGATGGCGACGCGGTCGCAGACGCGCTGGACCTCCTGAAGCTGGTGGCTGGCCAGGATGACCGTCACGCCGTCGTGGTCGGCCAGGCTGCGGATCAGGGCGCGCATCTCCTGGATCCCGGGCGGATCCATGCCGCTGGTCGGTTCATCCAGGATGACCAGGTCCGGCTTGGTCATCAGGGCGGCGGCGACGCCCAGGCGTTGCAGCATACCGACCGAAAAGCCCTTCACGCGCCGATTGGCGGCCTCGGTCAGTCCGACGCGTTGCAGCCAGTTGTCGATCTCGGCCGAGGACACGCCGCCATGGGCGCGGGCCAGCCATTCCAGCACCTGGCGGGCGGTCATGAACGGCGGAAAGCGCGGCGTTTCGATCATCGAGCCCATGCGCCGCATCGAGGCTGGATCGCCGATCCGACCGCCCATCACCGTGGCCACGCCCTCTGTCGGACGAATCAGACCCAACAGGGTGCGAAACAGCGTCGATTTGCCCGCACCATTGGGACCCAGAATGCCGTAGACCCCGCCGCGCGGGATCGACAAGGTCAGGCCGTCCAAGGCCTTTACCGTCCCGTAGGTCTTGGTCAGGCCGCGAATGTCGATGACGGTTTCCATACGCCAAGCTTGGCGAGTGAACGCCGGTCGCACAAGCCGTCGCGTGGCTGTCGTCCATTAAGTTTAGGCAATGGTTCAGTGTCGCCTTGGAGTAAGCTCATGTCTCGTTTCGTCGCCGCCAGCCTGGCCGTGGCGGCCGCCTTCGCCGTCGCGTCCTGCGCCGGGGCCCCGCAGTCCGCCCTTACATCTCCGATTGTCGAGCAGGCCGCGCAGACGACCCGTCCCGATCTGGTCATCCTGGTGTCGATCGACGGCTTCTCGCCGGACTATCTGGGCAAGGGGCAGACGCCGGTGCTGGATGGACTGGTCGCCGGCGGCGCGTTCGGGTCGATGCGGCCGTCGTTCCCCAGCGTGACCTTCCCCAACCACTATACGCTGGTGACGGGACTGCACCCGGACCATCACGGGGTGGTCGGCAACCGGTTCACCGACGCGCAACTGGGCGCCTTCACCATGGCCAGCAAGGAAAGCGGCTTCTGGGATCAGGGCGAGCCGATCTGGGTCACGGCAGAAAAGGCCGGCGTGCGCACCGGCACCATGTTCTGGCCGGGATCGGAGGTCGAGATCCACGGCGTAAGGCCCAGCCAGTGGGCGCCGTTCGACCAGGGAATGCCGGGCGATGCGCGCGTGGATCGTCTGCTGTCGTGGCTGGACCTGCCGGTGGATCAGCGACCGAAGCTGGAGACGCTGTATTTCGACATCGTCGACACCGCCGGTCATCGCGACGGCCCTGATTCAGCCGAGACGCGCGCCGCCGCCGCATCGGTGGACGCCTCGATGGCACGGTTGATCGAGGGGCTGAAGGCGCTGGGGCTTTACGATCGCACGATGCTGGTCGTGGTGTCGGATCACGGCATGGCCGCGACCTCGCCGGAGCGGGTTGTGTGGATCGACGACATCATTGATCCGGCGGCGTTGAAGATCGGTTATGGCGGAGCGGTCCTGACCGCCGATCCGGCGCCGGGCCGCGAGGCCGAGGTGCAGCAGAAGCTGGTCGGACGCCATCCGCATATGGAATGCTGGAACAAGGCCGATGTGCCGGCGCGGCTGGTCTATGGATCCAACCCACGCGTGGCGCAGATCGTCTGTCTGGTCGAGACTGGCTGGTTGACGGCGGCGCGGGATCGGCCGGTGACGCGGGCGGGCGGCGCTCACGGTTATGACAATCAGGCGCCGGAGATGGCGGCGATCTTCATCGCCCATGGGCCGGGCGTGGTCGCCGGGCGTCGGCTGACCGATATGGACAGTGTCGATGTGCAGCCCTTCCTGGCGCGGATGCTTGGGATCGCGGCGCCGGCTGGCGACGGGCGGGCGCAAGACACCTTGCCCGTCACCATGCCCTGATGGGGTGATTGGCGAGCCGACGATTTGAGCGCACACTGGTCGCCAGAGGTAGAGGGGCGAAGATGCGCAAAAGTCTGTGGGTCGCGACGGTTTCGGTCGCCTGTCTGATTGCACCCGTGGCGGTCGCAGACGCCACTGCAACGGCGGCGACCCTGGCCCTGATCACCAATCCGCAGGTCTGCGGCCGGGTCGGCGCCGTCGGCGATGTCCAGCCGACACGCGACATGGTCATGGCCCCGGGCTTCGGCGACGAGGGCTTCGCGGTTGATACGCAGAACCCCGAGGCCCAGGCCTGGTTCGACCATGGCGTGCGGCTGCGCTGGGCGTTCGAGCATTCGGAATCGGTGCGGGCGTTCAGGAAGGCGAGGCAGTTGGACCCGTCGTGCGGCATGTGCGCCTGGGGCGAGGCCTGGGCGATCGGGCCGAACCTGAATGGCGGCGGGGGCGATCCCGAATCGATCGCCACAGGCCTGCGCGTCGCCCGTGACGCGCGGCGTCTGGCCCGCGACGCCACGCCGATGCAGCGCCAGATGATCGACGCCCTGATCCAGCGCTATTCCGGCAAGGAGAAGACCCGCGCCTTGCGTTACGCTCGCGCCATGGACCGGATCGCAAAGCGTCATGCCGACGACGTATCGGTCGCCTCGATCACCGCCGACGCCTGGATGCTCCAGCCCGAGGGCGAATGGTGGGACAAGGAAGGCAAGGCGACCGATCCGGCCGTCACCCGCGCCATGGCGATCCTGGAGCACGCCCTGACGGTCAAGGCGAACGATCCGGGCGCTATTCACCTGTACATCCATCTGACCGAATGGTCGGACGATCCGCACAGGGCGCTGGCCTATGGCGAGCGGCTGGCCCTGCTGGCGCCGGGGGCCAGCCATCTGGTGCATATGCCGTCGCACACCTTCTATCGGATCGGGCGCTACAAGGACGCGATGATGTCCAACGTCAACGCCGTGGCGCTGGACAAGAGCTACGACCAACTGGTCGGCCCGCCCGGCGGCATTCGCGGCATGCGGCTGCATGCCCACAACATCCATTTCGGCATGGGCGGCGCCCTGATGGCGGGCGGGGCCGAGCGCGGGCTGGAGCTGGCCGACTGGTACATGGCGACCTATCCGCAGCTGGCGGGACCGCCCGAGGCGGGCGAGGACGGCTATGTCGTCTATCGTCAGGTGATGGCGGCGGACGCCTATGCGCTTTACGGCCGGTTCGGATCGGACGCCCAGGTCGCGGCGCTGGCCGAGCCGGACGTGGGCCGTCCGCTGATGCGGGTCGGCTGGCGCTATGCACGGGGCGAGGCGGCGGCGCGGCGCGGCGATGCTGCGGCGGTTCGGATCGAGGCCCAGGCCATCGCCGCCCTGCTGGCGGACAAGGCGTTCACGGGTCCGATGGCGGATCGTCAGACCGGTTTCGCCGAACTGTTCCAGAAGGTGCTGGAAGGCCGCGCGGCCATGATCGATCAGAACTATCCCGCCGCCATCGCCGCCTATGGGCGGGCGGCGGCGATCCAGGCCATGGCGCCCGAGGGAGGCGATCCGCCCATGATCTGGTATCCGACGCGCCGAAGCCTGGCCGCCGCCATGCTGGCGTCCGGTGATGCGGCGGGGGCCAAGGCCAAGATCGGCGAACTGCTGAAGGATTGGCCGAACGACCCGTACAGCTACTACGTCCTCTACCGCGCCGAGCAGGCGCTGGGCGACGAGACTGCGGCCAATGACGCCCTGCGCCATGCCGGCGTCGAATGGATCGGCGGACAGATGAGTTTGGCCGAGGCCTAGCGCCCAAGGACGAAGACAGACGGCACGTCGCAGCGCCAAGTCTTCAGCCGCATCGTGATGGCGAAAGCCTCTATCTGTGAAAGCACGCCTAGACCGAAGGTGAACCACAACAGCCAGTTCGTCTGCCCCGTGACGAAGAGCTGAACAAAGAGCGCCCAGAGAAACAGGCAAAATAGCTTGGACAGCCAATGATGAGGCGACGCCTCGCGCCGGAAACGGGCGAAGCTGACGGCGTGGTTGGCGACCTCGAAAACCACGAGGACCAGAATCAATGGCCCGACCACCGAAGCCAAGCCGGGATGCATCAGCCAAAGGGCCAAGGCGGCGCCTAACCAAAAGATCACGTCCGCCCGGCCGTCCCAGCGTCGAAGCGTCGGCGTGACGACCTTCAGCCGCCGCGCGATGACGCCGTCGAAGATGTCGGACAACACCGCCAGCGACAGCAAGATCGCGGCGGCTCCACCTGCCTGAGGGGCGATCAGCGACACGCTGACCAGCGCAGGCGCGCAGAGCAGCCGGAAGATGACGAGAACCCAAGGCAGGCGGTTCAGCATCTAAACGATCAGCGCTTCGCTGCTTCGATCAGTTTGCCGATCTCGGCCGGGTCGATGCCGGGGCTGGCCTTGCCGTTGACGAAGAAGGTCGGCGTGCCGCGCAGGCGCAGGGCGGCGGCCGTGGTGTGGATGTCGGCGATGTGGCGCGTGGTGTCGGGCGCGGCGATCGCGGCCTTCGCGCGGGCCATGTCCACGCCATGCGCGGCCAGGATGGCGTCGATCGCTTCGATCGATAGCGCCCGCTCGGTCATCAGGGCGTCATAGACCTCCAGATACTTGCCCTGCTGGTGTGCAGCCAGGGCGGCGCGGGCGGCGTATTGCGAGGTGATGTCGTCGCCGCGGTCCAGGATGGGCCAGTCCTTGAAGACGAAGCGGACTTCCGGGTGGGCCGCCATCAGGGCGCGATAGTCGTGGGCCACGGCCTTGCAGCCGGGGCAGCGGAAGTCGAAGAATTCGATCACCGTGACCTTGGCGTTCGCTGGACCGAAGGCCGGATCGCGGGCGTCGGGCGCCAGGAGGCCGGCGTTGGCGGCGGCGGCCTGGTTCGTCTCCTCGACGGCGGCCTCGGCGTCCTTGGTCTGGAGCGCCATCTGCGCCTCCTGCAAGACCTCGGGATGCTCCAGCAGATACGCACGCACGTTCGATCCGCCGGTCAGATAGGGCGCCGCTGAAAAGCCCAGCGCGATGACCGATAGGCCCAGGGCCAGATAGCCGGCGCGGCCGCCGCTGAGCCATCCTGGCTTGGCGGTCTTGGGTTCGGGCGCAGGCGTGGGGGCGTCGTCGGTCATTCAGGCTCGCAGTCGGCGTAAGGGGTCAGTTGAGGGTGGCGGGCCGGCGCGCGGCGTCACGGCGGTCCAGGTCGTTGAGATCGTCGGGCGTGGCGCCCGAGGCCAAGACGATATCGACGGCGCGTCGCCATTCGATCGAGCCCGGATCCAGCATGGAGCGGGCGCGCAGGGCGAACTGAGTGGCCTGTTTCTCGTCCCCGCCGGCGAAATAGTATTCGGCCGAGGCAAGGCGCGCCTCGCCCTCCTTGTCCTGCGAGGCATAGGCCTGGGCCAGCAGTCGCCAGGCCATGGTGTTGTCCTTCTCGGCGACGACGGCGTGTTTCAGCTGGTCGATGGCCTCGTCCAGCTTGGCCTTGTCATTGGTTTCGATCAGGGCGTGGGCCAGGTTGACGCGCAGCAGGGGGGCGTCGGGCTTCAGGCGGACCGCCTCGCGGTGGGCGGCGACGGCCTCAGCCGGGCGACCTTCCTCGAACAGGATCTGGCCCTTCAGTTCCTGGAAATAGGGGTTATTCACGTCGCCGGCGATAAGCGCATCCACCGCCGTCAGCGCCTTGTCCGTCTGGCCGTCGCGATACCACGCGATGGCCCGCGCATAGCGGCCGGGCAGGGAGGTGTCGGTCGATGGATAGTCGCGCAGGGTGGCGTTCGGCGGATCCATGAAGGCGTGAATCTTGGCCAGGATCAGCGCGTGCTGCGCCATACGTTCGGGGCTGTCGCGATGGTCGTAGTGCGGCTGTTCCTGCACATAGCGGCGCAGGCTTTCGATCCGGTTCGACGACAGGGGGTGACTGCGGAAATAGGGATAGCGGCGGGCGTCGGAGAAGACCTCCTGCGAGCGGAAGTTCTCGAAGAAGGACACCAGCCCGGCTCCGGATTCGCCGGCCGCCTCCAGCGCCCGCGCGCCCGAGATGTCGGCCTCGCCTTCCTGGCTCTGCATGTAATGCAGCGCGCCCAGAGCGCCGAAATACTGGCTGGAGCCCAGCAGGGCCACGCCTGCGTCCGGCGCGCCGGCGGCGATGGCCAGGGCCCCCAGCGCCATGGTCATGAACATCGGCTGTTTGCCGGCGTTCTCGGCCCCGTCGCGCAGGGTATGGCGGTTCTTGATGTGGCCCGCCTCGTGCGCCATCACGCCCAGCAGTTCACCGGGCGTCTTGGTGCGCAGGATCAGGCCGGTGTTGACGCCCATGATCCGCCCGCGCGTCGCAAAGGCGTTCAGGTCGTTGTCGTTGACCAGCAGGACTTCGATGTCGTTCGGGTTCAGACCCATGGCCACGAAGACCGGGTCGGCCCATTCGCGCACGATGCCCTCGACCTCGGTGTCGCGGATCAGGCTTTGCGCGGAGGCCTGGCCGGCGACGGAAACAGCCATCAAGGCCGTCGCCGCCGCCGCCAGAACGCGGGATGCAGATCGGGGAAGCCACCTCATGGCTCTACTCCAACAACGACCGGCCCCCGCCTGTATCCAGACAGTCTAATCGTGACCGATCAGCGGCGCCACCACCCGCGCTTGGGCTTTTCGGGCGGTGCGACGATCTGGTTCGGGTCTTCGGCGATGATGGCCTGAACGTCTATCTCCGGCGTGGGGGCGACGAAAGGCTCGGCCAAGACGGCCTCGGTCACCGGAACCGCCGTCGGGGCGGCGACCGGGGCGACCTCCGCCGGTTCGGCGGCCAGCGCCTCGTGGGGGGTCACGTCCAGTTCGACCGGCGCGCCTTGGACCGTGGCCTCGTTCGGCTCGATGGCGGTGTCGGGATGCGGTTCGGTCGCGATCTCGACGTTGGCGCTGGCCGACTTGCGGCGCACGCGACGACGCTGAGGTTCGGGCGCGATGGCCGGGGCAGACGTTTCGACGGCCTCGGTCGGCTCGACCATGACGGCCATCGGCGTCTCGGGCGAGCCGTCGGGCGGCATGCCTTCGTTGGTGGCGCGGTTCTCGACCTTGATCTCGTGGCTGACGGGACCGTCGCCACGACCGCGACCCCGACGACGGCGACGACGCGAACGGCCGCCTTCCTCGCCGGAGCCTTCGCCCGCCCCGTTATTGGCGACGACATCCAGGCCTTCGATCTCGGACTGAGCGACAGCGGGACGTTCTGCCCGCTCGGGGCGCTCGCCGCGTTCCGGACGACCTTCCGAGCGGCCAGGGTTCAGCGGGTCGAACCAGACATAGGGGTCGTCCAGCGACGGCGTGCGGCCGCGAACCCAGGTGTAGACGTCGCGCTCGCCATCCTCGCGGACGCGGCGACCGCCACGGCGGCCACGGCGACGGCGGCGGCCGTTTTCGTCTTCCTCATCGTCCGAGGCGTCGTCGGCGCTGACCGTATCGACGGCCTCGACGTCGGAGGTCTCCTCGTCGCGACGACCGCCACGACGGCGACGGTTGCGCCCACGACCGCGATCGCGACCGCCTTCATGACGTTCCGAACGTTCGCGCGGTTCGTCGTCGTCGCTGTCTTCGCGATCCAGGGATTCGACCGTGTCGTCATCGTCGTCGACGATGATCTCCTCGTCGTCGTCCTCATCCTCGTCTTCGTACAGCGAGGCGTCGAAGTCGTCGTCGAGGTTGGGCATCTCGATCTCGGGCGCGACGAAGTCCTCGTTGGTCTCGGTGCGCTCGATATTGTGTTCGCCCTGACCCAGGCTGTCGTCGATCTGGACGATGACGTTCAGGCCGCGACGTTCAAGCAGCGACTGCAGATAGGCGCGCTTGTGGTTCAGGATGTACAGGCCGACGGCGGTGCAGACCTTCAGCACCACGACGCCTGCGCCGTTCTTGCCGGCCTCGATGTCGACCGCGCGCAGGGTCATCAGGGCGGCGGATTCGGCAGAGCGGATGCGGCCCGTGCCCTGGCAGTGCGGGCAGGCTTCGGTCGCACCCTCGATCACGCCCAGTCGGCGACGCTGGCGGCTGATCTCCATCAGGCCGAAGGGCGAGATACGGCCCATCTGGATGCGGGCGCGGTCGGAGGACAGGGCCTCCTTCAGCACGCGCTCGACGGCGCGGTTGTTCTTGCCTTCATCCATGTCGATGAAGTCGATGACGACCAGGCCGGCGAGGTCGCGCAAGCGCAGTTGGCGGGCGGCTTCTTCGGCCGCTTCCATATTGGTCTTGAAGGCCGTCTGCTCGACGTTGCGTTCCTTGGTGGCGCGACCCGAGTTGACGTCGATAGCCACCAGGGCTTCGGTCTGGTTGATGACCAGATAGCCGCCGGATTTCAGCGGCACCACCGGTTGGTGGATCTGCGTCAGCAGTTCCTCGATGCCGTTGGCCGCGAACAGGGGGCGCGAGCCGCGATACAGGTGAACCTTCTTGGCCTGGGCCGGCATCAGCACGCGCATGAAGTCGCGCGCTTCCTTGAAGCCCTCGACGCCCTCGACCTGAATGCCGTCGAAATCCTTGTCGAACATGTCGCGCACGGCGCGGCGGACCAGGTTCTCTTCCTCGTAGATCACCGAGGGGGCGTGAGAGGCGAGGGTGGTCTCGCGGATCGTTTCCCACAGGCGCAGCAGATATTGATAGTCGCGCTTGATCTCGGCCTTGGTGCGCTTGGCGCCCGCCGTGCGGATGATCAGGCCCATGCCCTTGGGCACTTCCAGGGCCGAGACGGCGCTCTTCAGGCGACGACGGTCAGAGGTGTTCGTGATCTTGCGCGAAATGCCGCCGCCCTTGCCGGTGTTAGGCATCAGCACGCAGTAGCGGCCGGCCAGCGACAGCCAGGTGGTCAGGGCCGCGCCCTTGGCGCCGCGCTCGTCCTTGACGACCTGGACCAGCAGGATCTGGCGGCGCTTGATGACGTCCTGGATCTTGTAGCGACGCATCAGGCGGCGCTTCAGCCGCTCCTCGTCGGCCAGCGCCGATTCGGGGTCGACGTCATCGCCGGTCGATTCGCGGTCGAGATCGTCTTCGTCCTCATCGTCATGCGCCTCGGCCATGATGGCTTCGCGGTCGGCGACGGGGATCTGGTAGTAGTCGGGGTGGATTTCGTTGAAGGCGAGGAAGCCGTGGCGATTGCCGCCGTATTCAATGAAGGCGGCCTGCAGGCTGGGCTCTACGCGAGTGACCTTGGCGAGGTAGATGTTGCCGCGAAGCTGGCGCTTCGCACGGGATTCGAAATCGAATTCCTCAATCTTGCGCCCGTCCACGATGGCGACCCGGGTCTCCTCGGGATGCGCCGCATCGATCAGCATTGTCTTTGACATGGAAAGTCTCTCTCTGGCGCGCGCAGGCCGACCGTCCCGGATCTCCGGACAGGGTCATGGCGGCTCGCCGAATGAAGGTGAGGGCCGGCGCGCGCGACATCCCCTCGCCGAGAACGGCGAAGAAGGCTTGATCAAGCCGTTGGGGAACGCAGGCGGAAAGGCCCATTAAGTCGTCGGTCCTGAACCGGGCGCGCCAATCCCTTGGGAAGGCCGCGTCCCTGGTCCGCTCTTCGAACCATCGGCCAGGCCGGGGCGGTTCTAGGATTGGTGAAAGTCAACGCCGCGAGGAGGGCGCGCCAAGATTCGCAGAGGCGAAATCGGCGCGATCGGTTCGCGAGCGGTCACAGCATAGTCATGCAACGGGAGAATTAAAAGGCGCTCGCCTTAACCCCCTGAATACGAGCCTCTGTCATGATGGGGTTCAAGTAGGCTTAAACCGGGTTCGCCGACGCAGATGAGCGGTCGCGTTTTGACAGGTCTGATGCGCTGGCGCGCGAAGGAGTGGGCGATGACCGCCCTGGCCTTCGTGGTCATCTGCATGGGCGGTCTGTCCGCAACGCGCGGTTTCGCCTGGGGCGCGCAGGGCGATGTGTTGGCGGTGCGCTTCGGCGCCGATGGCGATCGGACCCGCGTCGTCATCGATCTGGACAAGACGGCGCAAGGACGCGTCATCGACGCGGGCGGCGAAGGCCGGGTGGTCCTCGCTCTCAGCGGTGTTGCGCCGGGGCGCGGTCTGAACGGCGGCGGTTCGGGTTTGGTGCGTTCCTATGAGGTCACGTCGTCCGGCGGTTCGTCGCGGGTTCAGCTGGAACTGGCGCGCGGCAGCGAGATCGAACGGCGCTTCCTTCTGCCACCCGGCGACGGAGTCAGCCATTATCGTTATGTCGTGGACCTGAAGGCGACGGGAGCCGCCGCGCGCGCCTCGACCACGCCGGCGCCTCGCGCCAGCGCACCGCCGCGTCGCGCCGAGCGCCCCCTGATCGTCATCGACGCCGGCCATGGCGGCAATGATCCGGGCGCCAGCGGGGCGAGCGCGCAGGAAAAGCAGGTCACCCTTGCCGCAGCCCTGGCGTTGAAGGCCGAGCTTGAGAAGAACGGCCGCTATCGCGTGCGCCTGACCCGGACCGACGACCGCTACGTCGATCTCTATCGCCGTGTTTCCATCGCGCGTCAGGCCGACGCCGATCTGTTCATTTCCTTGCACGCTGACGCCGGCGCCGACCCGGCGCTGCGCGGGGCCAGCGTCTATACCTTGTCGGAGCAGGGCGCCGGTCGAGCGGTGCGTGAGTTCACGCGGGGCGACAACTGGCACCGCGAGCTGCATCTGCCGGGGCGCGACCCGTCGGTGGATCGCATCCTGCTCGACATGACGCAACGTGCGACTCAGAACCGCTCGGCCCAGTTCGCGCGCGTCTTGCTGACCCATCTGGAAGGCTCGGATCATCCTCTGCTTCGCCGCAGCCATCGCGATGCGGGCCTGGCTGTCCTCTTGGCGCCCGACGTGCCGGCCGTGCTGCTGGAAATGGGCTTCATCACAAACCCCGAGGACGAGCGGCTTCTGACCGACGAGCGCGCGCGCCGTCGCCTGATGAAGTCGGTGGCGGACGGGATCGATCGCTATTTCCGCGAGCCGTCGAGCCCGATGATGGCTGCCGCGAACAGCCAGGCGGCCGGTCAGCCCTGATCCGGCGCAACCAAGCCGGCTGTCGCCGGTTTCCCGACCATGAAAAAAGCGATTGTCACGGGCGGATCGGGCCTGATCGGAACGGGCGTCTGTAAGGCCTTGCTGGCCAACGGATGGGAAGTCGCCTCCTTCGACCTGAAGCCGGGAGAGGGCGAAGCGCGTCATATCGACTGCGATTTGGGTGATGAGGACTCGGTCAAACAAGCGTTTGAGACGCTGGGCTGGTCGTCGCTGGACCTGCTGGTCAACAACGGGGGCATCGCCGACCCGGTAAGCGGCCCGCTGGCTGAACTGTCGCTGGCGGACTGGCGCAAGACCATCGACAGCCATCTGAACGGCGCCTTTTTGATGAGCCGCGCCGCCATTCCGATGCTGAACGAGGGCGGCGCCATCGTGAACATGATCTCGACGCGCGCCTTCATGTCCGAGCCGCACACCGAGGCCTATGCGGCGTCCAAGGGTGCGCTGTTCGCCCTGACACACGCCCTGGCGATCAGCGAAAGCCCTCGAATCCGCGTGAATGCCATTGCGCCCGGCTGGATTTCGTATGGCGAGGATCTGCGTTCTGTCGATCACGAACAGCACCCGGTCGGCCGCGTCGGCCGCGCCGAGGATATCGCCGGTGCTGTGCTCTATCTCGCCGAAGCGAGTTTCGTGACGGGCCAGGTGCTGACCGTGGACGGCGGCATGACACGCAAGATGATCTACGCCGATTAGGCTGTCAGGCCAGACCGGCCTTTTTCAGCGTCTTCCACGCCTTGATCACGCGTTGCAGCTTGGCCTCGGCGCTGCGGTCGCCGCTGTTGGTGTCGGGGTGAAACCGCTTCAGCAGCTCGTGATACTGAGCCTTGATCTTCGCCTTGTCGGCGCCCGGATCCAGATCGAGGTCGGCCAAGGCGGCGCGTTCCAGCTTGCCGATGCGGCGGTCCTCGGTCGCGGACTGCGGCGCCTGATCGCCCTTGCGACCGAAAAGGCCGAAGCTGTCGCGCCATGAGCCGGCGCCGGTGGTGTTCGAGGTGCCCATCTTGGCGGCGAAGGCGGCGGCCTCGCGTGTGAACTTGCCGGCCTGCATCTCCCAGGTCGGGCGCCCGCCGGTCATGGCCTCGTTTTCCTGGGCGGCGCGGATCTGGCCTTCGCTCATGCCGGCGTAGAAGTTCCAGCCTTTGTTGTATTCGCCGGCGTGCGGCTGGCAGAACTCGTAGAAGTCGTTCAGCCGCTCGCGCGACTTGGGCGCCTTGGCGGCGGCGGCCCGGCGACAGTCGGGCCACTGGCAAGGCTTTTCGCCCGGCTTCAGGTGAAGCACGTCGGCTTTCGCCGCCTCTTCCTCTGGCTTGGGCGGCTTCACCCGAATGTCGGTGAAGCGCGGCTTGTATTGAAAGGAGGCGGACATCAGCCGAAGTGTAAGCGCGATTGGGACAGCATCAAGGAATCGATCATGTCTGAAGGCCCGGTGGCGACGATTATTCGTGCAAAACTGACGGCGGGGCTGTCGCCCTTGCGTCTGGAGGTCGAAGACGATAGCTGGCGCCACGCCGGACATCATCATGAAGGCGGAATGGACGCCAAGCCTGACGGCGAAAGCCATTTCAATCTGGTGATCGTGTCCGCCGCTTTCCAGGGGCAGACGCGGCTGGCGCGACAGCGCGCGGTCAACGCCCTCTTGAAGGACGAGATGGCCGGACCGGTCCACGCTCTTTCGATCAAGGCGCTGACGCCGGAGGAGGCGAGTTGAGCGAGAGAACTGCGTTCACATCGTCTTAGAACCTTCGTCTTAGCGTCATTCGACCAAACAGAACGTGGGGATCTGGGCTTATGGTGGAATCCGATGGCGTCGCGAGGGCGCTCGAAGGCGATCAGCGCGCCGGCGACGCAGCCCAGGCCCTGACGGCCATTCTGCAGACCCAGTATCTTCGCTACATGATCATCACATCCTGGGCCGTGGGCCTGCTGGGCACGGTGGGCCTGTGGCCGGCGCTCCTGTGGTTCGGCGGCACCCTGGCGGCTGGGTCGCTGCGGGGACTGGTCGAGCATCGTCTGAGCCATCGCGTCGGCACCAACTGGGGCGTGATCTTCCCTATCGTGGCTACGGTGACGACCGGCGCCTGGGCCATAGCGCCTCTGATGGCGTGGTTCTCGCCCACCGAGTTCGGACGGCCCCTGGCCCTTGCCCTGCTGATTTCCGGCTATGTGCTGGTCTTCGCTCAGCTTCGCAGCTCGCCGCGTCAGGCCCTGATCATCTCTTCGCCCTACGGTGCGGCCGCGACGATCATTCTGTTCAGCCTGTGGGGCACCAACGTCTTCTGGTCGATGCTGGCGGTCCTGCCGTTTACGGCGGCGGGTCTGTTCGTGCTGGTGACCATGACCTTGCTGCGCGAAGACCGCATCCGGGCCTTCCAGTCGCACCAGGCGCATCTGATCGAGGAACTGGAAGCGGCCCGCGACAAGGCCAATGCCGCCAATGACGCCAAGTCGAACTTCCTGGGCGTGATCTCGCACGAACTGCGCACCCCCATGAACGGCGTGCTGGGCGCGGCCCAACTGCTCAGCGCGACGCGACTGGAGACGACGCAGCGCGAATATCTGTCGATCATCCGCAACTCCGGCGACAATCTGTTGTCGCTGCTGAACGACATCCTCGACATGACCAAGATCGAGGCCGGCAAGATGAACTTCGAGGTCGTCGATGTCGCCGTCGACGGTCTGAACAAGCGCATCACCGGCCCCTTCGAAGCCCAGGCCGAAGCCAAGGGCCTGACGTTCGTCACGACCGTGGAAGGCGACATCCCGACGGTGGTGCGCGGCGATCCGCTGCGCGTCTGTCAGGTGGTGCAGAATCTGTTGTCCAATGCGGTCAAGTTCACCGAGGCCGGCGAAATCCACTATCTCGTGCGGGGCCACCGCATTTCGGATCAGCGCGTGCGGTTTGAATTTGTCGTCCAAGACAGCGGTGCGGGCATTGCGGCCGCCGATCTGGAGCGGCTGTTCATGCCGTTCACCCAGGTCGACACCTCGTCGACGCGGCGCTTTGGCGGGACGGGTCTGGGCCTGACCATCGCGCGACGCATGGCCAACATCATGGGCGGCGACATCACCGTGACGTCCAAGCTCGCCGAGGGCTCGTGCTTCACCCTGGAAATCGAGGCCGAGGTCGTGGAATGGGCCAAGCCCGTCGCGGCGGCCGAGGTTCATGCCGAGATTGAAGGCGGCGAATCGCTGCGCGTCCTGGTGGTCGAGGATCATCCGGTGAACCGCATGATCCTGGAGGCCTGGATGAGCTCGGCCAGCCACGTCACTTCGACGGCCGAGAACGGTCAGGTCGCGGTCGATATCGCCAAGGATCAGCCGTTCGACCTGATCATCATGGACGTGAACATGCCGGTGATGGACGGACTGACCGCAACGCGCATCATCCGCGAAGGCGGCCAGAACGCCGGCACTCCCATTGTGGTCCTGTCCGCCTCGGCGCGTCATGAGGATCACGAGGCCGGTCTTCAGGCCGGCGCCGACGCCTATTTGAACAAGCCGATCGATTTCGGCGCCCTGGCCGCCCTGATGGGTCGCGTCGGCGGGGGTCGCGAGGCAGTTGCGCAAATGGCGCTACCGTCGTCGGAGGCCTCCGTCGCCGCCTGATTGCGGCGATCCTGTGTTCCCGACATGAACCTGGGCCGATGACGCCGGTTCAGGTGCGCCTCAGTCGCCGTGATCCATAACTGCATCCAAGCCGACGTTCTTCGGCGCAGATGGAGACACGATCATGAAAAAGATCCTGACCACCGCAATCGCTTCGGTCATGGCCGCCGGCGCGCTGGGCGCTGCTGGCGCAGCGTCGGCCCAACCCATGCCGCCCCACGGTCCGCATGGTCCCGCCGCACGTCATGGTCCGGGTCCTGACCACTACGATCGTCGGGACTATCGCCAGGATCGCCGCGACTACCGCCGCGAGCTGCGTGAGGATCGTCGCGACTATCGCGAGCAGCAACGCGCCTATGAGCGCTGGCAGCGTGCGGAACGTCGTTACAATGCCCCGCGCTATGTGCCGCCGCGCGGCTATGCGGTTCGGACCTGGAGCTATGGTCAGCGGATGCCATCCTACTACCGGACCAACGCCTATGTGGTGAATGACTACAACCGCTATGGCCTGCGTGCCCCGCCCCGTGGCTACCAATACGTCCGCAGCGGTAATGACGTGGTGCTCGCCGCCGTCGCCGGCGGCCTGATCACCGCCGTGATCGCCGGATTGTTCAACTGATCTGCTGAGGATTTGAGATGCGCCCCGGAGGGAAACCTCCGGGGCGTTTTTCGTTCTGAAGAGGACGGCGACGCTTCCGGCGCCCAAGATGGATGACGATGCGCGCCTTCGCCGAGCTACTGGACCGCCTGTCCCTGACGGCTTCGCGCAACGCCAAGCTGGTGCTGGTGCGCGATTATCTGAGGGCGACGCCTGATCCCGATCGGGGATGGGCGCTGGCGGCCCTGACCGGCGACCTGACGTTCGACGCGGCCAAGCCGGCCATGATCCGAAAGGCGGTCGAGGGGCGGGTCGACAGCGTGCTGTTCGGCTGGTCCTACGACTATGTGGGGGATCTGGCGGAGACGGTGGCCCTGATCTGGCCCGTGACCCCGGACCATCGGCCAAACCGCGAGCCCGAATTGGCCGAGGTCGTCGAGGCGCTAAGGACCGCGACGCGGACGGAGGTGCGCGGTCTTCTGGAAGGCTGGCTCGATGCGCTGGAGCCGAAAGGGCGCTGGGCGCTGCTGAAGCTGATGACCGGGGCCTTGCGCGTGGGGCTGTCGGCGCGGCTGGCCAAGACGGCGGCGGCCATCATGCGCCCGGACGCGGTGATGGCGCCGCCTTCGCCGGAGGGCGACGAGGCGCAGATGACGCTGGAGGCGTTGGACGCCTCGGCCATCGAGGAGGTCTGGCACGCGGTGGAGCCGCCCTACGCCGACCTGTTCGCCTGGCTGGAGGGCAGGGCGGAGCGGCCCAGCCCGGATGCGCCCGGCCGTTTCCGACCCGTCATGCTGGCGGTCGCCATCGATGAAGCGGTCGACCTGCCCAAATTGTCGCCGGCCGACTATGCGGCCGAATGGAAGTGGGACGGCATTCGGGTGCAGGCTGTGCTGGAGGGCGAGGTCCGCAAGCTCTATTCGCGCACGGGCGACGAGATTTCAGCCGCCTTTCCCGATGTGATGGAGGCCCTGGCGTTTCAGGGCGCGATCGATGGCGAGCTGATCGTCTGGCGCGACGGGGCGGTCGCGCCGTTCGGGGACCTTCAGCAGCGGCTGAATCGCAAGTCGGTCGACGCCAAGGCGATGCAGGCCTTCCCGGCGGCGGTCGTCGCCTATGACCTGCTGGCCCAGGACGGCGAGGATCTGCGTGGCCTGCCGCTGCGCGAGCGCCGGTCGCGCTTAGAGGCCCTGGTCAATGGTCATACCGGCGAACGACTGCACCTGTCGCCGGTGGTCGATTACGCCGATTGGGATCAGTTGGCGCGGCTGCGGGCCAATCCGCCGGTCGGGGCGGCGGCCGAGGGGCTGATGCTGAAACGCTGGGACAGCCCCTATCTGGCGGGGCGACCCAAGGGGCCGTGGTTCAAATGGAAGCGCGACCCGCACGTCATCGACGCCGTCCTGATGTACGCCCAGCGCGGCCACGGCAAACGCTCCAGCTTCTATTCCGACTACACCTTCGGCGTCTGGACGCCGGAAGGGCCGCTGACGCCGGTGGGCAAGGCCTATTTCGGCTTTACCGACGAGGAGTTGAAACAGCTCGACAAGTTCGTGCGCGATCACACCATCGACCGGTTCGGGCCGGTGCGGTCGGTGCGAGCCGAGCGGGACTTCGGCCTGGTGCTGGAGATCGCCTTCGAAGGGCTGAATCGCTCGACCCGGCACAAGTCGGGCGTGGCCATGCGTTTTCCGCGCGTCAGCCGCATTCGCTGGGACAAGCCGGCGCGAGAGGCCAACACCATCGACGATGTCATGGACCTGCTGGACGCCATCGAAAGCGGCGGCGGGCGGATCGCAAAGGCCTGAAATCGGGCTTTCGGGGGTTCCAATCGTCGCGTCAGGCGTTAGACCCGACCTCATGTCTCTGCCTATTTCCAACGAAGTCGCCGACGCGGTGGCCGCGGGCCGCAAGGCCGTTTCGATCGATGCCGCCGTGATCGCCAAGCTGACCGACATGGCGGGTGATTTCGCGATCAACCTGACGATCGCCATCCTGATCTTCGTCCTCACCGTCTTTGCGGCGAAATGGGCGGCGCGCGGGGCGCGCAATACGCTGTCGAGGGTCAAGGGATTCCGCCACGATCCGACGGTCCTGAGCTTCGCGGTCCAGGTCGTGCGGGTGGTGGTCTTCATCATCGGCATGATCGCCGTGCTTCAGCGCCTAGGCGTTCAGACGACCTCGATCATCGCCGTGCTGGGCGCGGCGTCCTTGGCGGTAGGTCTGGCGTTGCAGGGCACGTTGTCGAACGTGGCGTCGGGGATCATGCTGCTGGTGCTGCGGCCCTACCGGGTCGGCGACGTCGTCGATGTCGGCGGGATGAGCGGCACGGTGCAGCGACTGGACCTGTTCACGACCCAACTTTCCAACGCCAATAACCACAAGATCGTCATTCCGAACTCCAAGGTCCTGAGCGACCCGCTGACCAATCTGACCGGCCAGCAGACGCGCCGGATCGAGATCAACTTCACGGTCGGCTATGGCGACGATCTGAACCAAGCGCGTTGCGTGCTGGCGGATACGGCCGCCGCACACGACAAGGTGCTGCACGATCCCCATCCCTGGACCGGGGTGACGGGCCTGCTGGACAGCTCGGTGCAGGTGACGCTGCACGCCTGGGTCAAGGTCGGCGACTGGTGGCAGACCCAGGCCGATCTGATGCAGGGCGGCAAGGAGGCGCTGGACGCCGCCGGGATCGAGATTCCGTTCCCGCATCAGGTCGCCGTGCCCTATGGCGATGAAGATGTGGTCCCGGTCGTGCGCGTCCGCACGGTCGAGGACGATACGGCCGATCTGAAGGCGACGAACCGTTGATGCGTTACGATTTCGGCTCCGACAACACCGCCGGCATGGCGCTGAGCGCCATCGAAGGCCTGGTGCGCGCCAACAAGGGATTCGCCCGCGCCTATGGCGCCGACGAGGTCACCGCCCGCGCCGTCGACCAGATTCGCCAGCGTCTGGATGCCGACGCCGAGGTGCGGTTTGTTTTCAGTGGGACGGCGGCCAACGCCATCGCCCTGTCGATGCTGGCCCAACCCTATGAGGCGGTGCTGGCGCACCATGCGGCGCACATCTGCACCGACGAGACGGGCGCGCCGGGCTTCTTCGGTCACGGCGTCGGCCTGATCGGACTGCCGGGGTTCTCGGGCAAGATCGATCCATTGGCGTTGCAGGCGCAGTTGGGCGAACCCGAAGTCGGGCATCGTCAACCGCCCGCCGCCCTGTCGCTGACCCAGGCCACGGAATATGGCTCGGTCTATACCGAGGAAGAACTGCGCCACCTGATCGAACCGGCCAAGGCGCTGGGCTACGGCGTTCACATGGACGGAGCGCGCCTGACCAATGCGGTCGCCGCCGGTTTCGACCTGAAGGACATTCCGCGCCTGGGCGTGGACGTGCTGGTGTTCGGCGGGGCCAAGGCGGGCGCCAACTGCGCCGAGGCGATCGTGCTGTTCGACAAGAGCCTGGCGCGGCGATTGGACAATCGGCTGAAACAAGCGGGCCAGACGTCATCCAAGACGCGTCTGTTGTCGGGCCCGATGCTGGGGTTGCTGGAAAGCGGCGATTGGGAATCGGGCGGCGCCCATGCCAATCTGATGGCGCAGCGACTGGCGGCGGGCATCGCGGGGCGGTCGCCCTTCGTCCTGGCCCATCCGGTGGAGGCGAACGCCGTCTTCGTGCGGATGCCGCCAGAGGCGCATGCCCGCCTGAATGAAATGGGCTGGGCCTGCTACGCCTTCGATGACGGTTCGGTGCGCTTCGTCTGTTCATGGGCGACGCAGGAAGCGGCCGTGGACGAGTTGATCGAGGCGGTCGCCGGTCTGGGCTGAGCGACTAATCCTCGTTCGCGCGCCAGCGTGGCCTTTCCCCGGTCGCAATGGGTTTCCATATGCGCATCATGGCGATGCGAGGCGAACGCTCCGGCGGCAGGCGTGACCCGATGGTCAAGGCGCAGCAGGCAGGGAGCACACAGGACAGGACGGACGGACCCCCGACGCTGACGGCGTTGGCGGACCTTGCGCGGCTGGTCGCCCGTTCAGGCGCACCGCACCTGAAACTGCGGCTGATCTCGGCCATCCTGCTGACGCTGGCGGGCAAGGGGCTGGGCGTCATGGCGCCGCTGGTGCTGGGTGCGGCGGTCAACCGTCTGGCGGCGGGGCAGGGTGCCGCGACCGCCGTCGGCCTGGGCTTTGCGGCCTTCGCCATCGGCTGGACGCTTGTTCGGTTCCTGTCGGCGGCCTCGCCCCTGATCTCCGACGTGGTGTTCGCGCCGGTGCGCGCCGCCGCCCAGCGCGCGACGGCGGCCGAGGCCTTCGCCCATGCGCTGAGCCTGTCGCTGGATTTTCACCAGACCAAGCGCTCAGGCGCCCTGTCGCGGACGATGGACCGGGGATCGCGCGCGGTCGATTTCCTGCTGCGCATCCTGGCCTTCAACTTGGTTCCGACGGGGGTGGAGCTGGTGCTGGCGGCCGGGGTGCTGGGCGCCAAATACGACTGGCGCTTCGCCGCCGTCGCGGTGGTCGTGGTCGTCATCTACACCGCCGCCACCTTCGCCATGTCCAACTGGCGGTTGGAGCATCGCCGGATCATGAATGCGGCCGATTCCGAGGCCGCTGGCGTCTCGGTCGACGCCCTGCTGAACTATGAGACGGTCAAGTCGTTCGGCGCCGAGACGCGCGCGGCTCAGACTTATGACCGCGCGTTGGGCGACTATGCCGAGGCGTCGCTGAAGGCCAACAGTTCGCTGAACATGTTGAACGGGATGCAGGCCCTGGTAATGAACCTGGGCCTGGGCGTCATGGCGGTGATGGCCGGATTCGAGGCGGCGGCCGGTCGGATGGGGCCGGGCGATGTGACGGCGGCGGTGCTGATCATGATCTCGCTATATGCGCCGCTCAACATCCTGGGCTTCGCCTATCGGGAAATCCGTCAGTCCTTCATCGACATGGAGGAGATGCTGAAGGTGACGCGACAGACGCCGCAGGTCGCCGATGCGCCGAACGCCGTCGCCCTGCCGCGGCCGGTCGATGCGCGCGGGGCGTCGGTAGCGTTCGAGGCCGTCGGCTTCCGCCACGACGCGCGGGCCAATGGGCTGGAGGACGTCAGCTTCTATGCCGCGCCGGGCACCACGACGGCGCTGGTCGGCCCATCGGGCGCGGGCAAGTCCACCATCGTCAAACTGGCGCTGCGTCTGCTCGATCCGCAGGAAGGGCGCGTGCTGATCGACGGCCATGATGCGCGCGAAGTGACCCAGGCCTCGCTGCGATCGGCGGTGGCGCTGGTGCCTCAGGATGTGGCGCTGTTCAACGACACCCTGGCCGCCAACATCGCCTTCGCCCGGCCCGAGGCGGATGAGGCGCAGGTGTGGGCGGCCGCGGAGGCGGCGGAACTGGCCGACTTCATTCGCGGCTTGCCGGACGGGATGCAGACCAAGGTCGGCGAACGGGGACTGAAGCTGTCGGGCGGCGAACGTCAGCGGGTGGGCATCGCCCGAGCCCTGCTGGCCGATCCGTGCATCCTGATCCTGGACGAGGCGACCAGCGCCCTGGACAGCCGCACCGAAGCCGCGATCCAGAAGACGCTGCGCAAGGCCAGGAACGGCCGCACGACCCTGGTGGTCGCACACCGGCTGTCGACCGTGGCGGATGCGGACCAGATTCTGGTGCTGAAGGCCGGGCGGGTCGTCGAACGCGGCGGTCACCACGAACTGGTAGCCCGACAGGGCGGGGAGTATGCGGCGCTGTGGCGCAAACAGACGCGCGGCGGCAAGACGCCTCAGATGGCCGACTGATCGGCGGTCGGCAGCTTCTTTCTCAGAACCTCATGCAGGTTCGTCAGGATGGCGGTCCGCGCGGCCTGCTCTTGCGGCGGCAGCGCCAGCAACAGCTTCATCGCCTGGGCATGGACCGTGGCGATGCGCCAGTCGAAACCGCCCTGACGCGGCGCGGCGTCCAGCAGGTCGCATAGGCCCTTGGCCGCCGTGCACAGGTCGTCCATCTCGAACGGGCTGGCCGCATCGATGATCTGGCTTGAGGCGGAATAGGCCAGATCCAGCCGCATGGGCTCGATCAGGTTCGGATCGGGCTTGGCCAGCAGGGCCGCGATATTGTCGCCGATGATGGCGCGGGCCTGATCCTGAAGTCCGTCCAGATTGGCGCGGGCCTGGGCCAGGGCGACCCCGACGCTGACACCGCCGGGGCGATCCAGCATCTCTGCCAGGCGAGACTTGCGCTGAGTGTGGGTGATGACGGTCATAGGGCCAGACTCTCCATCCCCTTCGCCTTGCGAATCATGTCGGCGCGGCGTTCCACGCCTTCATAGCCGGTGTGTCGGAACCGGCGATCCGGGCCCAGATAGTCGCCGACCTCCAGGAAGGGCCGGCTGTCGCGCGCCACCCACAGGATGCGCTCCAGCAGAAGCGCCGGGCTGAAGGGCTTGGTGACGACGAAGTTGGCGCCGCAGTCCCGCGCCTCGGCGACGCGCCCGCGACGAATGTGGCTGGCGGTCATGATGACGGGGGTGAAGGCGTTGGGATTGGGGCCGGAGCGGCGCAGCCAGCGCACCAGTTCGAACCCGTCGATGTCGGGCATGTCGGTGTCGACGACCAGCAGATCGACGGGTTTGTCGGTCAGCAGCTTCTTGGCTTCCATACCCGTGCCGCACGCATAGGTCGGGCGGATGCCGAAACCGGTCAGGGCGTTGGACGTCAGCGTCAGCGAAAACGGCGAATCGTCGACGATCATCGTGATCGCGCCAGCCAGATTGAAGACGGCGCTTTCACGCAGGGACTCGCCGCCGCTCATGGCGCAAAGGCCCCAGTCTGTCGCGCCGCTGAACTCATGGCCGGTCGCAAACCTCGATGCCCTTGAACGAAGCGCCGAGCTTGGCAGACGAGGGTGGATGCTGCGTTAACGTTGGTCGGCCAAAGCGACCGGGCGTCAGAGGGCGCCGATGGCGTAGAAGCGATCCGCGCGACGCTTCTTGATCTGCTGGGGCGTCAGGCCGTCGAAGCCCTTCAGTTCTTCGGCCAGAACGTCGCCGACATTGGCCATGGCCGCGTCGCGATCGGTATGGGCGCCGCCGACGGGCTCTTGGATCAGGCGGTCCACAATCTTCAGCTGCATCAGGTCCGGGCCGGTGATCTTCATCGCCATGGCCGCATCCTTGGCCCGCGCGCCGTCGCGCCACAGAATGCCGGCGGCGCCCTCGGGCGAGATGACCGAATAGATCGAGTGCTCCAGCATCAGGACGCGGCTGGCCGCCGCGATGGCGATGGCCCCGCCCGAACCGCCTTCGCCCGTGATGGTGGCGATGGAGGGCACGCCCAGGGTCAGGCAGCGCTCGGTCGAGCGGGCGATGGCCTCGGCCTGGCCGCGCTCCTCGGCGCCCAGGCCTGGATAGGCGCCGGCGGTGTCGATGAAGCTGAGGACCGGCAGGCCGAATTGTTCGGCCATGTCCATCAGGCGCACCGCCTTGCGATAGCCCTCGGGCCGCGCCATGCCGAAGTTGTGAGTGATGCGGGTCGCAGTGTCGTGACCCTTTTCGTGGCCCATGATGACGACCGGCCGGCCGCGGAACCGGGCCAGACCGCCCAGGATCGCCTGGTCGTCCCCGAACTGGCGGTCGCCGTGCAGTTCGTTCCAGTCGGTGAACAGGCTCTGGACGTAATCGATGAAGTGCGGACGCTGCGGATGGCGCGCGACCTGGGTCTTCATCCAGGGGTCGAGGCCGGCGTAGGTCTTCCTGCGCAGTTGCTCGGCCTTCTTGCGCAGGCCCTCGATCTCATGGTCGATGTCGCCCGAGGTGTCGGCCAGCAGCGACAGCTCCTCGATCTTGGCTTCCAGATCGGCGATCGGCTTTTCGAAGTCGAGATAGTGCGTGGCCATCAAGGCGTCCGGGAACTGCAAACGGGCGAAAGCGCCCTTGGGGAAGGCGCGCGAACCTAGAGAGGTCAACGCCGCCGGGCAAGCGGGGGTTCAGTCGTCGCGCGCCAAGGGGTGGTTTTGTTGGACGACCTGGGCCAGGCGATCGGTGGCGACGTGGGTGTAGATCTGGGTCGTGGCGATATCGACATGGCCCAGCAGGGTCTGAACGACGCGCAGATCGGCGCCGCCTTCGAGCAGGTGGGTGGCGAAGGCGTGTCGCAGGACGTGGGGGCTGACGCGGGCCGGGTCGATGCCGGCCGTGATCGCGGCCTCGTCCAGCAGTTGGGCGAAACGCCGCGGGGTCAGATGGCCGGTGCGGCCGGAGGAGGGGAACAGCCAGGGGCTGTCCGGCGTCTCGGGCTTGCGACCATCCTTGCCCTTCAGTTTAGCGTCGCGGGCGGTCAGCCAGGCCTTGATGGCCTCGCGCGCGGCGGTGTTCAGGGGCGCGAGCCGTTCCTTGCCGCCCTTGCCGCGCACGATCAGATAGGCGGAGTCGCGCCGAACGGCCTCGACTTTGAGCCCCAACAGTTCGGATACCCGCAGGCCGGAGGCGTAGGCCATCTCGACCAGGGCGACCAGGCGCAGACCCGCCGCCGCGTCACGGGTGGCCGAGGCGGCCAGAAGGGCGTCGATCTCGGCGCGGGTCAGAACCTTGGGCAGGGACCGGCCCTGTTTGGGCGCATCAAGGCGTCGGGACGGGTCATCGCCGCGCCAGCCTTCGGCCAGGGCGAAGCGGTAGAATTGCCGCGCGGAGGAGCGACGCCGCGCGGCAGTGGCGGCGGACAGGCCGCGTCGTGACAGGTCGGCGAACCAGCCCTCGACCGCCTCGGCGTCGGCCTTCATCAGACCGCCGGCGTCCGACAGCGCCATCTCCGCGTCCGTCAGATCGCGGCCATAGGCGGACAGGGTGTGGGGCGAGGCGTCGCGTTCGACGGCCATCATCTCCAGAAAGGCCTCGATCTGGGGCGTCATCGAGCGAACTCGCCGTCGAACCTGTGGCGCAGGGTCAGGCTTGGTGTAGAGGTTTTCTGGATCATGCCTGCCCGAGCCGCCGCCTTCGCCCTTCTCTCGACCGACCGTTCCGCCGGAGCCGCCGGATGAGGCGGCGCGCGAATCCGGGACCGACCCGCACCATAGCCCTGGTCGGGCTGATGGGGGTGGGCAAATCGTCGGTGGGACGCCGGCTGGCCAATCGGTTGCGGCTGCCCTTCGCCGACGGGGACGTGGAGATCGAATCGGCGGCCGGGATGACGGTGTCGGAAATCTTCGCCGCCCTGGGCGAGGCCGAGTTCCGGGCGGGCGAGGCGCGAGTGATCCGCCGCCTGCTGGAGGGGCCGCCCATCGTGCTGGCGACCGGCGGCGGGGCGATGATGAACCCGGAGACGCGGGCGCTGCTGAAGGCCAAGGCCGACACCGTCTGGCTGAGGGCCGATCTGGCGGTCATCGCGGAGCGGGTGGCGCGGCGCGACACGCGGCCCCTGCTGCGCGGCAAGGATCCGCTGGAGGTTCTGACCGGCCTAGCCGAAGCCCGCTATCCCATTTACGGCGAGGCCGATGTGACCGTGGACGTCGGGCAGGGCTCGCACGGCCAGGCGGTGGACGCCATTCACAAGAACCTGCGCCGACACTGGCGCCAGAGACGACGCACGGAGATCCCGCAATGACGATCATTCCGGTCAGCGGCGGGGCTTTTGCAGCTTATGACGTCGTGGTGGGACGCGGGCTGCTGGCTCAGGCCGGCGCACACATCGCACCGCTGGCCAAGGGGCGGACGGTCATCGTCACCGACGAGACGGTTGCGGGCATCCATGCCGAGGCCCTGACCGCGTCGCTGACGGCGGCGGGCGTCACCAGCGAGATCGTGGCGGTGCCGGCAGGCGAGGGCTCCAAGTCCTTCGCCGAGCTGGAGCGGGTGCTGGACCGGCTGCTGCAGATCGGTCTGGATCGCAAGGATGTGGTGATCGCTTTGGGCGGCGGGGTCGTCGGCGATCTGGCCGGTTTGGCGGCGGCCCTGTTCATGCGCGGCATCGATTTCGTGCAGATTCCGACGACTTTGCTGGCCCAGGTCGACTCTTCCGTCGGCGGCAAGACGGCCATCGATACGCCGCGCGGCAAGAACCTGGTCGGCGCCTTCCATCAGCCGCGTTTGGTGCTGGCGGATATCGACGTGCTGGCCACGCTGCCGGAACGCCAGGTGAGGTCCGGCTGGGCCGAGGTGCTGAAACACGGGCTGATCTGCGACGCGGCCTTCTTCGACTGGCTGGCGGGCGAGGGGGCGGCGGGCGCTAAGGGCGATGCGGCGGCGCTGGAACGGGCGGTAATCCGCTCGGTCGAGATCAAGAGCGCGGTGGTCGGCGAGGACGAAAAGGAGGCGGGGCGACGCGCCCTGCTGAACCTGGGCCACACCTTCGGCCATGCGATCGAAACCGAGGTCGGCTTCGACGAAGGCGCTTTGGCGCACGGCGAGGCGGTGGCGCTCGGGTGCTGCATGGCCTTCCGATACTCGGCGCGCGAAGGGCTGTGTTCGGCCGCCGATGTCGAGCGGGTCGAGGCGGTGGTCGCGGCGGCGGGTCTTCCGACGCGGCTGGATCAGGCGGGATCGTTCGCGGCCGACCGTCTGCTGGCCTTGATGGCGGGCGACAAAAAGGCCGAGGGCGGGGCCCTGACACTGATCCTGGCGCGGGGCGTGGGCCAGGCCTTCGTGGCCAAGGGCGTGGATGCGGCCAAGGTGCGGGCCTTCCTGATCGAGGAAGGCGCGACCGCGTGATGCGGATCGCGACGGTTCCGCTGGAGGATCGGTTCGTGCGGCTGGAGCCGTTCGAGGACGGGTTGAGAGCCGAGGTCCGCGCGGCTCTGAGTTGCGATCCCGACGCCTGGGAGATCATGGTGGCGCCCGCCTATGGCGATCATTTCGAGGCGTGGTGGAAGGGTGGGCTGGCGGCGATGCAGGCGCAGACGCGGATCGCCTATGCGGTGCGGCGGGCCTCGGACGGGGCGGTGGTCGGGACGACCAGCCTGTATGAGATCAACCCCGCCTATCGCCGCTGTGAGATCGGCTCGACCTTCTATCGGCCAGAGGCGCGGGGAGGGGCGATCAACCCGGCCTGCAAGCGGCTGTTGCTAGGGCATGCCTTCGATGCGCGCGCGGTGCGGGTCGAGATCATCACAGACGCCGTCAACGCCCAGAGCCAGGCCGCTATCCTGAAACTAGGCGCCAAGGCCGAGGGCGTCCTGCGTAAGCACAAAATCACATGGACTGGCCGGGCGCGCGACACCGCCATGTTCGCCGTCATCGACGACGACTGGCCCTCAGTGCGCGACGGGCTGGATCGGCGACTGGCGGCGTTGGTCTAGGCCCGCATCTCCTCGATCAGAGCCGCGATCAGGTCGGCGGCGGGCATGGCGCGCGCCAACGGGGCGCCCTGACCTGCCCATTGGGCTCCGAAGCCGGTCTCGCCAGCGGCCTTTGCGGCGGCGTTCAGGGCCTTGCCCGCATCATAGGCGACCGGGTAGTCCGGGATGACCGCCGTCGTCTGCTCGCCCCACTCGGTGAAACGATTGCGCAGGCAGCGGGCAGGGCGGCCCGAGACGGCACAGGTCATGGTGGTGTGGTGCGCGGCGTCGCTGCTCAAAGCGGCGCGATAGCCCGCGTCGGCCGCGCTTTCTGGACAGGCGATGAAGGCGGTGCCGAGCTGAGCCGCGATGGCGCCGAGGTCGAGGGCGGCGCGGACGCCTCGCCCATCCATGATCCCCCCGGCAGCGATGACTGGCAGGCCGGAGCGCATCACCAGAAGACGGGTCAGCGCCAGCGTCCCCAGGCGGCTGTCCTCGTCGTCGGGGTCGAGCATCCCGCGATGGCCGCCGGCTTCCCAGCCCTGGGCCACGATCGCGTCCACGCCGGCTGTCTTGCAGGCCAGGGCTTCGTCCAGATTGGTGGCGCTCGCCAGCAGCAGGCATCCGGTCTGTTTCAGCGCGCGAATCCGCTCGGCGTCAGGCAGGCCGAAATGGAAGCTAACTACGCGAGGCGCATTGGCGAGCAGGGCCGACAGCATGGCGTCGTCGTCGGCGAAGCTTTGGTAGATGGCGGCGAGTCCGGCGGGCGGGGTCGCGCCGAAAGCCTCGAACTGCAGGGTCAGAGCGTGAAGCCAGGCCGTTTCGACGATCTTATCTCTTCGCGGCGCGGCATGGACGAAATGATTGACGTTGAAGGGGCGGTCGGTCAGCGCTCGCGTCTCGGCGATCATCCGGCCCGCGCCGTCCGCATTCGTCGCGCCAACGGCGATGGAGCCCAGCGCGCCAGCGTTGCAAATGGCGGCGGCCATTCGGGGCGTCGAGACGCCGGCCATCGGCGCCTGGATGGTCGGAGCGGTCAGGCCGAGCTGTTCGATCAGGGACATGAGGTTGACGTATGCAGCCGCGCCACCTCTCGCAACGCGATCAGTCGACTGCGCGGCATTCCGTCGGCTGGCGACCCTCGACAGACCAGGTGGCCAAAACGCCCTTGCCGCGCAGTTCGACGTTGGAGGCGCGATACCAGATGCCGTCGGCGGCGCGTTCTTGGTACAGGTCGATGGCCTCGCCGGACGAGTTGCGGATGGTGGCCATCTGGCGCGGGTTGTCGAAGTCGACTGACAGACGCTCGCCATTATCGCACAGATAAACGGTGTGGACGACGCGGTTCAGGGTGCGGTCCTGGATTTCGGCGCCCGTGCGTTGGCGGGCGGTCTGGGCCTGGATGGCGCGTTCCTTGACCTCGTCGCCGGTGCGCGGAGCCTTGTCGGGATCGGCGCCGCAGGCGGTGAGGAGGGCCAGGGCGGCCAAGCCGCTGAACACGATCGACTGCGGCAGATCCGGCTTGAACAAGGTCTTTTCCCTCCACGGCCCCGCCCAACGGCGCAGCTTTTCGCGGCGTTCTAACGTGCGCCGCCTGTCGCCGTTCCCCGTCTTTGACGGAAGAAGGATTTGAGCAGCGACGACGCCTCGCCCGCCAGAAGGCCTGAGTCCGTGGTCGGGCGCCAGTGGCAGGTGGGTTGTTCGAACAGACGCGGGCCGTGGATGACGGCGCCGCCCTTGGGATCGTCGGCGGCCCAGACCACGCGGCCGATGCGGGCGTGGCTGATGGCCCCGGCGCACATGGCGCAGGGCTCCAGCGTCACATAGAGGGTCAGGCCGGTAAGGCGATAGTTGTCCAGCGCCGTCGCCGCGCGCCGCATGGCGACGATCTCGGCATGGGCGGTGGGGTCGCGAGCTGCAATCGGACCATTGGCGCCGGTCGAAATTACCTCACCTGAGGCGGGATCGACAAGAATTGCGCCCACGGGCACCTCTCCTGCGTCCGCCGCCGCTTGCGCTTGGTCCAGCGCCATGCGCATGAACCGCTCATCATGGTCCGCCATACAGACGACAACGACAAGAAGCCCCGCGCCCGTCAAGACGAACGGTCGCCCCGGCCCTTTAAATCCTCCGGTCCCCGCAAGAGCGGCGACGGGACGAGATCATTCGGCGACAAGCCGCGCGGCCCTCGCGAAGACGGCGCCAAGCGGTTCGGCGACAAGGCCGACAGCCCACGCAGCGACCGGCCCCGCACCGACAAGCCGCGCAGCGATGGGGGCGGCAAGGACGGCAAGTCCAAGACGCCGGACACGCCTCTGCGCGCTGAGCGAATCGCCAAGACCATGGCCCGCGCCGGCATCGCCTCGCGCCGTGAGGTCGAGCGTCTGATCGGCCTGGGCAAGGTGGCGGTCAACGGCCGCATCCTGGACACGCCCGCGACCCTGGTGACGCGCGACGACGTGATCACCGTGGACGGCAAGCCCATCGGTTCGACCCAGGCGACGCGGGTCTGGCGCTATCACAAGCCGGCGGGCCTTTTGACCAGCCACAGCGATCCGACGGGACGACCGACGGTGTTCGACGCCCTGCCGGCCGGCTTGCCGCGCGTGATCTCGGTCGGGCGGCTGGACCTGGCGACCGAAGGCCTGCTGCTGCTGACCAACGACGGCGAGCTGAGCCGGGCGCTGGAGCTGCCCTCGACCTCGCTGGTGCGTCAGTACCGGGCGCGGGCGCGGGGCAAGATCACCCAGGAACAGCTGGACGCGCTGAAGGACGGCGTGGTCGTGGACGGCGTCGCCTATGGTCCCATCGAGGCCAAGCTGGACAAGGCCAAGGAGTCGAAGTCCGAAGACGGCAAGGCGCCGGCGAACCTGTGGATCTCGGTGTCGATCACCGAGGGCAAGAACCGCGAAGTCAGGAAGGTGCTGGAGTCCGTCGGCCTGACGGTTAACCGGCTGATCCGCCTGGCCTACGGCCCGTTCCGCCTCGACGTCCTGCCCATCGGCTCGGTGGAAGAGGTCGGGCCGCGCGTGATCCGCGAGCTGCTGGCCGACTATATCCGGCCCGAGAACCTGCCGACCGGCAATACGGTCGAGACGCCCGCGCCCATCCCCGGCCGTCGGGTCTCCACGCCCATCGTCAAGGGCCGGTCGGGTTCGGCCATGTCGGACCCGTCGCGCAAGCCCAGCCGCGTTCGCGCCGCCGAGACGGCCCAGGCGGACGCGGTCGAGCGCCGCGAGCGTCCGCCCAAGAAGGAAGGCTGGGCCAAGGCCGCGCCCAAGTTCGAGCATTCCAAGAGCTTCAAGCCGCGCGAACGCACCGCGCCCGCCGGTGATCGTCCGGCGCGTGAGGATGGAGATCGGCCAAAACGCGCCTTCAAGCCGCGCGACGACCAGTTCATCGACGACCGGCGCGGCAAGCCCGGCGCCAAGCCGGCGGGACGCGCCGGCTCCGGCCCCCGCGTAGGCGGTCCCGGCGGAAAGCCGGCCGGCGGCCGCGACTTCAAACCTCGCACAGGCGGCGGCAAACCGGCCGGTCCGTCCGGAACGAGCGGACGCGGGCCAGGCGGCAAGCCGCGCACGCCCCGCTGAGGCTCGCCGCCGAGGACTGAGCGATGACGATCTCGACCGGGCGGTGCCTGTGCGGCGCCGTCACCTTCACCGCGACGCCGAACGGCGGGATGCACGCCTGCCACTGCCCGACCTGTCGGCGGCAGTCGGGCGGCATCCTGTTCAGCGTGGACTGCGGCGACAGCGTCGCGGTCACGGGCGAGGTGGCGACCTATGTGTCGTCCGACTGGGCGACGCGGCAGTTCTGTCCCGCCTGCGGGACGGGCCTGTTCTGGCGATCCAACGACGGGGCGATCACCATGGTCTCGGCCCAGGCGTTCGACGATCCGTCGGTCTTCGCCCTTGAGGACGAGTTCTGCATCGAGAGCAAGCCGGCGACCTATGCGCTGGCGGGCGAGCGGCCGCGCCTGACGACGGACGAGCTGTGGGCGCAGTTCGCGCCGCCGCAGGATTGACGACAAGGGTTGCGACAGGGGGAATGGCGATGACGACGACGACAGCGGATCTGAGCCCGGCGAAGGGCGATCACAGCCTGGAACGGCTGCTGCTGTTCTCGGACGGGGTGTTCGCCATCGCCATCACCCTGCTGGCCATCGAACTGCATGTGCCCGAAGGCTGGAACGGACAGTGGGCCAGCCTGTGGGCCGAACGGTGGCCGATGTTCACCGCCTTTGCGCTCAGCTTCGCCATCATCGGCGTCTTCTGGAACACGCACCGGCGGGTGTTCGCCCGCATGACCGGCTTCAGCAACGGGGTGATGCTGTTCAACATGTTGGCCTTGGCCGGGGTGGTGTTGATGCCGTTCGCCACGACCCTGCTCTACGAACAGCCGCGCAACGGCGAGGGGGCATGGATCTATCTGAGCCTGGTGGCGCTGGTCGGCGTCATGCACGCCGGCGCCTATGGCTGGGCTGCCTTCGTCACCGATGCGATCCGGCCGCGACCGCATTGGGCGGTGCGCGCCACGGTGGTCGTGACCCATGCCCTGATGCCGGGGCTGGCCTGCGCGCTGAGCTTCTTTCTGATGGCGCGGGGTGTCGGGCTGCTGGCGGCCGTGACGGCGCTGGCGCTGGGTCTGCTGATCGCCGGCCGGGTGTGGGTCGGACGCCGCTTTGGCGGAGCCGCCTGATGCGGATCGTCGCGGGCAGCCTGAAGGGCCGGGCCATTGTCGCGCCGGAGGGGCAGGGCACGCGCCCGACCTCGGACCGTGCGCGCCAGGCCTTATTCAACGTGCTGGAACACGCCGCCTGGGGCGAGAGCCTTCAAGGCTTGCGGGTCATCGACCTGTACGCCGGGTCGGGCGCCCTGGGGTTCGAGGCGGTCAGTCGGGGCGCGGGCTTCTGCCTGTTCGTCGAGACGGACGACGGCGCGCGCGGCGCGATCCGCGAGAACGCCGACGCCTATGGGCTGATGGGGCGCACGCGGGTGCATCGCAGGAGCGCGACGGACCTGGGCGTGCGGCCCGGCCCGATCGCCGAGGCGTTCGACCTGGCGTTTCTGGACCCGCCCTATGGCAAGGGGCTGGGGGAGCAGACGCTGGCGCGGCTGATCGAGGGAAGCTGGCTCAAGCCCGGCGCCCTTGTGGTGTTTGAGCGCGGGTCGGACGAGCCGGAGATCGACACCCCCGGCTATCAGCGGCTGGACGCGCGCGACTATGGCGCAGCCAGGGTGCTGTTCCTGAAGGTTTCGCCGACAGCAGAGTGAGGCGATGCTGCCCGTCTCCCAACGGGAGAGGGGAGGGTTACAGTTTGGCGGCCAGGCCGCGCGCCGCCGCCGTCACCTCGGCCCAGGTGATCTCGAACCCGTCGTCGTCGCCGAAATAGGGGTCGGCGACGGCCTGACCCTCGCGGCCGGGGACGTGGTCGAGCAGCAGGCTGAGTTCGGCGGTCGCATCGGCGGGGGCGAGGCGGCGCAGATTGGCCAAGTTGTCGTGGTCCAGGGCGATCACATGGGTGAAGCGGCGAAAGTCCGCCTGCGTCACCTGCCGCGCCTTCAACCCCGAAATCTCGACCCCATGGCGCCGCGCCGTCGCCTGCGCCCTCGGGTCCGGCGCCTCGCCCGCATGCCAATCCCCGGTCCCGGCGGAATCGACGATCAGATCGAGGCGCAGCCGTTCCGCCTCGGCGCGCAGGGCGGCCTCAGCGAGGGGCGAGCGACAGATGTTGCCAAGGCAGACGAAGAGGATGGAGGGCGTCTTCAAGACAGAAACGTCGCAGCGTCAAAAAGCCCCGCCAAATCTTGCTTTGCCATAGGGAGGCCCTTGATAGCTTCATGCAATAGGTACCCTGCGGCGTTGCGACGGTCCGGCGTCAGAGGATAACGCGAGCAGACGACTTTTTTAAAAGCCTTCAAAGAGTGATCACTCTCGTGCGCGATGAGGTTTCGTGTTGTGAATGCGCGCTTGATGACTTCCTTGTGCTTTGGCTCGAGTAGAGAGAATGGTCTTCCCCTAGCAAATAAAGCATCAGCTCTCTTCTCTGTTCGATCATATGGAAGGTAATCGGCGTAAGATGAACCCATTAAGAGGACAGTTTTTACTCGATTAGGGTTAGATTCAGATACCTTGCGAACAAATCTTCTTGTTTTTCCGTTTACTAACTTCGGTCCCCAGTTCGTCGATGGGTTGCATAGGTGAACCATCTGACTTTCTATAAAATATTCGAACGCTCGAACTCCAAAGAGATAAGCGCCCTGAATGACGACGCCCTCTTGATTTGCATCGGCACCCTTAGTTCCTATTCTCTTCAACGCACTGTCTATTGTTTGCCCCAGAACTCCGTACTGGGCTCTCAAGTTGTCAATTGGGTCCGGCATTGGTGGTCAGACCCGCGTGGATGTAGTCTCGGACAACAGTCCGATTTCTAGCGCGATTTGAACGGCTGTTCAGCGCCGCTTGCACTTCGGGAGGCAGTTGATCGCGAGCGTCCAGTGCTCGAGAGATGCTTCTAAGGCGGTCTTCTAGGTCAGGCCGTTGTGGCAGATTTTCACGGCGGCGGGTCCGATTGACAACTGGGCCAAATCTCAAATCTAGAAGGGCGGCAAACAGCGAGTAAAACACTGCCGAATTGCGGAATGCGCTTCGAGCGATATATCCTCCAGCAAACGAAGATATTGTGTTCATCGTTTCTTCGAATGCAGATAAGATGAATGGCATTTCGGCCCAATCATTATCTAGACGCTTATAGGTGGCGTCGATGGATGGTTGGGTTTTCTCTTGAATTCCTCTTTCGGTCAGCATGAGAAGTTCGCTAACGAATTCGACTTCCTTCATCCGAGCGAAATCAGACTCGTTGAATATGCGCCAGTTTCTCCAGGTCTCTAGGTATGATGTAGATAGAGTTTTTGATGTTTGAGAGAAGTGACCAAAGAATTTTGCATTCCTCAGTTCTTGCGCATTTAGCTTTACGCCGCTGGCATTCATCCTTCTAAACATATCTAGAACTTCTGCATCTGATGTACTTGCGGGAAGTACATGAGTGCTGATTTGATATGATATGATTTGCTCACGTAGCGAAGCTGAGAGCTCGCCGAACGCTAGGCCTCCAATGTCGCTGTTGTGAACTTTGCTGACCGTGAATCCGTCACGATCGACGACAAAGCCGGGCACTAAGTCAGGGGCGATATAGCTAAATAATGTGCGTAATCGTTGCTGACCGTCAACGACTTCTCTGAGTGTTCGGAGTGTATTTAAGTCCGTTCGCTCTCTAAGAAATATAATCGGAATCGGTAAGCCGCGAACTACGGTGTCAATAAAATACGATTTTGCAGGCGGCTTCCATACTGAGCGGCGTTGAAAATTTGGATTTAACTCTAGCTCGCCGCTCCGCATCCATCCGATGTACTGGGCTACAGTAAATTCGGTTCGTGCAATTTGTAAAAAGCCCGCCATCTCGGTCTCACATGGGGGAGCCGATCCATACCGCCTCAACCCCGTGGGCGGGACAATGCCTTTGCGATCATTTCAAATCAAATCGGGAGTGTGCTGCCTTCCCCAATCCTCTTATCGCACCGGAGTGACAGGCCCTCACCGTCTCCCGAACAGCTTCTCCAGATCGTGCAGCTTCAGCTCCACATAGGTCGGGCGGCCGTGGTTGCACTGGCCGGAGTGGGGGGTGGCTTCCATCTGGCGGAGAAGGGCGTTCATCTCAGGGGCCGAGAGGACGCGGCCGGAGCGGACGCTGCCGTGGCAGGCCATGGTGCCGCAGATGGCGGCGAGGCGTTCCTTGAGCGACAGGGCCTGGCCGTGTTCGGACAGATCGTCGGCGATGTCGCGGATCAACCCTTGCACGTCCGTATCGCCCAGCATGGCCGGGGTCTCGCGCACCAGGACGGCGCCGGCGCCGAAGGCCTCGACGATCAGGCCCATCTCGGCCAGTTCCTCGGCCCGCCCGGCGACGCGCTCGGCTTCGGCGGGGTCCAGATCGACCACCTCGGGTGTTAGCAGGGCCTGGCGGGTCACGGACCCCTCGGCCATCTGGGCCTTCATCCGCTCATAGACCAGCCGCTCATGCGCCGCGTGCTGATCGACGATGACCAAACCATCGCGGGTCTGGGCGACGATATAGTTGGCGTGGAGTTGCCCCCGCGCGGCGCCCAGGGGGTAGTCGAGGGGGTCTAGGGGAGCGGCGAGTGGCGAGTGGCCAGTGGCGAGGTCGCTGTTTTGCGCAGGTTGCGACGGCCATGAGGGGCCGTCCCATGACGACTCGACGCGGGCGCTGCGTTCGTTGAGGCCGGGGATGATCTGCGCGGCGGCGGCGGGCTGGGACCGGCCGGTCCAGCCGCTGAAGCCTTGCGCCGACGGGGCGCTGGGGCTGTAGGCGGGGCCGGAAGTAACGCCGGTGTGGGTCTGGAAGCCCGACAGGGCGTCGGCGGCGACGGTTGTGCTGGCCCGATGCCCGGCGGCGTGGAGCGCGTGCCTCAGGGCGCCGACGATCAGGCCCCGCACCAAGGCCGGATCGCGGAACCGGACCTCGGCCTTGGCCGGGTGGACGTTGACGTCGACATAGAGCGGATCGATGTCGAGGAAGAGGACGGCGGCCGGATGCCGATCGCGCGCCAGGAAGTCGGCGTAGGCGCCGCGCAGGGCCCCTTGCAGCAGCCGGTCCTTCACCGGGCGGCCGTTGACGAACAGATACTGATGCGCCGCATTGCCGCGTGAATAGGTGGGCAGGCCGGCGTATCCCGACAGGCGCACCCCGTCGCGCTCCTGATCGATCAGCAGGGCGTTGGCCTCGAAGTCGCGACCCAAGAGGGCCGACAGCCGCTTCAGCCGGCCTTCATCGCCGGGATGTTCGGCGGGCAGGCGCAGGGTGACCTTGCCGTCCAGCGACAGGGTGAAGGCGACGGCCTCGTGCGCCATGGCCTGGCGCTTGATCTCTTCGGAGATGGCCATGGCCTCGGACCGCTCGGACTTCATGAACTTGAGCCGGGCGGGGGTGGCGTAGAAGAGGTCGCGCACCTCCACGCGTGCGCCGTGCGGGCCTGGGAAGGGGGCGGGGGCCAGGGGCCGGGTCTCGCCACCCTCGACCGTGATGGCCCAGGCGTCGGTTTCGTCGCGGGATCGGGTGATGATCGACAGGCGGGCGACCGAGCCGATGGAGGGCAGGGCCTCGCCCCGGAAGCCCAGGGTATGGATGCGCAGCAGGTCCACGTCGCCGGCGTCGTCAGGCTCCAGCTTGGACGTGGCGTGGCGTTCGATCGCCAGCGGCAGTTCCTCGCGCGGAATGCCCTTGCCGTCGTCGGCGATCAGGATGCGCGACAGGCCGCCGCCGTCGGCCTGGATCTCGATGTTGCGGCCGCCGGCGTCCAGGGCGTTCTCGACCAGTTCCTTGATGGCGCTGGCCGGCCGCTCCACCACCTCGCCGGCGGCGATGCGGTTGACGGTTTCGGGGGAAAGGCGGCGGATGGGCATGAGCAGGCGAAGATAGGGCGCGGGGGGGATTCGCGCCATGAGGCTTCGCCTCCTCCCCACGTCACGGGGAGAAGGCGTTGAGCGTCAGTCTTCGGTCTTGGACTTGGCGGCCTTCTTCGCCGGAGCCTTCTTGGCGGCCGGTTTCTTGGCGGCGGCCTTCTTGGCGGGCGCCTTCTTCTTGGGCGCGGCGCCGGCCTTGGCGGCCAGAAGAGGCAGGGCGTCTTCCAGGGTCAGGTCTTCGGGCGCCGTGCCCTTCGGCAGGGTGGCGTTGATCTTGCCGGACTTGACGTAGGGCCCAAAGCGGCCGGCCATGACGTGGATCGGTTCGCCCGTTTCCGGGTGGGCGCCCAGGTCTTTCAGCGGAGCCGTGGCGGCGCCACGACCGGGACGACCGGCGCGCTTCTCGGCCAGCAGGGCCACGGCGCGGTTCAGGCCGACCTCGAACACCTCGTCGATGTCAGAGACATTGGCGTAGGTGCCGGCGTGCAGGACGAAGGGTCCGTAACGGCCCAGGCCCGCCGTGATCATCTTGCCATCCTCGGGGTGGACCCCGACCTCGCGCGGCAGGGCCAAGAGGCGCAGGGCCTGGTCCAGAGACAGGGACGCCGGCGACCAGCCCTTGGGCAGGGACGAGCGTTTGGGCTTGTCGCCTTCGGGCGGCGTGATTTCGACGTAGGGGCCGAAACGGCCGATCTTCAGCTGGACCGGCTGGCCCGTTTCCGGATCGATGCCCAGCTCGCGGTCGCCGCTCTCGGCCGAGCCGTCCTCAGCCGACGGGCTGGCGACGGGGCGGGTGTATTTGCACTCGGGATAGCGGTCGCAGCCGATGAAGGCGCCGAAGCGGCTGGTCTTCAGGCTGAGCTGGCCTTGGTGGCACAGGGGGCACTCGCGCGGATCGGTCCCATCGCCCTTGTCCGGGAAGATGTGCGCGCCGAGGCTTTCGTTCAGGGCGTCGAGAATGGCTGTGGTGCGCAGTTCGCCGGCGGCTTGCGTCGCGGCGTGGAAGTCCTGCCAGAAGTTGCGCAGCAGCACCTTCCAGTCCAGTTGACCGGCCGAGACCTCATCGAGCTGGGTCTCCAGCGCGGCGGTGAAGTCGTATTCGACCCACTTCCTGAAGAACTGCTCCAGGAAGGCTGTCACCAGCCGTCCCTTGTCCTCGGGATAGAAGCGGTTCTTGTCGACGCGGACGTATTCGCGGTCGCGCAGGGTCGATAGGGTCGAGGCGTAGGTCGAGGGGCGGCCGATGCCCAGCTCTTCCAGCTTCTTGACCAGGGTGGCTTCCGAATAGCGCGGAGGCGGTTCGGTGAAATGCTGGTCGGTGCGGATGGCGTCGACCTTGGCCTTGGCGCCTTCCTTGAGCGCGGGCAGGCGGCTGGTGTCGTCGCTCTCGTCGTCTTCGGCGCCCTTCTGCTTTTCGTCGCGGCCTTCCTCATAGACGGCGAGGAAGCCGTCGAAGGTGACGACCTGGCCGGTGGCGCGCAGGCCCGTCTGGCCGTCGGCGGTCTCGATGTCGACGGTGGTGCGGTCCATCCGGGCCGCCTCCATCTGCGAGGCGACCATCCGCTTCCAGATCAGTTCATAGAGGCGCTGAAGATCGGATTCGAGGCGCAGGCTGTCGGGATGGCGGGCGATGTTGGTCGGCCGGATCGCTTCGTGCGCTTCCTGAGCATTCTTGGCTTTAGTTTTGTAATAGCGCGGTTCTTGCGGGACGAAGGCCGGGCCGAACGCCTGGCTGATGACCTCGCGCGCCTGGGCGATGCCCTCGGGCGTGGTCTGGACGCCGTCGGTCCGCATATAGGTGATCAGGCCGCCGGTCTCGTCGACGCCCTCGTACAGTTTCTGCGCCGCCTGCATGGTGCGCTGGGCCGAGAAGCCGAGCTTGCGCGCCGCCTCCTGTTGCAGGGTCGAGGTGGTGAAGGGCGGGGCCGGATTGCGGCGTACGGGCTTCTTCTCAACCGCGTTGATGGTGAAGTCGCCGGCGGCGATGGCCGCGCGGGCGGCGGAAGCCGTGGCCTCGTCCCTAATGTCGAGACGCTGGATGCGCTTGCCGGCGTGCTTGACCAGGCGGGCGGTGAAGGGCGGGCTGTCGGCGTTCAGGTCGGCCTCGATGGACCAATATTCCTGAGCCTTGAACTTTTCGATCTCCATCTCGCGATCGACGACGATGCGCAGCGCCACGGATTGGACGCGTCCGGCCGAGCGCGCGCCCGGCAGCTTGCGCCACAGGACCGGCGAGAGGGTGAAACCGACGAGGTAGTCCAGCGCGCGGCGAGCCAGATAGGCCTCGACCAGCTCCATGTCGATCTGGCGCGGATTGGCCATGGCCTCGAGCACGGCGGACTTGGTGATGGCGTTGAAGGTGACTCGTTCGACGTGGGTGTCCTTCAGCGCCTTTTTCTTGTTCAGTACTTCAAGCACGTGCCAGCTGATGGCTTCCCCCTCGCGGTCGGGGTCGGTCGCCAGGATGACGCGGTCGGCGCGCTTTGCGGCCTCGGCGATTTCGGACAGGCGTTTGGCCCCCTTGGCGTCGGCTTCCCAATGCATGGAGAAGTCGTCGTCAGGCAGGACCGAGCCATCCTTGGACGGCAGATCGCGGACGTGGCCGTACGAGGCCAGGACCTCATAGTCCGAGCCCAGATACTTATTGATGGTCTTGGCCTTTGCGGGGCTCTCGACGATGACGAGGTTCATAACGGTCCGGTCTCGGGAAGGGGCGCGAACGTGGTTGGAGCGGAGCCGTGAGTCAATCGCACCTGTCGTCTTACATCTCTAGATAGTGGTTTCGAATAACGAAGGTTGTGTTAGAGTCATGCTCAGATTGTCAAATCAGCTTCAGAGGAGGTGTTACGGTGAGTGCAATGCATCCCAAGCAAGACGAACGCGGTGGTGGCAATGCTAAGCCTCTTGCTGTTAGAGAATACATCGGCGCCATGGCGCTGGAAATGGCGCGGCTGGCGCGGGACGAGGGCGACGTGCGGCTGGCCAGCTTGCTGGAACAGGCCGCGGGCGTGGCGGGTCATCCGCCGACCTAAAGAGAAGCCAGGCCGCCAGGCAGCAGATCGGCGCGGCCGGTCAGGCTGAGCTCCAGCAGGGCGGCGGCGACCTGTGACACCGGAGCGTTGAGGGCGCGGGCGATCTCGTCGCGCGGCGTCGGGGTCGGCGACAGCAGGGCGGCGACGCGGTCGAAGAAGGCGTCGTCGATGTCGCCGTCGAATCGCATCGGATTGGCGGGCGGCTCGCGCAGGGTGCGCAGGGTGTTGAAGGCGCGGTCGATGTCCTCGATCCCCTCGCACAGGATGGCGCCCTGACGCAGCAGTTCGTTCGGGCCGCGCGCGCGGGGATCCAGCGGCGATCCGGGCACCGCGAAGACATCGCGGCCCTGCTCGGCGGCGAGACGGGCGGTGATCAGGGAGCCGGACCGAATCTCGGCTTCAACGACCACTACCCCGCGTGACAGGCCCGAGATGATGCGGTTGCGGCGCGGGAAGTCGCGCGCCTGGGCGCGGGCGCCGACCGGGCTTTCGGAGACGACGCAGCCTTGTTCGGTCAGACGAGCGTAGAGGTCGGCGTGTTCGGACGGATAGATGTCATTCACCCCGCCGCCCAGGACCGCGACGGTCCCGGTCGCCAGGGCGCCTTCGTGGGCGGCGGCGTCGATGCCGCGCGCCATGCCCGAGACGACGACATGACCGGCCTGACCGAGTTGCTGCGCCAGACCGCGTGCGATCCGCTGACCGCCCGCCGAGGCGATGCGGGCGCCGACAATGGCGACCGAGGGCTGGTTCAGCAGGTCGACGCGGCCCCGCGTCCACAGGATCGGCGGCGGCGGATCGAGCGCGGCCAGCATTTCAGGATAGTCGGGATCGCCCAGCACCAGCAGGCGGGCGCCGATGGCGTCGCCGGCGGCGATCTCGCGTTCGACCGCCTCGACGGGCGGCGGAACGGAGGCGGAGCCGGATTTGCGCACCAGATTGGGCAACGCGTCCAGCGCACTGAGGGCCGAGCCGTAGCGGCCGATCAGTTGAGCGAAGGCGACGGGGCCGATGCGGTCGGTGCGGGCGAGCCGCAGCCGGGCGAAGCGTTCGGCCGGGTCCAGGCTCACGCCTTCTTGGCCCCGATGCGCGGTTCCTCGCCCTTCAGCAGCCGGGCGATGTTCTGGTGATGTCGAACCCAGATCAGAACGGCGGCGAAGACGGTCAGGGCGAGGATGGGAAGGCTGACCGGCAGGCCGACGACGGCGAGCGGCAGAAGCGCCAGCAGAGGCGCGGTCGCCGATGAGATGAGCGCCGCCAGCGACGAATAGCGGAACAGGAAGGCGCAGAGCAGCCAGACCGAGCCCGCCATCAGGCCCAGCGGCCAGGCGGCGGCCAGCAGCAGGCCGTAGAAGGTGGCGACGCCCTTGCCGCCCTTGAAGCCCAGCCAGACGGGAAACAGGTGTCCCAGGAAGGCCGCGCCGCCGGCGATGGCGCCGGCTATTTCGCTGCTGAACAGATGACGGGCGATCAGCAGGGCGACCGCGCCCTTGCCGGCGTCCAGCAGCAGGGTGGCCAGGGCCAAATCCTTGCGGCCGGTGCGCAGGACGTTTGTCGCGCCGATGTTGCCTGAGCCGATGTTGCGCACGTCGCCGGCGCCGGCTGCACGCGTGATCACCACGCCGAATGGAATCGAGCCGAGCAGATAGCCGCCCAGCGCCACCAGCGCCAAGGTCCCGAGAGCCGGGGCCACTAGATCCTGCACGTTGATTCGCTCCCCGCGTGTCGTTGCGGCAAAATGCGTCGCGGGGCGGCCGGGAGCAAGGGCGATCCGACCTCTTGACCCGATGATCGGCGCAGCGTTTGGTCCGCGCGTCTTTCCGGAGCCGATCCATGACCCGTATTTCCGCCGCCGCTGCGACCCTGCTGCTGCTTTCGACGACAGGTTGCGTGGGTGCGCTGCCGATGGCGTCTGCGCCGTCATCGGGTCCGGCCTTGGCGGCCTATTTCGACTGCGTGCGGGACGGCGGCGTGGCGATCTCGGCGCACCGGGCGGTTTCGGCGCTGGACCAGCCCGAGAACTCCATCGCCGCCATCGAGGCGACGGGCCGAGCGATCCCCAATGCGATCCTGGAGCTGGACGCTGTCCTGACCAAGGACCGGCAGCTGGTTCTGATGCACGACGACACCATGGACCGGACGACCACCGGGCGCGGCCGGGTTGCGGACCTGACGCTGGCCCAGGTGAAACAGGCGCGGCTGAAGGCGTCGAACGGCGCCCTGACGCGCGCCGCGCCGCCGACGCTGGGCGAGGCGCTGGACGCCGCCGGACGCGTGGGGGCCATCGCCAGCATCGACCTGAAACCCGCCGACGGCGAGACCACGGTCGATCTGGCGCGGGCGGTGATCGATCAGGTGCGCCAGTCGCGGGCCGGAAACCGGGTGATCCTGATCACCTACAATGACTCCGATGCGCGAGCGGTTGCGGCCATGGCGCCGGAGATGATGATTTCGGCCGGGCTGGGCGGCGTGGAGGATCTGAGCGGGCTGAACCCGGCGCAGATTCTGGCCTGGACCGGCACGCGCGAGGAGCGTCCTGCGCTGTGGCGCGCCCTGCGCGAGGCCGGCGTCGAGGTTCAGTTCGGCACCCTGGGCGCCGAGGGCGTGCGCCGTGACGACCGCTACGCCGCCGACGGGGACGTTTCGGAATACCGCGATCTGGTGCGCCAGGGCGTGACCGTGATCGCCACCGACACGCCGCTGGCCGTCAAGTCGGTGCTGGGCGCCGAGGTGGCCAAGGCCGCGAAGTGCGCACGGCCGCGCTGATCTAAGTCTCAGAAGACCTTGCGACCGCCCACCCAGGTTCCGATCAGCTTGCCCTGAAGCCGGCGGCCATCGAACGGGGAGTTCTTGGACTTGGAGTGAAGGGCGTCGGCGTCGATGATGACCGGCGCGCCGGCGTCGAACAGGATGACGTCGGCAAGGGCGCCCTCGGCCAGGACGCCCGCGTCGAGGCCGAGCAGGGCGGCGGGCCCCTGGGTCAGGGGACGAAGCACGTCGAGCAGGTCCAGACCGTCTTCGTGATGCAGGGTCAGGGCGGCGGGCAGCAGGGTCTCCAAGCCGATGGCGCCGGGCGCGGCCTCGGCGAAGGGCCGGCGCTTGTCCTCGGCTGGGGCTGGGGCGTGGGCGGAGGTGATGACGTCGATCAGGCCTTCGCGCACGGCTTCGATCAGAGCCTGGCGGTCGGCCTCCGAGCGCAGCGGCGGGTCCAATCGGTAGAAGGTGCGGTAGTCACCGATGTCCACCTCGTTGAAGCACAGGTGGTTGATCGAGACGCTGACGGCGACCTCCAGCCCCTTGGCGCGGGCGCGGGCCAGGGTGTCCAGGGCGCCCTCGGTCGAAATCTGATCCACGAGGAACCGCGCGCCGGTCTGTTCGACCAGGGCCAGATCACGCTCCAGCCCGATCCGCTCGGCGATGGCGGGGCTGCCGGAAAGGCCCAGGCGCGTGGCCAGTTCGCCCGAGGCGGCCACGGCGCCTTCGGTCAGCCAGGGGTCGGCCGGTCGGCAGGCGATCAGGGCGTTGAAGGCGGCCGCGTAGCTCATCACCCGTTGCAGGGTGCGGCTGTTGACGATGACCTTGTCGCCGTCGGTAAAATAGAGGGCGCCGGCCTCGTCCATCAGGCCGATCTCGGCCATGCGCTGGCCGTCCAGGGCCTTGGTCGCGGCGCCGGCGGCGCGGACGTTTACGAGGTTCAGGGCCGCGCCGCGTCGCTGGATGAAGTCGATCATCGCCGGGTCGTCGACGGCGGGATCGGTGTCGGGCTGGACCACGATGGTGGTCACGCCCCCTGCGGCGGCGGCCAGGCTGGCGGACTTCAGCGTCTCCTTGGGTTCGGCGCCGGGTTCGCCGGTCTTGACCCGAATGTCGATCAGGCCGGGCGCGAGGCACAGACCGTCGGCGTCGATGATCTGATCCGCCGCCAGGTCCGGCGTCGGACCATGGATGACGCGGCTGATGCGACCGTCCTGGATCAGCAGGCCGCCGGGGCCGTCGTAGTCCGTAGCGGGGTCAAGCAGACGGGCGTTGATGATGGCGACGGTGGTCATCGGGCGTCTCCCCAACGGGCGGAGAGGGAGGCCAACACGGCCATGCGGGCGGCGACGCCCATCTCGACCTGATCCTGGATCAGCGAGACGTCCAGGTCGTCGGCCACGTCGGAATCGATCTCGACGCCGCGGTTCATGGGGCCGGGGTGCATGACCCGGGCGCCGGGGTTGGCCCAGGCCAGCTTCTCGCGATCCAGGCCCCAGAAGCGGAAATATTCGCGGGTCGAGGGGACCAGGGCGCCGGCCATCCGCTCCAGCTGAAGCCGCAGCATCATGACCACGTCGCAGCCCTTCAGACCCTCGCGCATGTCATGGAAGACCTCGCAGCCCCAGCGGTCGGCGTCGCCAGGCACCAGGGTCGGCGGACCGATCAGGCGGACGCGCGCCCCCATCATCTGCAACAGGGCGACGTTGGAGCGCGCAACGCGGCTGTGGGTGATGTCGCCGCAGATGGCGACGGTCAGGCTGGTCACATCGCCGAAGGCGCGGCGCATGGACATCAAATCAAGCAAGGCCTGCGTCGGGTGTTCGTGACGGCCGTCCCCGGCGTTGACGACGGCGCAACCGACCTTCTGGCTCAGCAGTTCGGCCGCGCCCGAGGCCGAATGACGGATGACCAGGATGTCGGGCTTCATGGCGTTCAGGGTGACCGCCGTGTCGATCAGGGTTTCGCCCTTCTTCACCGAGGAGGAGGCGACTGGCATGGTGACGACGTCGGCGCCCAGCCGCTTGGCGGCGATCTCGAAGGAGGAGGAGGTGCGGGTCGAGTTCTCGAAGAACAGGTTCACGACCGTGCGGCCGTGCAGCAGATCCAGGGCCTTGGACGACTGGCGATTGAAATCGACGAAGGCGTCGCCCAGATCCAGCAACTGCGGCGTCACATACGGATCGAGGTCCGATGCGGCCAGGAAGTGTGGTTTGGGGAACGGAACCAGCCGGTCGTGGATGGTCTGATCGGTGACTTGAGCGGGCTGGGTCATCGAGACGCGGCTATAGGCGTGACTCGCCCTGAACGCCAGTCAGGTGAAGTGGAACAGGGCCAGCAGGATGGGAATGACCACGGCGCTGCCCACCGTGGTCAGGGCGATGACGCCAGCAATCAGGGGCGCGTCGCCGCCCATCTGACGCGCCAGGATGTAGGAGGCGGCCGAGCCGGGCGCGGCACCGCAGATCAGAGCGATGCCCTGCGCCAGGCTGTCGCCGCCCAAAGCCCAGGCGATGAACCACATCAGCGGCGGCATGACCCCGAGTTTGACCAGGCTGACAGCGGCGATGGTGGTGCGGCGGCGTTTGACCTCGGCGAAGGACAGACCCCCCCCGGCGACGATCAGGCCCAGGGGCAGCGCGGCGGCGCCCAGCAGGTCCAGGGCGTCGGACAGGCCGGGGATCAGGGGCACGCGCAACAGGTTCAGCGCCAGGCCGATAAGACAGGCCAGCAGGATCGGATTGGCCAGCATCGACTTGATAAGGCCGACGACCGACGGCTCGCGCCGCAGCGAGCCCCATTTGGCCAGGACGGCGACGCAGGCGATGTTGGTGACGGGAATGATGAAGGCGATGGCGACCGCGGCCAGCGCCGTGCCTTCCGAGCCATAGACCGACTGGATCACCGGCACGAAGACGAAGCTGTTCCAGCGGATCACGCCCTGAAAGACGCTTGTGTAAGCCGGGCCGTCCAGGGTGATCAGAGGCTTGGCCGCCAGTGTCGCGGTCGCCACGATCAGGGTCGCCCCGACCGCCGCAGCGCCCGCTACGGTCGCGCCGCCGCCGGCGAGGTCGGCGTGCCAGATCGCGGGGACCAGGAAGCTGGGATAGAAGATGTTGATCGACAGCTTCTCGATCGGCCGCCAGGCCTCGTCGGGCAGGAAGCCGGACTTTCGCAAGCCATAGCCTAGGGCGATCATCAGAAAGACCGGCAGGACGCCGGCGATCAGGGCCGTCAAACCCAGGTCGCCTGGTCCCGAACCCGATCCAACGCCCCTTGCAGAATCCAGGCGGCGGCCGTGCGGTCCACGACCTGGGCGCGGCGTTTGCGGTTCAGGTCCAGATCCTCGATCAGGAAACGCTCGACGGCGCTGGTGGACAGCCGCTCGTCCCAGAAGGCGATGTTGACGGGCCTCAGCCGCTCCAGATTGCGGGCGAAGGCGCGGCACGACTGGGCGCGCGGGCCTTCGGTGCCGTCCATGTTGGCGGGCAGGCCGATGACCAGGGCCGAAACCTTGCGATGCGCCATCAGTTTGAACAGGTGTTCGGCTTCCTGCGTGAACTTGGACTTGCGGATCAGCTCCAGCGGCGAGGCGATGAGGCGCGTCGAATCCGACACGGCGACGCCGATGGTCTTCTCACCCAGATCCAACCCAATCCACGGTGTGTCGGGTGGGCAGGCGGCGGGCAGATCGAGGAGTTCGAGGACGGGCACGGCCTGCGGTTAGGACTGGCGCGGGCCGAAGTCAAAGGCGATGGTGACGACGATCGACAGGAAGGACGATGACATGCGCACGGCGACAGCGGCGATGACGGCTTTTGGGCTGGTGCTGAGTGGGTGCGGACAGTCGGACACGCCGGCCAAGACCTCGACCGCACAGGATACTCAGATTGCGGCAGCCGCGCCGACGCCGAGCCCGATTACGCGTGCGGACCCGCCACCGACCGCCAAGTCGGTCGGGCCTGCCAAACGGCGCGCGGCTGCTGCACGCGAAGAGATCGGCACGGCCGCCGACGTGTCGCAGTTGCAGGCCTTGCCGGACCAGAACGCCAAGGTCTTCAGCCTGTCGGGCGGCGATCCCGCGGTGAATGGTCTGGTGACCTATTTCGCCCTGTTCGGCGGCCCGGCCGAGGGCTGGCGCGCCTATCCTCTGGGCGACTATGCCGAATGGAAGGTCGTGGAGGCGAAGGCCAGGCGTGTGGTCCTGGCGGTGCGTCAGGACACGGCGGGGCCGAACGGCGACATCCTGAAGGTGGAGCGCACGGTGCAGATCGACTTCCCCTCAAGCGGCGAGACGCCGCCCGACGCGGTGTCCGTCAGCACGTCGCGGTGAGATCGCGCCTGACGACGGGCGGCTGATCCTTGTGAATCCCAGTGCGGGCGGCTAATCCGACCGCTTCGTTTTCATTTTGTGTGTTGGAGGGCCGCATGGCCATCGACGCTGCGACGGTGCGCAAGGTTGCGCATCTCGCCCGCATCAAGACCCCTGAGGACCGATTGGAGCCGCTGGCGAAGGAGCTGAACGGCATCCTGGCCTGGATCGAGCAGTTGGATCGGGTGGATGTCGAAGGCGTTGAGCCGATAACCTCGAACGTCGCCCAGCCTTTGCGCCTGCGCGACGACGTCGTCACCGACGGCGCCAAGGTCGATGCGGTCCTGTCGAATGCGCCCAAGTCGGCGGACGGCTTCTTCGTCGTGCCTAAGGTGGTCGAATAGTCATGAGCGACCTGATCAAACTGACCCTGAAGGGCGCCGTCGACGGGCTGAAGGCCAAAGACTTCACTTCGGCCGAAATCACCCAGGCCTTCCTGACCACCATCGAGGCCGCGAACCCGACCCTGAACGCCTATGTCGAAGTGACGGCGGACAAGGCCATGGACATGGCGCGCGCGTCCGACGCCCGCATCGCCGCCGGCGAGGGCGGGGCGCTGGAGGGCGCGCCGCTGGGCATCAAGGATCTGTTCTGCACCGAGGGCGTGCAGACGACGGCCGGCTCAAACATGCTGCGCGGCTTCGTGCCGCCGTACGAGTCGACCGTGACCGCCAATCTGTGGCGCGACGGGGCGGTCATGCTGGGCAAGCTGAACATGGACGAATTCGCCATGGGCTCGTCCAACGAAACCTCGGCCTTTGGACCGGTCAAAAACCCGTGGAAATCGACCGGCTCGAACGCCGAGCTGACGCCGGGCGGTTCGTCGGGCGGTTCGGCCTCGGCCGTGGCGGCCGACCTGTGCCTGGCCGCCACCGCATCGGACACCGGCGGCTCGATCCGTCAGCCCGCCGCCTTCACCGGCACGGTCGGCATCAAGCCGACCTATGGCCGCGCCAGCCGCTTCGGCATGGTGGCCTTCGCCTCGTCGCTGGACCAGGCCGGGCCGATCACCAAGACGGTCGAGGACGCGGCCCTGCTGCTGCAATCCATGTGCTCGTTCGACGCCAAGGATTCGACCAGCCTGGACATCGCCACGCCCGACTGGACCCAGTCGGTCGGCAAGTCGGTCAAGGGTCTGCGCATCGGCGTGCCGCGCGAATATGTCGTGGACGGGATGCCGGCCGAGATTCAGGCCCTGTGGGATGAGGGCGTGGCCTGGCTGAAAGACGCCGGCTGCGAGATCGTCGAGATCAGCCTGCCGCACACCAAATACGCCCTGCCGACCTACTATATCGTGGCGCCGGCCGAGGCTTCGTCGAACCTGGCTCGCTACGACGGGATGCGGTTCGGGCATCGGGCGGAGGACTTCAAGTCGCTGGACGACCTGTACGCGACCTCGCGCGCCGAGGGCTTCGGAAAGGAGGTCCAGCGTCGCCTGACCATCGGCGCCTATGTGCTGTCGGCCGGCTTCTACGACGCCTACTACGTCAAGGCGCTGAAGGTGCGTCGCCGCATCGCCGAGGACTTCGACAATGTCTGGGGCCAGGTGGACGCCATCCTGACGCCGTCGACCCCGTCCGCCGCCTTCGCGCTGGGCGACAAGCAGATCGACCCGCTGACCATGTATCTGAACGACGTCTTCACGGTGACGACCAATCTGGCCGGCCTACCGGGCATTTCGGTGCCAGCGGGCGTAGACGCCGGCGGTCTGCCGCTGGGTCTGCAGGTCATCGGCAAGGCGCTGGACGAGGCGACGGTCTTCCAGGTCGGCGCCGCGCTGGAACGGGCGGCGGGCTTCACGGCCAAGCCGAGCAAGTGGTGGTGAGCATGAGCGACAATACCAAGACCATCAAAGGCCGCACCGGCGATTGGGAAATCGTCATGGGCCTGGAAATCCACGCCCAGGTGGCGTCGAAGGCCAAGCTGTTTTCGGGCGCCGCCGTCGGCTTCGGCGCGGGGCCGAACGAGCAGGTGTCGCTGGTCGATGCGGGCTTCCCCGGCATGTTGCCGACGCTGAACAAACACTGTGTCGAACAGGCGGTGAAGACAGGCCTGGGCCTGCGCGCGCAGATCAACCGACGCAGCCAGTTCGACCGCAAAAACTACTTCTATCCCGACCTGCCGACCGGCTATCAGATCAGCCAGCTCTATTACCCCATCGTCGGTGAAGGCGTGGTCGAGGTGGAGGCCGAGGACGGCAGCTTCTTCAACGTCGGCATCGAGCGGCTGCACCTGGAGCAGGACGCGGGCAAGCTGATCCACGACTTATCGCCGACCGAAAGCTACGTCGACCTGAACCGGGCCGGCACGGCGCTGATGGAGATCGTCTCGCGTCCTGACCTGCGCACGCCGGACGAGGCGGTGGCCTATGTGAAGAAGATCCGGACCATCCTGATCTATCTGGGCACCTGCGACGGCGACATGGAGAAAGGCAATCTGCGCGCCGACGTGAACGTGTCGGTTTGCCGGGCCGGCAACTACGACAAATTCAAGCAGACAGGCGACTTCAGCTATCTGGGGACGCGCTGCGAGATCAAGAACGTCAATAGCTTCCGCTTCATTTCTCAGGCGATCCAGTATGAGGCGCGCCGCCAGATCGAGATCCTGGAGGACGGCGGTTCGATCACTCAGGAGACGCGCCTGTACGACCCGACGGCCGGCGAGACGCGCTCGATGCGGTCCAAGGAAGAGGCGCAGGACTATCGCTACTTCCCCGATCCCGACCTGCTGCCGCTGGATCTGGAAGAGGCGTGGATCGCCGAGATCAACGCGTCGCTGCCCGAGTTGCCGGACGACAAGCGCAAGCGCCTGATGGCCGACTATGGCCTGTCGCAATATGACGCCATCGTGCTGATCTCGGAACAGGCCAAGGCCGACTATTTCGAAGCCGCCGCCAAGGGACGGGACGCCAAGCTGGTTTCCAACTGGGTCACCAATGAGGTTTCGGCGCGCCTGGCGGCCGAGGGCAAGGACTTCAGCGAGAACCCGCTGCCGGCGGCGCACGTCGCGCAGCTGGTGGAGTTGATCGAGACGAACGTCATCTCGTCCAAGATCGCCAAGGAAGTGTTCGATCACGTCTGGAACGGCGAAGGCTCGCCCGCCGAGGTGGTCGAGAAGCACGGCCTGAAACAGGTCACGGACACCGGCGCCATCGAAAAGGCCGTGGACGAGATCATCGCCGCCAACCCGGACAAGGCGGCAGCCGTGGCTGAAAAGCCCCAGGCCATCGGCTGGTTCGTTGGTCAGGTCATGAAGGCCACGGGCGGCAAGGCCAATCCGGCGGCGGTCAACGACATCCTGAAGGCCAAGCTGGGCCTGTAAGGCGAGGCGTCGGACTAAAAGCAAAGGCCCTGCGAATCGCTCCGCAGGGCCTTTTCAATTCTGTGTTTAGGCTGACGGCGGGACGGGCGGCGTCGGCGGTGCAGGGGGAGCTGGAGGCGCAGGCGGGACGGGGGCGTCCGGGTCGGTCGGCGCTGGCGGAGCGGGCGGGGCAGGCGGCGGAGGAGGAGCGGACTCATCGACAGGGGTCGGCGCCGGGGGCGCGGGCGGCGCAGGCACGGCGGGATCGATCGGCGGCGGGGCCGGATGGTGCGGAGTCTGATGATCGACCGGCGGGGGCTGCGGAGGCGGCGGCGCGCTGGGCGCTTGCTGGGCGGTTGCGGCGCCGGCCAGCAGCATCGAGGCGGCCAGGGCGGTCAGTGCGATCTTCATCGGGACATGTCCTTCGGTTGAAACGCCATCCGGAAACGCTTCCGGACGTCATCGTGAATGGCGACGAAGACCAGCGTCGGAGCGCATCGCGGCCGATTTTCGTCCGGCGGGTCTCAAGTCGTTTCAAGCGCTGATTGCTGAAGCTGATCTCGGCTGAACGGCGTTTGTGGCGCAGCTGAGGGCTTCGAATACCTGGCGATCCAATGACGCATGACAAGATGTCGCACCGGAACAAGGTCACGGGAAGGTCACGGTTCGCAATCCTTTAGCGAAGCGGGGCAATAAAAAAGCCCGACGGCGCGGGGCCGTCGGGCGGATGTGCAAAATCGTCAGGCTGTTACCAGCGCCAGGCGTCGCGGACGACGTCGATAATATAGCCGTCGTATTCGTCGATCAGATACAGAGTGTTGTCGACGGAAACCCAGCGCGTGCCCTCGGGCGGATAGCCCAGGCCGTAGGTGCGCCAGTCGTTCAGCTGATAGCGCCAGAAGGCATCCGGCAGATACTGGCCGACCGACCACGACCGACCCCAGTAGGAGCGCGGCACGCTGTAGTAGCCCCAACCCGGCGCGAAGTAGAAGCCGACGCGCACGCCGTTGTAACCCCTGAAGCGCCGATCATTGCGCCACCAGTCCGAGCGGTGGTTGCGATAGAAATCCCGCCGCCATTGATCGCCGTTGAAGCGCTGGCGGAACTCGCGGTGCTGACGGTCGCGGTCACGACCGTTGTTCCACCCCGAGCCTGGACGGTCGGGACGGTTCCAGCCGTTTCCAGGACGGACGGGGCGTTGACCGCCAGCATTTGGGCGGTCGGGCCGATCGGGTCGGTTCCAGCCGCCTTCGGGCCGGTCGGGACGCTGGCCGCCGGTATTCGGACGATCGGGTCGGTTCCAGCCGCCTTCGGGCCGGTCCGGACGCTGGCCGCCTGTATTCGGACGATCGGGCCGGTTCCAGCCGCCCTCGGGTCGGTCCGGACGCTGGCCGCCGGTATTCGGGCGATCGGGTCGGTTCCAGCCCCCTTCGGGCCGGTCCGGACGCTGGCCGCCGGTGTTGGGGCGATCAGGCCGAGACCATCCGCCTTCGGGACGATCCGGACGTTGGCCGCCTGCATCGGGACGTTCGCCACCCGACGGGCCCTCGGGACGGGGCGTATCGTTTGCGGGTCGGCTGGGACGTTCGGGGCGAGGCTCGCGCGGTCCGTCTTCACGACCCATCTGCGGACGCTCGGGCCGGTTCATGCCGCGGGCGCGGCCTTCACGCTGAGGCCGTTCCTGCTGAGCCTGGTCCTGTTCCTGGGCGAGGGCTTGCATCGGAGTTGCAAGCGGGCCGGCGACGGCGGCGATGGCGGTGAAAGCCATCAGGAGGCGTTTCATGGTCTTTGGTTCCTGCACGCCGGGTCTCCGGCGGCTTGAGGCAATCATCGATCGGTGGCGATGAACCCAGGCTGAACACTGTTCGCAATCAAGGGACTGTCGGAAAAAGCAGAACCCCGCAGGCAAGACCTGCGGGGTTCGATCGTCCGGTTATGGCGGGGCTTAATAGACGCCCGAGAGGACGCTGGCGATCAGACCGCTGGCCACGGCGATCAACAGGATGTCGTTGCCGGCGTGGACGTAGCGATAACCGCGCGGCGCTTCGCGAAGACCGTAAACATAGGGGTCGCGGACGTAGTAGCTGCGATACTGCGCCGGCAGATAGCCGCCGGTGCGCCAGCGATAGCCGCTGTAGCGCGGCTCGACCCGGTAGTAGCCGTAGCTGGGCGCATACCAGTAGCCTGAGCGCGGACCGTTGTAGCCACGGAAGTCCGAGCGGCCGCGCCACCAGTTGCTGTTGTTGCGGTCCCAGCGGTCGTTGCGCCAATCGCGACGGTCATCCCGGCGTTCGTCGCGATAGTCACGACGGTCGTCGCGGCGATCACGACGATAGTCTTGGCGGCTGTCATAGCGACCGTCGCGCCAGTCGCGGCGATCTTCACGGCGTTCCTGGCGGAAGTCGCGGCGGTCGTCACGGCGATCCTGACGATACTCGCGGCGGTCGCGGTCCTGGGCCTGAACGAGCATCGGCACGGCCGTGGTCGACAGGGCGAGGGCGACGACGGCGGCCTTGGTGAGGCGGTTCATCTTCGTGCTCCATTCTGGGCCGCCGACGGATGTGCCGACCCGACCCGTTAATGATGAGCAAGGTCGGATTTCGCGCCTGAATGCCCGCTGAACGATCGCGTCAGGTTTGCGGAGCGCTGATCGTGTGCGGAGTTGAGGCGTAAACGAGAGATTTCCGAGAGATTTCCGAGGTCTGAATCCCGTTGAAAGTATTCATTTCTGCTTTACTGAAAAGTCCGTGCGAGGCTTTACGCCGTTAACTTTAACTTCAAACCACCGGTATTTGATGGCGTCTCAGAGGCGGGCCCAGAATGGCGCCCGATCAGGAGATACGGTGATGAACGCGCAAGAAATGGCGCACGACCTGCAGGCCAACGATGAAGGTCTGCCGCTGCCGACCCCGGACATGTCCGGCGACGACCTGTTCAAACTGGGCATGATGTATTCGGCCGGATCGGGCGGTTGCCCGATGGACCGGGTGTCGGCTCACATGATCTTCAACCTGGCGGCCATGAAGGGTTCGATCGAGGCGCGCGTCTATCGCCGCGAGATGAGCCAGGAGATGGAACGCGAAGAGATCGCCGAGGCCCAGAAGGCCGCGCGGCGCTACATCGACCAGGGCGTGGTTCAACTGGTCGCGTAAGCGATCAGTTCAGAACTGCGCGTAGCCGTTGCCGTTCGATCCGTTGATCGAATAGCTGAAGCCGATAGGCAGGGCGGCGCGCACCTGGGTGAAGAAGGCTGCCAGTTCGCCCAGCGTCGAACGCGGCACGAAGACGATGTCGCCACGCCGCAACGGCACGACCTCGCCGCGACGCGGACGCAGGTCCACCACCCGCATCATGCGTGATCCGCCGGGGCCGCGACGAATCAGGGCCACGCTGTCCTGACGCGACGTCGGGGCGAAACCACCGGCCTGGATCACCGCCTGATAGGCGTCCAGACCGCCGATCATTTCGAAGACGCCCGGGTTGCGCACCTCGCCATCGACCCAGACGCGGATCGGGCCGGCCTGGCGCAGGGTGACCTCGACAACAGGGCGCACCAGCTGGGTAGCATAGGCCGCAGAGACGACCTGCTGAAGCTGGGGCAGGGTGCGATCCGCCGCCATGACCGATCCGATCAGGGGCAGGGCGATGCGACCATCAGGACCGACCTTGAGCGTGCGCGTCAGCTCCGAGGCCGTCGGCGTCGCCACCTCAATCTCGTCGCCGGGATACAGCAGATATTCCGGCTCCTGGTCCGTCCAGGGGGCGAAGGGCAGGCCGGCGAGCTCGTCGTAGGGCGACCGGTCGGCGCGCCGAGGATCGGGAACGCCGCCGGCACCGCCGCAGGCCGCCAGCGAGGCGGCGATGGAGGCTGAACCCAGGGTCAGCAGAAACAGGCGGCGATCGGTCAGCATGGGAATCGGTCGGCCTCGACGAGGGATATCAGGCAACCTCGCCGGTTATGGGTAATCATCGGTTAACGCCGGTGGGCGAAGGGTGACGACAACACGCCTTTCAAGGGATTCGGCCCGCCCGATGCGCTCCACCGCACACGTCACCACAAGGCCGCGCTACGGCGTTCTGGACGTGATCGGCCTGTTGTTCCGCGAACTGCTGCTGATGATCGTCGTCTTCGTGGTGATCCTGGGGCTGGGGTTCGCCGCCGCCATGACGCTGAAGAAGAGCTACACCGCTACCGGCTCGGTTTTCGCGGGTGTGGGTCAGGAATACGTCTATCAACCGCGCGTCGGCACGGCCGAGCGGGGCCAGGCGCCCCAGGGCGACGAGGTCGCCAACTCCGAAGCCGCCATCCTGGGCTCCAGCGCTGTGCGCCAGAAGGTGGTCGAGGCGCTGGGTCCCGCCGCCATCCTGGGCGAGCCGCCCAAGGGCAGTCCGCAGGCCGCGCGGTCCGCTGCGCTGAAGGCCGTCGGCGGCGGCCTGGGCGTCGCCACGGCGCCGGGCAGCGCGGTCATCCATCTGACCTACAAGGCCGACGATCCCGAACGGGCGGCCCGGGTCCTGAACACGATCATCGAGCAATATCTGATCTATCGTCGCGAAGTCTTCCAGGACAAGACGCCGGCCATCGCCAGCCAACGCATCGCCTTCGAGGATGAACTCGGCAATGCGGACCGGGCTTATGAGGCCTTCCTGGCCTCCAATGACATCGGCGACTTCACGGCGGCCAAGGCGACGCTGGCGGCGACCTATCAGGCGGTCTTCACCGACCGGATGTCGACGCAGAGCCAGCTGAACCAGACCGCCCAGCGGCTGAACACCCTGGTGGCGCAGCAGGCGGGAACACCGGCGGAGGTGGCGTTGCAACAGGATCTGAACATCTCGGCCCAAGACCAGGTGCTGCAACTGCGCACCGAACGCGAGCAGCTGTTGTCGCGTTACCAGCCCGACGCCCAGCCGGTGAAGGATATCGAGGCGCGGATCAATCAACTGCAAGCCTATGTCGCGACCGGCACGGCCGTTGGGGCCAAGGAAGTCCGCACCGGGCCGAACCCTGTCTGGACCGAGCTGGAAACCACGCGGATCAACACCCGGGCTGAGCGCGACTCGCTGGCGGCGCGTCTGGCGGTCCTGGACCGGCAGCTGGCCGATATTCGTTCGCGGCAGGCGCGGCTGACGGCGCTGGAATCCGAGAACACGACTTTGGCCGGCAATCGCGAAGTGCTGAGCGCCTCGATCCGAGAGTTCCAGCAGCGCGAGACCCAGAGCCGGGCCGACAACGCCCTGGTCGCCGCCGGCGCCGACAACGTCACCGTCATCGAGCGCGCTCAGCCGCCGGCCACGGGCAAGAGCCTGAAGATCCCGCTGCTGGCGGCGGTCTTCCTGTTCGCCGGGTTCACCGCCCTGTGCGTCGGCCTGTTGCGCGTGTTCACGCGGCGCGGCTTCACGACACCGGCCTCGGTCAGCCGCACCCTGGACATGCCGGTCCTGGCCGTCGCGCCGGCCAAGGCGGCCTAGCGAAACTCGTGCTAGGCTGAGGGCTTAGGGAGCGCCTTGGCGATTCGATGGTCGATCTGACTTCAGAAATGGCGGGCCTTTGGGCGGCGCTGGGACCGGCGCCGGCGCACCGCGCGCGCGTGATCCAGTTCGCCTCAGCCGCGACCGGCGAGGGTGTCTCGACCGTTGCGCGCGAGTTCGCCCGTCTGGCGGCGGTGCGGGCGCGCAAGCCCGTCTGGTTGATCGACGGCGACTTGGCGCAACAGGGGCAGTTGGAGACGGTGTCGGCCGAGCCGGATCGGTTCGGTCAGGTCGGCAAGGCGGCGCAAGGCTCGCCCGACGGCTCAAGCTTTTACGCCGTGACGCCGCGCGTGACCGGGCGCGACGGCAAGCCGGTGCCGGATTCGCGGCTGCTGACGGCGCGGTCTTGCCTGGGCGGCCGCCTGTGGGTGACGCATTTCCACATGGAGGCGCTGCGATCCGGTCACCGGGTCGAAGCGGTTGGAGAGCCCCGCTATTGGGAGGCGCTGCGGCCCCACGCCGACACCATCGTCATCGACGCGCCCGCCGCCGACCGCAACGACATGGCGATCATCCTGGCGCCCTTCGTGGACATGACGGTCTTGGTGATCGCGGCCGAAAGCACGCCCGCCCATGCCCCGGTCATCCTGCGCGACGAGATCGAGGCGGTGGGCGGCAAGATCGCCGGCGTGGTCATGAACCGTTCGACTTACAAGGCGCCGGGTTTTCTGCAGCGGCTGATGGGCTGAAGCCGCTTTTGAAGCCGACATTTCTGGCGTCCGATTTCGCACATTCGGCAAGAAAATGAAGCGGTTGCGTTAAATCGAGTGCTGATGTGGCGCCTTTGTGTGCGTCGCGCATTGTGTAGCCATGACAAAGTCCGTCGCATTCGTCGGAGCGGGGCCGACGACGCTTTACGCCCTTCATGACCTTCTGTCCGAAAGCGTCGTTTCGGCGCGGGTCACGGTGTTTGAAGCGCGCGAGACGGCCGGGTGCGGCAGCCCCTACAGCCCGGACTGGAACGATCCGGCGATGCTGTCGAACATCGCCAGCATAGAGATCCCGCCGTTGCAGGAGACGCTGGCCGACTGGCTGTCGGCACGAACGCGTGCCGAACTAGCAGAGCTGGACGTGGATGGGGCGTCGCTCAACGATCGGACCTTCGTCCCACGCGTGGCCTTAGGGCGATATTTCGAAAGCCAGTTCGCCACCCTGGTTCAGCAGGCCCGCGCCAAGGGCGTCGACATCGATGTGTGGACGGGATGCCGGGTCATCGACGCGGCGAATCGTCAGGAAGGGATCGAGCTGACCTTCACGTCGCCGCCGTCGCAAAAGGTCGCCAAGGCTGTGTTCGACCATGTGGTTCTGGCAACGGGTCATCAGTGGCCGTCGGGGCCGGACGCCCAGCCCGGATATTTCCTAAGCCCATGGCCTGCATCCGACCTCGCGGATGTTCCGGCGACACGCATCGGCATTCGGGGGTCGTCGTTGACGGCCATCGATGCGGCCGTCGCCCTTGCCACGTCGCACGGGGACTTCGTTCGGCGGGACAATCGGCTGATCTATCAGCCCGCGCCGGATACTGAAGATCTTCACATCGCAATGATGTCGCGAAAGGGTTTGCTGCCCGAGGCGGACTTCTATTTTCCGCTGCCGCATGGCCCGCTGACCTATTGCACGCCCGAGGCTGTTGCTGCGGCTGTGGCGCGCGGCCCTGACGGGCTGTTGGACACCGTATTCGACCTGTTTCGGACCGAGCTGATCCATCTGGACCCTGACTATGCCGCGGAGACGGGACTGCATGATGCGACGCTTGAAACCTTCGCCGAGGCCTATTTCGCTCGGCGCGCAGCGGTTGATCCCTTCGTCTGGGCCGCCGCGAACCTGAAGGAGGCGCAGGCGAACCATGCCGCACAGGTGACGGTCGCTTGGCGCGACGGCATTCTGCGCATGCACGAGATTGTCGCCATCATCGTGCCGCATCTGGACAGCGCCGAGTTCGAGCGGTTCAGCCGCGCCTTCAAGCCGATCTTCGTCGATATCTACGCCGGGGTTCCGCACGAATCGATCGAGCGGATGCTGGCGCTGCACGCCGCAGGACGGCTGGATGTCATCGCGCTGGGCGACGATCACGAGGTGGATACGCGCTGTCCCGAAGGCGGCGCGCGCGTGGCCATCGGCGACACGACCCGCCATTTCCCGATCTTCATCGAGGCGACGGGGCAAGCGGCCCTGAGCGGCATACAGTTCCCGTTCCTGTCCTTGCTGGAGCAGGGGATCGTTCGAGATCAGGTCGCCAACGATGCGCCCGACGTGGTCCGGGGGATTGCTGTCGATGACCTGTTCCGGCCGGTCGATGCGCCCCTGCCGACGGATCGGCTGTTCTGTCTCAGCCTGCCGTTCATCATGGGGCGGCATCCCTTTGCGCAAGGGATCACCAGTTCGCACGAAATGGGTGGGATCGTCGGTCGGCGACTGGCGTTGATCCTGAATACCGCAAAGCCTGCGGTCGATCTTGCCGATACGGCGGCCTGACGCGAGGACGAATGAAGCTGTTTGCGATCTACATCGGCGGGGAGCACCCCGGCGCCAATATCGAGGTGCACGATATGCGCTTCCTCGTCGCCCCCACGATCGAAGCGACGAAAGACGCCTTGCTGGCGCAGTGGTGGGGACGTGAAGGGACGTTGCACATCGATTGCTGGTCGGAGATTTCGCAGGCAGACGGCTATGAGGTCAGCCTGTCGCCGACGCCTTATGAGGGCAAGGAAAAGCTCTACTACGTCAACCTGGGCGGCTACGACGGCGTGGCGTTCGCCGAGCAGCACCGCAATGTCTTCGTGGTCGCCGATAGCCTGCCCACGGCCAAGGCACGCGCCATCAAACTGGCCAAGGGGTGGACGGACGCGCACCGGGACGAGATGTATGAGGCCGAACAGGCGTTTGCGCTGGACGACGTTGCGGGCGCCGAACGGCTTTATATCCACCTCAAGCCGAGCCTGATGACCGGCGATCCGGACTTCACCTGCCGCTATATGCCGATCCGCTGATCAGGCCGAGGTCGCTTCAGCATCGCCGCGCCATACAGTTTAGGCTCGAAGCCCTTGGTCCAGAAGACCTTGCCGAGACCACGCGCGCAGCGGTCGTAGGTGTGGGCGCGGTCGGGACGACGAAGGAGGGCGGACATCAGGGACGCGGCGCCCCAGACACCGGCTTGGGCCAGACCGACCAGCATCCATTTGATGACGCCGGGCCAGTCGCGACGGTCGGCGGCCATCTGGCTCGGGCTCTGGCCATAGGCGAAGGCGCGGGTGAGGGCGTAGTTCAGCGTGGCGCGGTGGGGCGGGGCGAACTCATCCACCCAAGCGTCGGCGGCCCAGCCGAAGCGGCCGCCCCGCGCCGACAGGGCAGTGAACAGCCGGTCGTCCTCGCCGCCTGTCTCGTTCATGGCGACGTCGAAGGGGGCCTTGCCGGGCAGGGCGGTCCTGCGCACCATCAGGCTGTTGCCGCAGCCGTGGATGTCGTCGGTCAGGCCGGTCTCACGCGGGCCGTCGCGACCGAAGAACCGCTCCAGATAGGCGGTGGTCCAGCCGGTGTTTTCCGGCACACGCCCGCGAATGGGGCCGAAGACGACATCGGCGCCGGTCTGGCTCTGCGCGTCCAGCAGGGCGGCGAGCCAGCCGGGCGAGGCGGCCTCGTCGTCGTCGAGGAAGGCGATCAGAGGGGCGTCGGTGGCGGCCAGTCCGACGTTGCGCGCCGTCGCCACGCCGGGGGCCGGGGCGTGGGCGTAAATCATCGGGACGGGCGCTTCGTCGCGCAGCCGCTCGATCAGGGCGGCGGCGGAGCCTTGCGGGTCATTGTCGGCGATGACGATGGCGGCGACGCGGTGCAGCGACCCGGTCTGGGCGAAGACCGAGCGAAGGGCGCGCTCCAGGCTGTCGGGGCGGCGCAGGGTCGGGATGATGACGGCGACGTCGCGCATGGTCAGACGGCGTCCGCATAGACGGCGGCGCGGTAGAGCCTGAGCGCGAAGGCGCGGGCCTTGACCGGCAGGGCCGTCGTCAGGGCGGCCTGTTTCATCAGGCGGCGCGCCAGGGGCAGGGCGGGCAGGCGTTTCAGGGCGCGCGCGGCCTTGTAGCTGGGATAGGTCTGGACGATGGCGGGATGCAGGGCGACGACGCGGGCGAAGTTGCCGGCGCCCTGGTCGAACTTGCGCGCCAGATCCTCGACCGTGTCCAGGCCCATGTGGGTGGCCGGATTGTCGATATGGACGACGGGAAAGCGGCGCGAGACCCGCATGGCCCACTCCACATCTTCCCAGCCCCAGCCGCTGAAGCCGGGATCGAAGGATTCGGCGGCGAAGACGTCGCGGCGCACCAGCAGGTTAGAGGTGTAGACGTATTTCTCGGGCGTCAGGGCGCGTTGGGACGCCGGCAGACATTCCGAAGCGCCGGACAGAGCGCGGTGTACGGCGAACCGGGCGTCGGTCGGCGCCTGATCGAGAGAAAAGCCGCCGAAGGCCACGGCGGGCGCCTCTTGGGCGATCAGGCCCAGCCAGGTCTGAAGGAAGACGGGGGTGTCGGGCCGCATGTCGCTGTCGAGGAAAAGATAGGCCTCGCCCCGGGCGGCGGTGGTCAGGCGGTTGCGGCCTCTGGCGCGGCCCTCGTTGGCGGCCAGGGTGATGAGGCGCACGGGCAGGGCGAGGGCGGCGATGGTCGCCTGAAGTCGGGCCGTCACATCGGCGTCGCCCGTGCCGTCGTCCAGCAGGATCAGTTCGAGCGCGCCAGACAGGGCGGCGGCTTCTGCATCCAGTTGGCGCAGCACGGCCTGGGGATCGTCGCGCAGGAAGGGGATCAGGACCGAGATCTTCGGCCTGGCCCGCGCCCAGGCGGCGTTGTCGTGGATATGGGCGCTCATGTCGTCACGCTCGGACGCGCGCGGACCAGGCGCAGCAGCACGTCACGGACGCCTGCGGCGTTCAGGGTCAGGGCGATGACGGCATAGACGGCGCCGCCCACGCCTGCGTCAAGCATCAGCTCCAAGAATCCGCCGATGGGCGGCAGCAGCCAGACGACCCCGGCCATGACGGCCGACGCGATCCCACAGCGGATCAACGCCTCCCACGGCATCGGCAGGGCTATGGCGCGGCGGCTGAGCAGCAGGCAGGCGATCAGGCCGATGGCGAAGCTGGCGGTGGTCGAGACGGCGGCGCCGGTCACGCCCATTCGGGGGATCAGCACCAGGTTCAGGGCAACGTTGCAAAGCGCCGGGATCGCCATCGTCACCAGCAGCAGGCCGGTCTTCTTTCCGAGCGTGAAGCCGAAGCCGAAATAATAGGCGATCATCCCCGACAGGAAGGACGAGGCGGCGATCCACGGCGTCACCAGCGCAGCGGCGGCGCGCAGATCCTGGCCGATCATCAACTCCGCCAGCGGTCTCGCGACCAGCGACAGGCCGACGGCGGCGGGCAGGCCGATCAGGATCAGGGTCGAACCCTGCTCGATGGCCGTCTGACGCAGCGCCTCGCGCCCGCCGCGCTCCAGCGCCATGACCATCGCCGGCGCCCCGGCCGCACCCAGCCAGATGAAGATCACGTCCAGCGTCCGGTTCGCCAGGCTGTAGCTGGCGTGATAGGCGCCGACCGCCGCCGCATCCATGAAGGCTGCCAGCAGAAACCGGTCCGTCGAGGCCAGCACCAAGGCCAAGGTCAGCGACGCCGCAATGGGATAGCCATAGAGGGCATAGGCCTTCAGCCGCGTGCGATCCACGATCCCGCCACCGGCCTGACGCAATTCCCCCGGCAGGATGAAGGGCAGGGCGAACAGGGGCGCGATGGCCAGGCCCAGCAGGGGCGAGGCCGCGCCGGCGCCGGCCAGCGCGAATCCGGCCCCGACCAGGAAACCCAAAATGGCCACGCCGATGTCCACGGCGGCGGATTTCGACACCTCGCCCGCCGCGCGATATCGCTCCTGCGCCAGCTTCGCGAGGTTGCGCACGGGCGCGCCGGCCAGACCGAAGGCGACGGCGATCTTGAATGCCGGCGTCAGCGGCGCCAGCCAGACGATCAGCGCCGCGATGGGTGTGAACACGGCGATGATGGTGAAGGATGTGCGGTAAAGACTGGCGAAATGGGTCGCCATTCCCTCGGGCGTGCGCTCGGCCGCCCAGAAGCGCGCCATCGACGCCTCCAGCCAAGTGAAGGTGACGGTGTGGGCCAGGGTCGTGACCGAAAACGCCAGGGCGTAATGACCGAAGTCGTCGGCGCTGAGCAGACGCGTGAAGACGAAGATGGTCAGGAAACCGACCACGCCCTGGACGATCTGGGCCGGCAGATAGCCCCAAACGCCGCGCCAGAACATGCGCTTCTCGCTCAACGCACGGCCGCCCGGTCGCCCAGCAGGACGGGGATGGTGACGGCGATAACCCACAGGTCCAGCCAGAAGGACTGTCGCTCGATATATTCGATGTCCAGCTGGACGCGTTCACGCACCTGGGCCTCGGTGTCCACCGGGCCGCGTGAGCCCTTGATGGCGGCCCAGCCGGTCATGCCGGGCTTGATCCGGTGTCGATGGGCGTATTCGGCGACCAGCAGAGCGGATTCGGTCTCGCCGGTCTTCATGCCGATGGCGTGGGGGCGAGGGCCGACCAGGGACATCTCGCCGGACAGGACGTTGAAGATCTGCGGCAGTTCATCCAGGCTGGTGGCGCGAATGAAACGGCCGACACGGGTTATGCGGTCGTCGTCGGCGCAGACTTGGCGGCTGGCGGTCGCATCGGCGGCGGCGTGGCGCATGGAGCGGAACTTCCACACGACAATGGTCTCGTGATTGAAACCGTGACGGCGCTGGCGGAAGAAGACGGGGCCGGGACTGTCCAGCTTCACCGCCAGAGCGACCAAGGCCATGATGGGCGCAGCGACGACAAGGGCGACGGCGCCGATCACCAGATCCTGCATCCGCTTGTTGAAGGCGCGGCGGTCCGGGTTGGCAGGACCATCCAGAGGCGCGAGCGGCGCATTCGCCAGCCTGTTCAGCAGCCCGTCGCGGCCCAACTCCGAATCGACCAGGACCGTCAGCGGATTGGGCAGGGCGTTCAACGTCTGCGTCAGGTCGCGCACGCGCTGGCCGGCCTCGGGATCTATGGCCAGCACGATCCGGTCGACATAGGGCGTCAGGCGGTGGGTCAGCAGGGCCTTAGCGGTCCCCAGCACCGGCACGCCGGCCAAGCTGTCCGGCGATCTGGCCAAGCGGTCGTCGAACACGCCCAGGACATTCATGTCGCGCCGCTCCAACGCCTGTTCGATCAGACGTCGCGCGTTTCGGGTCGCGCCGACGATGACGATGTTGGGCGACAGCACGCCCAGCCGACGCAACCGCGCAATGACGACCAGCCACAGGCCGTGCAACAGCGCCAGGGCGGCCGTCGTCGTCAGGGCCCAGGGCGCAATGACGTTCAGCGCCGGGCGGTCCAGCAGCCAACCCAGCACGAGCGCCACGCCGGCCGAGACGACTCCCACGCCCACAACGCCCGTCATGTGCAGAGGCCAGGGCGTGTCGCGTCCGAATCGATAAAGCTGAAGCGCGCGCATCAACACGAGCACCAAAACGGCGCCGACGACCACGGGCGCGGCGTCGCCGACCGTGATCGAGGCCAGACCCGTCGGCTGGATCGCCAAGACCGCGCTGAAAGCCAGGCCGCAGACCATCAACACGTCGATCAGCCGGAAATAGTGCGCCGACAGGCGCACGGACGATCGCTCGCGCGCATTCAGCCAGATCTCCGGCCGGAACGGCCCGCGCGACGGCCGGCTCTTCAGCGGCGTATCGGCGGCGAGATTGGCGGGACGGTCGAGCAACAGGCGATCCAGCAGCGATCCGGGGGGCGAATGATGGCCGCGATACTGCCGCTTCGGCCTCTATGTCGCGTTAACGTGGACGCTTTCTCTCGAACCGGATTGCGCGACGCATCAGCCTCCGCTATCGACGCCCTCGCAGGAGACGTGGCCGAGTGGCTGAAGGCAACGGTTTGCTAAATCGTCGTACCCCGTAAGGGGTACCGAGGGTTCGAATCCCTCCGTCTCCGCCATTCCTCTCAGAATATGGGCTGATCAGCAGCCGCCATGGGTCGGCGGGGCAGAGGCTTCGTGCATCATGTCGCCGTTGAAAACGACCACCGGGGACGCCTAGCTGAACAAACTCCACCAGGGCTTCCAGGGGGTCAGATGGTGTTCGTGGTGGCGGCCGAAGTGGAAGCAGGTCAGCAACGACAGGACCGGGCCGAAGGGGCTGGTGCGGGCGTTGTGGTGGTCGGGGAAGGCTTCGTCGGTATGCCTGTGAGGCAGCCAGGTGCCGAATGTGAAAAGCTGTAGCGCCGAGAGCAGGGCGGGCGCGGCCCAGAAGACCAGAAGGTTGGGCATTCGGGCGCCGAGGATGAGCACCGCGACGGCCACGAGCACCGTCAGAACGGCCAGTTCTCGCCAGCCGAAATAGGTGCGGAAAAAGCCGTAAAACCAGGGCAGGAAGGCGCTTGGAGCCTCTGCGTGAAAGTCGGGATCGTCCGCCGTACCGGGCGCAGCGTGATGGGCGTGGTGTGCCGTCTTCAGCGGCGCAAACCGAAAACCGGCGTAGAGGGCCAGCGCAAGGCTGCCGATCGCCGTGTTCAGCCGTGGGCGTCCCGGGGCCAGCGAGCCGTGCATGGCGTCGTGGGCGACGATGAACAGGCCGACGGACAGCCAGGTCTGGACGGCGACGATCAGCGGAACGGTCAGGACGCTCCAGATCGTCCAGCGATGAAAATAGACGCCGTAGATATGCAGGCTCAGCCAGGCCGCCGCGATCAGGCCGGCCAGCGTTAGACCGATCAGGGCCTGGTTCGGGACGACCCGTGACATTGGCGTGACGGCGGACATGGCGCGACACTTAGCGCATCGCGGCCCCGTAAGCATCCTGTTCGCTTGCCGCATGCGTCGTCGCGTGCCACCTGTCTGGAATGCAGGTCGACGCCTCTGACACTTCCGCGCCGGACCTTTTGCTGGTCGGCGGCGGCCTGGCCAATGGCCTGCTGGCGCTGCGGCTGTCGCAGCTGCGGCCCGATCTGGACGTGCGAATCGTCGAGGCGGCGCAGACCCTGGGCGGGGTCCACACCTGGTCCTTCTTCGACAGCGACCTGACGCAGGCGCAGCGCGACTGGATCGCGCCCTTGGCCGTGCATCGCTGGCCAGGATACAGCGTCCGTTTTCCCCAGTTCGAGCGCGCGCTGTCGACCCCCTATTGCAGCGTCACGGCCGAACGGTTTGCGGCGGTGGTCGAGGCGGCTTTGCCCGGAAAGGTCATGCTGGGTGCGCCGGTCGCTTCGGTGTCGCCGACCGAAGCGGTGCTGGCTGATGGACGGCGTCTGAACGCCAAGGCGGTGATCGATGGGCGCGGGCCGACCGCGACGCCGGATCTGGCGCTGGGTTTTCAGAAGTTCGTCGGGCTGGAGGTGCGGCTGGCGGCGCCGCACGGTCTGACCACGCCCATCGTCATGGACGCCTGCGTCGATCAGGCCGGGGGCTATCGGTTTCTCTACACCCTGCCGTTCGATGATCGCACGCTGCTGATCGAGGATACGCGCTACACCGACGGGGATGCGCTGGATCGCGCGGCCTTCCGGCAGGGCGTGCTGGATTACGTCCGCGCGCAGGGCTGGGAGATCGAGACGGTCTTGCGCGAAGAGGACGGCGTCCTGCCCGTGGCGCTCGATGGGGACATCGGCGCGCATTTGTCGCGAATGGGGCCGACGGCGCTCAGCGGCCTGCGCGCCGGGCTGTTTCACCCGACCACCGGCTATTCCCTGCCAGACGCGGTGCGGCTGGCCGACCGGTTGGCGCGGGATTTCGAGCCGGCGACGATCGCCGAAGACATCCGCCGGCATGCGCATGACGTATGGGCCGGACGAGGCTTTTATCGGTTGCTGAACCGGATGCTATTCCGTGCGGCGCGGCCCGATGAGCGATACAAGGTGCTGGAGCGTTTCTATCGTCTGCCCCAGCCTTTGGTCGAACGCTTCTACGCCGCGGGATCCACACTCGCTGACAAGGCGCGGATCCTGAGCGGAAAACCCCCGGTGCCGATCGGCGCCGCACTGACCTGTCTGGTCGAAAGAGGACGTGCGTGATGCGGGCTGCTGTAATCGGATCGGGCTTCGGAGGCTTGTCGCTGGCCATACGGCTGCAGTCGGCGGGCATTCAGACCACGGTGTTCGAGGCCCGCGATCTGGAGGGCGGCCGGGCCTATGTGTTCAAGGACAAGGGCTATACCTTCGACGCCGGTCCCACCGTCATCACCGACCCGTCGGCGCTGGAGGAACTGTTCGAGGCCAGCGGGCGCAAGCTGTCGGATTATGTCGATCTGCTGCCGGTCGCGCCCTTCTATCGGCTGTGCTGGGAAGACGGCGACGTCTTCGACTACGTCAACGATCAGGATGAGCTGGACCGCCAGATCGTGGCGCGCAATCCGGCCGACAAGGAAGGCTATCGCAAGTTCCTTGCCTATTCGCAGGACCTGCTGAAGGAAGGCTATCTGAAGCTGGGGGCCGTGCCGTTCCTGGACTTCGCCAGCATGGTCAAGGCGGCGCCGGAACTGATGCGGCTTCAGGCCTGGCGATCGGTCTATGACAAGGTCGCCAGCTATATTCAGGACGAGCACCTGCGTCAGGCGTTCAGCTTCCACTCCCTGCTGGTCGGCGGCAATCCATTCGCCACCTCGTCGATCTATGCATTGATCCATGCGCTGGAGCGGCGCTGGGGCGTGTGGTTCCCGCGTGGCGGCACCGGAGCCCTGATCCAGGCCATGGTGCGTCTGCTCAAGGATCTGGGCGGGGAAGTCCGGCTGAACAGTCCCGTTCAGCGCATCACCATGGCGAACGGTCGTGCGACCGGCGTGGTGGTGAACGGCGAGACGTTGGCCTTCGACATGGTCGCCTCCAACGCCGACGTGGTTCACACCTATCAGCGCCTGTTGGGTCAGGAACCGCGCGGTCAAAAGGAGGGCGCCAAGCTGGCGTCGCGGCGTCACTCCATGTCGCTGTTCGTCATCTATTTCGGCCTGAAACGCGTCCACCCGGAGGTGCGCCACCACACGGTGCTTTTCGGGCCGCGCTATCGCGAGCTGATCGCCGAAATCTTCAAGGGGCCGGACCTGCCCGATGACTTCTCGCTGTATCTGCACGCGCCGACGCGGACCGATCCGTCACTGGCGCCGGAAGGCTGCGACGCCTTCTATGTGCTGGCGCCCGTGCCACACCTGGCCTCGGCCGACATCGACTGGGAGGTCGAGGGGCCGCGCTATCGCGACCGGATCCTGGCCTATCTGGAAAAACGCTACATCCCCGGTTTGACGGCGGACCTGGATACCTGCCGCATCTTCACGCCGGTCGATTTCCGCGACCAGCTGAACGCGCACCAGGGTTCGGCCTTCTCGCTGGAGCCGATCCTGACCCAGAGCGCCTGGTTCCGGGTGCATAACCGCGACGACCAGATCCCCAACCTCTATTTCGTGGGCGCCGGCACCCATCCCGGCGCGGGCGTGCCGGGCGTGGTCGGATCGGCCAAGGCCACCGCCGCCCTGATGATCGAGGACGCGAGGCAGCCGGCATGACCGACGCCGTCCTGGATCACAGCCGCCAGTCGATGGAGCAGGGGTCCAAGAGCTTCGCCGCCGCCGCGCGCCTGTTCCCCGCGGCGATCAGGGACGACGCCTGGATGTTGTATTCCTGGTGCCGGCACTGCGACGACGAGATCGACGGCCAGGTGCTGGGCCACGGCGCGGTCGGCATCGATCCTGTGCTGGCCGGCGAGAAACTGGACGAACTGCGCCTGCGCACCGCCGCCGCCCTGGCCGGTGAGCCGCAGACGGACCCGGTCTTCACCGCCTTCCAGCGCGTGGCCATGCGTCATGGCATTCCAGCCGATGAGGCGATGGACCTGTTGCAAGGGTTCGAGATGGATGTGGTCGGCCGGCGTTACGATACGCTGGAGGACACGCTGGACTACGCCTATCACGTCGCCGGCGTCGTCGGGGTGATGATGGCGCGGATCATGGGGGTGGACGATGCGCCGACCTTGCGACGCGCCCAGGACCTGGGGCTGGCGTTCCAGCTAACGAACATCGCTCGCGACGTGGTCGAGGATGCGAAGGGCGGACGCGTCTATCTGCCCGGCGCCTGGCTGGATGAGGCGGGCGTGCCGCGCGATCAGGTCGATCAGCCCCAGCACCGCGCGGCCGTGGCGAAGACGGCGCAGCGTCTGGTGGCGGCGGCCGAGCCCTTCTACGCCTCGGCGCGCTGGGGTTTGCGCGATCTGAACCCGCGCTCGGCCTGGGCCATCGCCACGGCGCGCGGCGTCTATCGGTCTATCGGTCGCCATGTGTCGCGCGCCGGGGTGAGCGCCTGGGACGGGCGGACGTCCGTCGACAAGGCGGGCAAGCTGATGCTGCTGGGGCGGGGTGGTCTGATCGCCTTGTGGTGCAAGACACTGGACGCCTGGCGCGAGCCGCCGCCGCGCCCGGCGTTGTGGACACACGTCTGACGATCAGCGAGCCGCGCGCCGCCTCTCCAACATCAGGGCGATCGCAAGGCCGCCTGCGCCTAGGCCGGCCATGACCGCCCAGGCGGCGATGACGGTCGACGTGAATTCGCCGCGCCAGATCACGGCCTGATAGGCCTCGATCGCCCAGGCGTGGGGCGTGATCCAGCCGAAATCGCGGAAGGCCTCCGGCATCAAAAAGCGCGGCGCCATCGATCCGCCCAAAGCAGCCAGAAGCAGGACCACGAAGGTCGTGAGCGGCTGGGCCTGTTCGCGCGATCGACACGCTGCTGTCAGAGCCAGGGCCAGACCGGCGGCGCAGCAACCGATCGCCAAGGCAGTCATCGCAGCCGCCGCCATCTGCCAAGGCTCCAGGGCGGGCAGCTTGACCCAGGCCGCGACAAAGACCGCCGCCGACTGCATCACGCCGACCGCCGTCAGCCAGACGGCCCGCCCGCCAAGGATGGGCCCCAGGCCGCCGCGGGCTAGGGCCAGGCGTGATTGAAGGCCGGATCGTCGCTCGTCCAGCCCGCCCATGGCCCCGTGCATGGTGGCGAAGAAGACGAACATGACGCTGACCGCGCCCGCATAATAGGTCGCCTGCACATCACCCTCGGGACCGATCTGCAGGGTCTGAACGCGCGGCGTGGGTCGTGCGACCTGCCCCGACAGGGCGGCGGCCATCGGCTCCAGCCGCGCTTGAAGCGCCGACGCCGCCACGTCCCGGCCGGCGGCGGAAACGATCACCAGTTTTGGCGGTCCCTGCGTCGATGGCCGAATCAGTATGCCGGCGTCAGCGCGACCGTCGATGACGGCGCGGTCGAAGGCCTCGAGATCTTCGACGATGCGAAGTCGATCGCCTATGTCCTTCGACACCGCCTCGCGGATCGCCGCCGTCGCGGGCGTGCGCGACGCGTCATGCAGGACGACTGTGGTGTCTATGTCGCCCCGTGCGCCCGCTCCGAAGATCGCTGCGAACAACAGATAGACCAGGGGCGGCAACAGCAGGGTCAGGATCACGCCTGCGCGGTCGCGCCAAAACCCTCTCGCCCAGGCGCCCGCCACCGCCATCATGATGGAGCCTGCGACAGCTGTGCGACCAAGTCGTCCAGGCCTGGGCGGCGCACGGCGACCTCGCCATCCTCGCCATCGACGACGGCGGCCAGCATCTGGGCGATGGCCAACGCGTCCTCGCAGAGCCTACGCCACTCCAGCCCGTCCTCGGACGCGGTCAACCCCGCCTGGGTGAACCATTGGGCGGCGGGGTCCGACGCGGGTCGGGTCAGGCGAATGCTGAGCAGCCGGGCTGAGCCGAAGGAGCGATGAAGCAGGGCGTTCGGGACGCCCTCCGCCAGAAGTCGTCCCTGCGCCAGGATGCCGATCCGGTCCGCCGTATCGGCGACGAAGATGGCGTCGTGACTGATCAGAAGGCAGCCCGCGCCGGCTTTTGCGGTTTCGCGTAGGGCGACGGACAGGACGCTGCGGGTCGTCGCATCCACGCCCTCCGTCGGTTCGTCGGCGATCAGCAGGCGCGGTTTTCCGACCAGGGCGGCGCTGAGGTTGGCGCGCCGTTTCCAGCCGCCGGACAGGGTGCGCACCGGCTGGTCCGCGCGCGGGCCGCAGCCGGTCAGGTCGAGCGCGCGGTTCACCGCCGCGCCACGATCACGCTTGGGCACGCCGCATAGCCGCGCCGTCACATCGACGTTCTCGCGCGGCGACAGGGCCGGAAACAGGGCGCTGTCCTGCGGTGCCAGTCCGATGCGTCCGCGTGGTCCACCGCCTTCGCCCAGGACGACACGCCCGCGCCGCGCGGGCAGCAGACCCGAGGCGACACGCGCCACCGTGGACTTGCCCGCGCCATTCGCCCCGAGCAGGGCATAGACCTCGCCCGCAGCGATGCTCAGGCTGAAGTCACGCAGCACGGATCGGCCGTCGTAGCCCGCATCGATCCCGCTCAGCGACAAGGCTGGCGCGACGTCAGACCCCAAGTTCGGCCTGCTGGAAAAGGTCCAGGACATAGAGAGCCAGTGGGCTGTCATGGCCGACCGCCTCGACCGCCTTGGCCAACGATTGCCGCACCGCCGCGCGGGTCCGGCATTCACCCCACAGATCGACGAAGGTGGTGGTGTCGTCGTCCTGACCCACGTCCTTGCCGACCGCATCGACGGTCGAACAGACATCCAGCAGATCGTCGCAGAGCTGGAAGGCGAAGCCGATCGCCTCGCCGAAAATCGACAGCCGCGCCAGATCCTGCGCATCGCCGCCGCCGAGCAGACCGCCGCCGCGCACGGTGGCGACGAACAGGGCGCCGGTTTTCAGATCGTTGATCTGGCGCAAGGCGGTTTCGTTGCGATCCCTTGCGTCGTCGCGCAGGTCGCGCATCTGACCCTCGGACAGACCCTCGAAGCCGATCGCCTGCGTCAAAAGGTCCAGGACGGCCAGCCGCGTTTCCGCCGGCGCCGGGGTCTGCAGCACCAGACGCGTCGCTTGGTTCAGCAGGGCCACGGCCGCCAGCACGGCAGTATCCTCCCCATGGCGACGGTGCAGGGTCGGCTGTCCCCGACGCAGCGATGCGTCGTCCATGCATGGCAGATCGTCCAAAACCAGCGACGCGGCATGGACCATTTCCAGCGCGCAGGCGTAGTCCAGGGCGTCTTCCGGCTCGCCGCCGACATGCGCCGTCGCCAGCATGGCCAGCACCGGCCGGACGCGTTTTCCCTGTCCCAGCAAGGCTTCGCGGGCGGCCGTGGACAACAGGCCGTCATGCGCCGGGGCGACCTCGGCCAGGCGCGCCTGAACCTGCAGACCTAGATCGTCGGGTTCGCAGGATGCGCCCGCCAGAGGCGGTTGGCGCCGGATGCCGACGATGGCCATACAGATCTCCCATTGTCGTCGACGTCGCGTTGCGACCACGCGCCGAACCCTTATGATGCCATACGGCATCACGACCGCGTCGGATGCAACCCGCCAGGAGCCGTTTGCGATGTCCACCGACGCCGATGCCTTGATCCGGCGCAAGGACGAACACATCGACCACGTGCGGGCCGGGCGAGGCGTCAGCCAGACGACATCGGGTCTGGACGCTGTCCGTTTCGTTCACGACGCCCTGCCGGATCTCGATCACGACGCCATCGATCTGGCGACGCGCTTTCTGGGGCGACGGGTCGCCTTGCCGTTCCTGATCAGCTCGATGACCGGCGGGCCGTCGCGGGCCGAGGCCATCAATGCGCGGCTGGCCGAGGCGGCCCAGGCTTTGGGCGTCGTTCTGGCGGTCGGCTCGCAGCGTGTGGCGCTGGAGACGGACGGCGGCTTGGGGCTGGGGCTGGACCTGCGACGCCGGGCTCCGGATGCGATGATCCTGGCCAATCTGGGCGCCGTGCAGTTCGCCCTGGGCTATGGTGTCGATGAGGCGCGGCGGGCCATGGAGATGATCGGCGCCGACGCCCTGATCCTGCATCTCAACCCATTGCAGGAATGCGTTCAGCCTGAGGGCGATCGCGACTGGCGAGGCGTGGCGCGAGGCATCGAGAAGGTTGCAACGGCTTTCCCGGGCCGTCTGATCGTCAAGGAGACGGGCGCCGGCCTGTCAGGCGCGGTGGCGCGCCGTCTGGCGGACATGGGCGTCGCTGCGCTGGACGTCGCCGGGGCGGGCGGCACCAACTGGGGCCTGATCGAGGGCGCACGAGCGACGGGCGGCCGAGCGGAAGCGCTGGCCGCGCCCTTCGCCAGCTGGGGCGTGCCGACGGCGCGCAGCTTGGCAGACTGCGCCGAGGCCGCGCCGGAACTGGATATGATCGGGTCGGGCGGCATCCGCGACGGGCTGGATGCGGCGCGTGCGATCCGGCTGGGCGCCTGTCTGGTCGGCCAAGCGGCGGGCATGCTCGAAGCAGCGCTGACTTCGACCGAGGCCGTGGTGGATCACCTGGATCTGATGGCGGCTCAGCTTAGGCTGGCCTGCTTCTGCACCGGGTCGGCGGACCTCTCCGCACTGGCTCAGGCGCCGTTGCTGGAAGCGCCGCGCTTCTGAGACAGTTCGGCCTTCAGCGCACGCGCCGACCGCACCCACAGAAAACCGAACGACACGCAGCCTTCGCGCGTCCGCACTGCGTGATGCAGCCGGTGGGCCTGAATGCGCCGCGTCCAGAACCCCGAGCGCCCTGCGACCCCCGTCGGGAAACGGCGATGCACCAGTCCGTCGTGGAAGAAGAAATAGACCAGTCCATAGGCCGTGACGCCCAGGCCGATCGGCAGCGCCCAAGGCCACAGATGCAGGCCCAAGGCGACGAGGATGATGGCCGGGGCGGCGAACGCCACGGCGAACAGGTCGTTCTTTTCCAGCACGTCGTCGTGCGGCTCATGATGGCTGCGGTGCCAGGTCCACAGCAGGCCGTGCATGACGTAGCGATGCATCGCCCAGGCGAAGACCTCCATCCCCAAGAAGGTGGCGAGGAACAGCAGGATCATCGTCGGCCAGGGCATGACCCCATCTTAGGCGCTTTAGGGACCGCGCGTCACGACTTGACCCGGCGCGACGTTTCGCCGTCTGTGCGCCCATGTTGAAGGACCTGTTCGTCACCACCCTCGCGCTCAGCCTGATCATCGGCTTGCGCTATCTGCTGGTCGGCGTTGTGACTCATGGCTTGCTGTGGGGCGGAGCGGGACGGGGGCGTCAGCTGAACCACAGGCCGCCGGCGCCGAAACGCATCCGCGCCGAAGTCATCGCGTCCTTGATCGCGTGCCCGATCTACGCCTTGCCGGCCGCAATTGTCATCGAACTCTGGAAGCGCGGCGGGACGGCGATCTACGACGATATCCATGCCTGGTCGCTATGGTGGCTGCCCGCCAGCTTCATCGTCTACATGCTGGCCCACGACGCCTTTTACTATTGGGTCCACCGCGGACTGCACCATCCGCGCATCTTCCCCTGGGCCCATGCCGAGCATCATCGGTCGCGCGATCCCAGCGCCTTCGCCTCCTTCGCCTTTGATCCGGCCGAAGCGATCGCCACAGCCTGGTTCCTGCCGGCCCTGACCCTGTTCATCCCCATTCATTGGGGCGTAGCGCTGGCGCTGCTCACCCTAATGACCGCAACCGCCGTACTAAATCACGCAGGCCGAGAAATCTGGCCCGCGTCCTGGCTGAAACGCGCCCCGCTACGCTGGATGATCACCGCCACCCATCACGACGCGCACCACAAACGCTTCAACGGCAACTATGGCCTGTATTTCCAGATGTGGGACCGATGGGCAGGCAGCGAGATTTCTTCCGCTCGAAGGAAGAGAGGCTGAGACGCCACCGCTTTGAACCCGGATGGTCGTGCGTTCTCAGCGGAAGTCAGCGGGTTTTAGGCCATGCCGCTGCAGCTTGTCGTACAGCGTCTTTCTCGGAACCTGCATTTCGCCGAGCACTGCGGATATGTCCCCACGATGGGACTGTAGCGCGTCGCGCAGCAGTTCGCCTTCGAATCGGTTGACGCGGTCGGGAAGGCTCAAGCCTTCATCGGGCGGGCGGATCGTGTCGTCGAGCGACAAGGCGACGCGTTCGGCGAAATGCGCCAGTTCGCGGATATTGCCGGGCCAGTCGGCCTCAACCAACAGGCGTCTTACGCTGTCGCTTATTGTGGGCGTATCAACGCCGTGGCGGTCCGCAGCGCGACGCAGGAAGTGGGCGAACAGCAGGGGAATATCTTCTCGCCGTTCCCGCAGAGGCGGTACGCGGAGCCGCACGACGTTCAGACGGTAATAGAGGTCTTCGCGAAAGGCGCCGGCGCGCGCGGCTTCGCCCAGATCGATCTTTGACGACGCCAGGACACGCAAATCTAAGGCGCGGGGTTCGTTGGCTCCGATCGGATGGACTTCGCGTTCTTCCAGGACACGCAGAATCTTGACCTGAACGGCCAGAGGCATGCTCTCGACCTCGTCCAGAAACAGTGAGCCGTTGTGCGCCCGTTCGACGTGCCCAACCCGGCGGCGCAAGGCTCCGGCGAAGGCGCCGAGTTCGTGTCCGAACAGTTCGCTCTCGATCAGCCCATCAGGCAGGGCGCCGCAGTTGACGGCGACGAAAGGCGACAATCGTCGTCGGCCGCCGTTGTGCAGGGCGCGCGCAACGGCCTCCTTTCCTGTCCCGGTTTCGCCTTCGATCAGCACGTCCATCCGGGCGTCGGCGATCTGAGCTATGGTGGCGCGGAGGGCGGCGATGGCGCGCGACGATCCCGCCAGGGGCAGTTCCTGCCCGCTGTCCGACGCCATAGCCAGCAGCCGGCGGTTCTCCAGCACCAGGCCGCGTTTTTCCAGCGCGCGGTTCAAGCTGTCCTGAAGGCGCTCAAACGGAAAAGGCTTGGCGACGAAGTCGTAGGCTCCGTCCTTCATCGCTGCGACGGCGTCGGTGATGTCGCCATGGCCAGTGATCATGATGATCGGCAGGGCCGCGTCCAAAGCCTGCAGGCGGCTGAGCAACTGGCGGCCATCGAGGCCGGGCATCCGCAGGTCGGTGATGACAACGCCCGGGAAATCGGCGTCAATCGCTCTCAATGCAGTTTCGGCCCCCGGAAAAGGGCGGACGTCGTAACCTTCCAAGGTGAGGCGCTCGACCAAGGCATGGCGGAAATCGGCGTCGTCCTCGATCAGAGCGATGGCAGTGGGGCGGGCGAATTCCATCACGCGATCCTCAGCGTGGCGACAAAGGTCGCTCCGACGTCCTCGTCGACCAAGTCAAGCTCGCCGCCGAAACCGGCGATCAGATCTCGACAGATGACCAGACCCAAGCCGAGGCCATTTGCGCGTGTGGTGACAAAGGGCGTGAACAGTTGGGCGCGCACAGCGGGAGGGACGCCAGGGCCATTGTCGGAAATGCTCAATCGAACACGGTCCTTATCGCGCAAGACTTTCAGCGTTAGTCGCGGCCGATCGCAGCCTTCCAGCGCTTCTGAAGCGTTCTTGACCAGATTGACGATCACCTGTTCCAGGCGAAAGCGGTCGGCGCGCACTGTGACGTCTGCGTCGCCTTCGCGGATCAATTCGACGCCGCCCTCGTCCAATCGGCCGCGCGTTAGCAGCAAGGCGCCGTAGATCGCGTCTTCCAGACGGACGATGCCGATTTTGGGATCTGACTTTCTGGAAAAGACCCTTAGGCCCTCGGTGATGGCGCCGATGCGCTGGGTCAGGTCGCTGATCCGCGCCAACGCGCCACGCGCCTTGGCGGGGTCGTCGCGGTCAAGCAGAACGCCGGCAGTCTCTGCCTGTGTCTGGATAGCGGCGACGGGTTGGTTGATCTCATGCGCCACGCTGGCGACGATCTGCCCCAAGGCGGCGAGTTTGCTGGCTTGGACCAGTTCGTCACGCAGCAGTTCGCGTGCGGTCTCGGCTCGGCGGCGTTCCTCGATCTGGCGATTAAGGGCGGCATTGGCGTCACGAAGCTCGTGGGTGCGTTCGTCGATCAGCCTTTCCAGCTCCAGCCGCGCCTCTTCTTCGGCACGGGCGCGGACAAGGGCATGATGACGACGACGCAGCAGCACGGCGATGACGCCTGCCAGCAGGGTGACAATCAGGGCCGCAAGCGCCCGTGCGGTTGCGACGGCAGTCCCAATGGATCCGCGATCCGGCGACAGCAGGTGCAGGGTCCAGCCGGGCGTTTCCGTTGGGATCCCCGCATGCATCCAGCGTTGCTCACGTCCATCGACTGGAGCCTGGATCAGACGCGGTCGATCATTGGGGGGCGTCACGAAGGGGAGGGGACGCAATGCCTCGGGTTGAAGCGTCTGATCGGTCAATGTAAGCCGCCGTCGACGTTCGTCCAGCGCTTCGGTGGTGCGGAAACGCCATGCCGGCACACTGGTGATCAGCACGACGCCGCCGGGATCGACCACATAGGCCGGCTCACCCGACGCGCGCCATTCGGCCTCGAGAGCGGCGAACTCTACCTTGACCACGACGACGCCCACGGCGGAGTCGCTCGACCCGTCAACGCGCCGCGCCAGATAAAGTCCGGGTCGGCCGGACACGGTGCCCAAGGCGAAGAACTCCGCCTGCCCCTGGCGCATGGCGTTGATGAAATAGGGGCGAAACCCATAGTCGGCGCCGACGAAACTGGTCGGCAGGCGCCAGTTGCTGGCGGCGCGGGTCCGGCCGTTGGCGTCGATGATGTAGATGGCGGCGGCCCGTGTCTGACGCGCCAAAGTCTCAAGTTTAAGGCTGACAGGATCGCCTTTCGCAGTCTGCGGGGCGCTCAGCAGGGCGGCAATGTCGGGATCGCTTGCCAACGCCAGGGGCAGGGAGCGGTGCTTTTCCAGTTCGCTGCGTAGCACGGCTGCGTGCAAGGCGGCGGCCGCCTCCGTCTGCCGAGCCAGTTCTATCTGAGCGTCACGCCGAGCAACCTCGCCTGCGCCGAAAGCCGCCAGGACGGCGATCATGAACCAGCATGCTGTCGTTACCAGCCAACGGGAGCGCCAAGGCTTTCGATCCAAGTCTATGACAGATGAATGTTGCACGTTCGCAGTGTGCGGATAATCGCACGTAAGGGCCAGTCACTTGGGTGAAAAACCGCACAGATATCTCGATCAAAGCTCCCGCTTTCATAGAAAGTGCTTGGTTATCATAAAGATGAAGACGTTCGATCAATCGCTTTCGCGGCGCTGATTCTCGTTAGAAGCTCTATCGAACGGAGCGTGGCGAAGATCGCGCCCATCGAGGAGACTGCGGGATCACCCCGCACATCAGGAGCCCTTCGTGATCTCAATACCGTCAGAGGCCGCGCCGGTCGTTCGCCGGCCGTTCTATCGACACCTGTATTTCCAGGTGCTGATCGCTATCGCGCTCGGCGCCTTGATCGGTCACTTCTGGCCGACATTCGGCGAAAGCCTGAAGCCGCTGGGCGACGGATTCATCAAACTGGTGAAGATGGTCATCGCGCCAGTGATCTTCCTGACCATTGTGACCGGCATCGCCGGCATGCGCGATCTTGGAAGCGTCGGTCGCGTCGCCGCCAAGGCCTTCGCATACTTCCTGGTCTTCTCGACTCTGGCTCTGATCGTGGGCCTGATCATCGCCAATCTGGTGCGTCCGGGCCATGGTCTGAACATCGACCCGGCGACCTTGAACGCCGGCGCCGTCGAGCAGTATGCGGCGGCCGCGCACGAGAGCACGATCGTCGGCTTCCTGATGGGCGTCATTCCCGACACGCTGGTCAGCGCCTTCTCGACCGGCAACATCCTGCAGGTTCTGTTCGTGTCGATCCTGTTTGGCCTCGCCCTGGCGTTGGTGGGAGAGCGGGCCCAGCCTGTGGTCGATCTGTTCGAGACGCTCAGCCTTGCCGTGTTCAAGCTGGTCGCCATCGTGATGAAGGCCGCGCCCATCGGCGCCTTTGGAGCCTTCGCCTTTACGATCGGCGCCTACGGCATCGCATCGATCGCCAATCTGGCCGCCTTGATCGTGACCTTCTACGTCACCGCGATCATCTTCGTCGTGGGCGTGCTGGGGCTGGTGGGCGTCGCCAACGGCTTCAACATTCTCAAGCTGATCCGTTACCTCAAGGAAGAGCTGCTGCTGGTGCTGGGCACTTCCAGTTCAGAAGCGGCTTTGCCCAGCCTGATCTCCAAGATGGAACGCGCGGGCGCCGCCAAGTCGGTCGTCGGCCTGGTCGTGCCGACCGGCTATTCGTTCAATCTGGACGGCACCAATATCTATATGACGATGGCGGCTCTGTTCATTGCTCAGGCGCTGAACATCGAACTCACCATCTGGCAGCAGATCACGCTTCTGCTGGTCGCCATGCTCAGCTCAAAAGGCGCAGCGGGCATCACAGGCGCGGGCTTCATCACCCTGGCGGCGACCCTGTCGGTCGTGCCGGATGTGCCAGTCGCAGGCATGGCGCTGATCCTGGGCATCGATCGCTTCATGAGCGAATGCCGGGCCCTGACCAACTTCATCGGCAACGCCGTGGCCACCATCGTCGTGGCCCGCTGGGAAAACGCGCTGGATCGCGACGCCCTGACGGCCGCGCTGGACGGACATCCCTTGCCGGTTGCGGCGCTGCCTGACCCTGCGGCGGGGCCTGGAGACGATCTGGTTCTCGCCAAGGACTGACGGCGAGGACGACTTTTGAATGACGGGACCGCCGACATAACGACGGCCCGGGAGGAGGAAACATGAAGATGCAATCCAAGTTCGCACTGATGGCGGGCGCGGCCTCGGCTGTCCTGCTGATCTCGGCGGGAGCGGCTCTGGCTCAGGACGCCACGCCTCAGTCCACGCCAGCGCAGGAGGGCGAGGCGGCGCAGGTCGAGGACATCGTCGTCGTCGGCTCTCAAATCCGCGGCGCCTCCACCACGGCGGCTCTACCGGTAACCGTCGTCACGCAGGAAGAAATCATCGCGACCGGCGCCGTCAGCGGCGATGATCTGCTGCGGTCCATTCCCCAGATGGGTGATGTGCTGTTCTCCAGCGCCAACAATCCTCAAACCTCGAACGCAGCGCGGGGCGACGTCAACTCGGTCAATCTGCGCTCGCTCGGGGTGGGCAACACCCTGGTGCTCTTGAACGGACGTCGGATCGTTCAGCACCCCACCAGCCAAGGGACGTCCGACACCGGCACGGTGCCGGTGCTCAGCTACAACTCCAACGCCATTCCGGTCTCGGGGTTGGAGCGGTTGGAGGTTCTGCTGGACGGGGCCGCCGCCATCTATGGCGCGGACGCCGTCGCGGGCGTCGTGAACACTGTGCTTCAGCAGGATTTCGATGGCTTGGAGATGAAGGCCCAGTACGGCGGCGCGGAGGGCACGCATCGCCGAGAGTTCACCTTCGGAATGTTCGCCGGCAAGGATTTCGAGTGGGGCAATCTGTCTGGCTTCCTCGACTACACCAACCGCACCGCCCAGCAGGCCAGCGACGAGCCCTATACCGCCTCGGACGACCGCCGCAGCCTGTTCGCCAACGTGCCGGGCTATGAGAATTCGACCGACACCGACGGGCGCTCTTCCTATACAGCCTGGGCCAACTTCCAGACGCCATTCCAGGTCCGTCGAGGCACGACGGCCCTGACGACCGGCGCCGGGGCCTTCCACAATCAGCCTTCCAGCTTTGGCTGCACCGCGCCGGTCGGCGGTGACGTCTGCTTGGCTAGTGGCAACATCAGCTACAGCGGCGCCGGCCGCGAGTTGCGCTATGACGGAGCGCGGGGCACCACCCAATCGCCGGATATCGAACGGTTGAACCTGTTCGTGTCGGGCCACTACGATCTCTACAACGGCGTCACGGCCTTTGGCGAACTCGGCTATTACACGGCATCGACCCAAAACATTCAGCCGCCGACCATCCTGCTGAACCCGCTGTGGATTCCAGCCAGCAACTACTGGAATCCGTTCGGCCCCGTCACCTTCGCCGACGGCACACGCAATCCCAATCGTCTCGCAGGCCTGACAAACGTCCCCACAGCCGGGACGGCCGTTAAGCTGGTTCGGTATCGCTTCAACGATTTGGGCGCCCAGGTGGTGGACGTCGACAACTGGCAGTCCCGATTCCTGGGCGGCCTGCGGGGCGAATGGCGCGGCTTCGATTGGGAAAGCGCGCTGCTGTATTCGGAAGCCGAGGCCACCGACAGCTCGAACGCCGTCAATCTGACCGCGCTTCAGGCCAATCTCGCCCTGTCGACGCCTGACGCCTACAATCCGTTCAGCGGCGGCTGTGTGAACGACACCAGCTTCGGCGATTGCACGCCCAGCTCTCAGGCCGCGATCGACGCCATCACGACCGACCTGACGCGGGTGTCCAAGACCACGCTGGCGCTGTGGGACTTCAAGGTCAGCCGTCCCGATGTCTTCACCCTGCCGGGCGGACCTGTCGGTATGGCCCTGGGCGTCGAGGCGCGCCGTGAGACCCAGCGTGACGACCGCGACGCTGATCTGGACGGCACCAACGTCTTCCGCGACAGCGTCTCGGGCGAGATCAGCCAGTCCAACATCGCTGCGGTCAGTTCAAACCCCGATACCTTCGGCACGCGCGAGGTCTATTCGGCCTATGTCGAGTTCGCTGTGCCTGTCGTTTCGCCGGAGATGAATATCCCGCTGGTTCGCAGTCTCGATTTCCAACTGGCCGGTCGATACGAGCACTATTCCGACTTCGGCGATGTGGCCAAGCCCAAGATCGCCATGGCCTGGGATTTGGTCGAAGGCGTACGCGTCCGGGGCTCGTATTCCGAGGGTTTCCGCGCCCCGAACCTGGAACAGACCAACGCTGCGCAGTACGGGCGTCTGTCCACCAATAACGATTACATCCGCTGCGAGGCCGATCTGCGCCTGGGTCGGATCACCAACTTCAATCAATGTTCGCAACCCGCCAGCGCCTCGCTGCTGGTATCGGGCAATCCCGAGCTTCAGCCCGAGGAAAGCACCAACCAGTCCATCGGCCTGGTGTTGCAGCCCTGGTTCATTCCCGAGCAGTTCGGCCGCTTCACCTTCACGCTGGACCGCTGGAAGATCGAGCAGGAGAAGATCGTCGGTCTGCTGGGCGCGCAGTCGAACGTCGTGCTGGACTACCTGAACATCCTGAACGGCACGCGGAACGACAACGTCAACCGGGCGGCGGTGACGGCCGACGACATCGCCTTCTTCCAGGGGAGCGGAATCACTCCCGTCGGACAGATCGTCTCGGTCGAAGACCAGTTCATCAACCTGCTGCCGCAGACGGTGGAGGGTCTCGACATCGGTCTTCAGTGGCGACTGCGCGGCACGCCCTGGGGCAACTTCCGCGCCAGCGTGAATGCGGCGCATCTGACGAAGTTTGACCGTTCTCCCGGCCCCTTGGTCGAGTCGCTGTTCGCGGCGCGTGAAGCCGGTCAGATAAACGCGAATACACCGCTGCCGATCTCTCAGACCCTGCTGGCTCGCAACGGCCGGCCAGAATGGCGGGTGACGGGCTCGTTCACCTGGTCGCAAGGGCCATGGCAGGTGGGCGCATTCACCCAATACAACAGCGCCGTCACCGAAACCGGCTTCCTCAGCGCCCAGGGCGATCCCTGGCAGGTCGATAGTCAGATCACTGGCAATCTGTATGGTCAGTATGAGTTCGGCAACAACGCTGGCTTTGCGTCCGGCACAACGGTTCGCCTGGGGGCTCGTAACATCACTGACGAGCAGCCGCCGTTGACTTCGTCGGGCTATCTGGGTGCGCTCTACAATCCCTACGGCCGCTACTGGTACGCCAACATCTCCAAGACGTTCTAAGAGAGCAGAGGCGCGATGACCGACCGTCTCGTTCGATCTCTGGGTGCGCTGGTCGCAGCCTGGGCAGGCATCGCGCCGATGACGCAGGCGCAGGAAACGCAGACGGCCGTCACGGCGGCTGTCGATCCTGCGCCCGCGCCAGCCGATTGCCCGGACTTCGTGCCGCAGCGGACGCGGTGCTGGTCGGGCAGGGCGGTTAAAGGCGGCTATTTTTGGATCGCCGTGCCTCAGGACTGGAATGGCGCCCTGATCGTTCACGCGCATGGCGGACCCCGCACCAGCGCACCAGAACCGAACGATCCGCTGGAGGACATGGAGCGGTTCTCCATGACGGTGAAGGAAGGTTTCGCCTGGGCGGGCTCGACCTATCGCCGTGGCGGCTATGGCGTACGGATGGCGGCGGAAGATACGGACGATCTGCGCCAGATTTTCTGGAACGCCTTCGGCAAGCCACGTCGAACTTTGGTGCATGGCCAGTCCTGGGGCGGCAACGTCGCGGCCAAGACGGCTGAGCTCTACGCCCGCGATGCCGAGGGACAGGTCATGTGGGACGGCGTTGTCCTGACCAACGGCGTAATCGGCGGCGGGACCCGCACCTACCGCTTTCGCGCCGATCTGAGAGCGGTGTATCAGTTCTACTGCAACAACCACCCGCTTCCGAACGAGCCCGGATATCCGCTTTGGCAGGGGCTGCCGTTAGAAAGCGATCTGAACCGGGCGCAGTTGGCGGAGCGGGTCAAAACCTGCACGGGCGTGGGCCTGCCGCTTGCTGAGAGGTCGGCTGAGCAGAAGCGCAATCTGGCGGATGTCCTGGCCGTGACGGGCGTGAAAGAGGAACAGTTAGTTCCGCATCTAGCCTGGGCGACCTTCCTGTTCCGCGACATGGTTTTGCGCCGTCTTGACGGGCTGAACCCCTTCGACAACAGCCATACGGTCTATCAGGGTTCGCACGACGACGAGGCGTTGAACGCTGGCGTTCAGCGTTTCGCGGCCGATCCGATGGGTGTGGCGCGCTTGGCCTACGACGCCGAGCTCAGCGGTCTGATCGTGGCGCCGACGCTGACGATCCACGCCAAGAACGATGCGACAGCCTTCGTCTCCAACGACGCGCTTTACAGGGAGACGGTCGCCGCGGCGGGACGATCGGACCTATTGGTCCAGACGTTCACAGACGAGTCCGAACATAGCCGCCTATCGCCGCCAGAGTACGTCGGTCTTTTCCAGGCGATGATGCGCTGGCTGGACGAGGGCGTGAAGCCGACGCCCGCTGACGTTGCCACGCTGTGTCAGGTGGCGGCTTCACGCTACGAGGACGGCTGTCATTTCGACACCACCTTCAAGCCGTCGACGGACAGCCGCCCCAACTGAAGCTGCCGCTTCGCTTCACAGCGATCTGCTCCAAACGCAACACGGCCCGCAGGCGACTGCGGGCCGTGTCTATTTGTGCGTGACCTGAAAGATCAGGCCGTCTTGGCGCGGTCCTTGTCGGAGGAGCTGCGGGCCAGTTCGCGGTTCAGCCACAGGGCCACGAGGGTGCAGATGGCGCCCGACAGCAGATAGGCGCCGGCGGCGATCAGGCCGAACTGGCTGGAGATCCACAGGGCCGCCAAGGGCGCAAAGCCCGCGCCGAATAGCCAGGCCAGGTCCGAGGTCAGGGCGGAGGAGGTATAGCGGTTCGTCAGGCTGAAGCTGGACGCCACGGGGCCAGAGGCCTGGCCGAACGACAGGCCGAGCAGGATGAAGCCGGAGATCATGAAGGTCAGCTCGCCGACCGGGCCGCCATTCAGCAGTTGCGGCGCAAAGCCCGAGAAGGCGGCGATGCCGGCGGCCGTGATCGCCAGCAAGGTGCGGCGGCCGTAGCGGTCGGCCAGAATGCCCGAGGCCAGAATGGCCAGCAGACCGAAGACCGCGCCCACCATCTCGATCAGCAGGAAGCGGACCGGCGTTTCCTTTGTGAACAGGAACACCCACGACAGCGGGAAGACGGTTACCATGTGGAACATGGCGAAGCTGGCCAGCGGAGCGAAGGCGCCGATGGCGATCTTCGGGCCTTCGTCGCGCAGGGCCTGGCTGATCGGCGTGGGCTGAAGCTCGCGCGTCTCGAACAGCTTCTGGAAGGCCGGCGTCACTACGATGCGCAGGCGCGCGAACAGGGCCACGACGTTGATGGCGAAGGCGACGAAGAACGGATAGCGCCAGCCCCAATCCAAGAAGTCAGGGGCCGACAGCGTGTTCAGGAAGAAGGCGAACAGGGCCGAGGCCACCAGCAGGCCGATGGGCGCGCCGAGTTGCGGGATCATGGCGTACCAGCCGCGCTTCTTCTCGGGCGCGTTCAGCGCCAGCAGCGAGGCCAGACCGTCCCAAGTGCCGCCCAGGGCGACGCCCTGGCCGATACGGGTCAGGGCCAGCAGCACCGGCGCCCACATGCCGATGCTCTCATATCCGGGGATGAAGGCCACAGACACGGTGGAGGTGCCCAGCAGCAGCAGGGCGGTCGTCAGCTTGGCGCCGCGTCCGAACTTGCGGTCGATGGCGATGAACAGGACGGTGCCCAGCGGCCGGGCCAGGAAAGCCAGGGCGAAGACGGCGAAGGAGAGCAGGGTGCCGCCCACCGCGCCCGCATAGGGGAAGATCAACTGCGGGAAAACGACCACCGAAGCGATGGCGTAAACAAAGAAGTCGAAAAACTCGGAAGTTCGGCCGATAATGACGCCGATGGCGATCTCGCCGGCGTCAACCTTGCCATGGCCCGTGTGAAGGGCGGCGGCGTCGCGTTCCAGCGACTCTGACGAAGGGGTCGTCGAGGCGGACATGGGCTTGGTCGCTCCGTGTGAGACTGAATTATCGGCCGTACGGCAGGTCGCCGCATTATGACCGGGCGCCCTTTGCGATGAAAGCGGCCTCGTGAGGATAGGACATATTGCCCAATGTCGTTCCTGATTGAAGCTGAGTATCCCGCCGCCTACGAACGCCAACCGTCGCGGCGCCTCCCCCTCGCCCGACGCTTTTCGATTGGATCCGCCTTGCGCCGTCTGCGCCTTCTTTTGCTCGCGCCCATCGTGGCCCTGCTGTCGGCCTGCAACCTGGTCGTCCTTAGTCCTGCCGGCGACGTCGCGTCCCAGCAGGGCGATCTGCTGATGATCTCGACCCTGCTGATGCTGATCATCATCGTGCCGGTGATGGGTCTGATCGTCTTCTTCGCCTGGAAGTATCGGGCGTCGAACAAGGAGGCCGAGGCCGACTACCGTCCCGACTGGGACCACTCCACGTCGTTGGAGCTGGTCATCTGGGCCGCGCCGCTGATGATCATCATCTGCCTGGGCGCCCTGACCTGGGCCGGCACCCACCTGCTGGACCCCTATCGTCCGATCGACCGGATCAAGCCGGGCCAGGCCGTCGAGGAAAGCGTCGAGCCGTTGCAGGTCAATGTCGTCGCGCTCGACTGGAAGTGGATGTTCATCTACCCGCAGTACGGCGTCGCCACCGTCAATGAGCTGGCCGCGCCGGTTGACCGTCCGATCCGTTTCCACATCACCTCGTCCTCGGTGATGAACAGCTTCTACATTCCCGCCCTGGCCGGTCAGATCTACGCCATGCCGGGCATGGAAACGAAGCTGCACGCCGTCATCAACCGTCCGGGCGAATACGAAGGCTTCTCGGCCAACTATTCCGGCGACGGCTTCTCGCACATGCGCTTCGCCTTCCACGGCCTGGATCAGTCCGGGTTCGACCAATGGATCGCCGGCGTGCGCCAGGGCGGCCAGACGCTGGACCGCGATCGCTATCTGGAGCTGGAAAAGCCCAGCGAGAAGGTGCCGGTCATGCGCTTCGGCGCCGTGGACGGCGCGCTGTGGGACGCGATCCTCAACATGTGCGTCGAGCCGGGCAAGATGTGTATGGGCGAGATGATGGCCATCGACAAACAGGGCGGCCTGTCCATGGCGTCGGTGCGCAACACCATGCCGCTGGTGTATGACAAATACGCCGGTCGCGGAAAATCACCCGCCTATTTTGGCTCCAACGACAGCTACGTCATGACGATCTGCACGCCGCTGCAGGCCGAGGCGGCGGCCGCCGACCGCATGCGCCGCGCCGAACTGGATACGGTCGCCGGACCGACCAGCCTGGAGCGCCTGACCGGGCAGGGGTTATCGCCCGGTCAGACACCGATGGCCTCGCTGACGACGCTGGCCCGCAATCCCTTCGCCACGGGGCCGGTTCCGACCGACGTCCGTTCTGCCCCCAACGCCTGAGCGAACACAGTCGATGAACGCTGATCAACTCATTCCGCTAATCTTCGGGCGCCTCACGCTTGAGGCTCTGCCGTTGCACGAGCCGATCCTGGTCGTGACCATGTCGGTCGTGCTGCTGGGCGGCCTCGCCCTGTTCGGCGCCCTGACGTATTTCAAGCTGTGGGGCTATCTCTGGAAGGAATGGTTCACCACAGTGGACCACAAGAAGATCGGGATCATGTACATGATCCTGGGTCTGATCATGTTCGTCCGCGGCTTCGCCGACGCTATCATGATGCGCCTGCAACAGGCGATGGCCTTTGGCGGGTCCGAGGGTTACCTGAACGCGCACCACTATGACCAGATCTTCACCGCCCACGGCGTGATCATGATCTTCTTCGTGGCCATGCCGCTGGTGACGGGCATCATGAACTACGTCGTGCCGCTTCAGATCGGCGCGCGCGACGTGTCCTTCCCCTTCCTGAACAACTTCAGCTTCTGGATGACCACGGCCGGCGCCATCATCGTCATGGCCTCGCTGTTCGTGGGCGAGTTCGCGCGCACCGGCTGGCTGGCCTATCCGCCGCTGTCGGGTATCGGCTACAGCCCCGGCGTCGGGGTCGACTACTACATATGGGCGTTGCAGATCGCGGGGGTAGGGACGACGCTGTCCGGCATAAACCTGATCGCGACGATCGTGAAGATGCGCGCGCCTGGCATGGGCATGATGAAGATGCCGGTCTTCACCTGGACCTCGCTGTGCACAAACGTGCTGATCGTGGCGTCCTTCCCGGTCCTGACGGCAGTCCTGGCCCTGCTGACGCTGGATCGTTACGTCGGCACCAACTTCTTCACGAACGACTTCGGCGGCAACCCGATGATGTACGTGAACCTGATCTGGATCTGGGGTCACCCCGAGGTCTACATCCTGATCCTGCCGCTGTTCGGCGTCTTCTCGGAGATCGCCTCGACCTTCTCGGGCAAGAAGCTGTTCGGCTATACCTCCATGGTCTACGCCACGGTCGTCATCACGATCCTGTCCTACCTGGTCTGGCTGCACCACTTCTTCACCATGGGCTCGGGCGCCTCGGTGAACAGCTTCTTCGGCATCACGACGATGATCATCTCGATCCCGACGGGCGCGAAGATCTTCAACTGGCTGTTCACGATGTACCGCGGGCGCATCCGGTTCGAGCTGCCGATGATGTGGCTGGTCGCCTTCATGCTGACCTTCGTGATCGGCGGGATGACGGGCGTGCTGCTGGCGGTGCCGCCGGCCGACTTCGTGCTGCACAACTCGCTGTTCCTGGTGGCCCACTTCCACAACGTCATCATCGGCGGCGTGCTGTTCGGCCTGTTCGCGGCGATCAACTTCTGGTGGCCCAAAGCCTTCGGCTTCAAGCTGGACAAGAAGTGGGGCCTGATCAGCTTCTGGTGCTGGGTGCCCGGCTTCTGGCTGGCCTTCCTGCCGCTGTATGTGCTGGGCCTGATGGGGGTGACGCGCCGGATGCGGGTGTTCGACGATCCCTCGCTGCAGATCTGGTTCGTCATCGCGGCCATCGGCGCCGGCGTCATCGCCCTGGGCATCGCGGCCATGTTCATCCAGTTCGCCGTGTCGATCATCAACCGCGACAAGCTGCGCGACACCACGGGCGACCCGTGGGGCGGCCGCACGCTGGAGTGGGCGACCTCGTCGCCGCCGCCGGCCTATAACTTCGCCTCCACGCCCTACGTCCATGACGCCGACGCCTGGTGGGACATGAAGAAGCAGGGCTATCAGCGTCCGCTGAGCGGCTACAAGGCGATCCACATGCCCTCGAACACCGGGGCGGGGATCATCATCTCGGGCCTGTGCCTGGTGATGGGTCTGGCCTTGATCTGGTACATCTGGTGGCTGGCCGCCATCAGCTTCATCGGGGTGTTGGCCGTCTCGATCGGCCATACCTTCAACTACAAGCGCGACTACTACATCCCCGAGGATGAGGTCCGAGCGACAGAAGAGGCGCGCACCCGCGCCCTGGCCGGAACGGAGGCCTGATCATGAGCGCGACTGCGACCGAGATCGACCGGACCGTCTTCCACCTGGAAGAGGAGCCGCACCACGAGGAAGGCTCCAGCACCATGCTGGGCTTCTGGCTCTATCTGATGAGCGACTGCCTCATCTTTGCGATGCTGTTCGCCGTGTTTGGCGTGCTGGGCGGCAACTACGCCGCCGGGCCGGGGCCCAAGGAGCTGTTCGACCTGGAGCTGGTGGCGATCAACACCGCCATGCTGCTGTTTTCGTCGATCACCTATGGGTTCGCCATGCTGGCGATGGATCGAAACAACCAGCGTCAGACGCTGGTCTGGCTGGCCATCACCGGCCTGTTCGGCCTGGCCTTCCTGGGCATCGAACTCTACGAGTTCGCGCACCTGATCCATGAAGGCGCGACGCCGCAACGCAGCGCCTTCCTGTCGGCCTTCTTCACCCTGGTGGGCACCCACGGCCTGCACGTCACCTTCGGCATCATCTGGCTGGTGACGCTGATGGTTCAGGTCAGCATGAAGGGCCTGATCCCCGCCAACAAACGCCGCCTGATGTGCCTGTCGATGTTCTGGCACTTCCTGGACGTCATCTGGATCGGCGTCTTCACCTTCGTCTATCTGCTGGGCATGCTGCGATGAGCGCCGACATGAACGACCATTCGCCGGAGTCTCACGAGACCGACCACCTGGGCCACGAGGGGCACAATCACGGCTCCTTCAAGAGCTACATGATCGGCTTCGTGCTGTCAGTGATCCTGACGGCCATCCCGTTCTCCCTGGTCATGACCGGCGTCCTGCCGACCCAGGCGACGGCCCTGATCGTCATGGGCTTCGCCGTGGTGCAGATCGTGGTGCACATGATCTACTTCCTGCACATGAACTCCAAGTCCGAGGGCGGCTGGATCATGCTGGCGCTGATCTTCACGATCATCGTGGTGGTCATCGCCCTGTCGGGTTCGCTGTGGGTCATGTACCACCTGAACACCAACATGATGCCTATGACGCACGACATGGCGCAGATGGGCGGCTGAGGTCGAGATCACGGACCCGTCCTCAGTGCCGGCCGGCGGCAAGGCCAGACGTTCGCGATCCTTCCGCATGGCGGTCGTGGTCGCGGGCGTGGCGCTGTTCGTCGGCTTTCTGGCGCTGGGCGGGTGGCAGGTTCAGCGTCTGGCCTGGAAGACCAATCTGATCGCCCAAGTCGATGCGCGCGTTCACGCGGCCGCCGTCCCAGCGCCTGGCCCGACCCAATGGCCCGGTGTGACGCGCGACAAGGATCAGTACCGCCGCGTCATGGTTCGCGGTCGATTCCTGCACGACAAGGAAACCCTGGTTCAGGCGGTGACCGACGCCGGCGGCGGCTTTTGGGTCATGACGCCCCTGGTTGACGACCGGGGCTTCACCGTCCTGATCAATCGCGGCTTCGTGCCGTCAGGCCGACGCGATCCGGCCGTCCGCGCCGATGGTCAGGTCGAGGGACCGCAGAGTTTGACGGGACTGCTCCGAATCACCGAGCCGAAGGGCGGCTTCCTGCGCGCCAATGATCCCGCCGGTGATCGCTGGCGGTCCCGCGACGTCGCGGCGATCGCTGCGCGGCGGGGCCTGACGACCGTCGCGCCCTATTTCATTGATGCGGACGCCAGTCCGAACCCAGGCGGATGGCCGCGCGGAGGGCTGACGGTGATCCGGTTCGCCAACAGCCATCTGGTCTATGCACTGACCTGGTTCGGCATGGCGCTGCTGACTTCGGTCGGTCTGTGGCTGTTCCTGCGCGACGGCAGGCGCAACAGGTCATGACGACGACAACTGTGCAAAGGCTGCTGGGCCTGGGGCTCAGAGGTGGTGTCGCGACCCACGGCGGGGCCAACCGCCGCAATATGCTGCTGCTGATCCAGTTGCGCTGGCTGGCGGTCGCCGGACAGGTGGCGACGATCCTGCTGGTGCAGTACGTGATGCGGATCCCGCTGCCGGTGCTGTGGTTGCTGGCGGCGCCGGCGGGTCTGGTGCTGGTCAATCTGGTCAGCGCGCCGTTGACCGTTCGCACGCAGGAGGTCGAGGACCAGGCGCTGATGATCGCCCTTCTGGCGGATGTGGCGGCCCTGACCTGGCTGCTTTTCCTGACCGGGGGCGCAGCCAATCCGTTCGTGGCGCTGTATCTGCTGCAAGTCGTTCTTGGGGCCGTGCTGCTGGCGCCGGTCTATGCCTGGGCGCTGATCGCCATCACCAGCCTGTGTTTCGCCGGGCTGGGCCTGCATTCCCGCCCGCTGAACCTGCCGCCGGCGCGCGAGGATTCGCTGCTCAGCCTCTACCTTCAGGGCAGTCTAATCTGTTTCGTGCTGATGGCCGTGCTTCTGGTGTTGTTCGTCACCCGGATCAGCCAGAATTTGCGTGAGCGCGACGCCTCCATGGCCGCCCTGCGCCAGCAGACGGCCGAGCATGATCATATCGTCCGCATGGGCCTGCTGGCGTCGGGCGCAGCGCATGAGCTAGGAACACCATTGGCTTCGCTGTCGGTGATCCTCAGCGACTGGAAGCGGATGCCGGCCCTGACCCAGGACGCCGACCTGGCTCAGGACATGACGGTGATGCGGGCCGAGGTCGAACGCTGCAAGGCCATCGTCACCGGTATCCTTATGTCGGCCGGCGAGGCGAGGGGACAGGCGCCTGAGCGCACTACCTTGCGCGCCTTCGTCGCCGATGTGGTGGCCAGCTGGAGCGGCGACGGTGTGGCGGTGCAGATCCGCGACGAGCTGGCCCAGAACCCGTCAATCATCGCCGACCCGGCCCTGCGTCAGGTGCTGGGCGTGCTGTTCGACAATGCGGTCGAGGCCGGAGCGAGCCGCATCACCGTGACCACGACACGGACGGACGAAGATTTCGGCATCGCGGTCCGCGACGACGGACCAGGCTTTCCGCCGGCGATCCTTCAGGCCTGGGGCAAGCCTTACAACTCCACCAAGCCCAGGCCCGGCGCGGGTCTCGGCCTCTTTCTGCTCATGAATGTGATCCGGTCGCTGGGCGGACGGGTAGAAGCCTCCAATCCCCCGGCGGGCGGCGCAGAAGTGCGTCTGACCCTACCGCTTTCGGCGTTGGCTCCGACGGACGAGATCGCGCATGACCGATGACGCCAGATTGCTGCTGATCGTCGAGGACGACGAGTCGTTCTCGACCACCCTGCGACGCTCGTTCGAACGGCGTGGCTATACGGTCGTCAGCGCCGCCAGTCCCGACCAGATGACCGAGGTGCTGAAGACGCATCGCCCCGGCTATGCGGTCGTCGATTTGAAGCTGGGCGGCCATTCCGGCCTGACCTGCGTCGAGGCTCTTCACGCCTTCGACCCCGAGATGAATATCGTCGTCCTGACCGGCTTCGCCAGCATCGCGACGGCGGTCGAGGCGATCAAGCTGGGCGCCCGGCACTATCTGGCCAAGCCCGCCAGCACCGATGACATCGAAACCGCGTTCGGCCGGGCGGACGGCGACGCCGAGACGCCGCTGGGCACGCGCCCCACCTCGATCAAGACCCTGGAATGGGAGCGGATCCACGAGACGCTGGTGGAGACCGACTTCAACATTTCAGAGGCGGCGCGGCGCCTGGGCATGCACCGCCGCACCCTGGCGCGGAAGTTGGAAAAGCGCCGCGTCACCTAGTCCAGTTCGGCCGCGATCCGGTCGGCCAGCGCCCGTAAGGTCGCCGTATCCGCCATCGGCGCATGGCCGTGACCCTTCATCTCGCGATCTGCCCAGCGCGGCACGATGTGGAAATGCAGATGGAAGACTGTCTGTCCGCCCGCCTCGCCGTTGAACTGCAGGATCGACAGGCCTTCAGGCTTCAGCGCTTTCTCGACCGCCTTGGCCGTGCGTTGCAGGGCGGCGGTCATGCGGGCCAGCACCTCGGGCTCGATCTCCAGCAGATTACGCGCCTGGGACTGTTTGGCGATGATCAGGACGTGGCCTTCCGATTGGGGAAACACGTCCATGAAGGCCAGGACGTGGTCGTCCTCCCACACCTTCACCGACGGAATGTCGCCGCGCAGGATCTTGGCGAAGATGTTGTTGGTGTCATAGGCGCCGTGCAGGCTCATGAGCGGTCTCCGTGCGGTTCGAACCTTCGATAGCAGCGCTGTCCACGGAGGGGGAGCCTTCGCCCACGCCATGCATTATGGTCACGCTTGAACGTAACGAGGCACGTCATGATCCGTTTCATCATCCAGGCGCTGGTCACTATGGCGGGCCTGTGGCTGTCCGCCCAGGTCGTGCCGGGCGTGGACTTCACCAGCACGGGGTCGCTCATCGCCGCCGCCATCATTCTGGGCCTGGTCAACGCCTTTGTGCGGCCGATCCTGGTCGTGCTGACCTTCCCGATTACCGTCGTGACCCTTGGACTGTTCCTGCTGGTCGTGAACGCCGCAATGATCGGGCTGACCTCCATCTTGCTGGACGGCTTCCGCGTCGACGGCCTGTGGGCCGGCATCGGTGCGGCCATCGTGACCGGCGTCGTCAGCTGGATCGCCGGCGCCTTCATCGGCGGTGAAGAGGGGCGGGGCTAACTTCTTCAAAAGCTCGACGAGGTGATGCGAGCCCAAGACGATTCAACACCTTAGTTTGGCCGGTCTGCGCTCGCTTCCCGACGCCTGCGGAAAAGCATGTCTGTCGTCGCTCGGGCCCTTTGCTCGATAAGTCGCTGACGGTCGGGATCGGGGTGGGGCTCTTGCGTCGTCGCCCAGCGTGCTCCGGCCGGCGCCGCCAAATCACGGCATACGCTCAGCGCAAGGCCCCGCTGGTAGGCGTTTGCATTACGCTTTTGGCGGTCGGCTTCCCCAGTGACACTGGCCGTTTCGACGGGCGTGAACGTATTTGACTTCCATTGCGCTGGCGGGACCGGCATAGGGCGACCGTTCTCGATAATCCGGATGGAACTGGGCTCTTCCCAGATCGTGTAGGCCGCAAATGGCTCGATCGTGTCTACATGCTGCACAAGACCACAAATAACCCGTCCGCCGTTTCGAACGTCACGAGCAGTGTGCTCGAGGATGACTGCGGAAGGTCGCTTTTCGAAGACTGTCTGAAGGATGGCCTCGTCCGATGGTCGGGGCGGACGAGCGGTCTCCGTAGCCGAAGCCTGGCTAGCCATGATCACGATAGACATCGCCGCCAGAAACATAGGCTTATCCCACCTTCACCCGCGTCGCCGCCTCGGGCAGGTCCTCGCCGAAGGCGCGCTGGTAGAACTCGGCGATGGTCGGGCGTTCCAGCTCGTCGCACTTGTTCAGGAAGGTCAGGCGGAAGCTGAGGCCCAGGTCGTCGTTGAAGATCTGGGCATTCTGGGCCCAGGTGATGACCGTGCGGGGCGACATGACGGTCGAGATGTCGCCGTTCATGAAGGCGTTGCGGGTCATGTCGGCGACGCGGACCATGGCGGCGATCCGGCGGCGGCCCTCGGCGTCCTTCCACTCGGGCACCTTGGCGGCGACGATCTCGGCTTCCACGTCGTGATCCAGATAGTTCAGCGTGGTGACGATGTTCCAGCGGTCCAGCTGGGCCTGATTGATCTGCTGCGCGCCGTGATACAGGCCCGTGGTGTCGCCCAGGCCGATGGTGTTGGTCGTGGCGAACAAACGAAAATAGCGGTTCGGGCGGATGACGCGGTTCTGATCCAGCAGGGTCAGGCGGCCCTGGGCCTCGAGCACGCGCTGGATCACGAACATCACGTCGGGCCGGCCGGCGTCGTATTCGTCGAAGACCAGGGCGATGGGGCGTTGCAGCGACCACGGCAGGATGCCTTCGCGGAACTCGGTGATCTGCTTGCCGTCCTTCAGGACGATGGCGTCCTTGCCGATCAGGTCGATCCGGCTGACGTGGCTGTCCAGGTTCACCCGCACCAGCGGCCAGTTCAGGCGGGCGGCGACCTGTTCGATGTGGGTCGACTTGCCGGTGCCGTGATAGCCCTGGACCATGACGCGACGGTCGAAGGCGAAGCCGGCGCAGATGGCGATCGTCGTCTGGGGATCGAAGCGGTAGGCCTCGTCGATCTCGGGCACATGGCTGTCGCGCTCGTCGAAGGCGGGCACGGTCATGTCGCTGTCCACGCCGAAGGCTTCGCGCAGGGTCACGCGACGATGCGGTTCGAGCGTCAGCAGGGGATCGGGGGAGGCGTCGAGCGGGGAGGTCATGGACCTCATCTAGAGGCGCCGCGCGCGCGGCTCAACACGCGCGCGGCCCTTGGCGTCGGTTATTTCGCGCTCAGGCGAACATCGACGTTGTTGCGGGTGGCGTTGGAGTAGGGGCAGACCTGGTGCGCCTTCTCGATCAGGTCGTCGATGACGGCCTGGTCCAGCCCGTGGTCGGTCACGGTCAGGTCGACATCCAGGTTGAAGCCATCACCCTTGGTGTTCTTGCCGAAGCCGACACCGGCGGTGACCTTGGTGTCGGGGCTGACGGGCGTGCCGGCCTTGCCGCTGACCAGACGCAGCGCGCCGAGGTAGCAGGCGGCGTATCCGGTGGCGAACAACTGCTCAGGATTGGTGCCGTCGCCGCCCTTGCCGCCCATCTCGGTTGGCGTGGACAGTTTGACGTCGATCTTACCGTCGTCGGTGGCCGAACGGCCGTCCTCACGGCCTCCGCCCGATGCCGTCGATTGGGCGCGATACAGAACTTCCATGGCAGGCTCCTTGGGTTGGGATGCTTGAGATGGGAGCTTAACGGCGGACGGGAAGGGGGCGTTGCATCGCGGCTAGAGCCTGATCCGCTTGAGTTGAAGCGCTTCGCGCTTCGACGTAGCGGTGAATCAGGCCCCAGGTTCAAGCGAGACCTTGATTCACGGCTTCAGCGGAATCGCGGAGCGATTCCTCCCCAGCCGATCAAGGTCTAGCCATCGGCGGGCGACGCGGGCTAAAGCACCTGCTGGGGCGCGTCGTCGGAGTACGCAGTGAAGATTGCCGAACGCTGGTTCGTGTGGGCGGGCATGGTTCTGCTGGGCGGCATCGCCCTGGCGGGGTTGGTCGTCGCCGTCTATGCCGCGTGGCTGTTCCACGACCTGCCTGATGCGTCGGAACTGGCGGACTATCGACCGCCGACCGCGACGCGCGTCTATGCCGGCGACGGTACCCTGATCGGCGAGTTTTCGGACGAGCGCCGGATTTATGTCTCCTACGACCAGATTCCCCAGCCGGTGATCCACGCCTTCCTGGCGGCCGAAGATCGCAACTTCTTCCAGCATGGCGGCATCGATGTGGGCGGCATCGGCCGCGCGTCGCTGAAGAACGTCTTCAACCTGGCGTCGGGGCGCCGGTTGGAAGGCGGTTCGACCATCACCCAGCAGGTGGCCAAGAACGTCCTGCTGACCAACGAATCCAGCCTGAACCGCAAGCTGAAGGAAGCCATCCTGGCCAATCGCCTGGAGGCGACCCTGTCTAAGGAGCAGATCCTCGAACTGTATCTGAACGAGATATTCCTGGGCTATCGCTCGTTCGGCATCGCTTCGGCGGCCTACAACTATTTCGGCAAGTCGCTGGCGCAGCTGACGCCCGACGAAGCCGCCTTCCTGGCGTCCCTGCCCAAGGGGCCGAACAACTACCACCCCAAGCGTCACCCCGGCGCGGCCAAGGGCCGTCGTGACTGGGTGCTGGGCGAGATGGAGCAGAGCGGCTGGCTGACGCCTGAGCAACTGGTCGAGGCGCGCGCCAAGCCTCTGGTCACGCGCGATGCGCCGCAACGGTCGGATTACAAGGACGCCGACTTCTTCGTCGAGGAGGCCCGCCGCCAGGCCGCCGCCAACCCCCAGTTCGGCGAGCAGCTGCGCGCCGGCGGCTTCTACATGCGCACGACCCTAGACCCGACGCTGCAGACGGCGGCGCGCCGGGCTCTGATGCAAGGCCTCGAGAATTACGACCGTCGTCACGGCTGGCGCGGCGGGTGGGGCACGACCGACTTCGCCGACGGCTGGCAGGCGGTCGCGCTGAAGGAACAGGCGCCGCCCGAGCGCCGCAGCTGGCAGGCCGCCGCCATCGAAAGCGTCAGCGGCAACACGGTGCGCATCCGCACGGCCCGCGACGACACGTCCGGCACGCTGCTGGCGTCGGACGCCGCCTGGGCCAACGCCAATCGTCAGCTGAAGCGCGGCGAACTGATCTTCGTGGAGCCGCAGGGTGGCCAGTTCGCCCTGAAGCAGGTGCCGCGCGTCAACGGGGCGCTGGTCGCCATCGAACCGCAGTCGGGCCGCGTGCTGGCGATGGTCGGCGGCTATTCCTATGCGCTGTCCAGCTTTAACCGGGCGACTCAGGCGCGCCGCCAACCGGGTTCCGCGTTCAAACCGTTCGTCTATGCGACAGCGTTGGAGGGCGACTTCACCCCGGCCTCGATCGTCCTGGATGCGCCGATCAGCTTCGCCGGCGGTCCCAACGGCACGCGCTGGACGCCCGAGAACTATAGCCGCCAATACTATGGCCCTCAGACGCTGCGGCGCGGGTTGGAGCTGTCGCGCAACGTCATGACGGTGCGGTTGGCCCAGTCGGTCGGGATGAAGAAAATCGTCGATCAGTCGGCCAAGATGGGTCTGCCGGGCATGACGCCGAACCTGTCGGTGTCGCTGGGCGCCGGCGAGGTCACGCCGCTGGAGATCACGGCCGCCTATTCCGCCTTCGCCAACGGCGGGCGGCGGGTGACGCCCTATCTGATCGACTATGTGCAGGACCGCGACGGCGAGACCATCTTCCGCGCCGACAATCGCAGCTGCCGCGAATGTGGACGGGGCTTCTCCGGCCAGGAGTCGCCGCGCCTGCAGCAGCGCGGAAACCAGGTCATCGACCCGATCACCGCCTATCAGATGAGCTCCATGCTGGAAGGCGTCGTTCAGCGCGGCACCGCCGCCAGCGCGCGCGGCCTGGGGCCCTGGGTCGCGGGCAAGACCGGCACGACCAACGAATATCGCTCAGCCTGGTTCGTGGGCTTCACCACCGACATCGTGGTCGGCGTCTTCATCGGCTTCGACGACAACCGCTCGCTGGGATCCGGTGAAGCCGGCGCCTCGGCCGCCGTGCCGGTCTTCACGGAGTTCATGCAGACGGCGTTGAAGGAAAGACCGGCTCGCCCGTTCGTCCGGCCCAAGAACGCCATCTTCCGCAGCGTCAACGGCATCGAGGAGGCCTTCCGCCCCGGCACCGAGCGCCAGGCCCCGCCGCCGCGCCCGACCGGGCCGGCTCAGCCCGTTGGACCGCAGAATTATTATGAGGTGATCCGCCGCGAGCAGGAGGCCGCCAGCGGCGCGCCCGCCTCATCGCCGGCGCCCACCGCGCCGCCGCCGCCCAAGAAGGCGCCGGCCGAGGACTTGAGCGGATTGTACTGAGGCTCTAGGTAGGCCTTTCGAACGGCGCGTCCTCGTGGCGCGCCGTTTTCCATTAATCCTGCCCTGTCGCGCGTCCTGCGGACCGCGCTGCTTCAGGGCGTTGTGTCGCGGAGATTGCGATGAGACCGGATGTCGAGGCCATGAAGGCCGACATCGAGCAGAGCGTCGCTCTGCTCAGGAGGCGTCTTTGACTGGGATGTCGCTTTAAGAAAGCTCGATGAGCTGAATGCGCGGGTCGAGGATCCGACACTGTGGGACAAGCCCGACGAGGCCCAGGCCGTCAGCCGCGAACGCTCGCAGCTGGAAGGCAAGATCAACACCGTCAAGGCGATGGAGCAGGACCTCGAAGATGGGGTGATGCTGGCCGAGATGGCGGACGAGGAGGGCGACGAGGGCGCGCTGGAAGACGCTCGCGCGTCACTGCGCGGCATCAAGGAACGCGCCGCCCGCGCCGAGCTGGAAGCCCTGCTGTCCGGGGAGGCTGACGGCAATGACGCCTATCTGGAAGTGAACTCCGGCGCCGGCGGCACCGAGTCGAACGACTGGGCCGGCATGCTGCTGCGGATGTATTCGCGCTGGGCGAAGGCGCACGGCTACGAGGTCACGATCGAAGCGCACGAAGAGGGTGAACAGGCGGGGGTCAAGTCGGCCACCATCCTGATTGAAGGCCCCAACGCCTATGGCTGGCTGAAGTCGGAATCGGGCGTGCACCGCCTGGTCCGCATCAGCCCCTATGACGCGGCGGCCAAGCGTCACACCAGCTTCGCCTCCATCGGGGTGTCGCCGGTCGTGGACGACGCGATCGAGATCGATATCAATCCCGCGGACGTGCGCACCGACACCTACCGCGCCTCGGGCGCGGGCGGTCAGCACATCAACAAGACCGACTCGGCCGTGCGCCTGACGCACACCCCGACCAACACCGTCGTGGCCTGCCAGGCCGGCCGGTCGCAGCACCAGAACCGCGAGATGGCGTGGAAGATGCTGCGCGCGCGCCTGTACGAGCTGGAACTGCAGAAGCGTGAGGCGGCGGCTCAGGCGCTGGCCGACGCCAAGACCGACATCGGGTGGGGCCACCAGATCCGCTCCTATGTCCTGCAGCCCTATCAGATGGTGAAGGACCTGCGGACCGAGGTTGAGACCTCGGATACCCAGGGGGTGCTGGACGGCGACCTGGACGCCTTCATGGGCGCGGCGCTGGCCCAGCGGGTCGGCGAGACCCGCGGATCGAGCGTGGACTGACGGAAAAGGGCGGCTCTCTGGAGCCGCCCTTTTTTGTTTAGGCTACTGGCCTTGCGGACGACTTGAGCCCGTTCGCACTCGACGCGGTCAGGCGGCGGTCTTGTCGGCCTTGTCGGCCTTCGGCGCGGGGGCTTCCAGCATGGCGGCGCCAGGGGTGTCGCGCTTGGCCTGGTTGCAGCGGCCCTGGAACCAGGCGCCCTGGTCGATGGCGAGCTGTTCCTGGGTGATGTCGCCCTCGACGCGGGCGGTGGCGTGAAGCTTGACCTGTTTGGCGACGATGGCGCCCGAGACGCGGCCGCGCACGTCAAGGACGTCGGCATGGACCGTGCCCTCGACCGAGCCGCCTTCGCCGATCACGACGCGCGAGACGCGGACGTCGCCCTTCAGCGAGCCGTCGACCTGAAGCTCGCCGGCGCCGGAGATGTTGCCTTCGTATTTCACGCCGGCCGAGAGTGTCGACAGGTTGCTGGACCGGGCCGCTGGACGGGCCGGTTCAGGCGCGCGCGGCGCTTGCGTCGTCGCCGGCAGGGACGGCGTACTCGCGGCCATCGGCGTGGGCGTGGTCGGTTCGGGCGCCGGGGGGATGCCCAGGCCGTTAGATCCGCTGTCGTAGGATTTGCTCTTGGTGAACATGGTGCGCTCCGCATCTGCCAGCCAAGGCCGGCCAAGCCCCTATTAGCCCCGACGCCCACTAGGCCGTGCAGGAGGGGCCAAGGTCAAGCATCGCTTCCGAACGGCGCTCGCCGATCACAGGGGCCTGGCGGCCTCCAGCACGGCGGCGGCATGGTCGGCGACCTTCACATTGCGCCAGGCCTTGGCGACGCGGCCGTCGGTGTCGATCAGGAAGGTGGCCCGCTCGATGCCCATATATTCGCGGCCATAGAGCTTTTTCTGCACCCAGACGCCCCAGGCTTCGCAGGCGGCGCCGTCCTCGTCGGAGGCGAGGGTGACGGCGAGATCGTATTTGGCCTTGAACCTGTCGTGCTTCTTCATCGTGTCCTTGGACACGCCGATGACCGGCACGCCCAGAGCGGCGAAGTCGGGCGCCAGGGCGGTGAAGTCCTGCGCCTCACGCGTGCAGCCGGTCGTGTCGTCCTTGGGATAGAAATAGACGACGGCGGGTTTGCCTTTGAGGGCGGCGAGGGTGACGCGGCCGCCGCCGTCCGTGGGCAGGTCGAGGGCGGGCGCGGGTTGGCCTTCGGCGGCGGACATCAGACGGGCCTCACCAGAACGATCTTTTTCTTGCCGGCCGCCAGTTTGATGACGCCGTCCTTGAGGTCGGCTTCGGTCAGCAGTTGGGCGCCGTCGGACACGGCGGCGTCGTTGAGGCGCAGGCCGCCGCCCTGGGCCAGGCGACGTGCCTCGCCGTTGGAGGCTGTCAGGCCGGCCTTCGTCACGACAGCGGCGATCATGGCGCCGTAGACCTCGGCCGACGGCAGTTCGACGGTCGGCAGGTCGGCGGACAGCTGGCCTTTTTCAAAGGCGCTCTCGGCGGCGGCGCGGGCGGTGGCGGCGGCCTCTGCGCCGTGCAGCATGGTCGTCGCGGCGTCGGCGAGGGCCTTTTTGGCGTCGTTGATGGCCGCACCTTCCAGCGCTTCGTAGCCAGCGATTTCGGCGTCCGACAGATCGGTGAACAGGCGCATGAAGCGGCCCACGTCTCCATCCTCGGTGTTGCGCCAATATTGCCAGTAGTCATAGGGCGACAGGGCGTCGGCATTCAGCCAGACGGCGCCGCCCACGGTCTTGCCCATCTTCTGGCCCGAGGCGGTCGAGAGCAGGGGTGTGGTCAGGCCGAAGGCGGCCTTCTGATCCACCTTGCGGGTCAGTTCGACGCCGTTGATGATGTTGCCCCACTGATCCGAACCGCCCATCTGCAGCGTGCAGCCGTAGCGGCGATTCAGCTCCAGGAAGTCGGTGGCCTGCATCAGCATGTAGTTGAACTCGAGGAAGGTCAGCGGCTGCTCGCGTTCCAGGCGCAGCTTGACGGAATCGAAGCTGAGCATCCGGTTGACGGTGAAATGCGTGCCGTAGTCGCGCAGAAATTCCAGGTAGCCCAGCTTGGACAGCCATTCGTCGTTGTCGACCATGATGGCGTCCGACGGGCCGTCGCCGAAGGTCAGGAACTTTTCAAACACGCCTTTGATGCCGGCGATGTTCTCGGCGATCCGCTCTTCGGTCAGAAGGGGACGCTGCGTATCCTTGAAGCTGGGGTCGCCTACCTTGGTGGTGCCGCCGCCCATCAGGACGATGGGCTTGTGTCCAGCCTGCTGCAGGCGACGCAGCAGCATGATCTGGATCAGGTGTCCGACGTGCAACGAAGGGGCGGTGGCGTCAAAGCCGATATAACCGGTGACCACGCCCGCGGCGGCCGCCGCATCCAGTTCGGCCGGATGGGTGATCTGATGGATATAGCCTCGCGCCTGCATGGTGCGGAGGAAGTCGGATTTGAAGGCGTGTTCGGTCATGGTGAGGCTGGGTTAGCAGGGATGACGAGGGTCGTCTTCCCCTAGTCGAGGCGGCGTCGGCTGTTCAGACGGTGCGGATGAAAAACACCGTCTAAAGTGTCTGATTCGTCTAATCTCGGTCGGCGCGAAATTGCACGGCAACGCGAAAACGCGTGCAAAATGCAAGACGGTGCAATTTCAGGCGGAGCGGCTTTGGGCATGGCTCGCCCATTGTACGACCGTTTTGCAGAGTGACAGGGTAAGCGCTGCTGCTTCGTCTCAGAACCTTGTTTTGTCAGGGTATATCTGGCGGAAATACTAAGGTTAGTGTGACTTTTGAGCGTGGCCGCTACTTCAATCCGTCCTGCGCCAACGTGTAGGCGACCACGGCGTTGGCGTGGCCGTGGCCCATGCCGTGCGCATCCTTGAGAATGGCGACCAACTCCATATGCCGGGCGGGATAGCCGTCGCGCACTATCTGCTGCCAATGGGAAATAGGATGGCCGTAGGTCTTCTCGATTGAGGGGAAGTATGACGCCGGACCCTTCACGGGATTGTCGGTCATGAGGTTCTCCCTTTTTCCGAACCGATACTATCGCAACGCGCGGTGAGCGTCACGGCGATGCATGAGCGTTGACCGTGCGCGTTGCTTCGATACGAAGGCCCTATGCGTCTGCCCCTGATCCCGCACCCGACATCCAGCCCGGCCGGGCTGACGCTGGAGGCCGAGGCGCGGCGAGCCGGGTGGGTGCTGAGCCTGGAGTATGTGCTGGCCGGACCGGTGGAGGGGGTGTGGCAGCCGGAGGCGGCGGCGCGGGTGCGGACGGATGGGCTGTGGCAGGCGACCTGTTTCGAGGCGTTCGTGCGGACGACGGGCGGCTATGTCGAATACAATCTGTCGCCTTCGGGTGCGTGGGCGGCCTATCGGTTCGACGGCTATCGCGAGGGCATGCGGGAGCTGGAGATGCCCGCGCCGTTCATCGTGACGCGGTCGGCGCCTGGACAGTTCGTGCTGACGGCGGACGTGACCTTGCCGGAGGATGCGGTCGGGGCGACGGGGGTGGCGGCGGTGATCCGGGGCGTGGACGGGGCGATCGGCTATTGGGCGCTGGCGCATCCTTCGGATAAGCCGGACTTTCATCATCCCGACTCGTTCGCGCTGGACCTGACATGAACTTCGGCCTCGACCGCCTTTTGTCCGACGACGCCCTGAGGGCGCAGCTGAAGGGGCGACGCGTGGCCTTGCTGGCGCATCCGGCGTCGGTGATGAAGGATCTGGCCCATGCGGTGGACGCGCTGGCCGCCTGTCCCGAAATCAGGTTGACCGCCACCTTTGGCCCGCAGCACGGGATGAAGGGCGATCTGCAGGACAATATGATGGAAAGCCCGGACTATCGCGATCCGGTGCACGGCTTTCCCGTCTTCAGCCTGTATGGCGAGGTGCGGCGGCCGCGCGACGAATGGATGGCCGAGTTCGACGTGCTGCTGGTCGATCTGCAGGACCTGGGCTGCCGAATCTACACCTATGTGACGACCCTTCTGTATGTGCTGGAGGCGGCGGCGAAACACGGCAAGTCGGTCTGGGTGCTGGACCGGCCCAATCCGGCGGGACGGCCGGTCGAGGGGATGACGTTGAAGCCCGGCTGGGAAAGCTTCGTCGGGGCCGGGCCGATGCCGATGCGGCACGGGATGACGATGGGCGAACTGGGCCTGTGGTTCATCGACCAGTTCAAGCTGGATGTGGATTACCGGGTGGTGGAGATGCAGGGCTGGGCGCCCGAGGCGGGTCCGGGCTTCGGCTGGCCGCTGCTGGATCGGTCGTGGATCAATCCCAGCCCCAATGCGCCGAACCTGTCGATGGCGCGCGCCTATGCGGGCACGGTGATGCTGGAAGGCGCGACCCTGTCGGAAGGGCGGGGGACGACACGGCCGCTGGAGCTGTTCGGGGCGCCGGACATCGATGCGCGGGCGGTGATCGCGGAAATGCAAGCGCTGGCTCCGGACTGGCTTGGCGGCTGCATCTTGCGCGACATGTGGTTCGAGCCGACCTTCCATAAGCACGTCGGAAAGCTGTGCAGCGGGGTGCAGATCCACGTCGATCACCCCGGCTATCACCATACCGCCTTCAAGCCATGGCGGGTTCAGGCTCTGGGATTCAAGGCGATCCGGCGGCTGTATCCCGACTATGACCTGTGGCGGGATTTTCCGTATGAGTATGCGTTCGGGAAACTGCCCATCGACGTGATCAACGGCGGGCCGGGCCTGCGGGAATGGGTGGACGACGCGGCGGCGACGCCAGGCGATCTGGATGCGGCGACGCAGCCGGACGAGGCGGCATGGGAAGATGCGCGACGGCCGTTCCTGCTCTACTGATCTTTGCCCAAAGTTCGCCATCAAGGCGCGATCACCTCTCGGCCTGATTGTGGAGGGGTGTTGTGATTGGATCGATTTTTGCCGTTGCGCTGCTGACGTCTCAGGCACCGGCTGAACCGAGCGTCGAAGTCAGAGCCTTGGTCGCGCCGGTGGCCGAGGCGATCGCAGCCGAAAAGGCGCGTCAAGCCGCCCTGCCGCCGACGACCTCTGACCGCGAGCGGCTCGAACGCATGGGCGCGCTGGATCAGGTCGGCAGGCGCGCGTTTACGGTGCTGGATTTCAGCGCCCTGCCTGCCGACGAGCGACAAACCGCTGAGACCTTGGCGTGGGCGGACATCAACGCGGAGGACAAGGCCTTGCTGGACGAGCTTTTGACCATGGTTCCGGCGGAAGGATGGTTCAAAAAGTCGGTCTATGGCGAGCGTGCAGCCGGCGCCGCCTTCCTGATCATTCAGCATTCCGATCTGGAAAACTGGCGACGATTCGTTCCTGTGCTGGAGCCGCTGGTCGCGCAGGGCGAAGTTGAAGGTCAGAGCTATGGTCTGATGTACGACAGGCTGGCGATAAACGAGGGCCGCCCGCAGCGTTACGGCACGCAGATGACCTGCAAGGATGGGCGCTGGGTGGTCGACACGCTGGAGGATCCCGAGCGCGTCGAACAACGGCGTCGTGAGATGAAATTCCCTTGGACGCTGGCGGAATACGAGGCGCGGTTCCGAGACTATCCGCCTTGCACCCATCAATAGCAGCCATAACCAAAATCTATTGCGCATCTGCAAATAAGTGATTGGGTTTATTTGGTGCGGTGCGGTAGGGAGAGCGCCTCCCAACCACCTTGCATTGGATTTTGCGCATGGCTCTCATCAATACGACCATCAAACCTTTTACGGCCGAAGCCTATAAGGGCGGCAAATTCCTGACGGTCACGGACGCCGACGTCGCGGGCAAGTGGGCGATCTTCTTCTTCTATCCGGCCGACTTTACCTTCGTGTGCCCGACCGAACTGGAAGACCTGGCCGACCACTACGCCGAGTTCCAGAAGCTGGGCGTCGAGATCTATTCGGTGTCGACCGACACCCACTTCTCGCACAAGGCCTGGCACGACTCGTCGCCGGCTATCGGCAAGATCGAATACACGATGCTGGGCGACCCGTCGGGCCTGGTGACCAACAACTTCGACGCCATGCGTCCGGGCGTGGGCCTGGCCGACCGCGCGACCTTCCTGGTCGATCCGGACGGCGTGATCCAGTTCACCGAGACGACATCGGAAGGCATCGGCCGCAACGCCGCTGAACTGCTGCGCAAGGTCAAGGCCGCCCAGTATGTGCGCTCGCACCCGGGTGAAGTCTGCCCGGCCAAGTGGGAAGAAGGCGAAGCCACCCTGGCGCCGTCGCTCGACCTCGTCGGCAAGATTTAAGACTGACTACGCCTATCGGGTCCGGCCTTCGGGTCGGACCCACCCGGCCGCCTCCCAAATGCGGGAGGCCGACCTTATCACGCAGGCCTCGCCGGGATCGGCTCGAAGGCGGCGCGTTACCCTGAAATTCGAGGAGCATCCGATGCTAGACGTCAACCTGAAATCCCAGCTCGAAGCCTACCTCAAGAACATCGTCCATCCCGTCGAACTGGTCGCCTCGCTGGGCGCGGGGCCGAAATCGATCGAGCTGAAGACTCTGCTGGAGGAGATCGTCTCGGTCTCGCACGGCAAGGTCGAGATGGGCCGCGACTATGACGACGAGCGCCAGCCCAGCTTCCTGATCCGCAGGAAGGGTACGGATATCGGCGTTCGGTTCGCGGGCATCCCGCTGGGTCACGAGTTCACCTCGCTGGTGCTGGCCCTGCTGCACGTCGGCGGCCATCCGTCCAAGGCGGCGCAGGAGGTGATCCAGCAGGTCAGGGACCTGGACGGCGACTATGTGTTCGAGACCTATTTCTCGCTGTCGTGCCAGAACTGCCCGGACGTGGTGCAGGCGCTGAACCTGATGAGCGTGATCAATCCGCGCATCAAACACGTCGCCATCGAGGGCGGCCTGTTCAAGGACGAGGTCGAGGAACGCAAGATCATGGCCGTGCCGACGGTCTTCCTGAATGGCGAGCTGTTCGGTCAGGGCCGGATGGAGCTGGAGCAGATCGTCGCCAAGCTGGATTCCGGGGCCGAAGCCCGCGCGGCCGAGCGTCTGAAGTCGAAGGATCCGTTCGAGGTTCTGGTGGTCGGCGGCGGGCCGGCGGGGGCGGCGGCCGCCATCTATACGGCGCGCAAGGGCATTCGCACGGGCGTCGTCGCCGAACGCTTCGGCGGACAGGTGCTGGATACGATGGCGATCGAGAACTTCGTCTCGGTCCCCTACACCGAGGGGCCCAAGCTGGCGGCCCATCTGGAGCAACACGTCCGCGAGTATGAAGTGGACCTGATGAACCTGCAGAAGGCGGCCAAGCTGATCCCGGCCAAGGTTCCAGGCGGCCTGCACGAGGTGGTGCTGGAAAATGGCGCATCACTGAAATCGCGCACCATCATCCTGTCGACCGGCGCGCGCTGGCGGCAGATGAACGTACCGGGCGAGGACCAGTACAAGAATAAGGGCGTGGCCTATTGCCCGCATTGCGACGGGCCGCTGTTCAAGGGCAAGCGGGTGGCGGTGATCGGCGGCGGCAACTCCGGCGTTGAGGCGGCGATCGACCTGGCGGGCATCGTGGCCCATGTGACCCTGATCGAATACGACAGCGAGCTGCGGGCCGATGCGGTGCTGCAGCGCAAGCTGGCGACCCTGCCGAACGTGCGGATCGTGACCTCGGCCCTGACGACTCAAGTGCATGGCGACGGCGAGAAGGTGACGGGCCTGTCCTACAAGGACCGCAACTCCGACGCCCATCACGACGTCGATCTGGAAGGCATCTTCGTGCAGATCGGTCTGGTCCCGAACACCGAGTGGCTGCACGGCGCGGTGGGCCTGACCCCGCGCGGCGAGATCGAGGTGGATCACCGCGGCGAGACCTCGCAGCCGGGCATCTTTGCGGCCGGCGACGTTACGACCGTGCCCTACAAGCAGATCGTCATCGCCATGGGCGAGGGGTCCAAGGCGGGGCTGTCGGCATTCGACTACATGATCCGTACCGAACCGGCGAAAGAGGCGGTGGCCGAACCGGCGTGACCGCTTAACGGTGAGGGCAGCCGGGCCAGCAACAGGGGCGGCGCTTGCCGTCGGTCAAGCTCGCCCGGCCCCAATCCAGCCGTTTGCGCCGGGTTTCCGACTTCTTGGCGGACTCGATCCAGCAGATCCATTCGTTGCGGGCCAGGGGCGTGATGTCGCGCCAGGTCGCCAGGGCGTCAGGCGCGGCGACCAACGCCGCGCGCAGGTCGTCCGGCAAGTCGTGAACCACGCCGCCAGTGATGTCGGTCGCATCGGCCATGCCCATTTGTCGCAGCGACAGGTCTGGTCCGCAACGGCGCGTTAGAACCGCCGTGCGAGACCGACTCCGAACTCCACGTCCGGGCTGTCGTCGTTCAGGCCGAAGTTAAGACCGAAATCCAGCTGGGCGTCGGGCAGGGACGGCGGCGACCAGACGGCGGTCAGGTCGAAGGTGGACGGCGTGGTCGGCGCGACGGGATCATCGTCGCGGCTGATCCAGACCTCGGCGCCCAGGTCCCATTGGCCGAAGCCGCGGCCGACGCCGGCGACCATCGTGTAGGCGGCGTGGCGGCCGTCCCCGTCCGCGTCCGAGACCCAATCGACTTCGGGTGACAAAGCCAGGCTCCAGTCGTCGTTCAGCGGGATGGAGACCGGCAGGATGACGCCGCCCTCGAAACCGTCGGCGCGAATGCCGCGCGCACCCGTCGGCGCGGTGATGAAGCCGGAAATCGCGACGGACAGGCCCGAGCCGTCAGGGTTCTTCAGCGAGTGCCGCAGGCCGAGACTGAGATCTCCGACGCCCTCAGCCACCTCACGGTCGCCGGTCGCGCGGTCGAGAAGGCGCTCGTGGTTCCAGGTCGTGAGCCCGAGTTGAAGCTCAGTCAGGCCCGTCAGACCATAGCGCACGAACAGGTCGCCGGCGTCCCAGGTGTCGGTCCGTGTGGTGTCGTCCGTCTGACGCACGCCGTCGAACAGGCCGAGTTCGATCTGCCAACGGCCCTTGTCGAGGATGCAGGCGGGCGTGCCCTTGCCGGGGCGATCGGCGCAGAAATCGCGCTTTGGCGCGGACTGAGCCGCCACAGTCGTGGGCAAGGCCATGCAGGCGATCAGGGCGATCAGAAGGGGCGGGCGCATGGCGGATCTCGCAGCGATGTCTCGCCCGATCATGCCGCCCGCGCCTTAATCAGCCGTGACGCCGAGCCGAAAAACAGGCCGGATGTTAGGCCGGCTTTTCTTCCAGACGCTTGTCCAGATAGGCGCCGACGCGGGTTTCGACCGCGCTCATGTGGTCCTGCCAGAAGTGGCTGGCGCCCTCTTCCAGTTCGTAGTCGATGATGATGCCCTTTTGGGTGCGCAGCTTGTTGACCACGCGCTCGACCTCGACCGGCGGGACGATGGTGTCGGCCGTGCCGTGCAGGAACAGGCCGGACGCCGGGCAGGGCGCCAGGAAGCTGAAGTCATACATGTTCGACGGCGGCGAGACCGAGATGAAGCCGTCCGTCTCGGGGCGACGCATCAGAAGCTGCATGCCGATGTAAGCGCCGAACTGATAGCCGGCGACCCAGGTCTGGCTGGCGCCAGGGTTGTTGGCCTGAAGCCAGTCGAGGGCCGTGGCGGCGTCCGCCAGCTCGCCGATGCCCGAATCGAACTCGCCCTGCGACTTGCCGACGCCGCGCGAGTTGTAGCGCAGGGTCGCAAAGCCACGCTGCTGGAACAGTTGGTGCAGGGTGACCGCGACCGGGTTGTTCATATGTCCGCCCGCCTTGGGGTGCGGATGCAGGATCAGCGCGATCGGGGCGTTCGGGCGCTTGCCCGGGGAATAGCGGCCTTCGATGCGACCGGAGGCGCCGGGCAGGATGACTTCAGGCATAGGGGCTCTGGAATCCGTTCAACTGTCATTTCGCGAGTGCGTAATACTTGACCGCGGAGGTGGGACTTTCTAAGTCCCTCCGCAAGCGCGCCGCCTTTGCGAAGGCGCGGGTTCTAGCACAGGAGCCCCGAAAAGCGCGCAATTTTTGAAGGTGCGAAATGCGTCTGTCGACCAAGGGACGATACGCCGTGATGGCGATGGCCGATCTGGCGAAGAACGGACGCGGCGAGAGCGGTGAAATCCGGGCGGTTTCGCTGGCCGAGATCGCCGCGCGCCAAGAGATTTCGCTGAGCTATCTGGAGCAGTTGTTCGCCCGTCTGAGGAAGAGCGAACTGGTCAAGAGCGTGCGCGGGCCGGGCGGCGGATACCGTCTGGCCAAGGCGGCGCACGAGACGGTGGTCGCCGAGATCGTGCTGGCGGTGGATGAGCCGATCCGGGCGACGCGGTGCGTGGCGCATGGCTCGCCCAAGGGCTGCATGCTGGCCGGCGAACGCTGCATCACTCACAATCTTTGGGAAGACCTGGGCGACGAAATCCATCGCTATCTGGCCGGCGTCTCGCTGGAGGATGTGGTGATGAACCGCACGGGCCAGCGTCGGCGCAACGTTGAGCCCTCGGCCGTGGGGGTCGCGGCATGAGCGGCGTCTATCTGGATTATAACGCCTCGGGCCTGGTGCGGCCGCAGGTGCTGGAGATCATGGCCAGGGCCCTGGCCGACAACGGCAATCCGTCGGCGGTCCATGCGGCGGGCCGGCGGGCGCGGGCGCGGGTCGAAACCGCTCGGGCGCAGGTCGCGGACCTGGTCGGGGCCGATCCGACGGCGGTGGTGTTCAACTCAGGCGGCACGGAAGCCAACGCCCAGGGCATCGCCAGCGCCTTGGCGGCCGGCTGCGAGCGGCTGATCGTGTCGGCGACCGAACATCCGTGCGTGGCCGAGACGGCGGCGAATGCGGGGGCGCCGGTCGAGGTGCTGCCGGTCGATGCGAACGGCGTGGTCGATCTGGACTGGCTGGCGGAGGCGCTGAACCGCCCGGGCCGGGCCGTGGTCGCCATCCATCATGCGAACAATGAAAGCGGCGTCATCCAGCCGATCGCCGAGGCGGCGGCCCTGGTGCGGGCGGCGGGCGCCTGGCTGCATGTCGACGCCATCCAATCGGCGGGCAAGATCGCGGTCGATATGCGCGCGCTGGACGCGGACACCCTGACCCTGTCGGCGCACAAGCTGGGCGGGGCGCAGGGCGTGGGCGCCCTGATCTTCAAGGAAGGCCTGTCGGGCGTGCGGATTTTGCACGGCGCGGGGCAGGAGCGAGGCCTGCGCGCCGGGACCGAGAACGTGCCGGGCATCGCCGGGTTCGGCGTCGCGGCCGATTGCGCCGTGCGGGATCTGGAGACGATGGCCTCGCACGTCGCCTGGCGCGATGCGGCCGAGGCGAAGGTCAAGGCTGCGGGCGCGACCATCATCGGCGGCGGGGTGGCGCGGCTGCCCAACACCCTGTTCATGGCGGTCGAGGGCTGGGACAGTCCGCAGCAGCTGATCACCCTGGACCTGACGGGCGTCATGGTGTCGGCCGGCTCGGCCTGTTCGTCGGGCAAGGTCAAGCCGTCCAAGACCATCAGCGCCATGGGGCTGAACAGCTTGGCGACCGGGGGCGTTCGCGTGTCCGGCGGCTGGGGCACGGTCGAGAGCGACTGGGCAAGGTTCGCCGACGCCTGGGTCGCCGCCTACAACAAGCACAAGACGCGCGCCGCCGAGCGCGTGAGAGAGGTCGCCTGATGGCCGCCGTCAAGGAAACCATCGACGCCGTCGCCGCGCTGGAGAAGTACGAGCACGGCTTCACATCCGACATCGAGACGGAATATGCGCCCAAGGGGCTGAGCGCCGAGATCGTGCGCTTCATTTCCGAAAAGAAGGGCGAGCCGGAATGGATGCTGGAATGGCGTCTGGCCGCCTATGAGCGCTGGCTGGCGATGGAGGAGCCGACCTGGGCGGCGGTCCGTTACGAGCCCGTCGACTATCAAGACCTGTTCTACTATGCGGCGCCCAAGAAGAAGGACGGGCCCAAGTCGCTGGACGAGGTCGATCCCGAAATCCTGGAGATCTACAAGAAGCTGGGCATCCCGCTGAAGGAGCAGGAAGTGCTGGCCGGGGTGCAGGGCGCGCCCAAGGTCGCCGTGGACGCCGTCTTCGACAGCGTGTCGGTCGTCACGACCTTCAAGGAAGAACTTGCCAAGGTCGGCGTGATTTTTATGCCGATTTCCGAGGCCTTGCGCGAATATCCTGATCTGGTGCGGCAATACTTGGGGACGGTGGTGCCGGTCTCGGACAATTATTTCGCAGCGCTGAACAGCGCGGTCTTCTCTGACGGCTCGTTCGTCTACATCCCGCCGGGCGTCAAATGCCCGATGGAGCTGTCGACCTATTTCCGCATCAATGCGTCACAGACGGGCCAGTTCGAACGGACCCTGATCATCGCCGACAAGGGGGCCTACGTCTCCTATCTGGAAGGCTGCACTGCGCCGATGCGCGACGAGAACCAGCTGCACGCAGCCGTGGTCGAGATCGTGGCGCTGGACGACGCCGAGGTGAAATATTCGACGGTCCAGAACTGGTATCCGGGCGATGCCGAGGGCAAGGGCGGCATCTACAACTTCGTGACCAAGCGCGCCGATTGCCGGGGTGATCGCTCCAAGGTGTCGTGGACGCAGGTCGAGACCGGCTCGGCCGTGACCTGGAAATATCCGTCCTGCATCCTGAAGGGCGAGGAGAGCTCCGGCGAGTTCTATTCCATCGCCATCACCAACGGACATCAGCAGGCCGACACCGGCACCAAGATGATCCACCTGGGCAAGAACTCGAAGTCGCGGATCATCGCCAAGGCGGTGTCGGCGGGTAAGTCGGACTCGACCTATCGCGGCCTGGTCTCGGTGCATCCAAAGGCGACGGGGGTGCGAAACTTCACCCAGTGCGACAGCCTGCTGATCGGCAAGGAGTGCGGCTCGCACACCATCCCCTATATCGAGGCGCGCAATGGGTCCGCCCAACTGGAGCACGAGGCGACCACGACGCGCCTATCGGACGACCAGCTGTTCTACGCCCAGCAGCGCGGGCTGTCGCAGGAGGAGGCTGTGGCCCTGCTGGTCAACGGCTTCGTCCGCGACGTGATGCAGAAATTGCCGATGGAGTTCGCCGTCGAGGCGCAGAAGCTGGTGGCGATCAGCCTCGAAGGCTCGGTTGGATAATCAAGAAGAAACAATGCTTAACATCAATAACCTCCACGTCTCTGTCGGCGAAAAGCCGATCCTCAAGGGCCTGACGCTCGACGTTCCCGCAGGCGAGGTTCACGCCATCATGGGGCCGAACGGGGCCGGGAAATCGACGCTGGGTTACGCCCTGTCGGGACGGCCGGGCTATGAGGCGACCGAAGGCGCAGTCGAGTGGGCGGGTGAGGATCTGCTGGCGCTGGACCCGGCCGAACGGGCGGCCAAGGGCGTCTTCCTGTCGTTCCAGTATCCGATCGAGATTCCCGGCGTGCCGGCCCTGACCTTCGTGCGGACGGCGCTGAACGCGCAAAAGCGCGCGCGGGGCGAGGAGGAGGTGGCGGCGCCCGCCTTTCTGAAGCTGGTTCGCGAGGCGTCGAAGGCGCTGAAGATGGACTTCGACATGCTGAAGCGGCCGCTGAACGTCGGCTTCTCCGGCGGCGAGAAGAAGCGGATGGAAATCCTGCAGATGGCCCTGCTGGAGCCGTCGTTGCTGATTCTGGACGAGACCGATTCCGGCCTGGACATCGACGCCCTGCGCATCGTGTCGGAAGGGGTGAATGCGCTGCGTCGTCCCGACCGCGCCATGCTGGTCATCACCCACTATCAGCGCCTGCTCGACTACATCAAACCGGACCGGGTGCATGTGCTGGCCGGCGGTCGGATCGTGGCCTCGGGCGGACCGGAGTTGGCGCTGGAGCTGGAGGCGGAAGGGTACGACAAGTATCTGCCGCCAGTTCTGCAGGGGGCCGCATGAGCGCGGCGTTCGCCATCGACCTGACCGACGCCGACACCTATCCGTCGCGACGCACGGAGGCGTGGAAATACAGCGACCTGAAACGCTATCTTCGCGCTGCGCCGGAGCCGTCGGGTACGGCCGAGGTCGGGCCGCCGGGACCGTTTTTTGATCTGGGCGGGGAAGCGATCGTCTTCGCCAACGGTCGCCCTGTCGGCGTGACTGACTTCATCGCCTCGGGCGAGCGGACCCTGCGACTGCGCTATGTGTCGGACGCCGTAGGCACGGGTCACACGGCCAGCGCGCGGGTGTCGGCGCGCGCCGGCGCCAAGCTGCTGCTTCTGGAGACGCACGAGGGCGCGGGCTCGGCCTATGTCGCGCACAATACGCTGGAACTGGACGTGGCGGCCGGCGCCGAGGTGACGCGCGTCGTCCTGGTCGAGGAGCCGGAAGACGCCATCTCCATCGCCGAGGCCCATGTGAAGGTCGAGGCGGGCGGCGTCTATCGCCAGACCATCGTCACGACCGGCGCCAAGCTGCAGCGGATCGAGACGCGCATCACCCACTATGCGCAGGGCGCGCAGGTTCAGGCCGACGGCCTGTATCTGCTGAACGGATCGCGCCATACCGACCTGACCAGCGTGGTGCGCCACGTCGAGCATGACGGCGCGACCTCGCAACTGATCAAAGGGGTGGCCCGCGACACGGCGCGCGGCGTCTTCCAGGGCAAGATCGTGGTCGAACGCGGCGCCGACGGCACCGATGCGCGCATGGGCCACCACGCCCTGATCGCCAGCGAGCGGGCCGAGATCGACGCCAAGCCGGAACTGATCATCTATGCCGACGACGTGCAGTGCGCGCACGGCAACACCGTGGGGACGCTGGACGAGAGCGCCCTGTTCTACATGCAGCAGCGCGGCATTCCGGCCGACGAAGCCCGCGCCCTGCTGACCCAGGCCTTCCTGATCGAGGTCATCGACCGGATCGAGCATGAGGGCGCGAGAGAGGTGGCGCGAGAATGGCTGACGGCGCGGTTGTGACTGATCTTGCCCCCTCCGTCGCGGCGCAAGAGCGCCGCGCCACCTCCCCCAAGGGGGGAGGATTTGATCCCTATGCCGTGCGGGCGCAGTTCCCGATCCTGTCGCGACAGGTGAACGGCAAGCCCCTGGTCTATCTGGACAATGCGGCCTCGGCGCAGAAGCCGCGCGCGGTGATCGACGCCCTGGTCGCGACGATGGAAGGCGGCTACGCCAACGTCCACCGCGGCCTGCACACCCTGTCGAACGAGGCGACCGAGGCGTTCGAGAAGGCGCGCGAGATCGTCGCCCGATTCCTGAACGCCGAGAGCGCCGAACAGGTGGTCTGGACCAAGGGCGGGACCGAGGCGATCAATCTGGTGGCCAATGGCCTAGGGCTGTCGATCCAGCCGGGCGACGAGATCATCGTCTCGGAGATGGAGCACCATTCCAACATCGTGCCCTGGCATCTGCTGAGGGAACGGCGCGGGGCGGTGCTCAAATGGATTCCGGTGCTGGACGACGGGTCGCTGGATGTGGCGGCTTACGCGGACCTGCTGTCGCCGAAGACGCGGATGGTCGCGGTCACCCATATGTCGAACGTACTGGGGACCATCAATCCGGTGGCCGAGATCACGCGACTGGCGCATGCGGCCGGCGCTCAGGTGCTGATCGACGGGTGCCAGGGGGCGGTCCATGCGACGCCGGACGTGCAGGCCATCGGCTGCGACTTCTATGTGCTGACTGGCCACAAGCTGTTCGGCCCGACCGGCGTCGGCGCCCTGTACGGCAACGCCGAGGCGCTGGAGGCGCTGCCGCCCTATCAGGGCGGGGGCGAGATGATCGAGACGGTCGAGCAGGACCGCGTGACCTATGCCCGGCCGCCGCATCGGTTCGAGGCGGGGACGCCGCCGATCCTGGAGGCCATCGGCCTGGGCGTGGCCTTGGAATGGCTGGCGCAATACGACCGGGCGGCCGTGCAGGCGCATGAGCATGCCCTTTATCAGCACGCTGTTGACCGACTTCAGGGTGAGACCTGGCTGCGGATTTTGGGGCAGGCCGAAGGCAAGGGCGCGATCCTGACCTTCGCCGTCGAGGGCGCGCACGCCCATGACGTGGCCCAGATCATGGATCGTTACGGGGTCGCGGTGCGCGCGGGTCTGCACTGCGCCGAGCCGCTGGCGAAAAGAATGGGGGTGACGTCGAGCACCCGCGCCTCCTTCGCCCTATATAATACCGTGGAGGATGCCGACGCCTTCGTGGATGCGCTGATCAAGGCGCGGAACTTCTTCGTGTAAGCTGATGACAGATCAACCGATTCAAGACAGCGACGCCTTCAAGAACGCCTGGGACGAACCCCAAAAGAGCGCCCTGTCGCAGGCCGAGCTGGACACCCTGACCGATCAACTAATAGAGGCGCTGAAGTCGGTCTATGATCCGGAAATCCCGGTCGACATCTATGAGCTGGGCCTGATCTACCGCGTGGACGTCAACGACGATCGCGACGTGGTGGTGGATATGACGCTGACGGCGCCGGGCTGTCCGGTCGCCGGCGAAATGCCGGGCTGGGTCGAGACGGCGGTCGAGAAAGTCGAGGGCGTGCGCAGCGCCAAGGCCAATCTGGTGTTTGATCCGCCGTGGGACGCTTCCAAGATGAGCGACGAGGCCAAGCTGGCCCTGAATATGTTCTGATGGATATGTTCTGATGAGCGAGCTTCAAGCCACATCCCGTCCGCGCCGCCCGCGCCCCAAAGCCGTCACCTTGACGGACGCGGCCGCCGAGCGGGTGCGTGAAATCCTGGACAATGCCGAGAACGATCACATCGGCCTGAGGATCGGCGTCAAGAACGGCGGTTGCGCCGGACAGGAATACACCTTCGCCTATGCCGACGAGATCGGGCCGATGGACGAGGTGGTCGAGGACAAGGGCGTCACCATTCTGATCGAGCCTCGGGCCGTGCTGTTCCTGATCGGCACCGAGATCGACTACGAAACGACGCGGTTGGCGTCCAAGTTCGTGTTCAACAATCCGAACCAGACCGACGCCTGCGGCTGCGGCGAGAGCGTGACCATCGTGCCGGTCGCCGCCGACTGAAATGGCATACGATGCGGACTTCGGCGAATGGGTCCGCGAGCATTTCCACGCGCTCGGCCGGCTGGAGATCAAGCGTATGTTCGGCGGGGCGGGGGTCTATGCCGCCGGCGTCATGTTCGCCCTGCTGGACGACGGCGTGGTCTGGCTGAAGGGCGACGAGGCGCTGGGCGCGGCCTTCGTCGAAGCCGGCTCGCGTCAGTTCACCTATCCGACCAAGGACGGCCGCATGATGAGCATGGGCTACTGGACCCTGCCCGAAGCGGCTCTGGACGATCCCGACGAAGCCGTCGCCTGGGCGCGGCGGTCGCTGGATGTGGCGGTCAAGAAGGCGTCGGGTAAGAAGCGCTAGCCCTCTATTTAGTCGGTGTGTCGATAAGCACGGCCGGCGTCACGGGTTGACCCGTGGCCTGGGCGACGAGTTCGGCGGTGCGGGTCTCGGTGACGGCTTCGAGGCGAGCCAGGAACTCGTCCTTGGGAAGGCCGACAGGGATCGGGTCGAGGAACTCTAGCGTCGCCGTGCCGGGGTGCTTCTCGTACTTTTCCTCGGGCCAGAAGAGGCCGAGGTTGGTGGCGAGCGGCACGACCGGCACTTCGAAGTCGCGGTACATGTGCCAGACGCCGGAGCGATATTTGAACTTCTTGCCGACGGGCGCGAGGTGCCCCTCGGGATAGATCAGGATCTTGCGGTTCTCGGCGCGGGCCTCGGCGGCGCGCATGGCCAGGGCCTTGCGGGCTTCGTGGCCGCCGCAGGAGTTGACCACGATGGCGCCCAGCTTCTTCAGCACGCCGCCCAGCAGGGGAAACTTTTCCAGGTGATCGCCGGTGACGAAGGCGATGTCGTCGAACTGATCGTAGGTCGCAAAGCCGTCGCCCCAGCTTTGATGTTTTGAGGCGATGATGAAGGCGCCCGCGGGCAACCGGTCCTTGCCGCGAACGTCCAGCTTGATGCCGGCGAAGATCGACATGGCCTGGACCATGCGCTTCACATAGCGGCGGATGACCCAACTGGCCGGGCCGCGACCGGGGGCCAGCGCGGCGAAAGCGGCGGTCAGCCCATAGCCGATCGACAGGGTCCAGTAGGCGACATTGAAGGCGAAGCTGCGCATGGGACGACTATGGCAGAAAGCTTGGCCTTGTCAGACCCTAAGCGGCCTTTTCGAGCGATGACGCCGGCGTGACGCAGTTTCGGCCCGCGCGTTTGGATTCGTACAGGGCGGCGTCGGCGCGTTCCAGCAGGCTGGCGGCGGTTTCGCCCTTTCGACGCTGGGCGAAGCCGGCAGAGACCGTCACAGAGCCCAGGTCGTCATTGGTCGAGCGACGGCGCAGCGCGCGTGACGCCACGTCGTTGCGGATGCTCTCCAGCGCCGCCATCACGACGCCGGCGCCTTCACCGGGGAAGATGATGGCGAACTCTTCGCCGCCGAACCGGGCGGCGAATCGGGTCTTGCCGCAGATGTTGGACAGGACGGTGGAGACATAGCGCAGCACTTGGTCGCCCGTCTGGTGGCCCCAGGTGTCGTTGAACCGTTTGAAATGGTCGATGTCCAGGATGGCCAGGCTGAGCGGCGCGCCATCATCCTCGGCGCAGGCGGCCTCAAGCCGTTCATCGAAGGCCTTGCGGTTGGCCAGATTGGTCAGGGCGTCGGTCATGGCGTCACGGCGCACCTGTTCCAGGTTTTCGCGCAGACGGATGACTTCCTTGTTGGACTTTTCCAGACGCTTTTCGAGGATCGCCGTTTCGCGGCGCACCCGGTTGGTCGCGGTCGAAAGGCCGCCGACCAGATCCTTCAGCGAAGACGGATCGTCGACGGTTTCCATGCACTGAGAGGCGTCGGCAAGGGTCTCGCCATAGTCATGCTGGGTCTTGTGCGCCATTGCGATGGCGCTGGCGACGCTGGCCAGTTCGCGGTCCAGCACGGCGCCGACGTCGCGGATCTGATCCGGCAGGCGACCGCGAGGCAGGAACTCGGCGGCCAGCATTTCGGACGTCTTGTCAGTGATGACGGCGGACTGCGCCAGAAGACGGCGGATTTCCTGGGCCAGGGGGCCGTCGGGGTCGCTGATGTAATGCAGCCAAAGCTCGAAGTTCAGCGGTGTGGGCCAGACGCCGGCTTTTTCCATTTCGCCGATGACGTTGCGCGCCAAAGCATAGGCTTGAGGAGCTCTTAGCGCCGTCTCGACCTTTTTCGACATTCTTGTTCCCCTAAGCTCCTGTTCTGGAGCTGTATCGGGGCTCACACTACGGGATGTTCCGTAATGCAGGGTAAACGACGCGGCGTTTCACCGCGCCGTTGTGTACGAATTCAGGCGCGGATAACGACGGGCCGACGCAGGAACGCAGGGATGTCGTCGCCGAAGCCACGCACGCCCTGGCGCTGCGTGTCGCCCTTGTCGGCCTTGCGGTCACCGCGGCGATCGGATTGCAGCAGATGCGGCTCACGATCTGCACGGTCGGGACGTGGGGCGCGAGCCGTCTCGACGGGTTCGACGGTCGCTTCCGCCTCGACTGCAGCGGCGACGGGAGCCGCGACTTCGACCGGAGTCTCGGGGCGGGCCTTGCGGCGGCTGCGGCTGCGGGGCGCCTCGGCCTCTTCAGACGAAGATGCGCCGGCGACGGCGGCGATGTCGACAGGTTCGGCGGACGGTGTGGGCGCGCTGCTGGTGCGCGACCGGCCGCGACCGCGCTCGCCCGAGCGTTTGTCGTCGCGGCGCGGGCCGTCCTTGATGGCGGCGAAGTCGATGCCTTCGAGGACCAGCTCTTCCGGATCCTTCTTGATCAGCTTCAAGACCTTATCCAGCGACTTGTCGTCGGCCGGGGTCACGATCATGAAGGCCTGGCCCAGCTTGCCGGCGCGGCCGGTGCGGCCGATGCGGTGGACGTAGTCGTCGGCGTGGTGCGAGACGTCGTAGTTGAAGACGTGGCTGACGTCAGGGATATCCAGGCCGCGCGCGGCGACGTCGGAGGCCACCAAGATCTTCAGCGCGCCCGAGCGGAAGTCCGCCAGGGTCTTCATCCGGTGTGACTGATCCAGGTCGCCGTGGATCGGTGCGGCGTCGAAGCCGTGGGTCTTCAGCGACTTGGCGACGATATCGACTTCGGACTTGCGATTGCAGAAGACGATGCCGTTGCGCACGTCCTCACGGCCGACCAGGGCGCGCAGGGCGGTCCGCTTGGCCTTGGGGTCCGAGGTCGGGATGCGGACGATGTACTGGGTGATGGTGTCGGCGGTCATCGCCGGGCGCGAGGCCTCGATCCGGGTCGGATCCTTGAGGAAGGCGGTCGTCAGGCGTGTGATCTCCGGCGGCATGGTTGCCGAGAAGAACAAGGTCTGGCGACGCGGCGGAGTCAGTTTGAAGATGCGCTCGATGTCGGGGATGAAGCCCATGTCTAGCATCCGGTCGGCTTCATCGACGACCATGATCTCGACGCCGGTCAGTAGCATCTTGCCGCGTTCGAACAGATCCAGCAGGCGGCCGGGCGTGGCGATCAGGACGTCGACGCCCTTGTTCAGCGCCGCGACCTGGTCGCCCATGGAGACGCCGCCGATCAGCAGGACCCAGCTCAGCTTGGTGCCCTTGGCGTATTTGGCGAAGCTCTCGGCGACCTGATCGGCCAGTTCGCGGGTCGGCGCCAGGACGATGGCGCGTGGCATGCGGGCGCGGGCGCGGCCGGTGGACAGGCGGTCGACCAGGGGCAGGGTGAAGGCGGCGGTCTTGCCGGTGCCGGTCTGGGCGATGCCCAGAACATCACGGCCGGCGAGGGCGACGGGGATCGCCTGTTCCTGAATGGGCGTGGCGGTCGTGTAGCCGGTGTCGGCGACGGCCTGAAGGGTCGTGGGCGAAAGGCCCAGTTGAGAAAATTCGGTCATGAATCCTTGGGAGAGAAAGCGTCTGCGTGCATAGCAGCGACGGAACCGCCCCTCTTTGGGCGAGCGGGCGGCGCGGATCGCAGACCTGTCCCGAGGCTGGGGGGCATATAGAAGCCCCTGCGCAGAAGTCAAGTATTCCTGGTTTTTCGCTCGTGCGGACACAGCCGTAAATTACGGCCCACAAACGAAAATCGCCGGACGGGCGAGCCGTCCGGCGATCTGCTGGATCAGAGGGGAAGTGCGATCAGCGCTTGCCGAAGATCATGTCGCCGAGTTTGGCGAGGAAGCCCTTTTCCTCGGGCTTGGCGGTAGGCGCCGGCTTGGGGGCTTCGACCGGCTTGGGAGCCGGAGCCGGAGCCGGCGTAGGCGCCGACGCCGCAGCGGCGGAGGCAGCGGCGAGTGCGGGGGTGGCGGCGGGCTTGGGCGCGGCGACGGCTTCAGCAGGCTTGGGCGCCGCTGCGGCCGGCTTGGCGGCAGGCGCAGCCTTCGGGGCGGCGGCGGGGTTCGAAGCGGCGGCCTTAGGCGCAGCAGTTTTGGTCGCTGCAGGCTTCGCCGTCGTCGCCTTCGGGGCTGCCGCTTTCGGAGCCGCAGCCTTCACTGCCGTCTTGGCGGCGGCGGGCTTGGGTGCGGCGGCTTTCGGAGCAGTCTTGGCGGCAGCGGCGGTTTTGGGCCTGGCTGCGGCCTTGGCGGCGACCGGCGCAGCGGCGGCCTTGGGGGCGGCGGTTTTGGGCGCCGCAGCCTTGGGCGCGACAGTCTTGGCGGCGGGGGGCTTCGGCGCAGCGGCTGCCGGCTTTGCCGCGGCCTTGGGCGCAGCGGTTTTCTCGGCGGCGGTCTTCACAGCGCTCGACTTCGGCGCGGCTTTAGGCTTGGAAGCGGCGGTCGCCGGCTTTGGCGACGCTGGTTTAGACGTAGACGGTGACTTGGCCATGTATTCCCCGACCCCTCGGTTTGATAAAAACGCGGCGGCGACGGGCGTTCAGCACCGGATCGCTACGATTCGCCATATTACCGGTGTTTGAAAAATGTCCGAGTCCGCACTTCAGATAATCGCACGCGGCCCGCGCGCCGCCGCAGAGGCCGCCGCAGAGGCCATAGACGCCGATCCGCGGCTGGAAGGCGCGACCTATTCGATCCTGGAAGAGGACGAGGACAATGACGTCTGGCGCATCGACGCCTTCCCCACGACCGATGACGAGGTCGAGGGGCTGAAGGCGGTGCTGGCGGGCTATCCGGTGACGGTGCTGGTCGAGAAGCTGGCGGACGCCGACTGGCTGGCCATGTCGCTGTCGGGTCTGCCGCCGGTCGAGGCCGGACGGTTCTTCGTCTACGGCGCGCACGATCAGGGTAAGGTGCCCGAGGGTCGCGTCACGCTGAAGATCGACGCCGGCGCCGCCTTCGGCACGGGCCACCATGGCACGACGGTCGGCTGCCTGGAGGCGTTCGACAAGCTGCTGGAGACCGAAAGCTTCGAGAAGGTGCTGGACGTTGGCTGCGGCACGGGCGTGCTGGCGATCGCGGCGGCCAAGACGGGCACGCCCATCGCGGTCGGCACCGACATCGACGAACCCTCGGCCCGGATCGCCAATGAGAACGCGGAGATCAACGACGCCAAGTGCGACTTCTATTTCGCCGATGGTCTCAGCGATCCGCGCATCGCCCAGCATCAGCCGTATGATCTGGTGTTCGCCAACATCCTGGCCGCGCCGCTGGTGCATCTGGCGCCCGAGATCGGGGCGGCGCTGAAGAGCGGCGGGGTCGCGATCCTGTCGGGCCTGCTGCGCACGCAGGAGGAGCGGGTGCTGGAGGCCTATCTACCGCTGGGTTTCACGGTCGAGCAGACCATCCATCACGACGCCTGGAGCGCCCTGCAACTGCGCAAGGGCTGAGGATCGATCATGCGCCAGACTTTCGACGAGACGACCGACCCGTCCTTCGGGGCCAAGCACCTGCCGCTGCTTCGCGCCGAAATGGCCAAGCAGGGGCTGGACGGGTTTCTGATCCCGCACGAGGACGAGCATCAGAACGAGTATCTGCCGGACGCCAATGAGCGCCTGGCCTGGGCGACCGGCTTCACCGGTTCTGCCGGGGCGGCGGTGGTGTTTCAGGATCGCGCCAGCATGTTCACCGACGGTCGCTACACCGTTCAGGTCAAGGCCCAGACCGATCCGGCTCTGTTCGAGCGACGCGACCTCAACGACGTGGCGGCCTATCTGGAGAAGGCGGTGAAGGGGGCGGTGATCGGTTATGATCCGCGTCTGCACAGCCCGGATGCTCTCGTCGGCCTGAAGGCGGCGGCGCAGAAGGCGGGGGCCACGCTGAAGCCCGTGGACGCCAATCCGCTGGATATGGCGTGGGGCGCCGATCGTCCGGCCCAGCCGACGGCGCCGATCGTGCCGCATGAGGACGCCTATTCCGGCGAGAGCCATGCATCCAAGCGGGCGCGGATCGGCAAGGCCGTGGCGGACGCCGGCGCAGACGCGGTGGTGCTGACGGCGCCGATGTCGATCGCCTGGCTGTTCAATGTGCGCGGCGGGGACGTGATCCGGTCGCCTCTGCCGATCGGTCAGGCCATCCTGGCGGCGGACGGCAAGGCGCGGCTGTTCTTGGACCCGGCCAAGGTGACGAATGCTTTGCCGGCCTGGCTGGGCGACGATGTCCGCATCGAGGCGACCGAGCAGCTGCCGGCTGCGCTGGACGAGCTGTCGGGCCAAAAGGTCATGATCGATCCGTCGCTTTCTTCGGCCTGGTATTTCGACCGGCTGGACGCGGCAGGCGCGACGGTGGTGCGGGCGATGGACCCCTGCGCCATTCCCCGGGCGGCCAAGAATGCGGTGGAGATCGAGGGCAGCCGCCAGGCGCATATCCGCGACGGGGCGGCGCTGAGCCGGTTCCTGCACTGGGTCGATACGGTGGTGCAGGAGACCCTGCCGGACGAGCGTGAAGTGGTCGAGGCGCTGGAGCGATTCCGCGAGGAGACCGGGGCGTTGAAGGACCTGAGTTTCGACACCATCGCCGGGGCCGGGCCGAACGGGGCCTTGCCGCATTATAAGCCGGTGGGCGCCAGCATCCGCAAGGTCGAGAAGGGCTCGTTGCTGCTGGTGGACGGCGGCGGTCAGTATCTGGACGGCACGACCGATGTGACCCGCACCATGGCGGTGGGCGAACCGAGCGAAGATCAGCGCCACAAGTTCACCCTGGTGCTGAAGGCGCATATCGCCATGGCGACGATCCGTTTCCCGGCGGGGACCAGCGGCATGGCGCTGGACGCCATTGCGCGGGCTCCGATGTGGGCGGCGGGGCTGGATTACGATCACGGCACGGGCCACGGCGTCGGCAGCTATCTGGGGGTCCATGAGGGGCCGCAGCGGATCGCGAAATGGGGCACGTCCCAGCCGCTGTTGGAAGGGATGATCCTGTCCAACGAGCCCGGCTATTACCGCGAAGGCCACTGGGGCATCCGTATCGAGACCCTGCAGGTGGTGACGCCTGCAGTGGTTCCGGAGGGCGGCGAGCGGCCGATGCACGGGTTCGAGCAGCTGACGTTCGCGCCGATCGACCGCAAGCTGATCGCGGTCGAGATGCTGACGCCGGACGAGCGGGCCTATGTCGACGCCTATCACGCCGAAACGCTGGCCAAGGTCGGGCCGTTGATGGATGGCGAGGCGCTGGACTGGCTGAAGCGGGCCTGCGCGCCGCTTTAAGGGGCGGGTGAGGGCGCCGGGGGCGCGCTGGGGCAGTGGCGCATCTGCGTGACGGGGCAGGCAAGGTCGGCGAGCGCCGCCTTTGTCGCCTCGTAGCCGATGGCGACGGGGCCGTCGTAGCTCTTCCAGTCGCGAATATCGCTGCCGGCGACCTGGGGCAGGATCAGGACGTCGGCGTCGGCGCGCGACTGCGTCATCTCGACGTCGGTGGTGATGGTGGCCGAGCGCATCAGGATCGAGACGATGGGCGGGCCGGCCTTCCAGGCGCCGGACAGGACCCATTTCCACCAGGACGGCGGATTTTCCAGCGCCTGGGGATCGACGCCACGCGTCTGGGACATGTCCACGCCGATGATGGGGCCGCTGTTCAGCTGGCGCATGACGCTGGTGGGGAAGTTCTTCAGCACGGCGCCGTCCACCAGCACCTGACCGTCCATGACGACCGGCGGCAGGACGCCGGGAATGGCGATGGAGGCGCGCATGGCCCGCCGCATCAGGCCCGTGCGATGCGCCTCGATCCGGCCCGAGGTCAGGTTCGACGAGACGGCGAAGAAGGGCAGAACCAGGTCCGCCAGGTCGATGTCGCCGTAGGCCTGTTCCAGCAGACGGGCGACCTTTCGGGCGCGAGACATGGCGATGATCGGCACGGCGAGGTCCGACAGCGGGTCGGACTCGACGAAGGCGCGCCGAATCTCGAAATCCAGCCGTTCGAAGGACCAGCCCAGGGCCGGGCCGGCGGCGACAACCGCGCCCATGGACGCGCCACCCGCGAAGTCGATGGGGACCTTGGCCTCTTCGAGGGCCCGGATCGCGCCGATGTGGCAATAGGCCCGCGCGCCGCCGCCGGACAAGACGAGGCCGACCGCCGTGCCGGTGACGACGCGGGCGATCCGCTCGGCGTCCTTGGCCAGTCCTTCGACGCAATGGAACCAGCGATCGGGCTGTAGGGCATCCAGCCAGACGCGGGTGTTGGCCGGATGATGCATGCGCGGATCGCGCAACAGGATCAGGTCCGTCAGGCGGCGACCGTCGCCGAAGCCCTGGCGGCGCGGCACGGCGGACGGGGGCGCCAGAAGGCCGCTGCCGACGATGAACATCCGGTCCACCTGACGCGCGCACAGACTGGCCCAGGCGGGCTGGTCCTGTTCGGCGACATAGAGGACATAGTCGTGGTCGCCTTCCACCCGGCTGAACCACTCTGACGCCGAGGCCAGGGCCGACTGGTCGATGACCTGACAGGTGAAACCCATGGCCTGGATGGCGGCGGCGATGCGTTCGACAAAGGCGCGGATGGGGCGGGGACGGGCCGAGACGAAGCCGAAGACGCTGGGCTCGGACGCGCCCGCTGTGCGTTCGCGGGCGCGGTGGATCATCAGCCTCGACAGTTCGACCATCAGATCCGGTTCGGTGCGGGCGGCCTCGAAGAAGGCTTCGCGCGGCAGGGCCAGGATCTCGCTGTCCCTCAGGGCGACGACGGTGGCGGTGTGCGGCGTGCCGGCCAGCATGGCCATCTCGCCCACCGGCTCGCCCGCCTTGACCACGCCTAACATGTGCGGCGGCTGATCCGCCTCCATCCGAAACACGCCCAGTCGGCCGGAGCGAACCAGATACAGGGTGTCGGCCGGATCGCCCTCGGTGAACAGCGGCTCGCCGCCGGTCAGCGCAAACCAGCTGGCCCGGTCGACCATGCGACCTTCGAAGATGCGCGCGAGCGAGGTCGCCAGCGTGTCGGGGCGAAGCGTGGCCATGATCCGTTTGTAGGCGCGATTCTCAAGCGGGTGAATTGGGATGTTTGGGCGTGCGAAACCGCCCTCGCGCGATCGCAGCGAAGTTTGGAGGGCTGGGCGGAGCGCCGGGCCTTCGCCCGGAGTTCTGTGATGTGATTACCGTTTCGACGAAGGGTATGACGCTCCTCGCGGGTGGTTGGCCTGCAAGCTCGGGGCGCCGAGCGGTGGCGGTCTTATCGCCTAACCCCATAAGCCTGCGACGGGCGGGTCGGAGCAGCGATCCCCGATCCCCGGTGCGGCCGAGTATCCCCCTCGACCCTGCGACGCGACTGCGGACGCCGGGGCGATTCCCCGACCGATCAGCCCCGGCGCCGCGATGGGATTTCACCATCGCCCCCGTTCCCTCCGCTCTCGCCGCCGCAAGGTCGCAGGCCAGGCGAGCCCTCCATGCGACGAGACGGATGTATTATGCGGCCGTTTGACCCCGTGGACGGGAGAAGGGGCAGATATTTCGGCAAGCGATTGGATTCGCTGACAACGGACCAGCGGCATTGCGATGGCTGAGCATCGTCTCCTCCCCATTTCATGGGGAGGTGGCGCGGCGCGCCTCCGCGCCGTGACGGAGGGGCTCTTCAGCACATCGCAGGCGTCTGTGGGACGTCAAGAACCCCTCCACCGCTTTGCGGTCCCCCTCCCCATTGCATGGGGAGGAGACATTAAGCTTCTCGCGTTGCCCGATTCCGCGTGGGCGGGTAGAGCGTTCGGCTTCTCCCGCCCAGCCGAAGTTTCAGACCATGCACGACATCAGAGCCATTCGCGAGAACCCCCAGGTTTACGTGGCGGGCTGGTCGTCGCGCGGGGTGGATGAGGCCGACGGGCTGGTGGCGGACATCCTGCGGCTGGATGGCGAACTGCGTCACGCCCAGACGACGGGGCAGGATGCCCTGGCCAAGCGCAATGCGGCCTCCAAGCTGATCGGCGCCGCCATGGGACGCAAGGACATGGCCGAGGCCGACCGGCTGAAGGCCGAGGTCGAGGCGCTGAAGGGCGACATCGCGGCAGCGGCCGAGGTTGAGGCGCGCGTCGGCAAGGAGCTGCGCGACCTGCTGGCGGCGCAGAAGAACCTGGCGGCCGAGGATGTGCCGGACGGCGAGGACGAGGCGGGCAATGTCGAGGTCTCGACCTGGGGCGAGCCGCGTCGCACCGGTCCGGCCAAGGACCACGCCGACCTGGGCGAGGCCCTGGAGATGCTGGACTTCGAGGCGGCGGCCAAGATGTCGGGCGCGCGGTTCGCGGTGCTGAAGGGGCAGTTGGCGCGGCTGGAGCGGGCCGTGGGTCAGTTCATGCTCGATATGCAGACGGACCAGCACGGGTATCTGGAGGTGAACCCGCCGCTGCTGGTGCGGGACGAGGCGATGTTCGGTACGGGGCAGTTGCCGAAGTTCGAAGAAGATTTGTTCGAGGTGACAAGCGAACGAGCCAAACTTGAGGGACTCGCAAAAAAGCAACTGTTGTGGGGGAGCGCCCAATCGACTGAGCGGGATCGCATCCAACATCTGCTTCATGAAGTGGATCAGCTTATCGAATTCCCTTCCGGCGCTGACGTTGATGGACTGCGTAAGGCTGTTGCGGGACTTGATCAGGAGTGGAAGGAGAGCTCTGACCGTGCAGTCGCGATACTTGATGAGATCGTCGGCGCCCTCGAAGGTGCTGACCGGACAAGTGTCCGTCGGATGTTCGCCATCCCCACCGCCGAAGTCTCCCTGACCAATCTCGTGCGCGAGACCATCCTGTCTGAGGACGACCTCGCCACGCCGATGCGGATGACGGCGTTGACGCCGTGCTTCCGGGCCGAGGCGGGGTCGGCGGGGCGCGATACGCGCGGGCTGATCCGCCAGCACCAGTTCTCCAAGGTCGAGATGGTGTCCATCGCGCGGCCGGAGGATTCAGACGCCGAGCACGAGCGGATGACGGCCTGTGCGGAAGCCGTGCTGAAGGCGCTGGAGCTGCCGTTCCGGCGGATGCTGCTGTGCAAGGGCGACATGGGCTTTTCGGCGCAGAAGACTTTCGACCTGGAGGTCTGGCTGCCCAGCCAGGGAACCTATCGCGAGATCAGCAGCTGCTCGAACTGCGGCGACTTCCAGGCGCGGCGCATGGATGCGCGGTTCAAGCGCGCCGGCGAGAAGAAGACGGAGTTCGTCCATACGCTGAACGGCTCGGGCCTGGCGGTCGGCCGCACGCTGGTGGCGATCATGGAAAACTATCAGCAGGACGACGGGCGGATCGCCGTGCCGAAGGTGTTGCAACCCTATATGGGCGGTCTGCAGTTCGTGGGTGGTCAATGAATTTTCCGCTCATCCCCGCGAAGGCGGGGACCCAGTGCTTTGGGCGCCCATCGGAAGATGGTTGCGCGCCCTTGATCCGACGCACTGCCGAGCGACAGAACTGGGTCCCCGCCTTCGCGGGGATGAGCGGAGTTTAGAGTGCGAATTCTCCTGACCAACGACGACGGCATCGAGGCCGAAGGTCTGGAATGCCTTGAGCGGATCGCGCGCACGCTGAGCGACGACGTGTGGGTGTGCGCGCCCGCCGTCGAACAGTCGGGCAAGGGGCGCGGGATCACCCTGACCGAACCGCTGCGGGTGCTGAACCTGGGCGAAAAGCGGTTCGCGGTGACGGGCACGCCGACCGACTGTGTCGTCCTGGCGGTCAATGACCTGATGCCGGAAAAGCCCGATTTGGTGCTGTCGGGCGTCAATCGCGGGCACAATATCGGCGAGGACGTCAGCTATTCCGGCACGGTGGCGGGCGCCTTGCAGGGGATGGCGTTCGGCATCCGCTCCATCGCCCTGAGCCAGAGCCTGGAGCGGTTTCACGACGAGGTGGTGGCGCACTGGGAGACGGCTGAGGCCTTCGCGCCTGCGATCATCAGCCGCCTGCTGGACCAGAAATGGGCGCCGGGCGTGGTGATGAACCTGAACTTCCCCAACCGTCCGCCCGAAGCGGTCGATCAGGTCGAGGTGACGACCCAGGGCTTCCGCAACGTCGGCGAGATGCACGCGGTGCGGCGCACCGACCTGCGCGGACGGGACTATTACTGGATGAGTTTCCGAGGACAAAAGCAGGAACATGCCGAGGGCACGGACCTGCGGGCCATCGAGGAGGGGCGGATCTCGGTCACACCGCTGCATATCGACCTGACGCACATGACGAGCGTGCATGACCTGAAGAAGGTGCTGGGCGGGGCGCCGCCAAAGAGCGTGGCGACCGCCGCATGAATCTGCACGACGACCGGGCCGGGCGGCTGATCCTGTCGCTGCGGCAGCAGGGGGTCACGGACCCGCGCGTGCTGAAGGCGATGGAGAGCATCGACCGAGCGGTCTTCGTGCACGAGAAGTTCCTGGATCAGGCGTGGGAGGATCAGGCCCTGCCGATCGACTGCGCCCAGACGATCAGCCAGCCCTATATCGTCGGCCTGATGACCCAGGCGCTGGAGGTGCAGGCGCGGCATCGGGTGCTGGAGATCGGAACCGGCAGCGGGTATCAGTGCGCGGTTCTGAGCCGGCTGGCGCGCTATGTCTATTCGGTGGAGCGGTATCGCAGCCTTCTGGTCGAGGCCGAAGCGCGACTGCGGGTGCTGAAGATCGAGAACGTCATCACCAAGCACGGCGACGGCGGCCTGGGTTGGGCCGAACAGGCTCCGTTCGACCGGATCATGGTCACGGCCGCGTCGCCGACCGAGCCGACCGAACTGCTGAAACAGCTGAAACCGAACGGGGTGCTGGTCGCGCCTGTGGGACGCACGTCGGTGCAGATGCTGCATCGCTACGTCGGGCAGGGCGACGGGTCGTTCCACCGCGAGAGCCTGACTGAAGTGCGTTTCGTTCCCTTGGTCGAGGGGACGGCCAAGGAGGGCTAGGGGTTGCAGAAAGGCATCGCCAGACGCATCGTGTGGATATGAACCGCGCTATCTTGCTATCGACGGCTCTCTGCGCACTAGCGGTCCCTTCCGTCGCGTCAGCGCATCAGTTTCTCGACTATTTTGATTATGGGAGATCCGAGCTTTCGCCGCTTGGCTATCGGACGGCTCGCGACGTGATGCGCTATGCAGGCGATGGGCGCTATGAAATCATCATCACTGCGTATTTGGACACGGCCGAAAACCGTGAGTTCAGCGAAGAGCTCGCGATGCGAAGAGCGCAGTCCATGGCCAGTGAGTTGGTCAATCTTGGAGCAGACCCCGCTTTGATAACGATGCGATCGGGCGGGATTGCTCTTGCGAAGCCCACGCCAGATTACACTCGAGAGCCTCTCAACCGCCGTCTTGTCGTCGATATGAACTGGCTCCGTTAACCTTCGCGCCCCAATTCCGCGATGATTGCGGGGTTGGCTTATGAGGCGCGAGCGGGCACACCGGGCGGGCGAGTTTAACCACGAATGGGAGCAGCCGGTGGCGATGATTTCGGGCTGGATGAGAGCGGTTCTGGTCGCGGGGGCGGCGTTGAGCACGGCGGCATGCATCAGCTATCCTTCGGAGCCGCGCTATTCGACGCATGCGAACCCGGCGCCGGCCTATGGTCCGGGGCAGGGCGCCTATCCGCAGCAGCCGGCCTATCCGAACGCCGGTCAGAATCCGAACCAGCCCTATCGTCCCGCCCCTTATGAATCGCCGCCGCCCGCGACGGCGCCGATCGGGCAGGTGGACGGCGGAGCCTTGCCGCCGACGGTCAACGTCGGTCCGAGCCAACCGACCTATCAGCCTCCGGCGTTGCAGCCGCCCGCCTACACGCCGTCCTATCCGTCGTCGTCGGCCCCGGTGCGTCCGGGCGCGGCCTATGTGATCCAACCGGGCGACACGATCTCGGGCGTGGGACGCCGCTTCCAGACGCCGGTGCAGACGCTGATCGATCTGAACGGACTGGGGCCGCGCGGGGCGATCACGACCGGCCAGCGAATCATACTGCCTGAAGCGGCGGTGGATACCGGCCGCGATCCTTACGCGACCGGCGCCTCGCCCGTCGGCGTGCTGGTGCCCAACAACGGCGCCGTGCCGCCGCCCCCGCCGCCGCCCTCGGGCAATGCGGCGCTTCCGGTCCAGACGCGGCCTGTCGAACAGACTAACGCCGCCGGCGCCGCTGCCGGTCAGCCGAACCTGCTGTGGCCAGTACGCGGAGATATCGTGCGGCGTTTCGGCCCGGTCGGCATGGGCGAGCGGAACAACGGCATCAACATCGGCGCCTCGGCCGGCGCGACGGTCAGCGCCTCTGCGGCCGGGCGCGTGGCCTATGTCGGCAGCGATCTGGTGGGGCAAGGGCTGACGGTGCTGATCGTGCACGCCAACGGCTGGCGCACGGTCTATGGCCATCTGGGTTCGGCGACGGTCAAGGATGGGGACGACGTGCGCGCGGGCCAGCAGATCGGCACCGTGGGTCTGACGGCCGGCGACGGACGCCCCTCGATCCACTTCGAGACCCGTCAGATGCGCGGCGACGATCCGGTCGCCGTCGATCCTTTGACAGTGTTGCCCAGGTAGCGCTTTCGCCGCGTTGCAATCTGCGAGGCGCGGCCCTAGGTTCCGCGCCTCGTTTTAATGGGGGGCCGACGAGGGCTACCCTTCTATGTTCGGAGACGACCCATGGGCGCTGAAGGCGGCTTGACGGCGCAGTTGATCGGCTTTGCGCCCATCATCGGTATTTTCATCCTGTTCTACTTCCTGCTGATCCGTCCGCAGCAGAAGCGCGCCAAGGAGCACGCGACCGCCATCGCCGCCGTCAAGCGTGGCGACACCGTCGTCCTGGGTAGCGGCATGATCGGCAAGGTCACCCGCGTCGAAGAGGCCGAGGTCAATGTCGAGATCGCGCCCAGCGTCAATGTGCGCGTGGTCAAGGCCATGATCGCCGAGGTGCGCAACCGCACCGCCATCGCCGCCAACGATTCCAAGGCCTGATACGCTCGCGTATCCGCCGATACCTGGACCGCCCTCATGATTCAGCTGTCGCGCTGGAAAGTCATTCTCGTCGTCGTCGCGGCCGTTCTCGGCTGTCTGCTGGCGTTCCCAAACCTGTTGTCGGATCAGCAGCGCGAAGCGCTGCCCGGCTTCATGCCCAAGAACAAGCTGAACCTGGGGCTGGACCTTCAGGGCGGTTCGTATCTGCTGCTGGAAGTCGATGTGCCTGCGATGCGCGAAAAGCGCGTCACCAACCTGATCGAAGACGTTCGGGTCACGCTGAACAGTGCGGGCGTCGCCACCAACGGCTTCCAGCGTGAAGCCGGCGGCGTGGTCGTCACCCTGGCCAATCCGGCCCAGGGCGATGCCGCGTTCAAGGCGCTGCAGCAACTGGGCGGTCAGGTCGGACCGGGCGGCCAGGCGGAACGCACCGCGACGCGCCTGGGCGATAACCGCATCCGCTTCGCCTATACCGACGCCGCGCTGAACGGCATGGGCGCGACGGCCGTGGACCAGTCGATCGAGGTCGTGCGCCGCCGGATCGACAGCCTGGGCACGCGCGAACCCTCCATCACCCGCCAGGGCGCCGACCGGATCGTGGTCCAGGCGCCGGGCGAGAGCGATCCGAGCAAGCTGGAAGAAGTCATCGGCCAGACGGCGCAGCTGACCTTCCAGATGGTCGATGTCGAGAACTCGGTTCAGGACGCCCTGGCCGGCCGTGTGCCGCCTGATTCCGAACTGCTGCAAGGCGAGGACGGCACGCCCTATCTGGTCAAGAAGCGCGTGCTGGTGTCGGGCGAGAACCTGACCCGCGCCGGCGTCGGTTCGGACCAGAGCGGCCGCCCGGCCATCGACTTCCGCTTCGACGGCGCCGGCGCGCGGCGCTTCGGCGAGGCCACCGCCGCCAATCTGCAGAAGCCCTTCGCCATCATCCTGGACGGCAAGGTCATTTCGGCCCCGACGATCCAGAGCGCGATCACCTCGGGCTCGGGTCAGATCACAGGCAACTTCTCGATCCAAGAAGCGGCGACGCTGGTGAACCTGCTGAACGGGGGCGCCCTGCCGGCGCCGCTGAACGTCGAGGAGCGCCGCACCGTGACGGCTGAACTGGGTGCGGACGCGGTCGCCGCAGGCGCCCTGTCGACCGCCGTCGGCTTCGCCATCATCGTGCTGTTCATGATCCTGGCCTATGGCCTGCTGTTCGGCGGCGTTTCGGTGGTCGGCCTGGTGCTGAACGGCGTGCTGATCGTGGCGGCCATGTCGTTGACTCAGGCGACGCTGACCTTGCCAGGCATCGCCGGTCTGATCCTGACCTTCGCGGTCGCGGTGGACGCCAACGTGCTGATCTATGAGCGTATGCGTGACGAGGCCCGGGCGGGCCGCAGCGTCATCGCCTCTATGGACGCCGGCTTCAACAAGGCCATGGGCACCATCATCGACGCCAACCTGACCACCCTGGTCGCGGCGGGCATCATGTTCGTGTTCGGCGAAGGCCCTGTTCGCGGGTTCGCCTGGACCCTGACCATCGGTGTGTTCACCTCGGTCTTCTCGTCGGTCCTGGTCGCCCAGGTCCTGCTCGGCTACTGGCTCAAGACGGCCAAGCCCAAAAAACTGCCGATCGCGGAGTGATGGCGATGCGTGGATGGCCCCTCATCAAACTGCTGCCGCAGAAGACGAACTTCCACTTCGTCAAATATGCGCGGTTCGCCGGCGTTCTGTCGGTGATCCTGTGCGTCGCGGCGATCGTGTCTTGCTTCTATCCCGGCCTGAACATGGGCATCGACTTCCGGGGCGGCGCCTCGATGGAAGTGTCCAAGCCGGCGGGTCAGACGATCGAGCTGGATCGGGTTCGCGAGGCCGTGAACGGCCTGAACCTGGGCGACGTTCAGGTCCAGGGCATCGCGCGCCGCGACACCAATGTCGATGACGGCTCGACCGCCATTCTTCGCTTCCAGGTGCCGGAAGGCCGCGATCAGACCCAGGTCGTCAATCAGGTCGAGGGCGCCATCAGCGGCGCGGTCGGTCAGGTCAACTATTCGGGCGTCAGCGTCGTCGGCTCCAAGGTGTCGGGCGAGCTGTTCACCTCGGGCCTGTTGGCTCTGGGCGTCGCGATCGGCCTGATGTTCCTCTACATCTGGTTCCGGTTCGAGCCGCAGTTCGGTTTCGGCGCCGTGGTCGGCCTGCTTCACGACGTGATCCTGACGTTCGGGTTGATCGTGCTGTTCAAGCTGGAGTTCAGCCTGAACATGGTCGCCGCCGTCCTGACCGTGATCGGATATTCGATGAACGACACCGTCGTCGTGTTCGACCGTCTTCGGGAGAACCTGCGCAAATACAAGACCATGCCGCTGCGCGACGTGATCGACCTGTCGCTGAACGAGACCCTGTCGCGGACCATCATCACCGGCGTGACCGCCGTCATGGTGCTGGCGGCCCTGGCCATCTTCGGCGGCGAGGCCCTGTTCGGCTTCTCCATCGCTTTGATGTTCGGCATCATCATCGGCACCTATTCGTCGATCTATGTCGGCGCGCCGATCATCCTTCTGTGGGGCGTCAAGCGCGGCGCCCTGGCCGACGACGCCAAGCCGGTGAAGTTGGGCATGGCCAGCCGGCCATAGGTCGAGCGCCATCGTCGAAAGTTGGGCCGTCCCGGCATCGCCGGGGCGGCCCTTTTCCTTGGACGGCGTCCGTGCAAGGCTGAGCCTATGAAAGCGCTCGTCTATACCGCCGTTGCCCTCGCCCTGACCGGCGGAATGTCCGCCTGCACCGACAGCAAGCGGGCGCGCAACGACGCCACCTGGGGCGACAAGCCGGCGGACATCACCTGCTGGACCTATGGAGTGGAGAACTTCAAGGGACGCTCGACCGGCAAGGTCGAATATGACGACGGCGGCCGGATCTCGTTCGTCGACGCGTCGAACAACCGCTACACCACCATCGATGGCGATTGCCGCGTGGTTTATATGCAGCCCAGCAAGTAGGGCCGGATGGCGGGCGGAGGCCTGAACCTCCGCCCTGCGTCGATCAGCGCAGCGAGGCCGTGAAGCGCTGGATGCGGGTGCAGGCTTCTTCCAGCACGGCGTCCGAGGTGGCGTAGCTGATGCGGAAATAGGGGCTCAGGCCGAAAGCCTCGCCCTGGACCACGGCGACGCCCTCGGCGTTCAGCAGTTCCGCGGCAAAGGTGGAATCGCCATCGATGGCGACACCCGTCTCGGTCGTCTTGCCGATAAGTCCGGCGATGGACGGATAGACGTAGAACGCGCCTTCGGGCGTGGCGCAGGTGATCCCAGCCGCTTGGTTGAGCATCGACACGACGAGATCGCGGCGCTTTTCGAAAGCGGCCTTGCGCTTAGGGATGAAGTCCTGCGGGCCGTTCAGCGCCTCGACGGCCGCCCACTGGCTGATGCTGGACGGGTTGGACGTGGTCTGGCTGGCCACCTTGCGCATCAGGTCGATCAGAGGCTTGGGCCCGCCGGCGTAGCCGATGCGCCAGCCGGTCATGGCGTAGGCCTTGGATACGCCGTTGACCGTCAGGGTGCGGTCGATCAGGTCCGGCGCCACCTGGGCGATGGTGGTGTATTCGAAGTCGCCATAGACGAGGTGCTCGTACATGTCGTCGGTCAGCACCCACACGTGGGCGTGACGACGCAGGACCTCGGCCAAGGCTTCAAGCTCGGCGCGGGTGTAGGCGGCGCCGGTGGGGTTGGACGGGCTGTTCAGGATCAGCCACTTGGTGCGGGGCGTGATCGCGGCTTCCAGCACAGCGGGCAGCAACTTGAAGCCGTCCTTCTCCTCGCCGATCACGGTGACGGGCTCGCCGCCGGCCAGCAGCACCATGTCGGGATAGCTGACCCAGTAGGGCGCAGGCACGATGACTTCGTCGCCGGGGTTCAGCGTCGCGACCAGGGCGTTGAAGATGACGGGCTTGCCGCCCGGCGCGACGTGGATGTTGGCGACTGTATAGTCGAGATCGTTCTCGCGCTTGAACTTGGCGACGATGGCCGCCTTCAGCTCGGGCATGCCGTCCGCGTCGGTGTATTTGGTCTCGCCGCGGCTGATCGCGTCGATCGCCGCCTGTTTGATGTTTTCAGGCGTATCGAAGTCCGGCTCACCGGCGCCCAGGCCGATCACGTCGCGGCCTTCGGCTTTCAGCTTCCGGGCCTGCGCGGTGACGGCGATGGTGGCCGAGGGCTTGACGCGGGCGAGGGCGGAAGATTGCAGGCTGGACATGAACTATCCCGTGGTTTTGGAAGTTTTTGCCGGGGAGGCGGGGTTGTTTACGCGGCGTCGCCCCTCGGGACAATGCGCTGATGCTCGCTAATGCAGAGATGGGATGATAAGCGGCGGCTCTGATGCGCTGGATCATCGATTTCCTGTCGAACATGGAGGCGCGTCGCTGGCGCGCCGTGCTGGCGACGGCCCTGCTGCTGGGCGCGATGATCGCCCTGTTCGCTGTGGGCAAGAGCCAGTTGGGGCTGGAGGCCGAGGGGCGGCTGGAAGACTGGCTTGCCGGATTCCGTCAGGGACCTTGGGGGCTGGTCGCCGCCATTGTGGTGTTTACGGTTTCAGCCTTCTTCGGCGCGCCGCAGTTTATCCTGATCGCTGCCTGCGTCGTGGCGTTCGGACCGTGGTTCGGCTTCCTCTACAGCTGGATCGCGACGGTCGTGTCTGCGGGCGTGACCTATTGGCTGGGACGCGGACCCACGGCGCGGCTGCTGGCGCGGCACGGCGGCAAGACGGTCGGACGGCTGACGCGGTTCGTCGGCAAGAACGCCTTCTACGCCAGCTTCATGATCCGCAACGTGCCGTCTGCGCCGTTCATCGTCGTCAACATGGCGTTTGGGGCGGCGAGGGCGTCATTCCCGGGCTTTCTGGCGGGGTGCGCGCTGGGGGTATTGCCGAAGACCGCGCTGGTCGCCTTCTTCGGCGGATCCTTCATGACGGCGGTCAGCGGCGACGGCATCTGGACCTCGGCCATACTGGCTGGCGTGGCGCTGGCCTGGCTGGCGCTGATGCTGTTGGTGCGTGAACTGGTCAAGCGGCGCGAGATCGCGCGCGGCGACTGAGGGAATTTGCTTAGCCTGCTATTTAGATTGCGTTCACCCAGAGGTTGCATGGTGTTGCTTTGGAGGCGTCGCCATGGATGTCCGTATTCTGAAGACGCAGCACGGCCGGATCATTCGACTGGCCAGCGCCCTGGGCGGGACCGCCGCCATTATGAAAACGTCGGACGATGCGATCCGCGCCCGTGAACTGATGCGTGCGCTGAATACGGCTCTGACCGAGCATTTGGCGATCGAGGACGGCGAACTTTATCCCGTACTGATGCGGTCCCAAGATCATTCGGTTCGCGACCTCGCGCAGCACTATGTTGAGGACATGGGGGCTCTGAGCGGCGTTTGGGCGCACTATTTCGAAGAGTGGTCACAGGCCCGCATTCTGAGGGATCGGGAGCGTTTCGCCTCTGTAACCAAGGGGTTGATCGGCGCCTTGGCGCATCGGGTCGCCCGCGAGGAGGACACGCTGTATCCCACGATGGAGGCGGCGGACGCCCTGGCCGTCGTTCCGAAGCGCGACCTCAGGCCGACATCCTGAAGCTGGCGTCCACAGGCGTCGTGCCTCGATAGCCCTCTCCATATGACGACACTGTCATCGGGGCTTGTATTCCCGGTTTCATACGGGCAAACCCGCCGCTAGTAGGCGTGGCGAAGACGATCAGGAACTGTCCGGCGTGGGGATGTCAGGGCAGTTGGGGCGTCGCCAGGTCGACTGAGACATCTAGACGCCCTGCCAGCTAACAACGGTATCGATTCCCATGAGCTTCTCCCTTTTCGGCGCGATCTCCAACGACATCGCGATGGACCTGGGCACCGCCAACACCCTGATCTACATGAAGGGCAAGGGCATCGTCCTGAACGAGCCGTCGGTCGTGGCGCTGAGAAACGTCGGGGGGCGCAAGGTCGTTCACGCCGTGGGGATCGAGGCCAAGCAGATGCTGGGCCGCACGCCGGGCCACATGGAGGCGATCCGCCCCATGCGTGACGGCGTCATCGCCGACTTCGAAGTCGCCGAAGAGATGATCAAGCACTTCATCCGCAAGGTTCATAACCGCAAGGGCTTCGTGAACCCCAAAATCATCGTCTGCGTGCCCTCGGGCGCCACGGCGGTCGAGCGTCGTGCGATCAACGACAGCTGCCTGAACGCGTCGGCGCGCCGCGTGGGCCTGATCGACGAGCCCATGGCCGCCGCGATCGGCGCCGGCCTGCCGATCCACGAGCCGACCGGCTCGATGGTCGTCGACATCGGCGGCGGTACGACCGAAGTCGCCGTCCTGTCGCTGTCGGGCATCGTCTATTCGCGTTCGGTCCGCGTCGGCGGCGACAAGATGGACGACAGCATCATCAGCTACATGCGCCGCAACCATAACCTGCTGATCGGCGAAACGACCGCCGAACGCATCAAGAAGGACATCGGCACCGCCCGCATCCCGGCCGACGGCGAAGGCCTGTCGATCGAGGTCAAGGGCCGCGACCTGATGCAGGGCGTGCCGCGCGAGGTGCGCATTTCGGAGCGTCAGGCGGCGGAAGCCTTGGCCGAGCCGGTCACCCAGATCATCGAAGCTGTGAAGGTCGCGCTGGAAGCCACCCCGCCGGAACTGGCCGCCGACATCGCCGACAAGGGCATCATGCTGACGGGCGGCGGCGCCCTGCTGCGCGGCCTGGATGTCGAGATACGCGATCACACCGGCCTGCCGGTCTCTGTCGCCGACGATCCGCTGTCGTGCGTGGCCATCGGCTGCGGACGGGTGCTGGAGCACCCGCGCTGGATGAAGGGCGTGCTCGACTCCGCGCTTTGATCCGTCCGTTGCGGCCGGGTGAAAGCTTGGCTGCAAATCCTTGTCAGGCCTGCGTGATCACGGTTCCATTCCGGCCTTGATTTTGCGATAGGCAGGCTCAGCGGCAGGGGGCGTCCTGCCGATTCCAACCCCTTTGAGTGGAAGGTCGCCCGTGGCGTTTCGCGACGGCCCTTTTGAAAACATCAAGGTGCCGCTGGCGTGGACCGCCGCGGTCGTCGTCGTCGTGGCCGTCATCGGCGCGATCGTCCTGTTGCTGGGCGATCGGACCACGTCCGAGGGCGGCTCGACCATGGGCGTGGCGCGCGGCGGTTTCGAAGCGGCGGCCGGGCCAGTGGGCGGGGTCTTCGCCGCGCCGGTGCGTTGGGCGGGGGCCGCGCGCGACTATGTCGGCGGCTATTTCTTCGCCATCGGCGAGAACCGCCGCCTGAAGGCCGAGATCGCCGAACTGCGCGGCTGGCGCGACGAGGCGATCGCTCAAAAGAACATCAACGGCCGCTATGAGGCCCTGCTAGGTCTGCGTACCGAGCCGCCGGTGCCCATGGCCACGGGGCGAGCGATTTCGGAATCGCGCGGTCCCTTCTCGAATGCCAAGCTGATCGACGTCGGTTCGGCCAAGGGCGTGCGGATCGGCAATCCGGTCGTGACGGAACACGGACTGGTTGGTCGGGTAACGGGCGTGACGGGCGGCGTCAGCCGTGTCGTGCTGCTGACGGATGTGGCGTCGCGCACCCCTGTGATGATCGAGCGCACCGATGCGCGCGCCATGCTGACCGGAGACGGCGGCGACAGCCCGCGTCTGGAATTCATTCGCGGATCCGGTTCGATCAAGGCGGGTGACCGTATCCTGAGTTCAGGTGACGGCGGTGGTCTGCCGCGCGGTCTGCCAGTCGGGGTGGCCGCCAAGGGCGTGGACGGCGCCTGGCGGGTCAAGCTGTTCAGCGATCACGGCGCGATCGACTATGTTCGCGTGCTGTTGTTCCAGAGCTTTGGACAGCTGGTCAGCCCGAACGCCTTGAATGCGCCGCCGCTTGCAGGCCTGACGACTGCGCCGGAGCCGAGCGCGGCCGAGGTCGGGGCGATCCGTGACGCCGCCGCCCGTCGTGCGGCGGCGCAGCAGGCTCAAGCTGAACGGGCGCGTGCTGCGGCGGCGACGCCAGCGCCAACGCCTGCGCCCGCCGCTGCGCCGACTGCGGCCCGTCCGGCCGTGACGTCTCCGAGGCCTGCGGCTTCGACCCCGTCGCCTGCGCCGGTTGCGCCCAGCCCTGCGCCGGCGCCCGCTCCGGGAGGCGCGGCGTGAGACGGCCCGTCGCGGTTCGCGTTGTCGGACCTCTTCAGTGGATCGTCTATCCGGCCCTGCTCGTCCTCGCCGCGACGGTCGTTCTGGGAACGCCGCTCCAGCTGTTCGGTCTGCATCTGCCCGAGCCGGTCATTCCGATGATCCTGGCCTTCGCCTGGCCCTTGATCCGGCCGTCGATGCTGGCGCCGGCGGTGCTGTTTTTGATCGGCCTTTTCCTCGATCTGTTTTGGAATACGCCGCTGGGTCTGTGGGCGCTGTGCCTGATGGGCGTCTATGGAACGGTGCTGCTCTCGCGCAATCTGCTGGCGGGGCATGAGGCGCTGATCCGGTTCGGAGCCTATGCCGCCTGCACGCTGGGCGCCTTTTTTCTGGCCTATCTGGTGGTGACGATGCGGGCGGCGAACGCGCCGGCGATCCTGCCACTGGTCGGACAGGTCGTGCCGACGCTGCTGCTGTTTCCGATCGCCAACTGGATGCTTGAGCGATTCGACGACGGAGATATTCGGTTCCGATGAGCGGCGAGCCCTCCATCTTCTTTGCCGATGTGAATGAGCGTCAGGGGTCCTTCCTGCGGCGCACCTTCGTGCTGGGCGGGGCGACGGCGCTGGGGATCACCGCGCTGATTGGACGGCTGGGCCAGCTTCAGGTCGTGCAGGCTCAGGAATATGCGACCCTGTCGTCGCAGAACCAGTTCAACTTCCGCATGGTCCCGCCGCCGCGCGGCCTGATCAAGGACCGCAACGGCGTCGTCATCGCCGGCAACCGCCCCAGCTTCCGTGTGCTGGTGGTGCGCGACGAGACCAAGGATCTGGACCAGACCCTGGACCTTTTGGGACGGCTGCTGCCCGACACGCTGGAGCGCCGTCGCGCGATCATCCGCGACGTCAATGCGGCTTCCAAGTTCAACCCGGTGCCGGTCAAGAGCGACCTGACCTGGGAGGAGTTCGCCAAGGTCAATCAGTACGCCAACGAACTGCCCGGCGTGATGGTCGATATGAACGAGGCGCGCTATTACCCTTTCGGCGGATCGTTCGCCCACGTCATTGGCTATGTGGCCAAGGTGTCCGATCGCGACGTCAAGGCGATCCGTGACAAGGGCGAGCAGCCGCCCGCCCTGTTGTTCAACCCCAGCTTCCGCATCGGCCGCCAGGGCGTGGAAAAGGCTCTGGATACGTCGCTGCGCGGAGAGCCGGGCGGCAATCGTGTCGAGGTCGATGCACGAGGCCGCGTTGTCGCTGAGGACATCGGCGGGTCGCGGCCGGCCGTGCCGGGCAAGGAAGTCATCCTGACACTGGACGCCGATGTTCAGAACCGGGCTCTGGAAGTGTTTGGCGACGAGTCGGGCGCCTGTGTGGTCATGGATGTGCGAAACGGCGACATCCTTTGCATGATGTCTGCGCCATCGTTCGATCCGAACCTTTTCGTCGGCGGCGTGCCGAGCAAGACTTATCGCGCCCTGGCCGACTATGAGCGCAAACCGCTGCTGGACAAGACGCTGAACGGCACCTTCCCGCCGGGATCGACCTTCAAACCGACGACGGCGCTGGCTCTGTTGGAAGCCGGCGTCGATCCGAAGCTGACGGTGTTCTGCTCGGGTTCGTATCGGACCGGCAACCGAACGCAGCGATGCTGGGGTCGGCATGGCACCCAGAATATGCACGACGCGATCAAGAACTCTTGCGACGTCTATTTCTACGCCATGTGCAACCGCGCGGGCGTGGACAACATCCGCAAGGCGGGGCTGGCGCTGGGCTTCGAGCACGAGTTCGACATCGGCGTCGGCAACCAGCGCAAAGGCCTGTTGCCGTCCACGGAATGGAAGGCGCGAACCTTCCCGCGCGATCCGGTCTGGCATCCGGGGGAGACGACCTCTGTGGCTATCGGGCAGGGAGCGATCACGGTGAACGCCCTGCAGCTGGCGGTCATGACCTCGCGGTTGGCGAACGGGAAAAAGCAGCTTCAGCCGCGCCTGATCAAGTCCATCGGCGGCGTCGAACAGCCCAGCGGCGCCGAGGCCCCGGACCTACCGTTCGATCCGGCCCACGTCGAATATGTGCGCCAGGGCATGATCGCCGTGGCCAATGACCGATCCGGCACCGCCTATCGCCAGAGCCAGTTGGGCCTGGGCGACATACAGATGGCCGGCAAGACCGGCACAGCGCAAGTCCGGAACTATGGCTCCGGCTCGCGCAAGAGCAATATCTGGGCGCTGAAGGACCACAACCTGTTCGTGGCCTTCGCGCCGGTGGATGCGCCGCGATATGCGGTCGCCATCATCGTCGAACACGGGGGCAAGGGCGGGGCGACCGCCGGCGCGCCGCGTGCGCGTGAAGTGATGCGTACCGTTCTGCTCAAGGACCCGGACATGCGGGCCCGCATCGAACGGCCGCTGCCGCCCGAACCGACCGGCGACGCCATCGTCGAGGACGGCGTCGTCGGCGCCGCGCCCGAGCCCGATGTCGTGGCCCCGCCGCAACCGAGTCGCCCTGCGCCGGCTGCGACCAGCGGTCCGCGACCCTATCTGTCCGAGCCCGGCCGTTGACCGCGTCGGCCCTTTCACGTCCTGGCGAGCGCGAACGCGTCTCGACCAAGCTGGGCCAGATCGACTGGCGGCTGACGGCCTTGCTGTGCGTGGTGTCCGGCACCGGCGCCCTGATGCTGTATTCGGTGGCCGGCGGATCCTGGTCGCCCTGGGCGATGAAACATCTGATCCGGTTCGGCCTGTGTCTGGCGCTGATGCTGATGCTTTCGCTGATCAGCATCCGATATTGGTTCGCCCTGGCCTATCCCATCTATGGGATGGCGCTGTTCATGCTGGCGCTGGTGGAGACGCCGCTGGGCTATACAGCCTTGGGCGCCACCCGATGGCTGGACCTCGGCTTCACCCGCATCCAGCCGTCCGAGATCATGAAGATCGGTGTCGTGCTGGCCTTGGCGCGCTGGTATCACGGCGCCTCAGCCAAGGAGGCGAGCTTCCATTGGAAGCTGATCTTCCCGGTCGGGATCATCGGCTTGCCGTTCCTGCTGGTCGCGCACCAGCCGGACCTGGGATCGGCCATGCTGATCGGTTTGACGGGGGCGGCGATCATGTTCGTCGCCGGGCTGAGCTGGCGGATCATCCTGCCGCTGATCATCGCCGCCGCCGTGGTGGTGCCGCCCTATGTGATGTTCGGCATGCACGACTATCAGCGTCACCGGGTGCTCACCTTCCTGAACCCAGAGGCCGACATGTCGGACAAGGGCTATCAGATCGTGCAGTCCAAGATCGCCATGGGGTCGGGCGGACCGCTGGGGCGCGGGTTCGGCCTGGGCAGCCAGAGCCAGCTGGAGTTCCTGCCAGAACGCCAGACCGACTTCATCTTCGCCGCCTTCGCCGAGGAGTTCGGCTTTGTGGGCACCTTCACGCTTCTGGCCTCCTATGCCGCAATCATTCTGATCTCGCTGAGGATCGCGTCGCTGTCGCACAGTCACTTCGGGCGATTGGCGGCCTCGGGCGTGACGGCGACATTCGCGCTCTATGTACTGATCAACGGGGCGATGGTGATGGGGCTGGCGCCGGTCGTGGGCGTGCCGATGCCGCTCTTGTCCTACGGCGGCACCGTCATGCTGACCGTCATGATCGGCTTCGGTCTGGTGATGGCGACGCGGGTTCACCGCTATGCCGAACTGCCCAAGGGTCACGGCCTGATCTGACGTTACGTCAGCTAAGTGATCGGCATTCAGGTTTCGCTTTCTAAGGCGGGGATTTCCTGGATAAGGTCAGTCCCAACGATGTCTCGCATCGGCTTCGGCCGGTCAGCGACGCACGCTATGGGAGACGAGGAATGATCGATCTGGAGCAATTCCGCGCCGAGACGCGCGCCTGGCTGGAGGCGAACTGCCCGGCCGAGTGTCGCGGTCCGATGGCCGACGACGAGATGATCTGGGGCGGGCGAAACCCCACCTTCAAGACCCCTGCGCACAAGCTGTGGCTGGAGCGGATGGGCGCGCGGGGCTGGACGGCGCCGGAATGGCCGGCGGAATACGGCGGCGGCGGGCTGAACCGCGAGCAGGCCAAGGTGCTGGCCTCCGAACTGCGACGCATCAAGGCCCAGCCGGCCCTGGCCAGTTTCGGCGTCTGGATGCTGGGTCCGGCGCTGCTGACCTTTGGGACCGAGGAGCAGAAGAAGCGCTTTCTGCCGGAGATCGTGCGCGGCGAGATCCGCTGGTGCCAGGGCTATTCCGAGCCGGGCGCAGGGTCGGATCTGGCGTCCATTCAGACGCGGGCGGAAGATCGGGGCGACCACTGGATCGTCAACGGTCAGAAGATCTGGACCTCCTACGCCGACAAGGCCGACTGGATCTTCTGCCTCGTGCGCACAGACCCCGAGGCGCCCAAACATCTGGGCATCAGCTTCGTGCTGTTCGACATGAAGACACCGGGCGTGACGACGCGGCCGATCACCCTGATTTCAGGCAAGTCGCCCTTCTGCGAGACCTTCTTCGACGATGTCCGGGTGGAGAAGGAAAATCTGGTCGGGACGCTGAATCGAGGCTGGGACGTGGCCAAATATTTGTTGGCGCACGAGCGGACCATGATCGGCGCGATGGGCGAGGTCGGCGGCGGGCGGCCGGTGGGGCAGGTGGCGCTGGACGCCATCGGCGCCGACGAAGCTGGGCGTCTGGACGAGCCGATGCTGCGCGCCCGGATCGCGGACCTGGAGATCGACGCCGCCGCCTTCCGTCTGGCGATGGAGCGGGCCGGCGATCAGGTGAAGGCCAAACAGGCGCATCCGGCCATCGCCTCCATGCTGAAATACTATGGCTCCGAGCTGAACAAGCGGCGCCATGAACTGCTGATGGCGGCGGGCGGGGCCGATGCGCTGGAATGGGAGGGCGAGCGGTCGAACGACGGCAAGACCGCGCGCGACTGGCTGCGGACCAAGGCCAATTCCATCGAGGGTGGCACCAGCGAGGTTCAGCTGAACATCATCGCCAAACACCTGCTGCAACTGCCGGGAGCGTGAGACGATGCCGCTGATCCTGACCGAAGAACAGACGATGTTGCAGGACGCCGCCGACGGCTTCCTGAACGAACAGGCGCCCATCGCCCATCTGAGAAAGCTGCGGGACGAGCATGACGACGACGGGGTGTCGCGCGACCTGTGGCGGGCCTTTGGCGAGATGGGCTTCGCCGGCGTCATCATTCCCGAAGCGCTGGGCGGCATGGGGTTGGGCGCGGTCGAGGCCGGGGTGATCGCCGAGAGCTTGGGCCGCACCCTGACGCCGTCGCCGTATCTGGGATCGTCGATTCTGGCGGCCAAGGTGCTGATCGACGGCGGATCGCAGGCGCAGCAGGCCTGGCTGCCCAGGATCGCGGCTGGCGAGGCGATCCTTTCGCTGGCGGTGGACGAGGGCGCCAAGCATGCGCCTTCCCGGATCACCACGCGGGCCGAGCGCGCGGGCAACGGCTTCAAGCTGAACGGCGCCAAGGCCTTTGTGCTGGACGGCCATGTGGCGGACGCCCTGATCGTCGCAGCGACGACTGAGGAGGGCACGACGCTGTTCCTGGTCGATCCGGCGACGGCGGGCGTCGATATCGAGCGCACGGTGATGGTGGATGCGCATAATGCCGCGCGGATCACGCTGACTGATGTGGCGGTCGACGCCGATGCGGTGATCGGCGCGGTCGGGGGCGGGGAGGCGCTGCTGGACGGCGCGCTGAACCTGGGGCGGGCCTGTGCGGCTTCCAGCCTGACGGGGGCCGGCGATCAGGCGTTCAAGACGACGATGGACTATCTGCGGACCCGCAAACAGTTCGGCAAGCTGATCGGCGAGTTCCAGGCGCTGCAACACAGGGCCGCGCATCTGTTCTCGGAGCTGGAGTTGGCGCGGGCGGCGACGATCGGCGCCCAGATCGCCATCGACGAGGGGCGCGAGGATGCGTCGCTGGCGGCGTCCATCGCTAAGGCCAAGGCAGGGCGGGTCGCCGAGCTGGCGGTGCAGGAGGCGGTTCAGATGCATGGCGGCGTCGGCATGACCGATGAATTCGACGTCGGCCTGTTCATGAAGCGAGTGCGGGTGCTGAACGAACTGCTGGGCGACGCCAGTTTCCACGCCGAACGGGTGGCGCGGGCGCAAGGGTTCTAGGGTCGGGATTCTAGACCGCCTTTTCGCTCCACAAATCCAGATCCGCTTCGCGCCCGATCAGGGCCAAGCCGGCGGCGATGGATTCGAACTCGCCGCCCGTCTCGATCCGCTCGGCGCCGAAGCGGTGTTGGAACAGCGCCCGCACGGCCGGCACGAAGGAGGTGCCGCCGGTCAGGAAGACGCGGTCGATGGCGTCGGGCGCCAGGCCGCTGCGGGCCATCGCCTGATCCACCGCCCCTTCGATGGCGGTAAGTTCCGGCGCGATCCAGCGTTCGAAATCGGCGCGGGCGACCGGCTTTTCGATATGGACGCCGCCGGCCTGGAACAGGAAGGTCGCCTGGTCGTCGGCCGACAGGGCCATCTTCAGCGTGGAGACGGCGCGGTACAAGTCATGGCCGTGATTGTCGTCCAGCACCTCGATCAGGCGCTCGATCTTCTCCGGCTCCAGCGCGGTGCGGGCCAGGGCGCGGATGTCGCGCATGTCGCGTGATGCGCGCAGCAGGGCCAGCTGATCCCAGCGGGCGAAGGCGGAATAATACCGCTGGGGAATAGGCAGTTGTTTGCCGACCGAACTGTACAGCCCGCCCTTGCCGAGTTCGGGCGAGACCAGCTGGTCGATGATCCGGTAGTCGAAGGCGTCGCCCGCCACGCCGACGCCCGAGCGCGCCAGCGGCGTCGAACGCAGGCCGTCGGGCGTATGTTCGAACCGGATGATGGAGAAGTCGCTGGTGCCGCCGCCGAAGTCGGCGACCAGGACCGTCGCGTCCGCCTTCAGCTGGCGTGCGAAATAGAAGGCGGCGCCGACCGGCTCGTGCGCATATCGGATGTCGGTGAAACCCAGCCGCTGGAACGCCGTCTGATAGCGCGACAGGGCCAGGGTCTCATCCGGATTGCCGCCCGCAAAGGTGACGGGACGGCCGACGATGACGGCGGGCGGGGCATCCGTCAGAACGTCGCCGGCATGGTGGCGCAGGCGCAAGAGGAAGGCGGCCAGCAGATCCTCGAAGGCGTAGCGCTTGTTGTCGATCCGGGTCTCGGTGAAGGCGGCGCTGGCGGCGAAGGTCTTGAACGACTGGATGAAGCGGGTCTCCAGCGGGTCCTCGACATAGGCGGCGATGGCCCAAGGCCCGGCCTCGACCACGCGCTCGGGCGGCTGGCCGTCCACGCCCGGATGGGTCTGGAAACTGAGCGCCGAGCGGAAGGTGGTCGTCTGGCCCTCGACCGCGTCAAAGGTCACGAGATGGGCGAGGCCATCCGCATCGGTCAGGGCCACGACCGTATTGGTCGTGCCGAAATCGATCCCGATCGTCATCGGTTTCGTCGCCGTCATGGCAGGGCTCCAGGCAGGGGAGCCGGGTTCCTAACGGCAGACGGGGCAATAGCAAGGGCTAATGCGAGGCTAGAGCAGCAGCTTGCATGCCGGATCAAGGACGCTTGGGGCGTCGTTGTCGACTCGCATTTCTCGCGTAGGTCGCGCATCTTCGCGTCAGGGGGGGCGCTTTATGAAACGGAAATGCATCATCGCCGGCGCCGTTGTGGTCGCCGTCGGCTTCTTGGCGCTTTACGCTGCTTCACCCGTCTTGGCATTCCAAGGCCTTCGCTCGGCCGCAGAAAAGGGTGATCGCGATAAGCTGGAGAGGCTGGTGGATTTCCCGTCTGTTCGGGACAGCCTCAAGAGCCAGCTTACCGTAGCCATGAACATGCGTATGTCGGCTGATCCGGAAATGCAGAGCAATCCTTTCGCCGGGATCGCCTTGATGATGATCCCCGCGATGGTGAATACCGCGATCGACGCCTACGTCACCCCAGATGGTATGGCGAACATCGTGAAGGGACAGAAGCCAAAGGCCGCTACTGACCCCGCACCGCCTCCGCCGCCCGCTGAAAAGCCAAAGATGAGCTATGGCTACACGGACCTCGATACGTTCAAGGTCACGATCGACTCCGCCGATAGTGACCCCATGGATCTGATCATGCGCCGGCAGGGTTTCTTCACCTGGCAGATCAAGCGCATCGATCTACCCGCTGATCTCCTGAAGGATGACTAGGCTAGACAGCAGCCTCTTTCTGAATCTGAAAGCCTCTTTTTCCCCGATGTTTGCTCAAGACGAAATCCCGGATGATGATCCGCGGGCGGCGACCATCAAGGCCATGACCGCTGACTTGGGGGTGTGTCTGAGCGCCTACGGCAGGATCGAGTACTTATTTGGAGACATCATTTGGAATGCTTGGCTGCTGGAGGAATATGCGCATCTTGCCAAGCAGCATCCATCCGGTTTGGACAATCGGATCCGAGAGATGGAGCGAATATTTGCAGCGCCTGGCCGGTTAGAAAACTATGGACCAGATATCGCGCCGCTTTGGGAGCGGTTGAAGGAGTTGTCGGAGGGGCGACACTATTTTGCCCACGGCCATACGACATTCTTTCACACCCCAGGCGGAGATGCCGCGATGTTGTTTCGACGCTTCGTTCCACCGCCTAAAGGTGGGGTGGTCACCAAGAACGAGATATGGGTCAGACCTGCTAACTTAGCGCTTGCAGCGAGCGTATGGAGCCTATTTGCCGCCTCAGCTCAAAGGATCATCGCTACGATGTATAAGGAGCAGGGGTTTGAAGGACCCTCTGAAAAGCCCAATTAGGTTTGATCTCCCAAATTCGGTAGTATGTGCCGATTGATGTTTAGCGCCTCGACGAGGGCGATTTCGCCAACACAATCAAGCGCTGGCGGAAGCGGTGGGATTCGAACCCACGGACGGCTCTCACCGTCGCTGGTTTTCAAGACCAGTGCCTTAAACCACTCGGCCACACTTCCTTTCCGCCGCAGCGGAGGCGGACGCCATAGCAGGCGAACGGGTCATTAACCAAAGCGGAAATGTCTTGGGTCATCCTGTTTTCGTATTTTTTGCGAGGCGGGTCGATGACGTTTGGACAGGGAGTGCGCGGCGCGCTGATCCTGGGGCTGTTTTCGCTGCTGGCCGCCTGTTCCACCGTCGGCGGAGCGGGCGTGCGCGGGACGGTCGCCGGGCGCGGCGAGGACCATCCGCCCGTCGTCAAGGACCCTGCGCCGATCGTGTCGGGGACGATGCGGCCCTATCAGGTGCGCGGGCGCTGGTACACGCCCAAGGAACAGCCGGATTATGAGGAGGTCGGGATGGCGTCCTGGTACGGCGACGCCTTCAACGGCCGGCCGACCTCCACCGGCGAACGGTTCGACATGCATGCCTTGACGGCGGCGCACAAGACCCTGCCTCTGCCTGGTCTGGTCGAGGTGACGAACCTGGAGAACGGGCGGCGACTGGTGGTGCGGATCAACGACCGCGGGCCGTTCGTGGACAGCCGGATCATCGACCTGTCGCGCGAGGCGGCGAGCGAACTGGGGATGTTGTCGCAGGGCGTCGGTCGGGTGCGCGTGCGCTACCTCGGTCGGGCGCCGCAGCAGGGCGGGGGCACGCTGTTGCGGGCGTCAGCGCCGACGCCGCGAGGCGCGGTCTCTGCCAGCGCACTCGTCAGCGCGCCCGCTATTGCCCCAGCGCCGGTCGCGGTTGCGGAGGTAACGACCTTCTGGGTCCAGGCGGGCAGTTTCTCGGATCGGGTCGAGGCCGGGCGAATCGCCGACAGCCTGAGCGGCTGGGTGCGAGCCGATCGGGGCGCGGGGCGGTTCAACGTCGTGGTGGGGCCGTGGGACAGCGCCAATGCGGCCGAGGCGGCGCGTCAGTCGGTCGTGGCGCGGGGTTATGCGGGCGCCCTGTTGATATCCGGCAGCTGATCGCGCGGGCGGGCTTGCGCCGGGCGGCGTCGGCGCGCCATGAAGGCGCGTGACCAGTGGACAATTCATAAGCTTCGAAGGCGGCGAGGGCGCCGGCAAATCGACCCAGGTCGGGCGGCTTGTCGCGCGGCTGCAGGCGGTGCTGGGCGAGCGCAAGGTCGTGCGCACGCGTGAACCGGGCGGCTCCAAGGGCGCTGAGGTGATCCGCAATCTGGTGGTGGCCACGGACGCCGAGCCGTGGTCGGCCATGACCGAAACCCTGCTGATGTACGCCTCGCGCTCGGACCATCTGGAGCGGACCATCCGCCCGGCGCTGGCGGCCGGCGACTGGGTGGTGTGCGATCGGTTCGCCGATTCCAGCCGGGCCTATCAGGGCGCTGGCGGCGGCGTGGCGCAAAGCTTCATCGAACAGATTGACGCGGGCGTGGTCGGGGACGACCAGCCGGACCTGACGCTGGTGTTCGACCTACCGGTCGAGGTCGGGCTGGAGCGGGCGTTCGGGCGCGGCCTGTTCGAGACGCGGTTCGAATCCAAGGGTCTGGAGTTCCATCAGCGGCTGCGCGAGGGCTTCCTGCGCATCGTCGAGGCCAATCCGCAGCGTTGCGTGCTGATCGACGCGGTTGGATCGCTTGACGAGGTCGAGGCGCGGGTCTGGCAGGCGGTTCAGGACCGGCTGCTGTGAGCGATCACCCCCGTGACCGGTTCGACCTGATCCCAGATGCGGCGGCGGAGACGGCGTTTCTGGACGCCTGGGAACGGGGGCGATTGCATCATGCCTGGCTGCTGTGCGGGGTCGAGGGGACGGGCAAGGCGACTTTCGCCTATCGCGCGGCGCGGCGGCTGCTGGGCGCGGCGGCCGATCCGGCGTCCGGGCCGCTGGGCGCGCGGCGCGATGATCCGGTCAGCCGGCTGATCTCGGCCCAGTCGCATCCGGACCTGCTGGTGTTGGAACGGCTGGTTGAGGGGGGTAAGACGAAGAAGTCGATCTCGGTCGATCAGTCGCGCGAACTGCCGGAGTTCTTTTCAAAGAGCCCGTCGCAAGCCCAGTTTCGGGTGGCGATCATCGATGCGGCAGACGACCTTAATCTCAACGCCGCCAACGCCTTGCTGAAGGTTCTTGAGGAGCCGCCCGAACGTGGCGTGCTGTTTTTGGTCACCCATGCGCCGGGGCGGTTGCTGGCGACGATCCGGTCGCGGTGCCGGCGGCTGAGCTTTCCGATCTGGGCGCCGGATCGGCTGGAGACCCTGGTGCGCAACCGGACGGGCGCAGAGCGTGAGGACGCCGAACATGCGGCGATCATGGCGGGCGGATCGCCCGGCGCGGCCCTGGCCTTGGCTTCAGGCGCGACGTTCGAGATGGACCAAGTGGCGCGGCGATGGGTCGAGGGCGAAGTGGACCGGGCTGAAGCCCTGGCCAACGCCGACCGGTTCCGTGGGGCCGAGGGGCAGGAGCGGTTCGAGACCCTGATGGACCGGCTGATCGCGGCGGTGCGGATGCGCGCCTTGCAGAGCGCGCCGGGGGCCGGCAATCGCTGGGCCGAACTGTGGGAGCGGCTGCAGCCCCTGCCGGAGCGGGCGGCGGGATTGAACCTGGACAAGGCCGATGTGCTGGCCGGGGCGCTGGCGGACCTGAAGCGGGTTCAAGCCCAGCAGGAGCGGATGGGCTGATGCTGATCGACAGTCACGTGAACCTGCACGCGCCGCAGTTCGACGAGGACCGGGACGCCGTGATCGCGCGCGCGAGAGAGGCGGGCGTCGGGCTGATGGTGGAGATTTCCGACAAGCTGACGACCTTCGAGGCGACCCACGGGATCGCTATGGCGAACCCCGACATCTGGTGCACGGTCGGGGTCCATCCGCACGAGGCCAAGGATGCTGCGGACCTGACGGCGGCAACCCTGATCGAACTGGCCCAGCGGCCCAAGGTGGTCGGGATCGGCGAATGCGGTCTGGATTTCCATTACGACTTCAGCCCGCGCGAGATGCAGGCGGCGGTGTTCCGGCAACATGTGGCGGCGGCGCGCGAGACGGGATTGCCGCTGGTGATTCACACGCGTGAGGCGGACGACGTGATGACCGGGCTCCTGCGCGAGGAGCATGCTGCGGGACCGTTCAAGATGTTGATGCACTGCTATACGAGTGGTGCGGAACTGGCGAAAATCGCTGCTGAAATGGGCGCCTGGTTTTCGGTTTCCGGTATCGCGACCTTCAAGGCGGCCGAGGACGTGCGGGCGGTGATCCGCGACATGCCGGGCGACCGGATCATCGTCGAGACCGACTGCCCCTATCTGGCGCCCATTCCGCATCGCGGACGGCGCAACGAGCCGGCCTACATTCGTCATGTGCTGGACAAGCTGGGCGAAATCCGAGGCTGGAGCGCCGAGGAGGCGGACCGCATCACGACCGAGGCCTTCTTCGGCCTCTTTGACCGGATACCCAGGCCCGCATGAGTTTCGAAGTCGTCATTCTGGGCAGCGGATCGTCGGGCGGGGTGCCGCGCGGGGACGGCGACTGGGGCGCCTGCGACCCGACCGAGCCCAAGAACCGGCGAACGCGCTGTTCGATGCTGGCCAGGAAGACCGGCGCGGAGGGTGTGACCAATGTCCTGATCGACACCTCGCCAGACCTGCGCGAACAGATGCTGGCCAGCGGCACGAAGCATGTGGACGCGGTCCTCTACACCCACGATCACGCGGACCAGACCCACGGCATCGACGATCTGCGCACCTTCGCCGCGCGGGCGAGAAACCGCATTCCGGCGTGGATGGATGCGGCGACGCACGGCTCGCTGACGCATCGGTTCGACTACATCTTCGAGAGCAAGTTCGGTTATCCGCCGCTGCTGGACGGACGGATCATTCCGCCGCATGGCATGGCCTGGTCGGTCGAGGGCGCGGGCGGCTCGATCCCGGTCACGACCTTTGATCAGGCGCACGGGCCGATCCGCTCTGTCGGCTATCGGTTGGGCGACGTGGCCTATTCCAGCGATGTGTCCGATCTGGACGAGGCGGCCCTGGCGGCGGTGGCCGGCTGCAAGCTCTGGATCGTCGATGCGCTGCGTTATGCGCCGCATCCGACCCATGCCCATCTTGACCAGGCCCTGGCGTGGATCGCCGCCGCAGACGTAGAGCGTGCGGTGCTGACGAACCTGCACATCGATATGGATTACAAGGCGTTGTCGGCGCTTGTTCCCGAAAACGTAGAGGTCGGATTCGATGGCTGGAGCCGAGTGATCGGTTAGCTTGCGCCGGCCTTCTGATTTTTCCAGTCGAATAGTTCTTCCAGCACCTGCACCGCCCGACCGCGTTCCGACGTTAGATCCGGGTCGCGGTTCATGATCAGCCGCGCATCATCGGCGGCGGCCAGCATCAGGCTGCGGTGGCGGATCGGGTCGGCGAAGCGGTAGGCGGGAAAACCGCTCTGCTTCAGGCCCAGGGGATCGCCGCCGCCGCGCAGGCGGAAGTCTTCCTCGGCGATCTCGAATCCGTCCTCGGTGCGACGCAGGGTTTCCAGCCGCTCCTTGGCCGTCTCGCCCAAGGCGCCGTCCTGACCGCCGTACAGCAGGATGCAGGAACTGGCCTTGGCGCCGCGCCCGACGCGGCCGCGCAACTGGTGCAACGGGGCCAAACCGAAGCGGTCGGCGTGTTCGATCACCATGATCGAGGCGTTGGGCACGTCCACGCCGACTTCGACCACCGTGGTGGCGACGAGTACCGGCAGTCGGCCGTCGGCGAAGGCGGCCATGACGGCCTCGCGCTCGGCGCCCGGCATCTGGCCGTGGGCCAGGCCGACCTCCACGCCCAACAGGCGTCGCAGATCGTCGGCGCGATCGACGGCGGCCGCCAGGTCGATCGCTTCGGATTCCTCAACGAGAGGGCAGATCCAATAGGCCTGGGCGCCGCTCTCGACAGCGGTCTTCAGACGAGCGGCGACCTCGCCGATGCGGGCCAAAGGAAGGACGGCGGTCGTGACGGGCGTGCGGCCGGGCGGCTTTTCCATCAGGCGACTGACCTCCAGCTCGCCGTACTGCGTCAGTTCGAGCGTGCGGGGAATGGGGGTGGCCGACATGGTCAGCAGATGCACGGCGCCCAGGCGCGGGTCGCCCTTGGCTTGCAGTCGCTGACGTTCGTTGACGCCGAACCGGTGCTGTTCGTCAATGACCGCCAGGGCAAGGCGGTCGAAGCGGACGGCGTCTTGGAACAAGGCATGGGTGCCGATGGCGACCTGGGCGTGACCCGAGGCCAGGGCAGCCAATTTCTCGCGTCGTTGCGCCGGGGTGTCGCGGCCCGTGAGCAGGACGGCGGCGACGCCGGCTGCGTCCAGCATGGGGCCGAGCTTCTCGTAATGCTGGCGCGCCAGGATTTCGGTCGGAGCCATGAGCGCGGACTGGAAGCCGCTCGAAGCGGCGTCGGCCAGAGCGAGGGCGGCGACGGCGGTCTTGCCTGAGCCGACATCGCCTTGCAGCAATCGGCCCATCTGCTGGCCCGACGCCAGATCACGACGGATTTCGGCGACGGCCTGGGCCTGGGCGTTGGTCAGCTGGAAAGGCAGAGCTTGGAGAAGGTGTTCGGACGCTGCGCCGGGGGCGATGACGGGGGCGGGCCTGATCTCGCGGGCGCGGCGACGACGGGCCAGAGCTAACTGATGGGCCAGGAATTCGTCATAGGCCAGGCGTTGGCGGGTGGGGGCGTCGGGCGACAGGTCCAGCTCGGCCGTAGGGGCATGCAGGGCGTCCAGAGCGGCGCGCCAACCCAGCCAGTTCTGCTTCTTGAGCCAGGCGGGATCCTGCCACTCCGGCAGGTCGGGCGCGGCGGGCAGGGCGCCCTGAACCAGTTTACGCAACTGGCGAGAACTGAGCCCCTGCGTCGCCGGATAGACGGGTTCAGACGCCGGAATGTCGGCGGCCTTTTCGAGCGTCACGATGTCCGGATGGACGATCTGAACCTCGCCATTGAACCTTTCGACCTTGCCCGCGACCAACCGCGTCTCGCCGCGCGGCAACAGTCGGTCGATGTGCTGGGGCGAACCGCCGAACCAGACGAGATGCACGAAGCCGGTCGGATCGCTGGCCCGGACCTTCAGCGGCGCGCCGGGGCGGCTGGGCGTGAAGAGGCGATCGATGGTCACGGTGAAGACGCCGACCTCGCCATCGATGGCGCTGGCGGCCTCAGCAGGGCGGCGCACGATGACGCCGGACGGGCTGAGGAACAGCAGATCGCGAGCCAGCGGGCCCGCCACCTTTTGCACCAGAGGCAGGACGCGAGGGCCCACTCCCTTAAGGGTCGAGACCTCGGCGAACAGGGGGAAGAGAATCTGCGGACGCATCGCCGTGAACATAGCGTGACCATGACGGGTGGCGAAGTGCGTTCAGGAACGCTATCTGCGCTTCTTCCATTTGAAGACGCTAACGCTCTCCACGCGGTGGCTCGCTGCTTGAGCGTCTTCCCACTTTGCCGGGCAAGGATTCTTGTGGCCGAAATCGACGCGCGTTCCGAAAGCGAAATGATCCCTGAGCAGATGACGCCTGAGCGCAGGCAGCGGCTGGGACGCATTCAGTTCCGCGCCTGGCGGCGGGGCTTTCGCGAGGCCGACATGGTGCTGGGTCCGTTTTCCGATCAGGTTGCGCCGACCTTCACAGATGCGGAACTGGACCAGTTCGAGCGGCTTATCGACGAGGAAGATCAGTGGCTTTACGGCTGGATCATCGAGCGTGATCCGACGCCGCCCGAGTTTGAGACGCCGGTGATGGCCAAGGTGCGCGCCTTCATGCGCGCCCACGTCGCGGCCGAAGTCGGCAAGGGAATCGGCTGATGGACGCCAAGGTCGAACACCGGACCGACGCCGATCTGGGCGGCGCGCCCGAGGGGCTGGACGCGCTGATCGTCGCCGAACGGATCAAGGCCGGCGGCGGCGTCGGCCTGTTTGTCGCACGCGATTTTCAAAGGTCGGGCAGCTTCGTTCAGGCGTTTCAGTTCTTCTCAAAAGATATTGAAGTGCTGGATTATCCGGCGTGGGACTGTCTGCCCTATGACCGACTGAGCCCCACGGCAGGGATTGCGGCGCAGCGGATGGCGACGCTGACGCGGCTGGCGATGCGCAAGCCCGGCGATGCGCCGGTTCTGGTCGTGACGACGGTGTCGGCGGCCATGCAACGCACCCCGCCCAAGTCGGTCACGACACAGGCCGGGTTCGAGACCAAGGTCGGACGCGATCTCGATATCCAGGCGCTGGAGCGCTATTTCGCCGCCAACGGCTATGTCCGGGCCTCGACCGTGTCGGAGCGCGGCGAGTTCGCGGTGCGCGGCGGGGTCGTCGACGTCTATCCGCCTGGCTTCGAGGAGCCGGTCCGGCTGGACATGTTCGGATCCGAGCTGGAATCGATCCGCACCTTCGATCCCGAAACGCAGCGGTCGACCGGCCAGATGACGTCCGTGTCCCTCGCGCCGGTGTCGGAAGCGCTGCTGGATGCGGCCGCCATCTCGCGCTTTCGCACGGGTTATCTGAACTTGTTCGGCGCGCCGGGCGACGACCCGCTGTATGCGACGATCAGCGAGGGCGCGCGGCGTCAGGGCATGGAACAGTGGCTGCCGCTGTTTTATGAGACCTTGGACAGCCTGTTCGACTATCTGCCGGACGACGCGGCGATCTTCCTCGACAACCAGGTCGAGACGGCCCGCGCCGAGCGATGGGATCTGGTGGCGGACGCCTATGATGCGCGCGCCGAGGCGGCCAAGGCCAAAGGACAAGCCAGCGCCAATCGCGCCTTGCCGCCAAAGCGGCTCTATCTGGACGCCGGAGACTGGAACCAGGCGCTGGCGGGTCGCGCCGTGCGTCGTTTCACGCCCTTCTCCACGGGAGGCGAGGATGCCGGCGGACGGTTGGGCAGAACCTTCGCCGCCGAGCGGGCGCAGGACAGCGTCAATCTGTTCGAGGCGGTGGCGGCCCATGCGGCGGCGCTGAAGGCCGACGGCAAGCGGGTGTTGTTCGCCTCCTGGACCGAAGGATCGTCGGAGCGGCTGGCGACCATGCTGGCCGACCATGGGCTGGATCACATCGTCGCCGTGCGCGACTGGGCCGACGTTCAGGCGGCGCCGAAGGACCTCTATCTGCGCGGCGTCCTGCCGGTTGAGCATGGCTTCGTCACCGACGCCGTGGCGGTCATTTCCGAGACCGACATCCTGGGCGACCGTCTAGCGCGGCCCCGCAAGAAACGCCGCGCCTCGAACTTCCTGGCGGAGGCGTCGGCCCTGACGACGGGCGATCTGGTGGTTCACCTGGATCACGGGATCGGTCGCTATGAGGGGCTCAAGACGCTGGAGATCCAGCAGGCCCCGCACGACTGTCTGGAGCTGTTCTATGCCGGTGAGAGCAAACTTTATCTGCCGGTTGAAAACATTGACCTTCTGACCCGATACGGCTCGGACTCCGAGGGCGTCCAACTGGACAAGCTGGGCGGCGCAGGCTGGCAGGCCAGAAAAGCCAAGGCCAAGGAACGTCTGCGCGCCATGGCCGAGGGGCTGATCGCCCTGGCCGCCAAACGGGCGCTTCGCGAGACCGATGCGGTCACGCCGCCGCCGGGTCTGTTCGCCGAGTTCTGCGCGCGCTTCCCCTATGAGGAAACCGACGATCAGCTGAACGCCATTGGCGATGTGCTGGAGGATTTGGGCAAGGGCACGCCGATGGATCGCCTGATCTGCGGCGATGTCGGCTTCGGTAAGACCGAGGTGGCGCTGAGGGCCGCCTTCGTCGTGGCCATGACGGGGCAGCAGGTGGCGATCGTTGCGCCGACGACCCTGCTGGCGCGCCAGCACTACAAGACCTTCACCGAGCGTTTCGCGGGCTGGCCTGTGAAAGTGCGTCAGTTGTCGCGGATGGTGGGAGCCAAGGAGGCGGCGGAGACGCGGGCCGGGCTGAAGGACGGCTCGATCGAGATCGTTGTCGGCACCCATGCGGTGCTGAGCGAACAGGTCGGCTTCCGCGACCTAGGCCTGGTCATCGTCGATGAGGAACAGCACTTCGGCGTCAAGCACAAGGAGAAGCTGAAGACGCTGCGCGCCGACGTGCATCTCTTGACCCTGACCGCCACGCCGATACCGCGCACGCTTCAGATGGCGCTGTCGGGCATCCGCGAGATGTCGATCATCGCCACCCCGCCGGTCGATCGCCTGGCGGTGAGGACCTACGTCACGCCGTGGGATCCGGTGCTGGTGCGCGAGGCCCTGCTGCGCGAGAAATATCGCGGGGGTCAGGCCTACTACGTCGCGCCGCGTCTGAAGGACCTGCCCGCCATCGAGAAGTTCCTGCGCGAACAGGTCCCCGAAGTGAAGTTCGTCGTCGGTCACGGCCAGATGAGTGCGACCCAGCTGGAAGAGGTGATGAGCGCCTTCTACGACGGGGAATATGACGTCCTGGTCTCCACCACGATCGTCGAGAGCGGGTTGGACATTCCGACGGCGAATACGCTGATCGTGCACCGCGCCGACATGTTCGGCCTGGCGCAACTGTATCAGATCCGGGGTCGGGTCGGGCGGTCCAAGGCCCGCGCCTTCGCCTATTTGACCACCGATGCGGTCAAGCCGATGACCTTGTCAGCCGAGCGGCGGTTGCAGGTTCTGCAGTCGCTGGACAATCTGGGCGCCGGCTTCCAGCTGGCCAGCCACGATCTGGACCAGCGCGGCGGCGGGAATCTGCTGGGCGACGAACAGTCGGGCCACATCCGCGAGGTCGGCGTCGAACTGTACCAGCAGATGCTGGAAGACGCCGTGGCGGAGTTGCGCGAGAAGGGCGAGGGACAGGCCGTGGATCGTGGTTGGTCGCCGTCGATCAATGTCGGTGCTTCTGTCCTTATTCCAGAAGATTACGTGCCAGACCTGAACGTGCGTCTCAGCCTCTATCGTCGTCTTTCCGACGCCGAACAGGCCGAGGATCGCGAAGCCCTGGCCGCCGAACTGATCGACCGTTTCGGACCCTTGCCGGATGAGGCGCAGCAACTGCTGAAGATCGTCGGCATCAAGTCGAACTGCCGCAAGGCCTGCATCGAGAAGATCGACATCGGGCCGCGCGGCGCGGTGCTGACGTTGCGCGACAACAGCTTCCCCAATCCGGCGGGACTGGTCGGGCTGATCCAGAAGAACCACGCCTTCTGGAAGATTCGGCCGGATCAGAAGATCGTCGTTTCAGGCGATTGGCCGACGGCGGAAGAGCGCCTGAAGGTGGCCGATAGGATCACCGCCGATCTGGCGCGGGTGGCGGGGGCGTAAAGCCCCTCAGCGCGTCTTTTCGAACAGGTCGGCCGAAGCGCGCTCAAGCAGGGCGGCGGCGCTTTCGTCGGGACGCATCTCGGCGGCGCCGACGTCGAACTCGGCGACGAACGGCGACCGGTCCGGGCCGGCGTCGAAGGCGGTGCAGCCGATCACGGCCGCGATTCGTTCTGCGGCCAGACGCGCCGGTTCAGCGTGGGTCGCGGGCAGGGCCAGGGCGAAGACCTCCTTGGCCAGGCGGGCAGGGGTGTCCTCGACACGGACAAGGCGCGAAACCATGGCCCCGATCTGCGGCATGGCGCTATCCAGCCAACCACCCTGACGCGCCCAGGTGACGGATTCGGTTTCGCGCACCCGCAGGACGCAGACGGAAAGCGGGCGCTTGCGCGCGCGCGAGGCCTCGGCGACACGGCCCAGGTGGCTGGCGAAGAGTTCGGGCGTGAACAGGCCTGTTTCCGGGTCCATCACGTCCAGGCTGCGCACCGAGTCCAGCGTCTTGCGAATGCCCAGATGGATGCGGTGCGCGCCGGCCAGGGCCAGGATCCGCTCGGCCGTTTCGCCCTCGGGCGTGTCGGCGGAGGCGACGTCTGCGAAGCCGCGATTGAACAGCTCAGCCAGGCTGATCTCGTTCCTGCCGCGCAGATAAAGCATCAGCGGGATGTGATAGAGGCGCGTGTTGCGCTTCATGCCCGCCGCGATGGACAGGGCCGGCGCATGGTCTTCGGCGCCCCACAGAACGGCGGCGTCAAACGGGCTTTCGTGCAGGTAGTCGAAGGCGGTGTAGGGCGTCGGCGCCGCCACCACCTCGACCCCGGCCGCGGTCAGGGCGTTCGACAAGGCGAGAAAGCGCCTGTCCGCGACGCCGGCCGCCAGAACGCGCAAAGGACCATCGTCGTCTGTCCGCTTGTCCAGACCCACCCCGCGCGTGGCGAAGGTGGTGACGCGCAGCCGATATTCTTCCTCGGCGATCGCGGCCCGGCCCATCTGCTCCAGACGCAAGGCCGCCTGGGCCGGATGCGGCGGCGTGGACATGGTCAGATCCGCACCCTTCACCGAATCAGGGCGGGCGCCGATGACCACGATGGGCAGGCGGCGCGGCTCGGCGGCGGCGCGAAGGCGGGACGCCACGTCGGCGTCGAAGGTATTGATGTCGATGACGGCGGCTTCGAGCGGAAAGTCCTGAAGCGTCATCTCGGCGGAGACGACGTCGCGGGCGGTCACTGTCGTCCAGCCCAGCGCATCAAGACCCGCAGCGAGCGGCCCGATCCGGCCATCGTCAGCCGCCAGGATCAATACGCGCGCGTCGAAAGCCAAGCCAATCGTCTCCAAAAGTCGCCGCGCCAATAGTCGGCCGGAAACCCGCGGACCATAGCGACGAGGGTGTTAAGGATGCAATGTCGTCCGGCCGAAGGGATGCGGCCGGATCGCGAATGATCGTCCTCACGCTGATGAGACTTTCGTCACAGACGAATTCCGCTAGGTTCCGCCGCTTGTGCAACGGTTGTGGGGACCGATTTGAGTGAGCAATTGACACGGTCGGTCCTGAAAGCGCCCGGGTTCTGGGGCGGGCTGGCCGTGCGAGCGTTTACCCGCAGCTGGGGCCGCGACGTCATGCTCTACACGGGCGGCGTGTCCTTCTTCGCCCTGTTGGCCGTGTTTCCGGCGATCGCCATCCTGATCGGCTTTTACAAGTTGGGTCTGTCGATCAGCGAAGTCAGCGCCCAGGCGACCGCCTTGTCGGACCTGTTGCCCAAGGCGGCGCAGACCATTTTTCAGGGCGAGATCACACGTTTGAGCAATGCGTCGGCGCGGACAGTTTCCGCTCAAAGCGCCTTCGCCCTGTTCGTCGGCGCCTATGCCGCGCACCGGGGTTTCAAGGCCTTGTTGGCGGGATTGAACCTGATCCATGACGAGACAGAGCCGCACGGCTTCTTCAAGTTCAACTTGCTGGCCTTCTTCGTGGCCATCTTCGCCTTTGCGCTGTTCACTGTCGTGTCGGGCGCGGTCGTGACCGTGCGGATCATGGCGCATGCGTCGTCGTCGGCCGCCGGCCTGACCGGGCGCAGCGGCATGGCGCCGCTGGACGCTTTCCTGCCCGCCATTGGTTTGGTGATCGGGCTGACGCTGCTTTACCGCTACGCCATGAGCCACAGGACGCCGGTCGCCTGGCTGCCGGCGACGGTGGGCGGTCTGGTGGCGACATTGATGTCGGTCGTCTCGTCGTGGCTGTGCGCCATCTATGTCGAGCAGATCGCGCCGCTGGGGGCCACCTATGGATCGGTCGGCGCCGTGGTGGTGCTGCTGATCTGGCTGTCGTGGAACGTCAACGCCATCTTCTACGGCGGCGCCTTCGCCACCGAGATGGAACTGGCGGCCAAGGCGCGCGCGATCGCCGACACGCCGCCGGCCGATGTCGTCAATCTGTCGGAGCGTCGGGCCGGGCGCCGGTCTCGATCGTAAAGCGAAGAAGGCCGTCGCCGTCCTCGACTTCGATCACGCGGCCGCCTTTCTGTGACATCAGAAACGGCACATCGATCCGGGCCATCGGATCGGTGGCCAGCAGCACGATCCGCGCGCCGGGCGGGGCGGTTTCCATCGCCTTCATCAGCTTCAGGCTGGGAACAGGGCAGCGGTGACCCCTGGCGTCGATGACGACGGGGTCGCTCACGCGAGCCGATCCGCCAGCATTTCCAACGCCACACGAACGCTGGCTTGGCGAATGTCGTCGCGGCCGAGGTCGCCGAACTGCTCGACACGGTGAACGACGCCTTGTGGGCCTGACGCCGCGAAGTGGACCAGACCCACGGGCTTGTCGACCGATCCGCCGCCTGGTCCGGCCACGCCGGTCACGGACACCGACACGGAGGCGCGCGAGTGCGCCACGGCGCCCTCAGCCATGGCCAGAGCGACCGCTTGCGACACGGCGCCGTGGGCGGACAGGCTTTCCAGCGACACGCCCAGCATCTCGGCCTTGGCCTCGTTGCTGTAGGTGACGAAGCCGCGATCCAGGACCGCTGACGAACCGGGGACGGCCGTGATCGCAGCGGACACCAGCCCGCCCGTGCAGCTTTCGGCCGTCGCCAGCATCAGGCCGCGTTCGCTGGCTGTTGCGACAATCTGTTGCGCCAGGTGCGCGATATCTTGGGAAAACATGGTCTTTTCATAGGCCGCGAACCCCGCTCTAACCAGAGCCATGACCGAGGCTGTCGATCCGTTACGCCCCGCCGCCCCGACATTGGATCGCATCGCGCCGATCCTGTTCGCCGTCGCCATCTTCACATCGGCCTGTCTGGTCTTCGTCGTTCAACCGATGGCGGCCAAGCTGCTGTTGCCGACGCTGGGCGGATCGCCTTCGGTGTGGAACGCGTCGATGGTGTTTTTCCAGACCGCGCTGCTCGCCGGATATGGCTATGCGCACCTGCTGCAACGTTTGGCGAGGATGCGGGCGCAGGTCGGGGTCCACCTGGGTCTGCTGATCGTGGCGGCGTTTTTCCTGCCCTTGCAGATCAGCGGCCTGTTGGGGGATCCCGATCCGTCCCAACCGGCGATATGGCTGCTGGCGACGCTGGCGGTGTCGATCGGCGCGCCGTTCGCGGTGCTGTCGGCGACTGCGCCGCTGCTTCAGGCCTGGTATGCGCGTGTGCGGGCCGGACATGCAGACGGCCAGAACCCCTATGTTCTTTACGCCGCCTCGAACCTGGGCAGCTTTCTGGCCCTGCTGGCCTATCCGGTCGTGATCGAGCCGCTGGCCAGCCTGTCGGGTCAGCGTCTGGGCTGGAGCGTCGGCTATGGGCTGTTCGTGGTGATGGTCGTGGGGCTGGGCGTTCAGGTCTGGCGACGACGCGAGATCGGTAAGTCGGAGCTTGCGCCGCTTCAGGCCAGCCCGCCGATCGCTTGGCGCGAAAAGGGGATGCTGGTTCTGCTGGCCGCCGCGCCGTCCAGTCTGATGCTGGGGGTGACGGCGCATCTGACGACGGATGTGGCTTCGGCGCCCTTTCTGTGGGTCATACCGCTCGCGCTCTATCTGCTGACGTTTGTCATCGCTTTCCAGACCCGGCCGGCTGTTTCGCCAGCCATCGGCCTTGGTTTGCAGGCGGCGGCGGCAGCGGCCTGCGCCGCCCTGATTGCGTTCCGGACAGGCGAATGGCTGCTGGTATTCACCGTCAATCTGGCGGCCTTCTTCTTTACCGCGCTGATGTGTCACCAGAGGCTGGCGGCGCGGCGGCCGGCGCCGGATCGGCTGACCGAATTCTATTTGTTGCTGTCGCTAGGCGGCGTGGTCGGCGGACTGTTCAATGGCCTGATCGCGCCGGCCGTTTTTGACATGGTGTGGGAGTACCCGCTGGTGCTGGTGGCGGTCGGATTGCTGCGACCGTGGAGCCGACGCGAGATCAGGCCGTGGGCGATCATCTGCTGCGTCGCCGGCGTGGTCATCGCCCTGCTGGGGCCGCTGTCGATGGAGGCGGTCCGGTATGCGCCGGGCATCCGCGCGGCCATCCCCGACGCCGAACTGGTGCGGATCGCGCAAGCCATCCTGGGGATCGCGACCCTGTTCGCCTTCCTGGTGCGCGATCGGGCGGTGATGTTCACGATCGTTTTGGCCGCCATCGTCTGGTCCGGCTATCATCTGGCGCGCGGCTATGACTGGGCTCTCTCGGAACGCAGCTTCTTTGGCGTGATGCGAGTGGCCAAGATCGACGATCTGCTGATGGGCGGGCCGGTTCATGTGCTGATGCACGGCACGACCCTGCATGGCGCCCAGGCCCAGGCGCCGTCGAACCGTTGCCAGCCGACGCTCTATTATGCGACCTCGACGCCGCTGGGGCAGGCGATGCTGCAGATGCAGGCGCGTCGGTTGGATGGCGCGCGCGTCGGCGTGGTGGGGCAGGGCTCGGGCGCCATGGCCGCCTACAAGCGCGCCCAAGACCAACTGACCTTCTTCGAGATTGATCCGATGGTGGATCGGCTGTCGCGCGATCCGCAATGGTTTAGCTTCATCAATGGCTGCGCCGATGGGCCGGTGCGGACGGTTCTGGGGGATGCGCGCCTGACGATGGATCGCGAGCCGGCGGGATCCTACGACCTGCTGGTCATCGACGCCTTCTCGTCCGACGCCGTGCCGACGCATCTGCTGACGGTCGAGGCGATCCGCGGCTATCTGCGGCTGCTGGCGCCCGACGGCGTCGTGGTGCTGCATCTGTCGAACCGAAATCTGGAGATCACCCTGCCGGCCGAGGCGGCGGCGCAGGTGCTCAAGGTCCCGCACCTGCACCAGGTCTATATCGAGCAGTCGGGCCAGGGCGACATGGCCGAGGCCTCGACCGAGGCCCTGCTGATCGGCAGGAGCCCGGCGGCGCTGGAAGGCTTCAGAGACGATGCGCGCTGGCGCAAGCTGTCGCCGACGACGGTGCGTCCTTGGACGGACGACTACGTCAATCTGTTCGGATCGCTGGTGCGACAGATGCAGATGGCGGCGCGCTAGAGCGCCGGCGTTTCCACGGTCGCCACGGCCTGGGCGGCCAGACCTTCGCCGCGTCCGGTGAAGCCAAGCCCTTCGGTCGTGGTCGCCTTGACGCTGACCGCGTCGAGCGGAAGGTTCAGAAGTCCGGCGATCCGGTCGCGCATGGCCTGGCGGTGCGGCTTCACCTTGGGGCGTTCGCAGATCAGGGTGACGTCGACATTGACGATGCGGCCGCCCCGCGCCGCGACCAGTTCGGCGGCATGAATCAGGAACTGGTCCGAGGAGGCGCCTTTCCATTTCGGATCCGTCGGCGGGAAATGGTCGCCGATGTCGCCCGCCGCGATGGCGCCCAGGATGGCGTCGGTCAGGGCGTGGAGACCGGCGTCCGCGTCGGAGTGGCCGATCAGCGTCTGATCGTGCGGCACTTCGATCCCGCACAGCCAGACGGAGCCGCCCGGTCCCCAGCGATGCACGTCATAGCCGGAGCCGATACGGGTCTGATAACGCTGCGCTTGAGGCAGCAGAGCTTCGGCCATGGCGAAATCCTCGGGATAGGTCAGTTTCATCAGACGTGCATCGCCCTGAACCAGGGCCATCGCGCCGCCGTTGCGCTGGACGACGACGGCTTCGTCGGTCGGAGCCTCGGCGTCCGACCAGGCGGCATAGGCGGTCTCAATCATGCCCCGGCGGAAGGCTTGAGGCGTCTGGGCGCGCCACAGACCGTCGCGATCAACCACGTCGGTCATGATTTCCGCCTCGCCACGCCGAAGGCTGTCGGCGACAGGCAGGGCGGGCAGGGCGCCGTCCGAAGTTTCAAGGGCCGAAAGCAGACGGTCGATGACGGCGCGATCCAGCAGGGGGCGGGCGGCGTCATGGATCAGCACCGGCTGATCCGCTGGACAGGTTAGGGCCGCGAGACCGGCGCGGACCGAATCGGCGCGGGCGGCTCCACCGACGACGGCTTTCCAACGGGGCAGACCGGATAGCACATCCGCTGCTTGCTCAACGGCGTCAGAGGCGACCACGACGATCAGTTCGTCGGCGCCGGCGTTCAATAAGGCCTCGGCTGACCAGCGCAGCACGGGCTTTCCACGCAGGTCCCGCCACTGTTTGTCGCCGCCGGCGCGCGAGCCGGAACCGGCCGCGACGATGATGCCCGAGAATGTCATGGCGGCCTTGATAGTGCGCGCGGCGACGGGGCGAAACCATCAAAGCGCCGCGGTCGTGCTTGACGAGGGCGGCTGCGATGCGGCGAAAGACGGAAATGCCCAAGACCTTGCAAATCGGCGATGTCACTGTCCCCGGCCAGGTGCTGATGGCGCCGATGACCGGCGTGACCGATCTGCCGTTCCGCGTGCTCGCCTCTAGATTAGGCGCCGCCTATGTCGCCACGGAAATGGTGGCCGCCAAGGAATTGGCGCGGGCGCGGCCGGACGTCGTGCGGCGCGCCGCCGTGGGAGCCGGCCTGCCGCTGACCGTCATCCAGCTGGTCGGGCGCGATCCCGAACAGATGGGCGAGGGCGCACGCATGGCGCAAAAGGCCGGGGCGGACATCGTCGACCTGAACTTCGGTTGTCCGGCCAAGGAGGTCACGGGCTCGGCTGCCGGCTCGGCCCTGATGCGGACGCCCGATCTGGCGTGTCGGATCATGGAGGCCGCGGTCAAGGCGACCGATCGGCCGGTGACGGTCAAGATGCGGCTGGGCTGGGACGACGAGAGCCGAAACGCCGCGGAACTGGCTCGCCGCGCGGAAGCGATCGGCGTCAAGGCCGTCACGGTGCATGGCCGCACGCGAAAGCAGTTCTACACCGGGCAAGCGGATTGGGATGCAGTCGGGACGGTGAAGGCGGCGGTCGGCATCCCCGTCATCGTCAATGGCGACATCATCACCGCCGATGAAGCGCGCCAGGCCTTGGCGCAGTCCGGCGCGGACGGATTGATGCTGGGACGTGGCGTCTACGGCCGGCCATGGCTGGCGGCGCACCTTGAGCGGGCGTTGATCGACGGCGTGGCGCTGGAGGAACCCGGGCCTGAAGAGCGTCTGGCGATCGTGATCGAACATCTATGGGCGTCGGCCGAGTTCTACGGCCTGCCGCTGGGTTTGAAAATGTTCCGCAAACATCTGGGCTGGTACATCGAACAGGCGCCTTGGCCGGCCGATCCGCAACACCGTCGCGAGGCGAAGGCAAGAATTTGCCGCCTGGACGATCCGATGGCCGTCGAAGACGCCATGCACGAACTGTGGCGGCCGGATTTGCCTCGGTTGGGTAAGTCTGCTGTTGAAAATGGGCCACAGGTGTTGGAGACTGCTGTGGCATGACGGATACGCCTTCAGCACGCACCGCTTCGCCCGACCTCGCGTCGGACGACGGGTCGTTCTGGGGGTGGGTCGATAGCGAACGGGCGCGGACCGGCTTCGGACTGGCGTTCTTTCTGGCTGTCGCGATCACGGCGGCGGCCATCTGGCTGGTGGCGGTCGCGCCGGGCGCTACATCGGGGTCGGCGCGCGGATCGAGCAGCCAGATCGCCCTGATCGTGCTGGCGGCCAATCTGCTTCTGATTTCCGGCCTGGCCATCATTGTCGGCCGGCGCGTGCTGACTTTGGTGCGCAGCACCGACGAAGCCGGATCGCGCCTTCACCTGAGGTTCGTCGCCCTGTTCTCGATGGTGGCCTTGGTCCCGTCGGTGCTGATCGCCCTGGTGTTCGGCGTCCTGGTCAATCGAGGCGTAGACCAATGGTTCAGCGAGAACGTGAAATCGTCGGTCGACAACGGCGCGATCATCGGTCGCGCCTATGTCCGCGACGTGGCCAGTTCGATGGATGCGGATTTGGTCACGATCTCGGATCAGTTGGACAGCGCGAGAGGACTGTTTGACGACCGCATCCAGTTCAACGCCGCCTTGGCGCAGGTTGGCGACATTTTCCGATACCCGGCCATCTATATTGTCAACGGCAACGGCGAAGTTCTGGCGCGAGCCGAGCAACCCGGCGCGCCGCCTTATCTGGCGCCGCCGCGCAGCTATATCGAGGCCGCCGGGCAGGACGGCAAACCGCCTACTGACGTTACCCAGAATCCCGATACCGTACGCTCCATCATCGCTCTGCCGGCGTATGGAGACGCCTACCTCTATCTCGTCCGTCCCCTCCAAGAGGGACTGATCGCGCGGATGAACGCGTCGGATCAGTCGATCCAGGCCTATCGCGAGGCGGAGGAGAGCCGCGCTCGGATCCAGTCCGCCTTCATCCTCAGCTATCTCGAGACGGCGCTGCTGGTGCTGGTGGGCGCGGTGTGGCTGGGAATGTCGGCGGCCAGCAGCATCTCCGCGCCGATCGGTCGGTTGGTGAAGGCGGCAGGACAGGTCGCGGGCGGCGACTTCACCGCACGGGTCGACAGCGACGGCGCCCCGGCCGAAATCGCCACCCTGTCGGACGCTTTCAACCGCATGACCGGCGATCTGCAAGCGCAGCAGGCGGCGCTGAAGGCCGCGAGCGATGAGGCGCACGACCGCAGTCGGTTCATCGAGACGGTGCTCTCGGGCGTCAGCGCCGGGGTGATCGGCCTGGACAAGCGTGGGCGGGTGTCGGCGATCAACGACAGCGCCCTGCAACTGCTTCACATCGACGACGCCGAGGTTCTGGGCCAAGAACTCGCGGCCCTGTCGCCGGAACTGAGCGATCTGGTACGTCGCGCCGAGGCTCATATCGAGGAAGACATCGACGTCAGCCGGGGCGGGGACACGCGGCGGCTACGCGTTCGGATCGAGGGTGGTCTGGGCGGTGAGATGGTCCTGACCTTCGACGACATCACTCGCCTTGTGACGGCCCAGCGAAACGCCGCCTGGCGAGACGTGGCGCGTCGCATCGCCCATGAGATCAAGAACCCGTTGACACCGATCCAGTTGTCGGCAGAGCGGCTGAAACGGAAATACCGCGCGCGGATCGGCGAGGATGTCGAAATCTTCGATCGCTGCACCGACACCATCATCCGCCAGGTCGGAGACATCGGCCGCATGGTCGATGAGTTCTCTTCCTTTGCTCGCATGCCGGCGCCGCGCTTCGCGCCCGAGAATCCGGCTGAAATGCTGCGCGAGGCGGTGTTCGCTCAGCGGGTCGCCGCGCCGGACATCGTGGTCGACATCACCGAGCCCCTGCCCAAGGTGACGATGCAGGCCGACGGCCGCATGGTGGGGCAGGCGCTGATAAACATCCTCAAGAACGCGGGCGAGTCGGTTGCGGCGCAACGGCTTGCGGCAGGCGAAGCCGCGGCGTCGGATCGTGCGGGCGTGATCGCGTCGCTGACGATCGACGACGGCGTCGCGACCTTCGTGATCGAAGACGATGGCGTGGGTCTGCCGGCGCGCGACCGCGATCGCCTGACCGAACCCTATGTGACCACGCGCGAGAAGGGCACGGGCCTGGGCCTGGCCATCGTCAAACGCATTTGCGAGGACCACGGCGGCGAGCTGAAGCTGGCCGACGCCCAAACCCTGCGCGGCGCACGCGTGTGCATGATCTTCCCCCTGAAACCCCACGGTAAAGGCGGCGAGGGCGCGGAGCGCAAGCTCCAGACCCTGGCCGCCGAATAGCGAGGCAAGATGCGACCAACCGGTTCCGACATTCTCGTTGTCGACGACGAGGCCGACATCCGCGACCTGGTGTCCGGCCTGCTTGAGGACGAGGGCCATGCCGTGCGCGTGGCCGCCAACTCCGACGAGGCCCTGGCCGCGATCCGCGCTCGAAAGCCGTCGCTGGCGATCCTGGACATTTGGATGCAGGGCGGCGGGCTGGACGGGCTAGAGCTGCTCGAAGTGGTCAAGGAACTGGACCCTGACCTGCCGGTGGTGATGATTTCCGGTCACGGCAACATCGAGACGGCGGTGACGGCGCTGAAGCGCGGCGCCTATGACTTCATCGAAAAGCCGTTCAAGTCGGATCGGCTGGTTGTCGTGGTCGAACGCGCCATTGAGGCTGCGACGCTGAGGCGCGAGAACCGCCGCCTGCGCGCGGCGACCATGACGCCGTCGGGTCTGATCGGTCGATCACAGGCTGCGCAGGCCTTGCGCAGCACCATCGCCAAGGTGGCCCAGGCCAACAGTCGGGTCTTGATCGCCGGACCGGCCGGCTCCGGCAAGGAACTGGTGGCGCGTCAGATCCACGAAGCCAGCCCGCGCGCACGCGCCGAGTTCGTCGCGATTTCGGCCGCCGGCATGACGCCGGAACGTCTGGATGTCGAACTGTTCGGCGAGGAGGGCCAGGACGGCCGTCCGCGCAAGATCGGCGTGTTCGAACGCGCCCACAACGGCACGCTGTACCTGGACGAAATCAGCGACATGCCGCGGGAGAGCCAGAGCCGCATCCTGCGCGTTCTGGTGGACCAGCGGTTCCGACGTGTCGGCGGAGAGCAGGACGTTCAGGTCGATGTCCGCGTGGTGACCTCGACCTCGCGCGATCTGAAGGCCGAGATCGCAGAGGGACGTTTCCGCGAAGACCTGTTCCACCGTCTGAACGTGGTGCCGATCCGTGTCCCGCCGCTGTCGGAACGGCGCGAGGACATCGCCGAACTGGTCGAATATTTCGTCGACACGATTAGCGCTTCGCAAGGTCTGCCCAAACGCATCGTCGGGGACGATGCGGTGGCGGTGCTGCAAGTCCATCCTTGGCCCGGCAACATCCGCCAGCTGCGCAACAATATCGAGCGGCTGCTGATCCTGGCGACCGGCGATCCGGCCGAAACGATCACCGCCGACATGCTGCCGCAGGAGGTGGCGACCTCGAACGGCGGGACGGCGAACCTGGGCGGCGAGCGCACCATCGCCCTGCCGCTGCGGGAGGCGCGCGAGGTCTTCGAGCGGGAGTATCTGGCGGCGCAGATCATGCGGTTCGGCGGCAATATCTCGCGCACCGCGGCTTTCATCGGCATGGAGCGATCGGCCCTGCACAGGAAGCTGAAGTCGCTGGGCGTCTCGCCTGCGCGCGGCGGCGAAGAGGACGAGCCGGCCTGATGTCACGCGTCGCCTATGTGAATGGCGCATATGCCGCGCATGGCCAGGCCGTGGTCCATATCGAGGATCGCGGTTTCCAGTTCGCGGACGGGGTCTATGAGGTCTGGTCGGTCTTCGACGGACGGCTTGCCGATTTCGAAGGTCATATGAGCCGCCTGCACCGCAGTCTGAGCGAACTGAAGATCGACATTCCGATGAGCGTCGGCGCCTTGGGCGTTGTTCTGCGCGAGACCGTGCGGCGCAATCGCGTACGTCACGGCATGGTCTATCTGCAGATCACGCGCGGCACGGCGCCGCGCGATCATGGCTTTCCGGTCGATATCGCGCCCAGCGTGGTCGTGACCGCCAAGTCGATCGATCCGGCGCGAAATCAGCGACTGGCGAAAAACGGCGCAGCCGGCGTCACCCAACCCGATGTTCGTTGGGGGCGTTGCGACATCAAGACTGTCGGTCTCTTGCCGAACGTGCTGGCCAAACAGGCGGCGCGCGAGCGCGGGGCCTATGAGTGCCTGATGTACGACGACATGGGTCTGATCACCGAAGGCGCATCGACCAATGCGTGGATCGTGGATGAGGACGGCAGGCTGAGAACGCGGGACGTTCAGGCCAATATCCTGCGGGGCGTCACGCGAGCGGTGGTCCTCGAGCTCGCCGCCGCCGAAGGTGTCGAACTGGAAGAACGCGCCTTCTCGGTCGATGAAGCGAAACGCGCGCGAGAGGTGTTCGTGACCGCCGCCAGCGCCTTCGTCATGCCGCTGGTTTCGCTGGACGGCGTGAAGATTGGCGACGGCCAGCCCGGCCCGGTCGCGACCCGCCTGCGAGAACTCTACCTTGAACAGGCGCGTCGAGGGGCCATTTAGGGCGTTGCCCGAGCGGCCGGGCGGCGGTTAAGGTCGCGGTCGGCTGCATCGGCCCCGCCGCTCCCACGGCGACAAACAACGAAGAACAGGAAAAACCTGCCATGTCGCAAGACAAACGTCAGAACCTTCAGGACACCTTCCTCAACTCGGTCCGCAAGACCAAGACGCCGCTGACCATCTTCCTGGTCAATGGGGTCAAGTTGCAGGGCATCGTGACCTGGTTCGACAACTTCTGTGTTTTGCTGCGCCGCGATGGCCAGTCCCAGCTGGTGTACAAACACGCCATCTCAACCATCATGCCGTCCGCGCCCGTGCAGCTGTACGAGCCCGACGCCGAAGAAGACTGATTGACCCAAAAACTGATCGACCACACCGTCCCGCTGATCCGGGCGGTCGTCATTCACCCCGACCGACGCTCGGACAGTCCCCGGCTGGCGAGCGAACGGCTTGAGGAGGCGGCGGGCCTTGCCCGCGCGCTGGACCTCGACGTGCGCGCCGAAGAGATCGTGCGGCTGCGCAGCACCACGCCAGCGACCCTGTTCGGCACGGGCAAGGTCGAGGAACTGGCCGCGCTCGTGCGCGCCGCAGACGCCGAGGCTGTTATCATCGACGACGCCCTGACGCCGGTGCAGCAGCGCAATCTGGAAAAGGCGTGGGAGGTGAAGGTCATCGACCGCACCGGCCTGATCCTGGAAATCTTCGGCCGTCGCGCGCGGACCAAGGAGGGGCGGCTTCAGGTCGAACTGGCGCGACTGGATTATGAGCGGTCGCGGCTGGTGCGGACCTGGACCCACCTTGAGCGGCAACGGGGCGGCACCGGTTCGACCGGTGGGCCCGGCGAAACCCAGATCGAGCTGGACCGGCGTCTGATCGCCGACCGCATCGTCAGGCTGAAGTCCGAGTTGGAAGAGGTGCGACGCACGCGCGGCCTGCACCGCAAGCAGCGTCAGAAGGCGCCGTTCCCGACGATCGCCCTGGTCGGCTACACCAATGCCGGCAAGTCGACGCTGTTCAACCGACTGACGGGGTCGGAGGTCTTCGCCAAGGACCTGTTGTTCGCCACTCTGGACACGACTCAGCGCACCATCCGGCTGCCGCAAGGGCGACCGGCCATCGTGGCGGATACGGTCGGCTTCATCTCCGACCTGCCCCACGAACTGGTCGAGAGCTTCCGCGCGACCCTGGAGGAGGTCGGCGAGGCCGATCTGATCCTGCACGTCCGCGACATCGCCTCGCCCGACAGCGCGGCCCAGGCCAAGGACGTCGAGGCCGTGCTGAAACAGATCGAGACGCCAGAGGGCAAGACGCGCCGGGTGCTGGAGGTCTGGAACAAGATCGACCTGCTGGACGACGAGGCGCGCGAGACTGTGCTGGGTCAGGCCGAACGGTTGGCGAAGGACGGTGAGGCGGTCGCCGTCTCAGCCTGGACGGGGGAGGGGATCGAGCCTCTGCGCCAGATCATTGCCGGCCTGATCGACGACGATCCCGAGACTCAGCTGACGCTCGAACCGCATCAGGGCGAGGCCCTGGCGTGGCTGTACGAACATGGGCGGGTCACGTCGCGCGATGCGGACGAGCTTGGCCGTACTCACGTCACGGTCCGGCTGCACCCTGCGGCGCTCGGGCGATTCGAGCGCCTGTATCCCGACCTGACCGACTGAGTTTTCATGCATCTGATCGAAACCGTCCTGCTTCTGCTGTTGGCCGTGGTGGTGTCGGGTTCGATCGCGCGGATCACGCGCATCGCCTTGCCTTTGGTTCAGATCGGGCTGGGCGCCGCCATCGTGCTGATCACGGGCAAGACGGTCGATCTTGAGCCGGACATCTTCTTTCTGCTGTTCCTGCCGCCGCTGCTGTTTCTGGACGGCTGGAGAATTCCCAAGGAGGATCTGTTTCGCGACCGGGCGGTCATCCTTGAGCTGGCGCTGGGACTGGTGCTGTTCACCGTCGTCGGTCTGGGTTTCCTGATCTGGTGGATGATCCCGGAGATGCCGCTGCCGGTGGCTTTCGCCCTGGCCGCCATCCTGTCGCCGACCGATCCCATCGCGGTTCAGGCGATCGCGGCGCGAGCGCCGATCCCTAAGCGCCTGATGCACATTCTGGAAGGCGAGTCGCTGTTGAACGATGCGACGGGCCTGACCTGCATGCGGATCGCGGTCGCCGCCGCGACGACGGGGGCGTTTTCGATCGGCCACGCGGTGGGGACGTTCGCTTGGCTGGCTCTGGTCGGGGTCGCCGTCGGCGTTCTGGTCACTATGGCCATCAGCTACGCCAAGAGCTTCGTCAGCCGACGCTGGGGCGAGGACGTGGGCGCGCAGATTCTGGTCAGCCTGCTGATCCCGTTCGCGGCCTATCTGGTGGCGGAAGAGCTGCATGCGTCGGGCATCCTGGCGGCGGTCGCGGCCGGGGTGACGATGAGCTTCACCGAACGCGGAGGCATCGCCGGCCAGTCGATGGCGATGACGCGGATCCGGCGCAGCGTCGTGTGGGACACGGTTCAGTTCGTCGCCAACGGCATCATCTTCGTGATCTTGGGCGAACAGATGCCCTCGATCATGTCGCGCGCGGCCGAGGTGGTGGCGGGCACCAGCCGGCCCGAGGTCTGGTGGCTGGCGGTCTATGTGTTCGGCATCGTCGCCACCCTGGCGGCGCTGCGGTTCGTCTGGGTTTGGACCTCGCTGAAGCTGACCCTGTTTCGCCGCCGCCATCGCGGTCCGCCGGCCAAGGTCGGTCTGCGGCTGACCATGGTGATGTCTCTGGCGGGCGTGCGGGGGGCGATCACTCTGGCGGGTATTCTGACCCTGCCGTTCGCCTTGGGCGACGGATCGCCGATGCCGTCGCGGAACCTCGCGATCTTCCTGGCGGCGGGGGTGATCGTGGTGTCGCTGGTGCTGGCGACCTTCGCCTTGCCTAGACTCCTGAAGAACGTCGAACTGCCGCCGGAGCCGTCGCATGAGCAGGAAGAGGATCGGGGCCGGGTCGCCGCCGCCTCGGCCGCCTTGCGCGCCATTGAAGACGTCTCGCACGCCATGGCGGAGGGCAAACCCGACCCCGACCTCTATTCCGACATCGCCGGTCGGATCATGGAGACCTATCGCCAGCGGATCGAGACCCACACCCGCACGGACGAGGAAGACGCCGCCCTCACGCGAAAGATGGACGATATCGAGCGTCGTCTCTGGCTGGCCGGCTTGGCCGCCGAGCGCGAGGAACTGCGTCGATTGATGAGGGCGCGTCAGTTGGATGAGGTGACGGCCAAGAAACTGTTCCGTGACGTCGATCTTCAGGAACTGCGCTACCTCTGACGATCCATGAAAGCGGAGACGGCCGCATAGCTGTCGGCGATGCAGTGGGCGCCGCGGGCCGTCAGGCGCTCGGCATGGCCGTCGCGAACATGCCCGCCCGCCGTCAGCCCCACGACCGTCATACCGGCTGCGACCCCTGCGGTGACGCCCGCCTCGCTGTCTTCGATCACCAGGACGCGGGCCGGATCGACGCCCATGGCGTCGGCGGCGTGCAGGAAGATGTCGGGGTGGGGCTTGCCGCGCTCGACCACCAGGCCGGTGAAGACCGCGCCGTCGAAATGATCCGTCAGACCGAATATGTCCAGACCGACGCCGATCCAGTCGGGGCCGCTGGACGAGGCGATGCAGCGGGGCTCGGGTCGGGCGGCGACGAAGTCCAGCAGACCGGGCACGGGTTCAAGCTGCTGCGGCGCGCGCTGGCGACAGGTCGCAAACCATGTGGTGTGGAAGTCGTCAGGGCAGGCACGACCCAAAGCCGCCTCGACGACCGGCCGATTGTCGCGCCAGCGCTTGCCCGTATAGGCGGCCAGGACGTCGTCGAGCGAGGTCGGTAGGCCGATGGCGGTCAGCTGTTCGGCCATGACGGTGCTGTTCAGCACCTCGCTGTCGGCGACCACGCCGTCGTAGTCGAAGATGATCAGGTCGTAGGTCACGCGGGGGTCGCTCAGGTTTCAGGCGCGGCCTTTTCGGCGACCTTTGCGGCGTCCCAGAGGCGGTCCATCTCGGCCAGGTCCGATTGGTCGGGCGTACGGCCGTCCTTCGCCAGTTCCGCCTCGATGAAGCCGAAGCGACGCACGAACTTCGCGTTGGCCGCGCGCAGGGCGTCTTCGGGTTCGAAGTCCAGCTTGCGCGCCAGGTTGGCGACGACGAACAGAAGATCGCCCAGCTCTTCGCGCGCCTTGGCCTGGTCGCCGGCGGCGATCTCGACGCGCAATTCCTCGACCTCTTCGGCCAGCTTGTCGAACACCTCGTCGGTGGAAGGCCAGTCGAAGCCCACGCGGCCGGCGCGCTTGGTCAGCTTGGCGGCGCGGGTCAGGGCGGGCAGGCCGACCGGCACATCGTCCAGAACACCCGGCTTCTTGCGGTCCTTTCGCTCGGCGGCCTTTATGGCTTCCCAGGCGACGATCTGTTCCTTCGAGGAGCGCTTCGCCTCGTCACCGAAGACATGGGGGTGGCGGCGCTCCAGCTTGTCGGCGATGGCCGTGACCACGTCGTCGAAAGCGAACAGCCCCTGTTCCTCGGCCATGCGGGCGTGGAAGACCACCTGAAACAGCAGGTCGCCAAGCTCGCCCTTCAGCTCAACGAGATCGTTGCGCTCGATGGCGTCGGCGACCTCATAGGCCTCCTCGATCGTATAGGGGGCGATGGTGGCGAAGGTCTGCTCCACGTCCCAGGGGCAGCCGCCGTCCGGGTCTCTCAGCCGCTCCATGACGCCGAGCAGGCGGTCGATGGGTCTCAACGGCGGGCTCCGTCGCGGGCTTCCAGGGCGAGGCGGATTTCATCGTGCCGCTTCGGCGTCAGGGGATAGCCCTTCAGCACCCAGGCGGCGGCGGCCAGCAGCAGGCCGGGGACCAGAATGAACAGAATCTGGAGCGTCAGCAGGGAAAAGTCGCTGTTGCCCATCGGCCCCGGCACGGCCTTGAAGCCCACGACTTGCAGGATCAGGTACGGAATCAGCGCGACCACATGACCGATCTTGGTCGTCGCGGACAGGATGGAGAACATCAGTCCGGTGCGATCCACACCGGTCTCCAGCCGCACCTCGTCACCGGCGTCCGCCATCATGGCGCGCAACAGGAACAGGCCGGCCGCATAGGGCAGGCCGGCGACGAACATGGCGCCTGCCGTCAACATGAAGTTGCCGCCGGGAACCAGGGTGGCGGCGATATAGAGGGCCGCGAAGATCAGGCTGGCGACAGCCAGGGCCTTATCCTTGCCGATCCGCGTGGCCAGCCAGGCCCAGATCGGTGCGCCGCACAGGCCCGCGACGAAATAGAACAGCATGAACAGCCCGGCCTGGCTGTGGTCGTAACCCTTGATCTGTCCAAAGAAGAAGAACAGCAGCGAACCCGTGATGCCTGGCGCGACCCCCAGCAGCAGGTCGGCGATCAAGAGCTTCCGGACCGTGGGCATCTTCACCAGGGCCAAATAGGCGCTGGCGCCCCCATGCGGCTGGTCACCCGCGTTGAAGGGCTCCGGCACGGCGACCATGGCCAGGCCGATGGTGACGGGCAGGGCGATCAGGATGGCCCAGCCCATGATCCGCACGCCGTCGGCATAGTTCCCGATGCCCGTCTGAACCACCACGGTCGGCAGCACCAGGATCAGGATCACGCCGATGATGTTGAACACCTGCCACCAGCCATAGACCCGACTGCGCTGATCATACTGAGGCGCGAGCACGGCGGCCCAGCCGAGTTGGCCCAGTGTGCCGATGGAAAAGCCGAGATAGAGGACCAACAGCCAGCCAAAAAGATAGGCCGGTCCGGCGCCGGGCTGGACCACAACGAACATCATGAAGGCCGACAGCATCAGGATCGGCGTCGAGATCGCCATCCACGGGCGATAGCGGCCGAACCGCGTCCTGGTCTTGTCCATGCCCCAGCCGATGAAGGGGTCGAAGACGATGTCGATCAGACGCACGGCCATAAAGACCGCCGCCACGACCCCCAATTCCAAGCCAACATAGGTGGCGTAGAACTCCGGCAGGGTGACGGGCAGGGCGACGCCAAAGGCCGCCAACGGTAGGCAAGGGCCGGAAAAGGCCGCGAGCACGGCGTTGGAACGGCGGGGCGCGGTCGGCGCGGCGGTGGACATGCGTCGGTCCGAGAGGCGCGGCGCGAGTCGGCCGCGCGCCACCATGCCAGCGATCGGTGACGCATGCACTTGTGAGATCGACCGGCTTAAGGCTTCCTGTGGTCCATGTGGCGAAGCCTTTTTGCGTTCCTGTCCGTTTGCTTCGTTCTGACGTTTGCCGGCGGCGCGCGTGCGGCCGGACCCTGCCACACCAACGCCGACGGTTGGCAGGCGCAGGGACTGGCGAACGCTGCGTCGGCCTACGGCATGGAATGGGCGCCGTTCGGGGCGGCGGAGTGGGGGTGGCAGGCCTATCTGCCGCTGATCCAGCGCGAACTGCATACGGCCTGCGGGCCCGGCACGCCGATCTTCGCGTCGCAACTGGCGGGGTTCCAGCAGACGCACGGCCTGGCGCCCACCGGCCTGTTCGACGCAGCGACATTTCAGGTGTTCAGAGGGCTGTGGCAGGAGCGGCGGCCGTTCGTGATGGCGCGGGTCGGCGGCGCTTGTCCCGAGCCGCCGCCGATCAACCAACTGGGTTATCTGGTCACCGAGGAGGAACACGCCGACCGACTGACGCGGTTGCTGCGCCGCGATGTGCTGGACGCCTATCGCCGGCTGGTCGCCGCCGCGCGAGCGGAGGTTCCGGAGGTGGGGGCCGATCCCGAACTGCTGCAGATTTTCTCCGGCTTCCGCGATCCCGAGGCGGACGCGGCGCGCTGTGCGCAGCAGGGCAACTGCGACGGCCTGCGTCGTGCCGTCTGTTCGCCGCATCGGACGGGCACGGCGGTCGATCTTTACGTCGGCCAAGCGCCGGGTCTGGGTGTCGATTCCACCACCCCGGCCAGTCGCGAATATATGGCGCGGTCGGCGACCTATCGCTGGCTGGCGACGAACGCTGGGCGTTTCGGCTTTGTGCCCTATGTCTATGAGCCGTGGCACTGGGAGTATGTGAAGCCTTGGGATCCTTCGTTCGCGCCCTGACCGAAGCTGAGAAAGCGCTGGCGCGAGAGGCGTTCGGCGCCGCGATCGACTTGGCGCCCGTCCGTTTGATCGGTTGGCCGTTCCGCCGTGCCTTTGTGGCTGGACGCTGGTTCGGGCGAGACTGGATAGTGTGGCCGCAAGCGCAGCTCGTCTCAGACTTCGCGGCGGCACCTGTGCGGATGCAGGGCATCCTGATCCATGAACTGACGCACGTCTGGCAGGCCCAGCAGGGCGTCAATCTGCTGTTTGCTAAGCTGAAAGCTGGGGACACCTCCGCCTCATACGCCTACCGCGTGGAACCGACCTGCCGGTGGGACGCGTTGAACATCGAGCAGCAGGCGATGGTGATGGAGCACCGTTTCCATTGTCGCCGCGGTCGCCCCACGCCAGGCGACAGGACTTTTTACGACACTGTCTGTCCATTCGAGACGTGATTTGATGTCGGGGACTTGCGGAAGGACCGGCAGCGCGCCAAGTTAGCAACGGTCGTTGTTGCGAATGGCGACCCTTGTCATTCAACGGAGCCTCCCCGATGCCGAAAGTCCTCGTCCTCTATCACTCGACCTATGGTCACCTGGAAACCATGGCCGAGGCGGTCGCCGAAGGCGCGCGCGAGGTCGAAGGCGCTGTCGTGGACATCAAGCGCGTGCCGGAAACCGTGCCAGAAGAGCTGGCCAAGGCCTCGCACTACAAGCTGGATCAGAAGGCGCCGATCGCCAAGATCGACGATCTGAAGGACTACGACGCCATCATCATCGGCGCCGGCACCCGCTTCGGTTCGGCCGCGTCGCAGATGCGTGCCTTCCTGGATCAGGCCGGCGGCCTGTGGTTCTCGGGCGCCCTTATCGGCAAGGTTGGCGGGGCGTTTACCGCGACGGCGACACAGCACGGCGGTCAGGAGACGACCTTCCAGGGCCTGCACAACTTCTTCATGCACCACGGCATGCCGGTCGTGGGTTTGCCCTATTCCTTCCAGGGACAGATGACGCTGGACGCCATCCACGGCGGCTCGCCCTATGGCGCATCGACGATCACTGGCGGCGACGGCTCGCGTCAGCCTAGCGACGTCGAGCTGGACGGCGCCCGGTTCCAGGGCAAGCATATCGCCGAGCTGGCCAAGAAGCTGCACGGCTGATCCGATGCGCCAGCCCGCCGTCTTCTTCGGTCACGGTTCGCCTATGAACGCGCTCGGCGGTCCCTACGGGGCGGCCTGGCGCGCGCTGGGCGAAGCGATCGGTAAGCCCAAGGGTGCGGTGATGATCTCCGCCCACTGGGAGACACGCGGGCTGGGCGTCACCGCGCAGGAGAGGCCCGAGACCATCCATGACTTCGGCAACTTTCCGCGCGAACTTCATCAGATGCAGTATCCGGCGCCCGGGTCGCCCGCCTTGGCGGCGCGGGTGTCGGCGCTGACCGGGGCCGTCCAGACGCAAGGGTGGGGCCTGGATCACGGGACTTGGTCGGTGCTGTGCCATGTGTGGCCCGAGGCCGACGTGCCGGTCGTGCAACTGTCGCTGAACCGCGAGCTGACGGCGCGTCAGCATTACGATCTGGCCAAGGCGCTGAAGCCTCTGCGCGATGAAGGGATCGTCATCGCTGGCTCGGGCGACTTCGTCCACAATCTGCGGACCTGGAAACGCGAGGACGGCGCCGAACCCTACGCCTGGGCGACCGGCTTCAACGAGGCGGTGAAGACGGCGTTCGAACGGAGCGACCATGAGGCCCTGATCGATTGGGTGGGTCTGGCCGAGGACGCGCAGCTAAGCGTGCCGACCGACGAGCATTTCCTGCCGGTGCTTTATATCGCCGCCCAGCAGGAGCCGGGCGAGGCGGTCAGCTTCTTCAACGACCGTATCGACGGCGGCTCGATCTCGATGACAGGCGTCCGGATCGGCTGATCAAGCCGCCTTCTCGGCCTCAACCATCTTCTGAATGGACACATAGTCGGTCTTGCCGGTGCCCAGGACCGGCACTTCGGCGACCTTGACGATCTTTTTCGGCACGATCAGTTCGGGCGCGCCATTGGTTCGCGCCCATTCAGTCAGGGGCGCGACCTCGGCGTCTGCGTGGTCAGTGACGAGCACCAGTTTCTCGCCCTTGCGGCTGTCGGGGATGGACACGACGGCGTGGCGCTGATCCGGCCAGACGGCGCCGGCGATCCCTTCGACGGCGGTCAGTGAAACCATCTCGCCACCGATCTTGGCGAAGCGCTTGGCGCGGCCGCGGATGGTGACATAGCCGTCTTCGGTCACATCGACGATATCGCCGGTGTCCAGCCAGTCGTCGCCGATCGGATCCCACTGCAAGGGCTCGGCCGAGGTGACATAGCCGCTCATGACGTTGGGGCCGCGCAGCATCAGCCGTCCGCCCGCGTCGATGCCCTCGACCGGCTCAAGCTTCCAGTCGATACCGGGCAGGACCTGACCGACCGTGCCGGGCGCGTTTCGGTCAGGATGGTTGACGGCGATCACAGGCGAGGCCTCGGTAGCGCCATAGCCTTCCAGCAGTTCGACGCCGCCGAACTTGGTGTTGAACAGGGTACGGGTTTCCTCGCGCACCTTCTCGGCGCCCGCGACCACGAACTTCAGCGTCGAGAAGTCGTTCGGCTCGGCGACACGGCCATACTGGTTCAGGAAGGTGTCGGTCGCGAACAGGATCGAGGCGTTCACCTGGGGCAGCAGGTCGGTGATCTGTTTGGCGTGCAGCGGCGACGGATACTGGAAGGCCTTCAGCCCTTGCAGCAGCGGCAGGATGACCCCGCCGGTCAGGCCGAAACAGTGGAAGGTCGGCAGGGGATTGAACATCACCCATTCCGGCCGCAGGTCGATGTGGGCCGCCACCTGACGCGCATTGGCGACGAGGTTCTTCTGGCTCAGCACCACGCCCTTGGGCGTGCCGAAGCTGCCGGAGGTGAACAGGACAACGCCCGGCGCATCCGGATCCGTCTTCACGCGGAACCGCTTGGGCGCCGCGCCGGCGGCGAGGCCGTAGAGCTTGTCGGCCAAGCCGATGGTCTTGCGAACGTCGTCCAGCCAGACGACTTCGGCGACGGTCTTCAACTCGACGATCAGGTCGTCCAGCTTGGCCTGGTCGATGAAGCGTTTGGCGGTCAGGACCTTCTTGACGCCCGAGGCCAGGATGGCGGCCTTCAGATTGGCCTCGCCGGCGGTGAAGTTCAGCATGACCGGCACGCGGCCGTGGGCGTGCAAACCAAAGAAGGTGACGACGACGCCCATGGACGACGGCAGCAGGATGGCGACCCGCTCGCCCAGATCGGTCATGTGGGCGATCTTGCGGCCCAGCACGAAGGCGGCGCGGATCAGGCCGGTGTAGGTGAGGGGATGGCGATCCTGATCCTCCAGAATTTCCTTGTCGCCGAACCGCGCCCGCGCATCGATCAGGGCGTCGATCAGGGTCGAGTCGTAAAGCGAGGGATCCAGGGCCTGGCGCAAGCGCGTCTCCTACGGAGGACGCGGGCGGCCCTCTCTGTTGTTCGGGCGACTGTCATTAATGACGCCGCGTCATCTTGAAAAGATGCGTAACGTCGCGTGAGTTCCGATGCGCGATCACGCCTGCGGCAAGTCTGTTACCCGGTGTGCCTTGCCTAAACGGCCTCAAAGTCCGAAATACCGGCCATGGTCACCCTGATCGACACCCTTCAGCGTAAGCCGTCCGAGCTGCGCCACCCCGAAAAGCAGAACCGGCCCGAGTCGGTCGTTCTAAAAAAGCCTGACTGGCTGCGGGTCAAGGCGCCGGGCTCTGGTCAATACAACGCCACCAAGGAGATCGTTCGCTCCAAGGGGCTGGTGACGGTGTGTGAAGAGGCGGCCTGCCCGAACATCGGCGAGTGCTGGAGCCAGAAGCATGCCACCCTGATGATCATGGGCGACACCTGCACGCGGGCCTGCGCCTTCTGCAACGTCAAGACGGGCTTGCCTCAGCCGCTGGATCCGGAAGAGCCGGGCAAGGTGGGCCTGGCCGTCCAGCAAATGGGGCTGAACCACGTCGTCATCACCTCGGTCGATCGCGACGATGTGGCCGACGGCGGTGCGGCCCACTTCGCCGAAGTGGTGCGCCAAATCCGCATCCAGGCGCCGGACACCACCATCGAGATCCTGACGCCCGACTTCCTGAGGAAGGACGGCGCGGCGGCGGTGATGATCGACGCCAAGCCTGACGTCTTCAATCACAACCTCGAAACCGTGCCGCGCCTGTATCTGAAGATCCGGCCCGGTGCCCGCTACTTCCACAGCCTGCGCCTGTTGCAGATGGTCAAGGAGCGCGACCCGGAGCAGTTCACCAAGTCCGGCATCATGGTCGGCCTGGGCGAGACCAAGGAAGAGGTCATGCAGGTGATGGACGACATGCGGTCCGCCGGCGTCGATTTCATCACCATCGGCCAATATCTCCAGCCCACGCGCAAGCACGCCGCCATCGATCGGTTCGTCACGCCGGAAGAGTTCAAGGCCTATGAAGCGATCGCCCGGGCCAAGGGCTTCCTGATGGTGTCGTCCAGCCCGCTGACGCGTTCGTCGCACCACGCCGGCGACGACTTCGCCCGGCTGAAGGCGGCGCGCGAGGCGCAGCTGCGCCGTTAAGTCCCGCATGGCTGTCCACCGCGTCACGCGCATTCTTCCCTATGCGCCCAAACAGCTTGCCGATCTGGTCGCCGACGTGCGCGCTTATCCCGCCTTCGTGCCGTGGGTGACGTCGATGCGCGTCTGGAACGCGCGCGAGGAAGGCGAGGGCGTCGCCGTGCAGGACGCCGAGGCCAGTGTCGGGTTTTCCTTCCTAAAGGAGCGGTTCTCCACCTGGGTCCGGCATGATCGTAATGCGCCCAAGGTCGAGGTCGGCCTGCTGCGCGGGCCCTTTAAGCACCTGAAGAACCGTTGGGAGTTCTTTCCCCATCCGGACGGCACGCGGCTGGAGTTTATGATCGACTTCGCCTTCAAGTCCCGGATGCTGGACATGATGCTGTCTGCGAACTTCGACCGTGCGGTGGAAAAGCTGATCGGCTGTTTCGAGGCCGAGGCGAAACGGAGATACGGCGTCCGATGAGTTTCGATTTCGACGCGACCGTCGTGGGTGCCGGGGCTGTGGGCCTGGCCTGCGGTCGGGCGCTGTCGAAACGGGGCCTGACGGTGCTGGTGTTGGAGAAGGAAGCCCACATTGGTCAGGGCGTCTCCTCGCGCAATTCCGAGGTCATTCACGGCGGGCTCTATTATCCGACCGGTTCACTGAAGGCCCGCTTCTGCGTCGAGGGACGCCGTGCGCTCTACGACTTCCTGGCCATCCGCAAGATCGATCACTGGAAATGCGGCAAGCTGGTGGTGGCGACGCAGGAATCAGAGCTCGAGCGGATCGAGGCCATCTTCGAACAGGCGACGGCGAATGGCGTCGAAGGGCTGGCGCATCTGACCGGCGCACAGGCGCGGGCGCTGGAGCCGGAGTTGAACGCCCACGCCGCCATCCTGTCGCCCGAGAGCGGCCTGTTCGACAGCCACGGCTATATGCTGGCCCTGCAGGGCGAGATCGAGGATGCGGGCGGGTCGGTCGTGGTCTCAGCGCCGTTCGAGGGCGCAGAGGCGCTGACGGGCGGCGGCTTCACGATCCGTGTCGGCGGGGAGGGGGCGATGCAGGTCACCAGCCGCCATTTGGTCACCGCGCCCGGACTGTCGGCCCAGACTGTGGCGGCGTCGATCGAAGGCTATCCGTCCGGCGACATTCCGGCTGGGCATTTTGGCAAGGGCGTCTATTTCCGGCTGACGGGCAAGGCGCCGTTCGACCGCCTGATCTATCCGCCGCCCATCCCCGGCGCGCTGGGCACCCACTATCGCAAGGATCTGGGTGGTCAGGCCGTGTTCGGCCCCGATCTGGCCTATGTCGAAACCGAGGACTACTCGGTCGATCCTGCCAAGGCCGAAGAGTTCGCCACCTACATTCGCCGTTTCTGGCCGGGATTGCCCGACGGCGCCCTGACACCGGACTACGCCGGCATTCGGCCCAAACTGCATGGGCCGGGCGAGCCGCAACCGGACTTCCAACTTCATGGGCGCGAGCATCACGGTATCGACGGCCTGATGGCCCTGTTCGGCATCGAGAGCCCCGGCCTGACCAGCTCCCTGGCTATAGGCGAGGCTGTGGCTGACGCTCTGACGGAGGCCGCATGACCGAGCGCGAGAAGATGCTGGCGGGCTTGCCTTACGATCCGGGCGATTCCGATCTGCGCGACGGTCGCGCCCGCGCCGTGGCCCTGACCGTCGCCATCAACGCCGAGCCGGATCGCGACCGGCGCGGCGCCCTGGTCAACGAACTGGTCAATGCGGCCGACGGCAAGGCGATCATCATGCCGGGCTTCTTCTGCGACTACGGCGTCAACATCCACCTGGGCGCGCGGGCGTTTGCGAACGCCAACTGCGTGTTCCTGGACTGCGCCGAGATCCGTATCGGCGACAACTTCCAGGCCGGGCCGGGCGTGCAGCTTCTGACGCCCGAACATCCGCTGGACGCGGTCGCCCGCCGGGGCGAGGAGACGGCGCGGCCGATCGTCGTCGGGGACGACGTCTGGATCGGCGGCGGCGCGATCGTTCTGGCGGGCGTCACCATCGGCGATCGTTCGGTGATCGGCGCGGGATCGGTCGTGACGAAGGACGTGCCGTCCGACGTGGTGGTGGTCGGCAATCCTGCGAAGATCGTCCGGCGTCTGACGCCTGCTTAAACGCCTTGAAATCGTCGCGCGGTTCATGCATAAGCCGCGCCTCGCGTGGCGGTCCTGAGGGCCGCCGCTATTGTTTTCGCGCTAGACGGAGCTCGGCTCTGGGCGGCGCCCGACTTAGAAGATTGAGACGGACATGGCCGTTCCGAAGCGCAAAGTATCTCCCTCGCGTCGCAACATGCGCCGCGCCCACGACGCCCTGACCTCGAACGTCTACGTTGAGGACAAGGACACCGGCGAGCTGAAGCGCCCGCACCACATCGACCTGAAGACCGGCACCTATCGCGGTCGTCAGGTCATCACGCCGAAGGAAGACTAGTCTTTCAGGCGACCCCGACTTCGGTCGGATGACGATTTCGACGGCGCGCGGTGACCCGCGCGCCGTTTTCGTGCGTTCAATGCGGTGAAGCTTCCATTGGAGACGCCGCATGATGATTCGTTTCACCGCCGTCAGCGCCTGTGCGCTGCTGACCCTCGCCGCCTGCAATCGCGCAGAGGAGCGCGTCTCGGAGCCCGCCGCACCGCCCGTCGCATCCGCGAACGAGACGCCCGCTACGCCCTCCGCCGATCCGAACGCTTTGACGGCCGAAGGTCTGGGGCCGGTGCGAATCGGCATGACGCGCGCCGAACTGGTGAAGGTCTGGGGCGAGGACTCCCAACCGAACGCCGTCGGCGGCGCCGAGCCCGAAGTCTGTGACCAGTTCCATCCGGCAAACGCGCCAGCAGATGTGCAGGTGATGGTCCAGAACGGCGTGCTGACGCGAATCACCCTGGCGCGCGGTGCGACGACGAAGACCGATCGTGGATTCGGGGTGGGCGATACGGCCATGGCGATCAAGCAAGCCTATGGCGGCGCGGTCTTCGCCCAGCCGCACAAATACCAGGAGGCGCCGGCCGAGGATCTGTTCGTCTGGTCGAAGGGCGGATCGACGACCTATGTCACCGATCCGTCGGCGCGCGGCGTTCGATATGAGATCGGCAGCGACGGCAAGGTGATGATGGTTCATGCGGGCGATCCTTCGATCCAGCTCGTCGAGGGCTGTTCCTGACGCCTGGCGACGATGTCGGCATTGGCGTTTGGCGGGGAGGCGGCTAAACCGTCGGACCTCCCTTGCCCCTTGAGCCAAAGAGCCGAGCCATGACCGACATCGCCGACATCGTCGCCCGCCAGATCCTCGACAGCCGGGGCAATCCGACGGTCGAGGTCGATGTCACGCTGGAAGACGGTTCGTTCGGCCGCGCCGCCGTTCCGTCCGGCGCGTCTACGGGCGCGCACGAAGCGGTTGAGCTGCGTGACGGCGACAAGGACATGTGGGGCGGCAAGGGCGTCCAGAAGGCGGTCGACGCCGTCAACGGCGAGATATTCGACGCCCTGTCCGGCATGGACGCCGAGCAACAGCGCCGGATCGACGAGGCGATGATCGAACTGGACGGCACGCCCAACAAGGGCCGTTTGGGCGCCAATGCGATCCTGGGCGTGTCTCTGGCGGTCGCCAAGGCCAGCGCCTTGTCGGCCAATCAGGAACTTTATCGCTATCTGGGCGGCGTCTCGGCCCGCGTCCTGCCGACCCCGATGATGAACATCATCAACGGCGGCGCCCACGCCGACAATCCGATCGACATCCAGGAGTTCATGATCCTGCCCACCGGCGCAGAGACCTTTTCGGACGCCGTGCGTATGGGCGCCGAAATCTTCCACGCCCTGAAAAAGCAACTGAAGGACGCCGGGCACAACACGAACGTCGGCGACGAGGGCGGCTTTGCGCCCAATCTGGCCTCGGCCGATGAGGCGCTGAGCTTCATCACCAAGGCGGGCCAGGCGGCGGGCTACCTCGCGGGCGAGGATTTCCACCTGGGCCTCGACGTCGCCTCGACCGAATTCTTCAAGGACGGCAAATACGTCATGGCCGGAGAGGGCAAGACCGTCGATTCCGAAGGCATGGCCGCCTATCTGGTCGACCTGTGCGAACGCTTCCCGATCGTGTCGATCGAGGACGGCATGGCCGAGGATGACTTCGACGGCTGGCGCCTGCTGACCGAGCGCCTGGGCGACCGGGTCCAACTGGTCGGCGACGATCTGTTTGTCACCAATCCTGCGCGTCTGGCCGCCGGTATCGGCGAAGGTCTGGCCAACTCGATCCTGATCAAGGTCAACCAGATCGGCACCCTGTCGGAAACCTTGGACGCCGTCGATATGGCCCACCGCGCGGGCTATACCGCCGTGATGAGCCACCGGTCGGGCGAGACCGAGGACTACACCATCGCCGACCTGGCCGTGGCGACAAACTGCGGTCAGATCAAGACGGGCTCGTTGGCCCGCTCTGACCGCGTGGCGAAGTACAACCAGTTGCTCCGCATCGAGGAAATGCTGGGCGATCAGGGCGTCTATTTCGGCGACGGTATGCTACTCAAATAGAAATCGGAATTGTCGGCGGAGAATCAGCGTTTTCCGCCGACATTCTTACGGTCAAGCTACATTTCGTTAGGCATTTTCGGGCACGGTTTCTGAACTGTGTTTTTGCGCTCAGAAGGAGCGTCTCAAGTGCCCGAACGGATGAAACCTTACCGCCTGTCCCTCGCCCTGTTGCTGCTTCTGGCCTATCTCGGGGTGCAGGCGCTGACGGGCGAGCGCGGACTGCTGAGCGGATCATCTCGCGACGCCTTGCTGGGGCAGCGCGAGGACCAGCTGGCGCATCTGACCGAGCAGCGCCGCGACCTTGAGACACGGGTTCGCTATCTGCGCACCGACAGTCTGTCTCGCGACCTTCTGGAAGAGCGCGCGCGCGCCGTCCTGGGTTTCTCCGACCCGCGCGACTATGTGATCCGCGTCTCGGCCCCGGCCGCCCAAGGCTAAGCGACCTTCACCAATTGAACTATTGTTACAGGGCGACCCGCACCCCTTTGCGTTACCGGAAGGAAGGCTGCTAAAGCCCCTTTCCGTAACGATAAGAAGGCGTCGGTTCTCGGCGCCTAGCCGGGAGATACCGGATGGCGAAAGCCCCAGCCAAATCCGCTCAGACGACCACGCCTGACAAACTGCCCAACACGCCGACGGCGTCCAAGGAAGACCTTCTGCGCTTCTATCGCGAGATGGTTCTGATCCGCCGCTTCGAAGAGCGTGCAGGCCAGCTGTACGGCATGGGTCTGATCGGCGGCTTCTGCCACCTGTACATCGGCCAGGAGGCCGTGGCGGTCGGCGTTCAGGAGAGCGTCAAACAGGGCCACGACAAGATCATCACCGGCTATCGCGACCACGGCCACATGCTGGCCGCCGGCATGGATCCCAAAGAAGTCATGGCCGAGCTGACCGGCCGCAGCGGCGGTTCGTCCAAGGGCAAGGGCGGATCGATGCACATGTTCGACGTGCCGACCGGCTTCTATGGCGGTCACGGCATCGTCGGCGCCCAGGTGGCGCTGGGCACCGGTTTGGCCTTCGCCGGCAAGTATCGCGGCGACGATTCGGTGGCCTTCGTCTATTTCGGCGACGGCGCCTCGAACCAGGGGCAGGTGTACGAAAGCTTCAACATGGCGCAGCTGTGGAAGCTGCCGGCCATCTACATCATCGAGAACAACCAGTACGCCATGGGCACGAGCATCGAGCGCTCGTCGTCGACGACCGAACTGTATCAGCGCGGCGCCAGCTTCGGCATTCCGGGCGAGCAGGTGGACGGCATGGACGTACTGGCCGTGCGTGACGCGACGGCGCGTGCGGTGAAGCGCGCCCGCGAAGGCGGCGGTCCCTTCATCCTGGAAGTGAAGACCTATCGCTATCGCGGTCACTCGATGTCTGACCCGGCCAAATACCGGACCAAGGAAGAGGTCGATGAGGTCAAGAAGACCCGCGACCCGATCGATCACCTGAAAATGCTGCTGTCGGCCGCCAAGGCGACCGAGGACGAGCTCAAGGCCATCGATACCGAAATCAAGGCGATCGTCGCCGAAGCTGTTCAATTCGCCCAAGAGAGCCCGGAACCCGATCCGTCCGAGCTCTATACCGACGTCTACGTGGAGGCCTGATCCGTGACCGACATTCTGATGCCGGCGCTGTCCCCCACGATGGAAGAGGGCACGCTGACCAAGTGGCACATCAAGGCGGGCGACACCGTGTCGGCCGGCCAGGTGATCGCCGAGATCGAAACCGACAAGGCGACGATGGAAGTCGAGGCCGTGGACGAAGGCGAAGTGCTGGAAATCCTGGTCGCCGAAGGCTCCGAGAACGTGAAGGTCAACACGCCGATCGCGCGTCTGGCCGGCGAAGACGGCGCAGCGGCGCCTGCGCCCAAGGCTGAATCCGCAAAGGGCGAAGCTGAGGCGCCCAAGGCTGCGGCCGAGGGTAAGACTGGCGATCCCGAAAAGGCCCCGGCCCAGACCGCGACACCCAAGGTCGAACTGCGCGACCCGGAAATTCCGGCCGACGCCAAACTGGTCAAGACGACCGTGCGCGACGCCCTGCGTGACGCCATGGCCGAAGAGATGCGCCGCGATGACCGCGTCTTCCTGATCGGCGAGGAAGTCGCCCAGTACCAGGGCGCCTACAAGGTCAGCCGTGACCTGCTGCAGGAGTTCGGCGACCAGCGCGTCGTGGACACCCCGATCACCGAGCACGGCTTCGCCGGCCTGGGCGTCGGCGCCGCCATGTCGGGCCTGAAGCCGATCGTCGAGTTCATGACGTTCAACTTCGCCATGCAGGCGATCGATCACATCATCAACTCGGCCGCCAAGACGCTCTATATGTCGGGCGGTCAGATCCGCGCGCCTATCGTCTTCCGCGGTCCGAACGGCGCTGCTTCGCGCGTCGGCGCCCAGCACAGCCAGGACTACTCGGCCTGGTACGCTCAGGTGCCGGGTCTGAAGGTCATCGCGCCCTACGACGCGGCCGACGCCAAGGGTCTGCTCAAGGCCGCCATCCGTGACCCGAACCCGGTCGTCTTCCTCGAACACGAGATGATGTACGGCCTGGAGTTCGACGTGCCGGAGGTCGAGGACTATGTCCTGCCGATCGGCAAGGCCAAGGTCCGTCGCGAAGGCAAGGACGTCACCATCACCGCCCACAGCCGCATGGTCGGCTTCGCCCTGCAGGCCGCCGAGAAGCTGGCCGAGGAGAGTATTGAGGCTGAGGTGATCGACCTGCGCACTCTGCGCCCCCTGGATCACGAGACCATCGTCGAGAGCGTCAAGAAGACCAACCGTTTGGTCTCGGCCGAAGAGGGCTGGGGTCCGATGGGCGTAGGCGCCGAGGTCGTGGCCCGCGTCATTGAGCACGCCTTCGATTATCTGGATGCCCCGCCGCTGCGCGTGCACCAGGAAGACGTGCCGCTGCCCTATGCCGCCAATCTGGAAGTGCTGTCGCTGCCGGGCGTGGACAAGATCATCGCCGCCGTGAAACAGGTGATGGCATGACCGAGGCATCGGAGTTCATGCTGACGACGCCAGACAGCGTCGCTGCTGACCCCAAGGCCATCGAAGTCCTTCGGATGTGGTGGTCGAAGGACGAGCCGGTGATGTCTGTCAAACCGGCCTTCAACGATCCCATACAGTTCGGTCGGCTGCTGGCCTATGCGGCGCGACACATGGCGCACGGTTATGCCGTGCGTCATCAACACGATGAAACTGCGGCCTACCACCGCATCCTCGAAGGTCTCAGCGAAGTGGTGAAGGCGAATGACGTCCGCACTGTCGCCGAACCGATCGCGCCAACCGGGGGGAACGCCTGATGACCGACATCCTGATGCCGGCCCTGTCTCCGACGATGGAGGAGGGCGTTCTGGCCAAGTGGCACGTCAAGGTCGGAGACGTCGTGTCCGCCGGAGACGTGATCGCCGAGATCGAAACCGACAAGGCCACGATGGAAGTCGAGGCCGTGGATGAAGGCGAGATCACCGACATCCTGGTCGCTGAAGGCACGGAAGGCGTGAAGGTCAATACGCCCATCGCCCGCCTGAAGGACGAGGGCGGCGCGGCCGCACCCAAGCCGGCCGAAAAACCCGCCGCCAAGACGGAAGAAGCGCCCAAGGCCGAGGCCGCTCCGGCTACTGCCGAGGCGCCTAAGGCCGAGGCCGCTCCGGCTACTGCCGAGGCGCCTAAGGCCGCCACGGCTGCCGCTCCGGCGCCCGCCGCGCCGAAGTCGGACAGCGGAGATCGCATCTTCTCGTCGCCGCTCGCTCGACGCATCGCCGCGCAGAACGGCGTCGATCTGAAGTCGATCAAGGGTACCGGTCCGCATGGTCGCATCGTCAAGCGCGACGTCGAGGCCGCCGGCAAGGCCTCGGCTCAACCTGCGGCCGCACTGGCGTCGCCCGCCGCGACCGCAGCCGAGCCGCGCAAGGCGCAGTCGCTGGCGCAGATGGGCATTCCGGACGGCAGCTACGACCTGATCCCGCTGGACGGCATGAAGAAGGCGGTTGCGCGTCGCATGGTCGACAGCGTCCAGAACGTTCCGCACTTCCCGCTGTTCATCGACTGCGAGATCGACCAGCTAATGGCCGTGCGCGCCAAGGTCAACAAGATGCTGGAGCCGCAAGGGATCAAGGTCTCGGTCAACGACTTCGTCATCAAGGCCGCCGCCCTGGCCCTGAAGATGGTGCCGGAGGCCAACGCCTCCTACACGCCCGAAGGCATCGCCATGCACCATAACGCCGATGTCTCCATGGCGGTGGCGATCGACGGCGGCCTGATCACCCCGATCATCAAGAAGGCCGAAACCAAGGGTCTGGCGCAGATCGCGACCGAGTCCAAGGACTTGGCCAAGCGCGCCCGCGACCGCAAGCTGAAGCCGGAAGAGTTCCAGGGCGGCACCTTCTCGGTGTCCAACCTGGGCATGTTCGGCATCAAGCAGTTCACCTCGATCATCAATGAGCCGCAGGGCTGCATCATGAGCGTGGGCGCGGGCGAGCAGCGCGCGGTCGTCAAGAACGGCCAGGTCGTGCCGGCCACGGTCATGACCGTGACCCTAACCTGCGATCACCGCGTGGTGGACGGCGCGACCGGCGCCCGCTTCCTGCAGGCGTTCAAGCCGCTGATCGAAGATCCCGTCGCGATGCTGGCCTAAGGGAGGGTGAGGTCATGACCTCGGTCTATGACTTCTCCGCCCGCGCCATCGACGGCACGGACGTTTCGCTCGATCGCTTTCGCGGTCAGGCGTTGCTGATCGTGAATACGGCGTCCAAGTGCGGCTTTACGGGGCAGTACGACGGCCTGGAAAAGCTGCACCGGACGTTCGCCGATCAGCCGTTCGAGGTGCTGGGCTTTCCCTGCAACCAGTTCGGCGAGCAGGAGCCGGGCAAGGCGGCGGAAATCGCCGCCTTCTGCGCCACCAGTTTCGACGTGACCTTTCCCCTGTTCGACAAGGTGGAAGTCAACGGTCCGAACCGGCACCCGCTTTACGCCTGGCTGACCGAACAGAAGCGCGGCTTCCTGGGCTCCAAAGCCATCAAGTGGAACTTCACCAAGTTCCTGACCGACCGCGAGGGCAGGGTGGTCGCCCGCTACGCCCCGCAGACTGAACCCGAGGCCATCAAGGCCGACATCGAGAAGTTGATCTAATGGCTGCTGAATTCGATCTCGTCGTCATCGGCTCGGGCCCCGGCGGTTACGTCGCGGCCATTCGCGCCAGCCAGTTGGGCCTGAAGGTCGCCATCGTCGAGCGCGAGAACCTGGGCGGCATCTGCCTGAACTGGGGCTGCATCCCGACCAAGGCCCTGCTGAAGTCGGGCGAAAAGTTCGAGAGCCTGAGCCATTTGAAGGAGTACGGCCTGTCGGCGTCCGGCGCGTCGTTCGATTTCGACGCCATCATCCAGCGCTCGCGTGGCGTGGCCAAACAGCTGAATCAGGGCGTCGGCTTCCTGATGAAGAAAAACAAGATCGAGGTGATCGAGGGTACGGCCAAGCTGAAAAAGGGCGTCGCCGCGCCCAAGGTCGTCGTTGCCCTGAAAGCGGGCGGATCGCGCGCGCTCGAGGCCAAGTCGGTCATGCTGGCCGTCGGCGCCCGTGCGCGCGCCCTGCCGCAGATCGGGCTTGAAGCCGACGGCGATCGCATCTGGGCCTATCGCGAGGCCATGGCGCCGAAATTCATGCCCAAGTCGATCGTCGTGATCGGTTCGGGCGCCATCGGCATCGAGTTCGGCAGCTTCTATCGCGCCCTGGGCTGTGACGTGACCGTGGTCGAGGCTGTGGATCGCATCATGCCGGTCGAGGACGAAGAGGTCTCCAAGGCCGCTCAGAAGTCGTTCGAAAAGCGCGGCATGAAGTTCAAGCTGGGCGCCAAGGTCACCAAGGTGAGCAAGGACGCCAAGGGCGTGAAGGTCTCCGTGGAGATCGGCGGCAAGGCCGAGACGCTGGAGGCCGAGGTCTGCATCTCGGCCGTCGGCATCACCGCCAACACCGACGGCATCGGCCTGGAAGAACTGGGTCTGGAAATGGACCGCGGCCACGTCAAGATCGACGGCCACTGCCAGACCAACGTCAAGGGTCTGTACGCCATCGGCGACTGCGCCGGCGCGCCCTGGCTGGCGCACAAGGCGTCGCACGAAGGCATCCACGCCGCTGAACGTATCGCCGGCTACAAGACACCCAACGTCTATTCGCCCATCGCCGGCTGCACCTATGCCCAGCCGCAAGTGGCCTCGGTCGGCGTCACCGAACAGGCTGCGCGCGCCGAAAAGCGCGACGTGAAAATCGGCCGCTTCCCGTTCCGCGTGAACGGCAAGGCGATCGCCTCGGGCGACACCGACGGCTTCGTCAAGGTGATCTTCGACGCCAAGACCGGCGCCCTGATCGGGGCGCACATGATCGGTCATGAAGTGACCGAGATGATCCAGGGCTATGTCACCGCCATCACCATGGAGGCGACGGAGGAAGATATCCACGGGATCGTATATCCGCACCCGACCATGTCGGAGGCCATGCACGAGGCGGCGCTGGACGCCTATGGGCGTGTGATCCACATCTAGGCCAGAAACCGAAACGGCCCCGCAGTGCTCCGGGGCCGTTTCTCGTTTTAGGTAGGCGGCGTCAGCGCTTCTTGCCCAATTCCGCCGCGATATCCTTGGTCATGCGACCGACTTTGCGGTGGGCGGCGGTGATCTGGTCCTTCGTCACACCCCAGCGCTTCATCCAGTATTCGACCGATTGACGCTCGGTCAGGTCGATCCGGTCCTTGTCAATGAAGCCGCGCTTGTCCTTGAGGCCCGCCATGGTCGGCTCCGTTCGTTGGGTCAGAAGGCCGGGTTAGGCCTTCTCGACAAAGCTGTCGATGACGCGCTTTTCCCCGGCCTTTTCGAATTCGACCAGCAGTTTGTTGCCTTCAATGACGCGTACGTTTCCGTAGCCGAACTTCTGGTGGAAAACGCGTTCGCCCTTTTTCCAGCTTGAGCTGGATTTGGGATCGGCGGTGGCGATCAATCGGCCGTCGCCCTCGATGACGGCCTTGCGCGCCGGAATCTTGGCCGGGGTCTGGGCGGCGGTGAAGGATTGGGCGCGTTTCCAGCCGGGGGAGGAATAGCCGCTGCCAAACGATGGCGCGTCGTCCCAGCGGCTCTTGGCCTCCTTCATCCCGGTCGACGCGCCGTAATAGCCGGTGTCGGATTGGGGATCGACGTGGGCGATGGGCAGTTCGTCGACGAAGCGGCTGGGCAGTTGCGAAGTCCAGCGTCCATAGACCAAACGATTGGCGGCGAAGGAGATACGCGCGTCCTGCTTGGCGCGTGTGACGCCGACGTAGGCCAGGCGGCGTTCCTCCTCGAGGCCTTTTTCGCCCTTCTCATCAATGCTGCGCTGGCTGGGGAAGACGCCTTCCTCCCAACCCGGCAGGAAGACCAGCGGGAACTCCAGCCCCTTGGCGCCGTGCAGGGTCATGATCTGCACCGCCCCGTCGCCATTGGGGTCGTCGCTGGTCGCGCGCTCCAGATCCATGACCAGGGAGACGTGCTCCAGATAGGCCTGCAGCGTCTCGAACTGCTGCATCGACTGGGTCAGTTCCTTCAGGTTCTCCAGCCGGGTCTGGCCGCTGGTGCGGTCGGCCTTCTGCATGTCGGTATAGCCGCTCTCCTCCAGCACCGTCTCCATGACCTGCCAATGGGGCGTGGTCTCGGACAGTTGGCGCCAGCGGTCGATGTCGCGCACGAAGTTGGACAGGGCGGTGCGCGTACGGGCCTGAAGCTCGTCGGTATTGATCAGGCCCCGCACGGCGGTCAGGGCCGACAGGTCGTGTTGGCGGGCCAGTTGCAGGATTTTCTGCACGCTGGTGTCGCCGATGCCGCGTTTGGGCACATTGACGATCCTTTCGAAGGCGAGGTCGTCGTCTTCCGACAGGATCAGGCGCAGATAGGCGTGGGCGTCGCGAATCTCGGCGCGCTCGAAGAAGCGCGGCCCGCCGATGACGGTGTAGGGGATGGCCAGCATGACCAGGCGTTCTTCAAAGGCCCGCATCTGGAACGAGGCGCGAACCAGAATAGCCATGTCCTTGTATTTCAGGCCCGGCTCGCCGGCATGGGGACGGCGGGCGGTCTCGATCTCGTCGGCGATCAGCCGGGCCTCGGCCTCGCCGTCCCACACGCCGCGCACCCGCACCTTGTCGCCGCTGTCGTCTTCGGTCCACAGGGTCTTGCCCAGCCGGTCGCGGTTGGCGGCGATGAGGCCGGACGCCGCGCCCAAAATATGACTGGTCGAGCGATAGTTCCGCTCCAGCTTGACGATCTTGGCGCCGGGGAAGTCCCGCTCAAAGCGGAGGATGTTGTCCACCTCGGCCCCGCGCCAGCCGTAGATCGATTGATCGTCGTCGCCGACGCAGCAGACATTGCCGGTCGAGGCCGTCAGCAGCCGCAGCCACAGATACTGGGCGACGTTGGTGTCCTGATATTCGTCCACCAGGATGTAGCGGAAGCGGCGGCGATACTCCTCAGCCAGGTCCGCATGCTGCGACAGGATGGTGATGTTGTGCAGCAGCAGATCGCCGAAGTCGCAGGCGTTCAGGCTGCGCAAGCGCGCCTGATAGGCGGCGTACAGGCCCTGACCTTTGCCGTTGGCGAAGTCCTCGCCCGGCGGCAGCTTGTCCGGCGTCCAGCCGCGGTTCTTCCAGTGATCGATCAGGCCGGAGAGCGACTTGGGCGTCCAGCGTTTGGTGTCGATGTTGGCCGCTTCCAGCAGCTGCTTCAGCACCCGTTCCTGGTCGTCGGTGTCCAGGATGGTGAAGCTGGATTTCAGACCGACCAGTTCGGCGTGGCGACGCAGGATTTGGGCGGCGATGGAGTGGAAGGTGCCAAGCCAGCGGAGGCCTTCGGCGGAGGGGCCGATCAGATGCGTGATGCGCTCGCGCATTTCGCGCGCGGCCTTGTTGGTGAAGGTGACGGCCAGCAGCTCCCACGGCTTGGCCCGGCCTGTCGCCAGAATGTGCGCCAGTCGTGTCGTCAGGACGCGGGTCTTGCCCGTGCCCGCGCCAGCAAGCACCAGCACGGGGCCCTCGGTCGTCTCGACCGCCTCGCGCTGCTCCGGGTTCAGCCCCTTCAGATAATCGCGCGGCGCCTCGCCCTCGGGCGCACGGGCGCGCGCGAGGTCGGAAATGCGGGGGGCGGGAAGATCAGTCACAGGCGCAAAAATATCCGTCAGTCAGAATCGAACCGGAACATAAGGGGACCGCGCGGCAATGTCAGGGCCGCGCATGACGAATGCACGGAACCGTGCGGGCGAGGGTCGGTTCCTAGCTGCAATGCAGCACGACGATCACCAGCCAAGGCAGACGCGCCGCAAGCCGAACGGGCGGGCGGGCTGGATCGCCTTTGCCTTGGGCATGACCTCGATGTTCGCCATCATGGCGATCTGGGTGGCGGTCGTCGAAATGGGCGACGCCCCTTCAGATGAGGTGCAGTTGATCAGTCGATCGGAAGCGATAGACGACCATGGCAGGCACGGCGGCAGCGACTAGCCGATTCTCCAGGGGGCGTTCACGTTTGACGTCCATGATCCGCCACCCAGTCCAGCGCCAGCAGGCGACAGGCGGAGGCGAGAGGGCGTCGGCCGCGACCGGCGTCGATTTCAGCCAGAAGCTGCGCCTTGCTAAGGCTGCGGGCTGCTGCGATCCGGTCCAGCACGGTCCAGAACTCCGGCTCCAGCGCCACCGACGTGGCATGGCCGGCGAGGGCGACCGAACGTTTGCTGAGGCTGCTCAACGCGCGGACTTCAGCACGATCTCGGCCGAGGCCGGCGCGCCGTTCGTCAGGATCGCGTGGCGGGTGTCCGTAACGAAGACCAGAGCGCCGGCCGCGTCTCGGATCTCGGCGCGCGCGGCATAGGTGTGGCGCTGATCGATCTGAGATGTGGGAAAGCCAAGGGTGACGCGATAGGGCGGGGCGCCGGTCAGCGGCTCGCTGGTCTCGGCGAGAACCTTGGCGGGCGCGTCGGCCAGACTGACGTCCTCAACCCTGACGGTCAGGACATGGCCGGGCGGCAGCATGATCCGTTCGCGATAGGTGGAGGTCACGTTTACGACCGTCGTTCCGGTCGTCATGTCCGGCGTAGCGGCGCAGGCAGCCAAGACCAGGGCTGCGGGCAGGATCAGGGGGGCGTTTCGCATGGCGATCTCCTTCGAGGCGCCCAGTGTGTCACACTCAGGCGCAAGACGTGAGGGCGCGTGGCGTTAGGGCGTGTTATGCGGGCCGTCCACCGCCGGAGATCAACCTTTGAGCCGCCCCTTTGCGATCGCTGCGATCGCCATCTGCGCCCTGATCTGGGGCACGACCTGGTACGCGATCACCCTGCAGTTGGGGCCGGTTGATTCTATCGTCTCCATCGTCTGGCGGTTTGGTCTGGCGTCGGCGGTGCTGTTCGCCTTCTGCGCCGTGACGCGACGGCCGCTGCGTCTGACGCGCAGCCAGCATCTGGCCGCCATCGGCCAGGGCGCCTTCGTCTTCGCGGTCAGCTATGGCTTCGTCTATGCCGCAGAAGGGCAGGTGGCGTCGGCTGTGGTTGCGGTGATCTTCGCCGCCCTGGCATTTGTAAATCTGATCCTGTTTCGGCTGCTGGGCGGACAGAGGGCGGCGCCAGCGGCGTGGATCGGCGCAGTACTGGGCGTCATGGGCGTCGGGGTCTTGTCCTACGGCCAGATCACGGCGGCCGGCGCTGGGCTCAATCCGGGGCTGGGCGTCCTCTTCGCGCTAACCGCTGTACTGGCTTCGGCGCTCGGCAACTGGTTCGCCTGGAAGGGACAGCAGGCGGGCGCGCCCGTCATGGCCGCCACGTCCTGGGCGATGGCTTATGGCACAGCCATGTTGGCGCTGTACGGCATGGCGACCGGCGTGACGTGGCGGATCGAGCCGACGCCGCATTATGTCCTGTCGCTGCTCTATCTGTCGCTGTTCGGGTCGGTGATCGCGTTCGGGCTATATTTCACAATCGCGCGTCAACGCGGCTATGCCCTGGCCAGCTACATCTCGGCTTTGACGCCGCCCATCGCCATGCTGGTGTCGGTGCTGTTCGAGGGCGCGCGTTTCGGCTGGAGCGCCCTGATCGGGCTGGCGCTTGTGCTGGCGGGGCAGGTCATGCTGATCCGCGCGCCCAAGGCCTGAGCCGTCAGTCGTCGGATTTCGGCTCCAGCTTCTGACCGTCCAACTGCTTTTCGGCGCGATGACGCTCAACAGCAGACAGGGTCTTCTCGGCCTTGGAGCGTCCGTGCGCCATGCGGTTGGCGGCAGCCAGCGCCTTGTCTTCGGCCTTGGCGCGGGCCTTTCGCGCCCGGTTCAGATTGATGATCTCGCCCATGACTACGCCTTGGGCTTTTCGGCGGGGGGCGCATCGGCCGGCGGCTCGGCCGAGGGCTCGGGCGTCAGCACAGCCGGCACTTCAGACTCCGAAATCGTCGTCTGGGGGATGAAGGGCTGGTCCGCCGGGCGCTCGCCCAGCCGGGTCCAGGCATCGGCGCCGCGTCCGCGCTGGCGACCCAGTTCGAACATGGCCGTCATGGTCTCCTGATCGAACTTCAGGCTGGAGGCGGCGACATTGTCTGGAATGGCCGACAGCGCCATGTCCAGCCCATTGCGTCGTGCAAACGCCGCCGTCACCGCCAAATGGATGCGCAGCGACGATTTGCTCATGCTGTCATAGGTCCGCGCCAGGATCGCCGACAGCCGGCCGGGCGTAACGCCGTCATTGCGGCCGACCTGGCCGTTGACGATGACATAGAGGGCGCCGACGCGGCCTTCGTCCTTTGGGCGGGTCCAGAGCATCAGGTCTTCAGGGATGGCCAGGAACGGCGTGTTGACGCCGCCGTCGACGTGCATTTCCAGAACCACCTTGTCGTCGTCCTGAAGCCCGGCGATCAAAACCGGGGGAAAGACGCCGGGAATGCTGGCTGAGGCGACCAGCACCTCTTTGAACAGCTCGCGGGCGTTCTCGTCGCCTTGGGTCGCCAAAAGACCCATGTCCCAGATGACGGTTTCCTCGCTGTCCAGATCGGTCGTCGCCACCAGCAGGCGTCGGCCCTTGGCGTGCTCGCGCGCGACGGCCTGCATCAGTTCAGGGGTGACGTTCTCGTCCACCAGATTGCGCAGGACCTGTGACGAGAACAGGCTCGGGTTCAGGAAGGCGGCGAAACTGCGCCAGCTCAGCAAATTGCTGGCGGCGCCGCTGGTATAGGCGTGCTGAAGTTCGTCGTCCCAATCCGATCCAAGAAAGGCGAACGGAGCGGCAAGCGCCCCCGTGCTGACGCCGGTGACGACATCGAACGCGGGGCGATCGCCCTGTTCGGTCCAACCGACCAGAAGCCCGGCGCCGTAGGCCCCGTTTGCGCCGCCGCCAGACAGCGCCAGGATCGAGGTTGGTTTGTCGGGCCGAAGTCGCTGACCGATTTCCTGAGTGAAGGCCTGCAGACGCGCGCTGTCGCTGGCGCGGATGCGAGGGTCTTCGGCCTTGACGAGCGTGCCGTCGGTGATCCTGAGAGGGCCGGTGGGGCGATCCAGCGTTCCACACGCCGACAGGGCCAAGGCCATGAGGACGCCGAACAGGCCTGATCCAATCCGCCGCATATCTTGAGTTCCGGTTCCGTGTGAACGCCGGCTTTTACCGCGTCCCAGCCGATCCTGTCATCAAGGCGATGAACAAGCGTCGCCGTTTGAAACCGTCGCAGGCCGGGTGTGTTCTCATCGGCAGGACAAACCAAACTCGTGGAGATACACATGGTTGACGTTTCGCTCATCAAGGAACACCTCGAAGTCGTAGGCTCGGACGGCGGTCACGTGGGCCGGGTCGATCACGTCCTGGGAGACCAGATCGAACTGGCGAAGCTGGATTTCGCCGGCGGCTTCAAGCACCACATGATCCCGGTCAGCTGGGTCGAACGGGTTGACGACAAGCACGTCCATCTGAGCCTGACCCAAGACGACGCCAAGGCGCGCTGGACCGAGAAGCCGCACTAAGGCCGATCTGACGCCGATTTAACAAAGGCCCCGCTGCATAAGCGGGGCCTTTTGCTTATCTGAGATACGTCGCATTGGGCGACATTGGAGCCTGTCTTGATGCGCCTGATCCTGAATATCCTCTGGCTCATCTTCGGCGGCTGGATTTCCGGCCTTCTGTGGCTGCTGGGCGGCGCGATCCTGGCGCTGACCGTCGTCGGCCTGCCGTGGACGTTCGCGGCGTGGCGTATCGCCAGCTATTCCTTCTGGCCCTTCGGCCGCGAGATCATGTGGCAGGACACGCATCCCGTCGCTGGCTGTGTCGGCGTCGTGTTGAACGTCGTCTGGTTCGTCGTGGCCGGCTGGTACATCGCCCTGACGCATTTGATCATCGCCGTGGCGGAGTTCGTCTCCATCATCGGCATTCCGTTCGCGCTGAAGGATCTCGAACTGGCCAAGCTGGCGCTGGCGCCGGTCGGACGCACCATCCGCGACAAGACCTGACCCAAACGAAAACGCCGACGTCAGACGACGTCGGCGTTCTAAAAATCTCGTCCTGAGATAGGATCAGCCCGGCGAGATCATCTTCTCCGGTCGCACAGCTTCATCGAACTCCGCGTCTGTCAGATAGCCGCCGCCGACAGCCTCTTCGCGCAACGTGGTGCCGTTCTTGTGCGCGGTCTTGGCGATCTTGGCGCACAGATCATAGCCCAGCTTGCCGTTCAGAGCGGTGACCAGCATCAGCGAGTTGTTCAGGCCGCGCGCAATATTGCCCTCGCGCGCCTCGATGCCGACCACGCAGTTGTCAGTGAAGCTGATCGCCGCGTCGGCGACCAAGCGCACCGACTGCAGGAAGTTGTAGGCCATCACGGGGTTGTAGACGTTCAGCTCAAAATGGCCTTGCGACCCGGCGAAGGTGAGGGCGGCGTTGTTGCCGAACACCTGGACGCAGACCTGGGTCAGGGCTTCGCATTGCGTCGGATTGACCTTGCCCGGCATGATCGACGAGCCCGGCTCGTTTTCCGGCAGCGCCAGTTCGCCCAGACCCGAACGCGGGCCGGAACCCAGGAAGCGGATGTCGTTGGCGATCTTGAACAGGCTGGCGGCGACTGTGTTGATGGCGCCGTGGCTGAAGACCATGGCGTCGTGGGCGGCCAGGGCCTCGAACTTGTTCGGGGCCGTGGTGAAGGGCAGGCCGGTGATCTCGGCGATCTGGGCCGCAACCTTCTCGGCGAAGCCGATGGGCGCGTTCAGACCGGTGCCGACGGCGGTGCCGCCCTGCGCCAATTCCATCAGGGCCGGCAGCGTCTGCTCGATGCGCTTGATGCCGTTCTCGACCTGCTGGGCGTAGCCGCCGAACTCCTGGCCCAGGGTCAGGGGGGTGGCGTCCTGGGTATGGGTGCGGCCGATCTTGATGATGTGGCCCCAGGCCTTGGCCTTGGCGTCCAGCGCGGCGTGCAGATGCTTCAGCGCCGGGATCAGGTCGTTGACCACCTGTTCAGCGCAGGCGACGTGCATGGCCGTGGGATAGGTGTCGTTGGACGACTGGCTCATATTGACGTGGTCGTTGGGGTGGACCGGCTTTTTGGAGCCCATCTCGCCACCCAGAATCTCGATCGCGCGATTCGAGATCACCTCATTGGCGTTCATGTTCGACTGAGTGCCCGAACCCGTCTGCCAGACCACCAGCGGGAAGTGGTCGTTCAGCTTGCCTTCGATGACCTCATTGGCGGCCTTGATGATGGCGTCGGCCAGGGCCGGGTCCAGCTTGCCCAGGTCGCGATTGGTCTCGGCGGCCGCCCGCTTGACGATGCCCAGGGCGCGCACGACCGGCAGGGGCTGTTTCTCCCAACCGATCTTGAAGTTGCCCAGCGACCGCTGGGCCTGAGCGCCCCAGTAGCGATCGGCGGCGACTTCGATCGGGCCGAAGGTGTCGGTCTCTGTGCGGACGTTGCTCATGCGCGTAAATCTCGTCTCTCAGGCGTGGCGATGGGTTGCGCGGCGGTGTAGCACGAGAGCCATGCAGGGCAAGAAGAGCGCGGATATGAGACGAGGGTTGATCGCCGTGGCGGCGCTGTCGGCGCTGGCGGGCTGCGCGACCGTTGAGGCTGAACCCACAATGCCCCGCGTGGCGCTCGATACAACAGCCGGCACGATCGTATTGGCGCTGAATGCGGCCGTCGCGCCGATCACGACATGCAATTTCATCGGCTACGTTGTTACCGGTGATTATGATGCGGGCACGTTCTTCAGGACCGTCAGCCGCGAAACCAATACCGCCAGCCGCTATCCCATCGACGTGATCCAGGCGGCGACGCCACGCGGCAGCGACAACGCCTCGCGACCACCGATCACTCTTGAACGGACACGAGACACTGGCCTGCGCCATACGGCCGGCGCGGTGTCCATGGCGCGGGACGGACCGGACAGCGCGACCTCCAGCTTCTTTATCGTCACCGAGGATACGCCCAGCCTGGACTTTGGCGGAGGGCGGAATCCTGACGGTCAGGGCTTCGCCGCATTCGGCGCTGTGGTCGAAGGGCTGGATGTCGCGCGCAGAATCCAGCGGATGCCCGCGAATTCTGAGGAGCAGCTTACGCCGCCCGTAACGATCCGCTCTGCGCGCTTGCTGGATGCGGCGCCCGCCGTCTGCATAAAGTCGATGCGACCGTGACCGCCGGCTGGACCGGGACCGGCAAGGTCAGGGCGCGCGAGGATGGCGATGCGGTCGAGCTCGTTATCGACGGCCTGACGACCCAGGCCAAATACTACAAGCCGCTGGTCTATGAGTTCATGCGCAAGGAATGGCGCGGAGCCAGGCCGTCATGGGGCGATCATGTCGTCGAAATCCGCATGGAACATGTCGGCGAGCCGCCGTGGATGGACCTCGACAACCTGGCCAAGGCCTTGCTCGACTCCATCAAGGGCTACCTTTTCCACGACGACGCTCAGGTCGCGCGGCTGCTGGTCGAAAGACGCGAAGGCGAAAGAGAGCGGATCCTGATCCGCTCCTATCCACGCAAGGACTGACGGCGGCTATTTCTTGCGGAACTGATCCAGCGAAACGACCTTGGGGCCGTCCGAAATCGGCGGCATGTCCTGGGGCGGGGTCGGCTCGTCTTCGACCTCGTCCAGAAGCTGCGGGTCTTCGAACTGCAGCAGGAATTGGACGCTGGGATCGTAGAAGCGCGTGATCGCGGAATAGGGGATGACCAGGCTCTTGGGCATGCCGCCGAAGCGCAGCTTGACCGAGAAACGCTCAGGCTCCACGCGCAGGTCGTCATACTGGTGCTGCAGAACGACCGTCATCTCTTCCGGATATTTCGCCAGAATGTCAGGGGCCACGCTGACGCCGACGGCACGTGTCTTGAAGGTGATATAGAAGTGGTGGGCGCCGGGCAGGCCCTCGGCCAGCACGCGTTCCAGTGCGGCGCGCATGACGCCGCGCAGGGCTTCCTGCGCCAGCTGTTCGTACCGCATCTCATCGACCGGAGGGGCCTGGTCGCTCATCGTCACCTCACATCAGAGCGCGACTGATAGCGGCGCAGGGCCGTAGGCGAAAGGTGTCATGAAGGTAAAGCGCCGGGATTCTGGCGCCAAGCTCCCGATCATCTTTTGGAAAGTGCCGGGGGTTCTGTTGCCAGGCCCCCCGACGGGCCCCGCCCAAGGATCTGAACCCCTAGGACTTAAGATTCGAAATCACTCGAACCGCATTACGCGGCGAGAGCGACTTCTCCAGCGAAGTTATCGTTCGCAGTTAGAAAATGGCCCGATACGGTGGGCCAGGACGAGCGAAAGCAATCCTCTTTACACGTCCGTCGATGCTAGTCGGCCCCATGCTGCCTCCGCCGATAACGCGGGGAGAAAGTTGGTGGAGCCGCCGGGAATCGCACCCGGGTCCGGTCCGCTTATTACAAGCGCGTTTATCGCTATAGTCCGGCCGAAACCGGACCAGACGAATATAGGCGCAGCCGTGAGGCATTCCAAGCGCCGGATTGCACTCAGGCGCGGCGCCACTCCGGCGTCTGGTTTCGGAACCACGTCGACTGACGTTTGGCGTAGTTGCGGGTGGCTTGTTTAAGGGCGGCGATCGCGTCGTCGCGGGCCAGATCGCCGGACAGGTAGGCGGCCAGTTCTCTGACCCCGACCGCCTTCATGGCGGGCAGGGCGGGGTTCAAGCCACGGTCCAAGAGGGCTTGGACTTCGTATATCGCTCCCTGATCAATCATCAGGTCCACGCGCTGGTCGCAGTTTGCGTAGAGTTGCTGACGCTCGGGCTCCCTGACCCATCCGGTCCATGAATCCGGCGCCAACAAGGGCTGGGTGTCGGCCCTCCAGACGCTTAACGCGCGGCCGCTGGCGATGAAGACGCTCATGGCCCGCACCAGTCGCTGGCGGTCTCCCTGTTCGATGGCTTGCGCCGCCTCGGGATCGATCTGGGCCAGGCGCCGGCGGAAACCTGACTCGCCGAGCGCCGTGTAGTCGGCATCCATCTGATCGCGCACCGCGCTCGGCACCGCAGGAATATCGGCCAGGCCGCGTGTCAGGCTGGTGAAATAAAGGCCGGTCCCCCCCACCAAAATGGCCGGCCGGCCTTGATCGCGGAGTTCGTCGAGCAACGCCATTACCGCGCGGCTCCAGCGTCCGACCGACCAGGCGTCGGCGGCGTCGGCGACGCCATACAGTCGATGGTCGGCCTGGGCTTCATCCTGCGCCGAAGGGCGGGCTGTCAGCGTGCGCAGGTCGGCGTAGAGCTGCTGGCTGTCGGCGTTGATGATCACCGCGCCTGTTTCGCGCGCCATTTTCAGCGCCAGCGCCGACTTGCCAGAGGCGGTCGGGCCAGCGATCAGGGTGATTGAGGGTGGTCGGGACAAATCGTGGCTCGCGGGACGGGTTCGAGGGCGATAGAACGCGCGCATCATCGCCTGCAAGTCTTCTGGAGACCGCCTTGGTCGAACGCACCGCCGTCATCGCCGCCCTCGACGCCATCATCGATCCGGTTTCCGGCCACGGGCTGGTCGCCGCCGGTCTGGTTCAGGGTCTGGTCGTGGCTGAGGATCGCGCGGGGTTTGCTCTGGAAGTCGATCACACCCAAGCGGCCGACTACGCACCGGTTCGTGACGCGGCGGAGGCTGCACTGAAGGCCATTCCCGGCATGGCGCGCGTCTCGGTCATTCTGACCGCCGAGACCAAGCCTGCTGCGCCGCGCACGGCGGGCCTGTCAAAGGCGGCGGTCGATCAGGGCCGCGCCAAGGCGCCCGTCCCGACCGAGCGCCCGGCTCATGTCCGCCGCGTGCTGGCCGTCGCCAGCGGCAAGGGCGGTGTCGGCAAGTCCACCGTCGCGGTGAATTTGGCCGCTGCGCTTTCGGCGCGCGGGCTTTCGGTCGGCATTCTTGACGCCGATGTGTATGGGCCGTCGCTGCCGACCATGCTGGGCATTAGTGGTCAGCCCGCCTACGAGGACGGCGCCATCGTGCCGCACGTCGCCCACGGGCTGAAGGCTATGTCGGTCGGCCTTTTGACCAAGATGGACGACGCCATGATCTGGCGTGGACCGATGGCGTCGCAGGCCATCACGCAGATGCTGACCCAGACGCGTTGGGGGACGGCTGATGCGCCGCTGGACGTGCTGGTGGTCGATCTGCCGCCGGGCACGGGCGACGTCCAACTGACCCTAATCCAGAAGACGCCGCTGGATGGGGCGGTGATCGTGTCGACGCCGCAGGAAGTCGCTCTGGCCGATGCGCGTCGCGCCCACACCTTGTTCCAGCGCGTCAATGTCCCGACGTTGGGCCTGATCGAGAATATGAGCGGTCCGGTCTTTGGTGAAGGCGGGGGGAGGGCCGAGGCCGAGCGCCTATCCATCCCGTTTTTGGGCGCCTTGCCGCTGGACGCCGCCTTGCGAGAGGGCGGCGATGCCGGACGACCGCCTGTCGCAACCGATCCGAAGGGCGATATCGCCGGTCGCTTCGCCGAAATCGCCGCGCGCGTCTCGGCGGCGCTGGGGATTTAGAAAAAGCCGAGGCAGGGGGTTTTCAAACGCAACCCTGTTCGCCACCTTGGGTGCTACAGATACCCAAGGAGATACGATGAGCCTCGACGCCTTGTTTAGCCCCTTCACGATCAAGGGGCTGACCCTGCCCAACCGCATCGTCATGGCGCCCATGACCCGGTCCTTCTCGCCGAACGGCATCCCGACCTCAGACGTCGCCGCCTATTATCGCCGTCGCGCCGAGGGCGGGGTGGGCCTGATCGTGACCGAAGGCACGGTCGTCGAGCGTCCGGCGGCGCGCAACGACGCCAACGTTCCGGTCTTCCACGGCGAAGCGCTGCCGGAATGGAAGTCCGTGGTTGAAGAGGTTCATGCCGCCGGCGGTCTTATAGCGCCGCAGATCTGGCACGTGGGCTCTGCGCGCGGACGCGGCGATGACTGGGCGCCGCTGGGCAAGGTGGACAGCCCGTCGGGCATGACCATGCCGGGCAAGACCAAGCTGGAGCCCATGACGGAGGAAGATGTCGCCGACACCATCTCCGCTTTCGGCCGGTCGGCCCGCGCGGCTCGTGACCTTGGCTTCGACGCCGTCGAAATCCACGGCGCCCACGGCTATCTGATCGACCAGTTCTTCTGGGGCGGCCTGAATGCGCGCGAGGACCGCTGGGGCGGACCGACCATCGCCGACCGCGCCCGCTTCGGCGCCGAGGTCGTGAAAGCGGTGCGTGAAGGCGTCGGCGACGACATCCCCGTTATCCTGCGCCTGTCGCAGTGGAAGCTTCAGGATTACACGGCCCGCATCGCCGAGACGCCGGAACAGATGGTCGAGTGGCTGACCCCGCTGTCGGACGCCGGCGTCGATGTCTTCCACTGCTCGCAGCGCCGCTTCTGGGAACCGGAGTTCGAAGGCTCGGACCTGAACTTCGCCGGCTGGACCAAGAAGCTGATGGGCAAGCCCACGATCACCGTCGGGTCCGTCGGCCTGGACGGCGAGTTCATCGCGGCCTTCGGCGGCGAGGGTTCAAAGCCCGCCTCGCTGGACGGTCTGCTGCGCCGTCTGGAGAACGAGGAGTTCGACCTGGTCGCCGTCGGCCGCGCGCTGCTGGCCGATCCTCAGTGGGTCGCCAAGATCCGCGAGGGTCGTGCAGACGAGCTGCGCAACTTCGAGCGTTCGGACCTGATGACCCTGTCCTGATCGGGAAACGTCGAGCCGGTCATGCCGGCTCGACGATCACGCCCGTGCCGTAGCACAGCACCTCGGTCACGCCCGGCATGATCTCCGTCGCGTCATAGCGGACGGCCAGGATGGCGTTGGCGCCGTGGGCTTGGGCGTGTTTGACCAGTTCGTCATAGGCTTCCTGACGCCCGGCCTCAGCCAGCTTCACATAGGCGCCGACGCGGCCGCCCAGCATGGACTGGACCCCGCCGATGGCGTCGGAGATGGCGTTGCGCGAGCGCACCGTGACACCGCGCACCAGGCCGATGTGGCGCGTGACGCGAAAGCCGGGCAGGTCGTTGGTCGTGGTGACGTACATCTGTTTCTCCTAACGGCGTTCCAGCACGCGGAAGATGAAGGCGTGATCGTCCTTCTCACCCGCCGGGTGCGATTCTGACGATACCTCGACCCAGGCTGTTTCGTCGAATGCCGGAAAGACGGCGTCGCCTTCGGGCGAGGCCTCGACCTCGGTGATGTACAGGCGCCTGGCGCGGGGCAGGGACGCCTCGAACAGGGCGGTACCGCCGATGATGCAGATCTCATCGACGCCATCGTCCTCGGCTGTCTCGCGTCCAATCTCGATGGCTTCGTCCAGGGTGGCGCAGACCAGCGCGCCTTTGGACATGCCGTCGGTTTCGTAGGATTCATCACGCGTCAGCACGATGTTCAGCCGACCGGGCAAGGGCTTGAGCGGCAGGCTCTCCCAGGTCTTGCGGCCCATCAGGCAGGGCTTGCCCACAGTTATGGCCTTGAAGCGCTGCAGATCGCTGCGCAGCCGCCAGGGCAGGTCGCCGTTTCGGCCGATGACGCCGTTGCGTCCACGCGCAACGACCAGGGAAATTAGGGGCTGGGGCAAGAACCTTGACCGTATCGATGCGTTGAGGTGGCTCATCCAATGAACGCGAGCCCCGTTGTGAGCAAGTATCTCCCCGCCATCGTGGTCGGTTTCCTAGTCGCGTTCGTCATCAGCGGTGGGCTGGCGTTCTTGTTCTCATCCGCCGGAGCCGACGCCGGCTATCTGCCGATGATGGTCGGTGCTTTCTTGGGCGTGTTCACCATTTACATCATGGCCAATCTGGCGGGCACAAAGCTGGGCAAGGCGGCGACGGCGGAGCAGAAACAGGCCGCAATGGCGTTTCGCCCTCAGTTTCACGATCAGGCTTTGCTGATCGTCTATCGCGAAGGCTTCGTGGGCAAGGCCGCTGGCATGGACCTGTCGGTGGACGACAAGTTCGTGGCCCAACTGAAGAGCCCGCGCTTCACCGCCATTTCGGTCTCGCCGGGCGGCCACCAGCTGTCCATGGCGTTCGGCGGTCTGGCGGGCAAACAGAGCAAGCCGACGGTCGAAGGCTTCATCGCCGCGCCGGGCGACGCGATTGCCTTTCGCGCCACCATGCAGATGGGCATGATGAAGAACAGCATCGTGGTCGAACGCATTACTACGGATCAGGACCTGGTTCGGCGCCTGACGATGATGATCATGATTGCGCCCGAAGCCTAAGCTTCAGTCTTATGGTCCAGCCACTTCAGCCATTTGCGTTGCATGGCCTGATCCAGATCGACACCCGCCCGCGCGCAGTAGATCAGCAGCATCCCCAGCACATCCGCCGCCTCGTCGCCCAGCGCCCGGCTGTCGGGCGCGCCTCGTGCGCGGCCGGTCAGCCGCAGGTGCTCGGCGGTCAGTTCGCTCAGCTCTTCCTGAAGCTTCAGCAGCGCCCAGTCGCGGTCACGGTCGATGTCGTGTTCGGCGGCGTAGATGTCGGAGATGCGCAGGACGTCGGCCTGCAGGTCCTTGAGGTTCATCAGACCGCGACTGCCGCCTTGATATGCGGCCAGGCCTCGTAGCCTTCGAGTGTGATGTCCGAGAGGTCGAAGGCGAACAGGTCGGTCTTGGGCGCGATCTGCATGACGGGCAGGGGCAGGGGCTCGCGAGTCAGCTGAAGCTCGGCCTGTTCGAGATGGTTCAGATAAAGGTGGGCGTCGCCGAAGGTGTGGACGAAATCGCCCGGCTCCAGCCCCACCACCTGGGCCAGCATCATCGTCAGCAGGGCGTAAGAGGCGATGTTGAACGGCACGCCCAGGAAGACGTCGGCACTACGCTGATACAGCTGGCAGCTGAGCTTTCCGTCGGCGACGAAGAACTGGAAAAGGCAGTGGCAGGGCGGCAGGGCCATGTCGTCGACATCGGCCGGGTTCCAGGCGGTGACGATGTGGCGACGGCTGTTGGGATTGGTCTTCAGCCCATGAACCAGCTTCTCGATCTGGTCGATGACGCGGCCGTCCGGCGCAGTCCAGGACCGCCATTGCTTGCCATAGACCGGACCCAACTCGCCCTCGGCGTCGGCCCATTCGTCCCAGATGCGAACGCCATTGTCCTTCAGATAGGCGATGTTGGTCTCGCCACGCAGGAACCACAGCAGTTCGACGATGATCGACCGCAGATGCAGCTTCTTGGTCGTCAGGACCGGGAAACCCTTGGACAGATCGAACCGCATCTGGCGACCGAAGACGCCCAAGGTGCCGGTGCCGGTGCGGTCGTCGCGACGGACGCCATTGTCGAGGATGTCGCGCAGCAGGTTCAGATACTGCCATTCCGGATGATCGACGGGCGCGGCGCCGGCGCGCGACTGAACATCGGCAAGGATCATCTGGATGGTCATGAGGCGCAGGTTGCCTCAGAAAACCGATTCGTGTTTCGAGAAATCGCGGCCGTCTGACGAGAGTCCACAGGAATCGAATCAGCCGCCAAAACCGCCGTCTTCGAGGAAGGCCTGTTCTTCAGGCGTTGTGTGGCGGCCCAGCGCGGCGTTGCGGTGCGGGAAGCGGCCGAAGCGGACGATGATGTCGCGGTGAAGCTTGCCCCATTTCTCCAACTCCGCGTCGCCGGCGACCAAGGCCATGTAGCGGTCCTGATCCTCGATCCGTTCGGAATGTTCGAACGGCAGAAGCAGGAAGTTCTTCAAAGCCGATTCGACCGCCAGATGCAGATCGCGCGCTACCACCTGATTGGCGAACATCAGGGCCAGCGGGTCTGTGGCGAACTGATGCGCCGTACCGCGAAAACTGTTTCGGGGATACTGGTCCAGCAGGATCAGCATCGCCAAGGCGCCCTCGGCCGTGTCCATCCAGCCGTCCAGTTCGCGGCGCGCGGCGGCCCAATGCAGGGCGTGGCCTCGATCGCGGAAGTCGGCGTCGAACGCCTCGTCCTTGGCGAACCACTTTTCGGGCCCAGCCCATTTCCAGAAGGCGACGACGTCGGATGGGGTTATGAAGGCGGTCATGACCCAGACCCTACCCAATCCGCTGCCTGTCTTCCACGACCGCGACTGCGACCTTTCGATCATTCGCGGCAAGCGCGTGGCCATGATCGGTTACGGCAGCCAGGGCCGCACCCATGCGCTGAACCTGCGCGATTCGGGCGTGGTCGATATCGTGGTGGGTCTGAAGTCCGGCTCCAAGACGCGAGACCTGGCGCGCGCCGACGGGTTCGAGGTGATGACGGCCGCGCAGGCCGCGTCGGGCGCCGACGTGGTCGCCGTCATGACGTCAGACGAGGCGCACCGCGATCTGTGGCGCGACGAACTGGAGCCGAACGTGCGGCCGGGCGCGGCCCTGGTCTTCGCCCACGGCCTGTCGGTGCGATTCGGCCTGGTCGAACCGCGCGCGGATCTGGACGTCATCCTGGCCTCGCCCAAGGGGATCGGGCCGCGCATCCGCGATCTGTACGAAGCCGGGGAGGGGGTCTTCTGCCTGTTTGGCGTGCAGCAGGACGCGACGGGCAGCGCGCATGCCCTGGGCCTGTCCTATGCGGCGGCGCTGGGCTGCGGGCGCAAGGGCATTCTGGAAACGACGATGCGCGACGAGTGCGAGAGCGACCTGTTCGGCGAACAGGTCGTACTGTGCGGCGGCATCGCCGAACTGATCGACGCGGCCTTCTTGAAGCTGGTCAACGCCGGCTATCCGCCCGAAGTGGCGTGGTTCGAATGTTTCTATGAAAGCAAGCTGGTGACCGACCTGATGTACGAACGCGGCATCGCCGGCGCCTTCGCCAAGATTTCGAATACGGCGGAATACGGCGCCTATCTGACCGGACCGCGCGTCATCGGAGCCGAGTCTCGCCGGGCGATGGATCAGGTGTTGGCTGAGGTTCAAGGCGGGGCGTTCGTGCGGCGGCTGATGGCCGACTATGACGCCGGATCGCCCGATCTGACCGCGCGCCGAAAGGCGCTGGGCTCAAGGTCTATCGAGTCGGTTGGCGCGCATCTGAATGCGGTGGCGCGCCGGGCGATGGAGAGCGCGGCGAACGACGACTGACGCGGCTCTGACAGCGGGCGAAGATCTGCTGTCGCATCGTCGATTTTTCTGAGGAGAAGATGGTCGGAGTGAGAGGATTCGAACCTCCGACCCCTGCGTCCCGAACGCAGTGCTCTACCAGGCTGAGCCACACTCCGACCGTGGGGGCTGGCCTGGCGGCGTCGCCCCGAAGTGAGGACGCGGCTTATAGCCATGGGTTCGATAGGCCGCAAGCGCCCATTTCGACCCATCTTCACGGTAAGCGAAAATAGTCCTGAAAGAGGGTGTTGCATCCCAAAACGGCTTGGCGTATCTGACCGCCTCCGCCGCACAGAGTGCTTCGGAAACGCCGGTCCTGCTGGGGAATGGTGTAATGGTAACACTACGGTTTTTGGTACCGTCATTCTAGGTTCGAGTCCTAGTTCCCCAGCCATCCGCCGACAAAGGTCGGCGCCGCCGAACCACTTTACAGCTTCAGCATTATCATCTGCGAAAGGGCTTCCGTTCGGATGCCCGGCTACCTAGCTTGACCGCAGACTACTGCTGAGGAGAACGATGATGGTCACCGCCAAAGAAAAGCGCCTGGCGCCCCTGAAGACGCCAACGAGCCTGTCGGAGGAGGCGACCCAGAGCATTTCCGCCGCTCTGACCGGGCTGCTGGCCGATACGTTCGCCCTCTACATCAAGACCAAGAACTTCCACTGGCACGTCTCGGGCCCGCATTTCCGGGACTATCATTTGATGCTGGACGAGCAGTCGGCGGAAATCCTGGCCATGACCGATCCGATGGCCGAGCGGGCGCGCAAGATCGGCGGGACCACGCTGCGCTCTATCGGTCAGATCGCCAAGGAATCACGCATCGCCGACAATGACGCCGACTATGTCGATCCGCTGGATATGCTGGCCGAGCTTCGCGACGACAACGGTGAACTGATCGGCCGGATGCGCGAGGTGCATGACTTGTGCGACGAGCATAACGACGTCGCGACCGCCAGCTTGCTGGAGAACTGGATCGACGAGAGCGAGAAGCGCGTCTGGTTCCTGTTCGAATCGGGTCGTCGCGGTAACGGCTGAGGAACCGCAGCGCTTGCGCCGTCTTATGTATCGTCGATAGTCGATTATGGATGGCGCAGGAGGGGCGTGTGAAGCAGGGTGCGGTGATCTGCGGCTTGGCTATTGTCGGTGTGCTGGCGGCATCGCCTGCCTCAGCCGATATGTCCAAGGCGTTCGGCAATACGATCGTGTCCCATTATCCGAACGGACAGTGGGTCAGGCACTATTTCGAGCCAGATGGGCGCTACACCTCGCAGTTTTCGGACGGACGACGTGTGGCGGCCCGCTGGTCGGCCGAGGGTGAAAAGATTTGTCTGACTGGTTTCAGCCCGCGCCAGATCCTGCCGCGGTTCTGCAGCCGAATGGTCGAGGCCGATGTCGGCGACACCTGGCGCGCCCGCGATCCCTTGGGACGCTCCATTCGCAACGAACTGGTCGCTGGCCGTCGCTGAGGTCTTGCCCTGAGCGGCGTCACCCTCTAGAGGCGACCGCCTACCCGATGCGGATGTGGCGGAACTGGTAGACGCACTGGATTTAGGTTCCAGCGCCGAGAGGCGTGGAGGTTCGAGTCCTCTCATCCGCACCAGACAAAAAAGGCCCCGGAGCGATCCGGGGCCTTTCTTTATTCTTGGCCTATCGCCCTTGCGAGCTACTTGAGGCCGATAGATGGGCCTGCCGCGATTGGTGCGACAGGCCCGGTTTGGTATTAGCTGATTGGCGGCACGGGCGGCGGCGGGACGTCGCGGTCCGTTTCGTGAACCTCGACCAGACCGCGACCCAGGTGGCTCTTGCGATAGCCATACAGGAAGTAGATCACCAGGCCGATGCCGCCCCAGATCGGCAGCACCATCTTGGCGTCGTGCGGCAGGTTCCAGAACAGGAAGGCGCAGCCGAACGCCGACAGGGGCGCGAACACCCAGATCAGCGGCGTACGGAACGGACGGCGACGGTTCGGATCCTTGACCCGCAGCACCAGCACCGCGATCGACACCATGAAGAAGGCGAACAGGGTGCCCGAGTTCGAGATGTCGGCCAGCTGACCGACCGGGAACAGGGCGCCGGCGATGGCGACCGCGATGCCTGTGGCGGCGGTCACGATATAGGGCGTCTTCCACTTGGGGTGGATTTTGGTCAGGCCTTCCGGCAGCAGACCATCGCGCGCCATCACGAAGAAGATGCGGGTCTGACCGAAGATCATCATCAGGATGACCGACGGCAAGGCCAGCAGGGCGGCAGTGCCAAGGGCGTTGCCGATCTGGGGGTGACCAACGACGCGCAGAACGTGAGCCAGGGCCTCGTTAGAGCAGACCAGCATTTCGGCGTTGGAAGGCAGGGCGCAGGCGGCGACGAAGGCGGGCGAGCCCGGCTGAACAGCTTCACCGGCGGCGCCCAGAACTGGCTGAGCGCCGATGGCGCCGGCAGCGCCGAGCGCGACCAGCAGATAGAAGACCGTACAGATGGCCAAAGAGCCGATCAGGCCGATGGGCACGTTGCGCTGTGGGTTCTTGGTCTCTTCGGCCGCCGTCGAAACGGCGTCGAAGCCGACATAGGCGAAGAAGATCGAGGCCGCGGCGCCGACGATGCCCATCCCCGAGTATTGGCCGAAGAGGCCATTGGGAGCGAACGGCGACAGGTTGGCCGACTTAATGACAGGCAGGGTAATGACGATGAAGACCGTCAGGGCGACGACCTTGATCGCCACCAGGATCGCATTGACCCGGGCCGATTCCGTGGTGCCGACCATCAGCAGAGCCGTCACCAGCAGGGCCACGACGATGGCGGGGATGTTGACGATCCCGGCCGAAAAGTCAGGCGTCGGGATGAAGCCGTTCATCGACCAGGTCGGCCCGGCGGATAGGAGGTCGGGGAAATCGAATCCGAGCCCCTGTTCTATCAGCCCCAGCACATAACCCGACCAACCGACCGACACGGCCGAGGCCGCCACGGCGTATTCTAGGATCAGCGCCCAACCGACCGTCCAGGCCAGCAGTTCGCCCATCACGGCGTAGGTGTAGGTGTAGGCTGAACCCGAAACCGGGGCCATCGACGCCAGTTCGGAGTAGCAGAGCGCTGCGACCGCGCAGACGGCGCCGGCGATGACGAAGCTGATCATCATGCCCGGTCCGGCCTTTTGGGCGGCCGAAGCGGTCAGGACGAAGATTCCGGTGCCGATGATGGCCCCGATCCCCAGAAGCGTTAGTTGAATAGGACCAAGCGACCGGTGAAGCGACTTCTTCTCGGCCGTGGCAAGGATCGCATCGAGCGACTTAACGCGCCACATAAAATACCCCCACGTTTTGATGCAGCCCCTCGGCTGCTTGGGGCGGACGCTAGCGACGGATGAGGCGGCGCGCAACGCGCATGACGGGGTGGTTAAGGCGCGACGACGCTTTCGTGATCGCCTGTCGGCAGGCTAGAGGCGACGCATGCTGCCCATCCACGCCGTTCTGGAACCGCTTAAAGTCGCCCTGAGCGCGGGCAATACGGCCGTACTGGCGGCGCCGCCGGGGGCAGGCAAGACGACGGTCGTGCCGCTGGCCCTGCTGGATCAGCCCTGGCTGGACGGCAAGGTGCTGGTGCTGGAACCGCGACGCCTGGCCGCACGGGCGGCCGCCGACCGGATGGCTACGACTCTGGGCGAACAGCCCGGCGGGACGGTGGGCTATCGCACCCGCCTGCAGAGCAGGATCGGCCCGAACACACGCATCGAGGTGATCACCGAGGGCGTCTTCACGCGCATGATTCTGGATGACCCAGGTCTGGAGGGCGTGGGCGCGGTCCTGTTCGACGAGTTCCATGAACGCAGCTTGGACGCCGACCTCGGGCTGGCGTTGGCGAGAGACACTCAAAAGCTGCTGCGTGAGGATCTGCGGCTGCTGGTCATGTCCGCGACGCTGGATGTGGTCGGGGTCTCGCGCCTGCTCGACGGCGCGCCGGTGATCGAGGCCGAGGGAAGGGTCTGGCCGGTCGAGACCCGGTATCTGGGCCGCAATCCGTCTGAACGGTTCGAAGAGGCTGTGGCGCGCGCCTGCCTGACAGCGCTGGGCGAGGAGACGGGGTCGGTGCTGGTCTTCCTGCCAGGGCAGGGTGAAATCCATCGGGTCGCTCGGCTTGTGAACGAGCGGCTGCGGCTACCGAACATCGATGTCGTGCCCCTGTACGGCGGACTGGACCGGGCCGAACAGGACCGGGCTATCGAACCGGCGGCTGTGGGGCGGCGCAAGCTGGTGCTGGCGACCTCGGTCGCGGAAACCAGTCTGACCATCGGAGGCGTGCGGGTCGTGATAGACGGCGGCCTGTCGCGCGTGCCGCGATTCGAACCCTCCAGCGGTTTGACCCGGCTGGCGACGGTCAAGGTCAGCCGATCCTCCGCGGAACAGAGGCGCGGCCGGGCCGGGCGCACCGAGCCGGGCGTTTGCTACCGCCTGTGGGATGAGGAACAGACGCGCGGGTTGGTCCCGCATCAACGGCCGGAAATCCAGGAGGCGGACCTGACCGGGCTGGCCCTGGACCTGGCCCGGTGGGGCGCACGCTCGGCGGAGGGGCTGGCCCTGCTCGACCCGCCGCCGGCTGGAGCCTTGGCCGAGGCGCGCAAGGTGCTGACACGGTTGGGTGCGCTGGATGCCGATGGCGGACTGTCGAAACACGGGCTGCGCCTGACGAAGATCCCGCTGTCGCCGCGGCTGGCCCATTTGGTGGCCGTGGCGTCCGACGCCGGCGACGCGATGACGGGCGCACGGATCGCGGCGGTGTTGAGCGAGCCGGGTCTGGGCGGATCGAGCGTCGATCTGGCGGATCGCCTGATCGGGCTGGAGCGCGATCGGACGCAGAGAGCGCGCGATTCGATCAAGCTGGCGCAGCGCTGGGCGCGCGCGGCGGGCGGCGGATCGGGTCGGACGATCGATTCTGGACTGCTGCTGGCCGAGGCCTTTCCCGAGCGGATCGCAAAGGCGCGGGGCAAGGCGGGTGAATATCTTCTCGCCAGCGGGAGAGGAGCCGTGCTGGAGGCGACTGACCATCTGGCGCGTGAGCCTTGGTTGGCGATCGCCGAACTTGGCGGCGGTGACACGCGCGACCGGGTACGACTGGCGGCGGCGCTGGAGGCGGACCGGATCGACAGCGATCTGGCGCGCCTGATCTCGACGGAGGACCGGCTGGCGCGCGAACCGTCGGGGCGGTCGGTGATCCGGCGCTCGCGACGCATCGGGGCCATCGTGCTGGACGAAAAGATCGTCGGCGCGCCGGATGCGAAGACCTTGACCGCCGCCCTTCGGGCCGAGATCGAGGCGGATGGGCTGGGCGCGCTGAAATGGGGCGAGCAGGCGTCGGGACTGCGCGCCCGGCTGGCCTTCCTGCACGCGCGCGACCCAGCTTGGCCTGATGTGTCGGATAACGCCCTGCTGGCGGCGCGTGAGGACTGGCTGTGGCCTCTCCTGGAGGGGGCAAAATCGCTTGATGGGATAGCTGACGGTCGTCTGGCCGAGGCCCTGCGCGGACTGATCCCTTGGGACCTACAGCGGCGGCTGGACGAGCTGGCGCCCCCGCGTCTGGTCACGCCGTTGGGCTCAGCGAACATCGACTATGCCGCCGAGGGCGGACCGCGCGTGGATATTCGGGTGCAGGAACTGTTCGGCGTGACGACACATCCGACCGTCGGCGGCGTGCCATTGACCCTCGCCCTATTGTCGCCGGCGCGACGGCCGGTGCAAGTCACCAAGGACTTGCCGCGCTTCTGGTCTGGCTCATGGGCGGCGGTGCGCGCGGAGATGCGCGGCCGCTATCCCCGTCATCCGTGGCCGGAAAACCCTGCCGAGGCGCAGGCGACGAACCGGGTCAAGCCGCGAGGTACCTGATCGCCTTGACGCGGCGGGAGGGAAACGGGCATCGCTGGGACAACCGGGAGAAGAAGATGTCCGACGTCCTGCCGAAGAACTCTACCGGCCGCGTGCTGTTCGCCAGCCTGATCGGCACGACGATCGAGTTTTTCGACTTCTACATCTACGCCACAGCGGCCGTCCTGGTGTTTCCGACGCTGTTCTTTCCCGGCGAGGATCCAGGGACGGCTCTGCTGTCCTCTTTCGCGACCTTTTCCATCGCCTTCTTCGCGCGGCCCATCGGCGCCCTGGCCTTCGGACATTTTGGGGACCGGGTGGGACGCAAGGCGACGCTGGTCGCGGCGCTGATGACCATGGGCCTGTCGACGGTGGCCATCGGCCTGTTGCCGACGCACCAGCAGGTCGGCCTGCTGGCCCCCCTGCTGCTGGCCCTGTGCCGGTTCGGTCAGGGGCTGGGCCTGGGCGGCGAGTGGGGCGGGGCGGTGTTGCTGGCGACAGAGAACGCGCCGCCCGGAAAGAAGGCCTGGTTCGGCATGTTCCCCCAACTGGGCGCGCCCATCGGCTTCATCCTGTCCACCACATCCTTCATCGTTCTGACGTCGACGATGAGCGAGACCGCGTTCGAGGGCTGGGGCTGGCGAATTCCGTTCCTGGCCAGCGCCATCCTGGTGTTCGTCGGCCTGTGGGTGCGGCTGAAGATCACCGAGACGCCCGAGTTCCAGAAGGCGGTGGACCGTGACGAGCGCGTGAAGGCGCCCGCCGTGACCCTGTTTGCCCATCACAAGGCGGCGCTGGTTCTGGGGACGTTCAGCGGCGTGACGACCTTCACCCTGTTCTATCTGATGACCGTCTTCGCCCTGGGGTGGGCGACGACAGGGATGGGATTGGCCCGGGCCGACGTGCTGCCTATCCAGTTGATCGGCGTACTGTTCTTCGCCGCCTTCATCCCCGTGACAGCCTTGCTGGCGGATCGATACGGGCAGGTCAGGGTGCTGATCGCCTCGTCCGTGGGGATCGGCCTGTTCGGCTTTCTGTTCGCGCCGCTGTTTGGGGGCGGCCTCAGCGGCCTGCTGATCTTCTTTGCGCTGGGGTTCGCCCTGATGGGCTGCACCTATGGCCCCATCGGCGCAGCCATGGCGCGGCCGTTCCCGACGGCGGTGCGCTACACCGGCGCGTCGATGGCCTTTAATCTGGCGGGCATCCTGGGCGCATCGCTTGCGCCCTATGTCGCGCTGAAGCTGGCAGAGCGGTTCGGGCCGGGAGCCGTCGGCGGCTATCTGGCGATTTCGGCCCTGGTTACCATCGCCGCGCTTTGGGGCATGGGGCGGGTGGCGCCGGAGGAGAAGCGCTAGGGTTCGTCCGTCGCGGCATAGACCATGATGCCGGTGGCTATGGCCAGGTTCAGGCTGTCGGCGCGGCCGCGCATCGGAATCTTGACGTTGACGTCGCAGGCGGCGGCCAAATCGTCGGTGAGGCCGGCCTGTTCATTGCCCATCAGGATCAGCGACGGCTGTTGCATGACGGCCGAGCGGTGACTGACCTTGGCGTCCAGCCGGGTGCCGACGACGCTGCCGGGCCAGTTCTTGCGCCAGGTCAGGAAAGCCTCAGGCGTCGTTCTGGTAATCGAGACGGCGAAGACCGAGCCCATGGTCGCGCGCACGGCCTCCACCGAATAGGGATCGACGCAATCGCCGATCAGGATGACCCCGCCGCAACCGGCCGCGTCCGCCGTGCGGATGATGGTGCCCAGATTGCCGGGATCGCGCACCTGCTCCAGCGCGACCCAGCAGGGGGCCGAAGCGGGGTTCAGGTTGTCGAGAGGCGCATAGGCCTGTTCGAACACGCCGAGCACGGTCTGCGGATTGTCGCGGCGGCTGATCTTTTCGAGGATGGCGTGGGTGACGACGATGATATCGCCGCCGGCCTTGAGCGTGGCCGCCTTGGCGCGGTCCAGCAGCGGATGAGGACGCGCGTCCTCGCCGACCAGCAGCATCCGGGGCGCGCGCCCTTGGTCCAGCGCCTCGCCGATGAACTTCAGCCCTTCTGCGAGGAAGGTCCCGGTCAGGTCGCGTTCCTTGCGCATATGCAGGGCGCGGACGCCCTTGACCGTGTCGTTGGTCAGGGAGGTGATGACGCGTTCGGTCATTGGCTCCACCGCGCGAAGAAGGACAGGCCGATGGCGCGGGCGTCCGGACCGTCTTCGGACAGGGCCAGTTCGCCCCAGTCGATCCGGCCGCCGCGATCCTGCGTCGCCTCGCCCATCAGATGCGCCAGGGACAGGCCGGACACGCGAGCCGCATAGGCGTTCAGCAGCAGGAAATCGGCATCGTCAGCCAGCAGGGCGGCGCAGTCCTTGAGCAGACCAGGCATGTCCTCGAACAGGCGCCAGACTTCGCCCGTAGGGCCGCGCCCATATTTGGGCGGATCCAGAATGACGCCATCGTATTTCGAGCCGCGACGGACCTCGCGGGCGACATACTTGCGCGCGTCCTCGACGATCCACCGGATCGGATGCTGGGCCAGGCCCGATTGTTCGGCGTTCTCGCGCGCGTAGGCGACCGACTTCTTGGAGGCGTCGACGTGAGTGACCTCTGCGCCCGCGGCGGCTGCAGCCAGGCTGGCGACGCCGGTATAGCCGAACAGGTTCAGGATCTTCGGAGCACGGCCGCTCGAACGTGAGAAGTCTCGCACCCGTCCGTCCAGCCATTCCCAGTTGGCCGCCTGTTCAGGGAAGAAGGCGAGGTGGCGGAAGGGGGTGAACCTGCCGGTGAACTTCACATCGCGCCATTTCAAAGGGAAGGCGTCTATGGGGCCGTGCTTGTCGAACCGCCAGCGACCGCTGTCTTCCTCTTCCTGCTGCGGATCGAACGTCGCTGTCGCGTTTTCGAAGGCTTTCGGATCGCGGGGCGACCAGAAACACTGCGGTTCGGGCCGAACCACGGTGTAGCGGCCGTACCGCTCCAGCTTCTTGCCGTCGCCGCTGTCCAGCAGGGCATAGTCGGACCAGCCGGAGGTCACGAGCATTTCGGGAGTTTTGGAAAGGACGGGCGCCATCGTCGGGCTGATAGGCGCTCAGGCCGCCTCGCGTCCAGCGTCCAGCGCCACGACGGTCAATTCCGGCATCTGATCGTCGCGATCGTGCGGGGTCTTGTCCCAGACGTGCGGTTCGACCGCCAGCCGCCAGGCTGCATGGACGAAGGCCAGGCTGAGCAGCGCCCAGTACGCCGGCGCAGCCAGCACATCGCCCAGCCGATAATCGAGCCCTGCCCGCCGTGCTCCCACCGCACAGCTCATCCAGGCGGCGATGACGCCCAACGCCAGCACGCCTAGTGAGCCTCCGGGCAGGGGCGGCAAGACGCCGGAAAGCGCCCAGACGGCGACGGCTAGAACGAGGCAGGCCAGCGTTGGCGCATGGGCGGCCGCCGAAAGGATCGCCGCGCCCAAGGTCATGACCAGCGACAAGATTCCGCGCCGGCCCAAGGCGTTGGGACGCCGCGTATGCACGCCCCAGGTCTGCATATAACCCTTCAGCCACCGGGTGCGCTGGGGCAGCCACCGGTCCATCGCGCCCGGCGGCGTCTCCCACGTCGGACTGTCGATGACGCCGAGCTTCCAGCCCATCGACCACAGGCGAAAGCCCAGGTCGGCGTCCTCGGTGACATTGTGCGCATCCCAGCCGCCTGCGCCACGCAGCGCCGTCATGCGGATATGATTGCTGGTGCCGCCAAGCGGGAAAGGCAGCCCCAGCCGCGCCATGCCCGGCAGAGTCACTTCGAACAGGGCCGCATATTCAAAGGCGAACTGCCGATCCAGAAACCAGGAGCCAGGCTTGCCGGATCCACGGATGCGAAGTGGCGCCTGAAGACAACCCAGCCGGGGCTGGGCGACGAAACGCGCCGCCGCCTGGCGGAGCTGTTGCGGATGCGGTCGGTCCTCTGCGTCATAGATGGTGACCAGATCGCCCCGCGCGTGACCCAAGGCGTAGTTCAAAGCACGCGGCTTGGTCTGGGGGCTGCCCGGAGGGGCGATCAGGATTTTCAGCCACGGCGGTTTGGCTGTCGCCTGGGCTGCGGCCAGTGTGACCTCATCATGCGCCTCCAACACGATGAAGACCTCCAATCTGTGCGCCGGATAGTCGATCCGGCTGAGGTTGGCGATCAACTGCGGCGCCACGGCCGCCTCGTCATAAAGCGCCGCCAGAATGGTGTAGCGCGGCCATTCGATCGGACGAGCAGCGGGCGCAGGGCGTCGCAGGCTGGCGATGCCGATGACGGCCTTCCACAAAGCGCAGATCACGAATGCGGCCTGAAACAGAACCAGCCCCAAGTCGATCGCGACGGCAGGCCAGTGGATCAGCGCTGCGACGGATGTCAGGATAAGCAGGATCAAGGTCGTGATCTGGAAACCGCTGGGCGTGCGTCGTGAGGCGCCGTTTCGGCGGGGCCTGATCCCTGGATGCGCCCAATCCTTCACCGCATCCGCCCCCAAAGCGCCACAACCCCTAATCACTATTTGAAACAACCTTGTTCTGCAAGTCGGTTGGCGTCCGGGATGGATTTTCGCTATTCAGGGCGCCTCACCCGGAGCAACGGCTTGTCTGAACTTTCGAACGCCTCGCGCACGACCCGAAAGCCCAAGGGCGAAGGCCATTCGCGGCGGGGCGAAATCCTGGCGGCGGCCGAGCGCATCTTCGTCGAGCACGGCTATGAAGGCGCGACGATTCGCAAGATTGCGGATGAGGTCGGGCTATCGTCCACGGCGCTCTATATGCATTTCCCGGATAAGGGCGCGATCTTGCAGGAAATCTGTCGTGACGCCTTTGCGCGGCTGATCGCATCCAATGCCGCCGTCGCCGATGAGGCCGCGCCGCCCGAGCAGCGGCTGCGGCGGATGATCGAGGGCTATATCGACTTCGGTTTCGCCCATCCCAACGCCTATCGCCTGATCTATCTGACGCGACCGGTGGAGGCGCGAGACGGCGCTCAGGACGCGGCGCGCGAGCTCGGCTCCAGCCTGTTCACGACATTGGAAGCGACCGTCGGCGACGCCGTGACGGCCGGACGCATGAAAGGCGATCCCGCCACGATCGCCCAGGCGATCTGGGCTGCGGCGCATGGGATCGTGTCTCTCATGATCACAAAGCCCTACTTCCCGTGGTCTGATCGGCAGGCGCTGGTTCGCACGACTTTGGACGCCCTATTCGCCGGTCTGATCGAAGGATGAAGCGTATCTGCGTCGCCTTGGTGGCTCTGGCTTTCAGCAGCAGCAGCGTGGCTGAGGCGCGGCCCTTGCGGATCATGGCGCTGGATCAATGCGCGGATCAATATGTGCTGGCCTTGGCGCCGGACGCGGACCTCGCGCTGTCGCCCCGCGCCGACGATCCGGACGCCTGGCTGCGTCGGCAGGCGGTCGGTGACAAGCGTTTGCGTCCGACACTTGAGGCCGCCGTGGGTTTTCAGCCTGACGTCGTGGTGCGCTACTGGGGTGGCGAGCCGCGCCTACTGTCCGCGCTGACGCAGCGCGGCGTCAAGGTGGTCACAATCGATGATGCGATTGATCTGGAGGGCGTACGACGGAATATCCGGACTGTGGCGCGGGATTTGGGACAGGCTGAGCGCGGACAGGCGTTAGAGCGACAGATGGACGGGAAGTTGGCCAAAGCGGCGCCGGTGAAGCGCGCGGCTGAGGCGCCGGGGGCAGTCTATCTGACCTCGGGGGGCTTCACCGCAGGGCCAGGCACGCTGATCGATGCAATGATGCGGGCGGCCGGATTTTTAAATCTGTCGGCCGCGCCCGGTTTTGGCGCACTCAGCGTCGAGCGGATCGCGATGAATCCGCCGGTGCGATTTGTGCTCGGCTTCTTCGATCAGCTGCGCGCCGACCTGCGCGGACCGGGGCGGCATCCGGTTGTCGCGCGAGCGGCCGAGGGTCGAACGGCGGCGCGCCTGCCTGCCGCGACCTTGACCTGCCCCGCGTGGTTCGCCGCCGATGCGGTTGAGATGATGGCCAAGGGGCGGCCGTGAACAGAACGGTTCGGCTGTGCCTGGTTCTGATCGGCTTGATCGTCGCGGCGCTGGCCCTGGCGGTGCTGGCCGGCGAGACGGCGTTCAGCGTCGATCAGTACGCGGCTGCCTTCAGCGATCCGACATCCGGTCCAGCCGAGGTGTTGTGGCGGGTGCGGGCGCCGCGCGCGGTCTGCGCCCTAGTCGTCGGCGCGGCTCTGGGGTTGGCAGGCGCGGTGATGCAGGGGCTGTTGCGCAATCCGCTAGCCGATCCCGGCGTACTGGGCGTGTCGGCGACGGCAGCCCTGGGCGCGGCGCTGGCGATCGTCCTTGGCGCTGCGGCTGTGCCGGGAATGGTCGAGCTTTCGGCATTGGCGGGCGCGGCGTTGGCGGGCGGACTGTTGATCGCGGCGTCCAGAGCCATGCGGGCCCCGGAGGCCCTGATCCTGTTCGGGGTGGCGGTGTCCAGTTTCGCAGGCGCGGGGACAGCCTTGATCTTCAACCTGTCGCCATCGCCGATCGCCTCGGCCGAGGTCATGTCCTGGCTGCTGGGATCGGTGCAGAATCGAAGCTGGGTCGATGTGGCCTGGGTGACGCCGGCCGTTGTCGTCGCGGGGGGCTTTGCTGCCTTGTCGGGCACAGGTCTGCGGATGCTGACCCTGGGCGACGAGGGTGCGGCGGCGTCGGGCTTGAATATGGGACGGTTGCGGGCCTTCGCCCTGATCGCGGCGGCCCTGGCAACAGGGGCGGCGGTGGCGGTGGCGGGCGTCATCGGGTTCGTGGGCCTGGCGGCGCCGCATCTGGTCCGCGCGGCGGTGCGCGGCGATGCGAAGCGAATCTTGGCGCCCTCGGCGCTGGCGGGCGGGCTGATGCTGATCGTCGCGGATCTGCTGGCGCGACTGACGCCGACGGATCAGGAACTGAAGCTGGGCGTGTTCACCGCCCTGATCGGCGCGCCGCTGTTCGCCCTGATCGCCTGGCGGGCGGCGCGGGAGTGGCGGCTGTGAGCCTGTTGTCGCTGGAGACGGTTCAGGCGCGGCTGGGCAAGGCCGTTGTGCTGGAGGGGGTGAGTCTGTCGGTCGCGGCGGGCGAGGTCGTGGCTCTTTGCGGGCCGAACGGGGCGGGCAAAAGCAGCGCCATTCGCGCGGCGGTCGGCCTGCTGACGGTCACCGGCGGTCAGGTCCGGCTGGGCGGGACGCAGATCACAGACCTGTCCCATCGTCAGCGCGCGGAACGGGCGGCCTATCTGCCGCAGGAGCGACGCATCGCCTGGAACCTGCCGGCCATCGAGGTCACGGCCCTGGGGGCGCCCTTCCTGTCGGGGGCCGAGGCCTTGGGGCGGGCCAGGGCGGCGCTGAATGAGATGGGCGCCGGTCATCTGGCGGATCGCGGCGTGGCGGAGATGTCGGGGGGAGAGCGGGCGCGGGTTCTGCTGGCGCGGGCCCTGGTGGTCTATGCCCCGCTGCTGCTGGCCGATGAACCGATTGCGGGGCTGGACCCGGATGCGCAGCGGCTTGTGCTCGAACGGTTGAGGGCGAGGGCCGACGGTGGGGCGGGGGTGTTGGTCAGCCTACATGACCTGACCTTGGCTGCCGCCGTGGCGGATCGCGTCGTGGTTCTGGATCAGGGCTGCGTAGTCGCTGACGCCGCGCCGATGGAGGCGCTGGCGCCCGCCGTCCTGCGCGAGGTCTTCGGGCTGGACGGCGAGTGGATCGAGGGGCCGAGCGGGCCGCTGCTGGCGGCCCGCCGCGCTCAGTAGGCGATGTAGGGCCGCGCGCCGGCCGCCGATCCGCGCGAGATGTCGGCCGAGGGCGTCAGCGGCGCCGTGCCGCCGTTCAGGCGCGCCTTGTAGACCGCCATGTTTTCCATCACCCGCATCATGTAGTTGCGCGTCTCGGTGAAGGGCGCGCACTCGATGAAGTCGATCGTCCTGATCGCATCGCCGCGCGGGTCGCCGCAACGGGCGATCCACTGGTTGGGGCGTGCCGGTCCGGCGTTGTAGCCGACCGTCGCCAGCAGCATGGAGCCGTTGTTCGCGGCCATCAGCTCGCCCAGGTGATAGCTGCCCAGGGTCATGTTGTAGTCGGGATCCCACAACTGCTCGGCGGAATAGCTCATGCCCAGACGGCGGGCGACGCCGGAGGCGGTGGACGGCAGGAACTGCATCATGCCGCGCGCGTCGGCGCCGGAGCGGGCGCGGGGATCGAAGCTGGATTCCTGGCGCGTGATCGCCTGGGTGAATTCCAGCGGTGCGGCGCCGGCGACCTGGGGCGGGACGCGGACCGGATACATCCGCTCGGGCATGACGAAGCCCCGCTGGCTGGCGGCGCGCCCAACCATCATGGCGGTGAAACCCTCGCCATACCCGCGCGACAGGTCCATCAGCAGGGCCAGGTCGTTGATGGTCGGCAGGTCATTGTCCAGCTGATAGGCGAACACGCGCAGCAAGCTCATCTCGCCGGTCTCGCCCAAAATCCGCGTGGCGCGGACGATCTCATTGCCTTCGAATCGGGCGATGTCCGCCTGTGAAGGCACAGGTTCCCCCGGCAGCTGAAGGGTCGTCATCCCCGCCTTCTCGGCCGCCAACTGACCATAGAAGGTCTGCCAGTGCTGGGCGCCGTTGCGATAATAGGCGAGGGCGGCGTCGCGTTCGCCGCGCGCCTCGGCGGCGCGACCCAGCCAGTAGAAGGCGCGGCCCTGAGTGATCGGCGTGGATGATGCGGTGCGCAGGGCTTCAAAATGGCGGGCGGCGACTTCGGGCTGGTTCAGCTTGGTCAGGGCGACCCAACCGGCGAAGAACTCGGCGTCCACCATCCGGTCGCCCGAGGTGAAGCCGTGGCCGTTCATGGCGTCATAGGCCGCGCGCCAGTTGCCCTGTTGCAGGGCGTCGAGGAAGTAGTTGCGGCGCTCGCTCCACAGGGTGTTGTCGCCGGTCGTGTGGCCCGGCGCCGGCGGAAGATTGGCCAGCAGCGCAAAGCCTTCGGATTGCCGGTTTTGCGATCGCAGTAGGCGAACGCGCTCCAGCACGACCGCCGGATCGGCGGCCTGGGCGGGCGTCAGATTGGCCATGACGGCGTCGGGGCTGTAGGCCGACCGAAGGGTCATGACCGTGTTCGCGATGGCGGCGCGATCGGGCGAGACCAGATTGATCATGCTGCGCGTCGCCGGTCCGTGCGGACCGAGCAGCAGCATATTCAGCCGCGCCTCGTGATCGGCGGGCGTCAGCCAGGAACCCCATTGGCCGAGGATACGCGACTGCGGCGCGTCATCGAACGACCGGGTGCGCCACCAGTCGCGGACGAGGGCGCGGGCCTCATCCTGGCGGCTGCGCTGCTGCAGCGCGGAGGCGTAGGCGATAGCCCCCTCGACCGTCGTCGGCTTGCCGTCAGACATCAGGGCTAGGGCGGCGTCCGCGCCTATGCCGGAGCGGTCCAGCACCTTTTCGGCGGCGGCGCGTCGCGATTCGCCGCGCGGCCATCCCGCCAGATCGGACTGACCGCGCGCGAGGTCCGAGTAGGACAGTTGCTCGCCCGAGGTGTCGATCAGCGCCCATTCGACTAGTTTCCGAGCCGAGGCGTCCCTGATCTGCGACATGGCGGACTGGGCGCCGAACACATCGCGCGCACGGGCCGCCGCCAGCCCCTGACGAAACAGCGCCGTGTCCTGATCGCTCAGCACGCGGCCCTGATAGGTCGCCGAATAGCCGGGCACGGACGAAGACGCCGAGGCATAGGGCACAGGCTGGGTGGGCAGGACGTCCTGCGGGTTCGGCGCAAGGACGGCGAGGGCCGCCGCCAGACTGGTCGCGATCATGATCTGTCCTGTTCCCATTCAATCCCGGTTGCGGCGGAGCCGCTGGCGACCTAACGTCCCGCGCTCATTGCAAAGGCGATGAACATCCGTCCATCGTCACTCCCCACGCAGGCCAGCTTAGTCTCATGAACGCCCCCTTGTTCAAGGGCGTGATCACCGCCCTGATCACACCACTTCGTGACGGAAACGTGGACGAAGCCGCATTCGCCAAACTGCTCGAGCGTCAGATCGCCGCAGGGGTTCACGGCGTCGTCCCGATGGGCACGACGGGCGAGGGCGCCAGCATGGACCTGGATGAGCACAAGCACGTCATCGAGCTGTGCGTGCGTCTGACGGCCGGGCGCGTCGCCGTCATTGCGGGCACCGGATCGCCCTATACCAAGGAAGCCATCGACCTGACCCGCCACGCCAAGACGGTGGGCGCGGATGGGGCTTTGATCGTCACGCCTTATTACATTCGCCCGTCCCAGGCTGGCATGGCGGCGCATTTCGAAGCGGTGGCCGACGCCGTGCAGTTGCCGATCCTGCTGTACAATGTGCCGGGCCGGACGGGGTCCGATCTGTCCAATGAGACGGTGGCGCGGCTGGCGGCCCACCCCAACATCGTCGGCATCAAGGACGCCACGGGCGACATGAGCCGCGTCAGCTGGATGCGAGCGAACATCGATGGCCAGTTCGACCTCATCTCGGGCGACGACCCCAGCTATCTCGGCTACCACGCCCATGGCGGCGTCGGCCTAATCTCGGTGGCGTCCAATGTCGCGCCGGAGGCCATGGTCGCCTTGCACAATGCGATGACTGCCGGAGATTATGCGACAGCACGCGACTGGCAGGACCGACTGATTAGTTTGTGCAAGGCGCTGTTCCTGGACAACTCGCCCGCGCCGACGAAATACGCCCTGGCCAAGCTCGGCTTATGCAACGAGGAGGCGCGCCTGCCGCTGTCGCCGACCTCCGATGCGGTCAAACCCTTTATCGACCGCGCCATGGCGGCGGCGGGCGTCATCTGATGGCGCCCAAGCCGCAATCGAAGTCCAAGGTCATCGCCGAAAACCGACGCGCGCGGTTCGACTATTTCCTGGAAGACAATATCGAGGCCGGGATTCAGCTGTTGGGCACCGAGATCAAGGCGCTGCGCGACGGCCGGGCCAATATCGCCGAAAGCTATGCGGCGGTGGAGGGGCGCGAGATTGTGCTGATCAACGCCGATATTCCGCCATACAAACAGGCAAACCGCTTCAACCACGAACCGCGCCGGCCGCGTAAGCTGCTGCTCCACAGAAAGCAGATCGACAAGCTGATGGGGGCGGTCCAGCGCGACGGCCAGACGATCATTCCGCTGAAGCTCTATCTGAACGATGCAGGCAAGGCGAAGCTGGAGATCGCGCTGGCCAAGGGCAAGAAGCTGCACGACAAGCGCGAGGCTTCGGCCGAACGCGACTGGCAGCGCGACAAGGCCCGCCTGATGCGCGACAAGGGCTGAGGCTCAGGCCTCGATCAGGGTTCGGGCGCGCGCGAAGATGTCCTCGAACATCTGCGGCGTCAGGCGACCGGTGTTCGTGTTCAACCGGGAGCAGTGATAGCTGTTCAGAATGACGTATCCGCCGGCTTCGCCCTGCGCCCCGTGACCCGCCGGCATCGCTGACGCAGGCCGCCCGAAGGCTTTCAGGATATTGCGGCGCGAGACGTCGCCCAGGGTCACGATCACCTTCAGATTCGGCAGCAGTTTGAGCCGGTCGATCAGGAAGGGACGGCAGGTCGTCTCCTCGATCGGCAGAGGCTTGTTCCCGGGCGGGGCGCATCGGACCGCATTGGTGATCATGCAGTCCGTCAGCGTCAGGTCATCGTCGCCGTTGGGATCGTAATGGCCGTGCGCAAAGCCGGCCTTCTTCAGGGTGTCGTACAGCAGCCAGCCGGCGTGATCGCCGGTGAAGGGACGTCCCGTCCGGTTGGCGCCGGTACGGCCGGGCGCGAGACCGGCGATCAGCAGGCGTGCGTTCGGATCACCGAACGAGGCGGCGGGACCGTTCCACCAGTCTGGATTCTGACGCGCATTCTCTTGACGATAGGCGACCAGGCGCGGGCACAGGGGACAGTCGCGGGGCGGTTCGGGCGTAACTGTCATTGGGCGGCCTTCGGTCGGCCGAAGTCGGCCAGCAGATCGTTCAGGTCCAGGAAGGCGTCGGCCTGACGACGCAGCTCGTCAGCGATATGCGGCGGCTGGGTCTTCTGGGTCGAAATGACCGTGACTCTCACGCCCCTGGCCTGGATCGCCTGAACCACTCGCCGGAAATCGCCATCGCCGGAGAACAGCACCGCATGGTCGATGTGCGGAGCCAGCTCCAGCATGTCCACCGCGATCTCGATGTCCATGTTGCCCTTGATCCGGCTGTGGCCGCTATTGTCCGTGAACCGCTTCACCGGCTTGGTGACGACCGAAAAGCCGTTGTAGTCGAGCCAGTCCACCAACGGCTTCACCGGCGAGAATTCTTCGCCCTCGACCACGGCCGTATAGTAGTATGCGCGGGTCAGGATGGACCTCTCGCGGAACCAGTCCAGCATCCGCCGGAAGTCCATGTCGTGCTGCAGGGCGCGGGCGGCGGAGTAGAGGTTCGAGCCGTCGATAAAGATCGCCAACCGGTCGGTGGGATGAAACATGGTCGAAGCCGTCGAAAGAGATGAAAAATCGGATCGCGCGGTCGCCGTCGGAATCGATGACGGGTTCGACCTGAATGATGCAGTCATCGTGGCCCTGGGCTGCAATGACAAGGGGGCATGGTCGTCCTGCACCGAAGCGCTGGAGGCGGCGCTCGCGCGTTTTCGTAGCGAAGGGATCGATGTCGTCGCACGCTCGTCGTGGTGGTCTTCCCAGGCCTGGCCTGATCCGCACGATCCAGCCTTCCTGAATGGCGTGGTCATCGTCCGCACAGAACAAAATCCGCATGCCCTGATGGCGGCGCTCGGCCGGATCGAGGACGCGTTCGGCCGCGAACGATCGGTCCGCAATGCGCCGCGGACGCTGGATCTGGACCTGATCGCCTACGGACGACTGAGTGGCGATCTAGAGGGGCTGATCCTGCCCCATCCTCGCGCGGCCGAGCGGCGGTTCGTCATGGGCCCCATCGCCGAGATCGCGCCGAGTTGGGTGCATCCGCATGGCGGGGCTGCGAGCGATCTGGCTGCTTCCGCCCCCATCGGCGCCGACGCCCGCCCGACCTGACGCCCAACTTCCGCCCCTGTGGCGTTGCAAAAAGCCGTCCTCATCTGTATTTGACGCGGTTCTCCCCCGCGTTCGAGGAATTTCATGGCCCGCGTCACCGTCGAAGACTGCATCGAGAAGGTTCCGAACCGCTTTGGCCTGGTGCTGATGGCTGGCCACCGCGCCCGCAGCATCGCCAACGGCGCCGCCCTGACGATCGACCGCGACAACGACAAGAACCCCGTCGTCGCCCTACGCGAAATCGCCGACGACACTGTCGTGCCGGACGAACTGCGCGAGACCATCATCACCACGCTGCAACGCGTCGATGAGCGAACGGAAGCCGAGGATGAGGCCGAAACGGTCGCTCTGCTGGCCTCGCCGCAGCACATGAACATGGCCGAGGCGGAACTGATCCGCGCCCTGCAAAGCGACCGCGACGGCGGTCAGGAGGAGCGGTACTGACGCCCGAGGGAGCCCCTGGCGTCACTATCCTGCCGGCGCGGACCGAAATGGTTCCGCCGGCGCCTCAAGCTGCAAACAAAAACGACCCTCAGACGGCGCTCGCCGATCCGGCGCCGCAGCCCAAGCGTGCGCCGATCCTGCGCCAGTTCGAGCTGATCGAGGCGGTCAAGGCCTACGACCCTACCGCCGACGAAGCGCTTCTTAACCGCGCCTACGTCTATGCGATGAAGATGCACGGTTCGCAGTTGCGAGCCTCGGGCGATCCCTATTTCGCCCACCCGATTCAGGTCGCGGGCATACTGACCGACTACAAGCTCGACACCGCCACCATCGTCACCGCCCTGTTGCATGACGTGGTCGAGGACACTTCGGCGACGCGCGACGACATCGCCGGCATGTTCGGTGAAGAGGTCGCGGTCCTGGTCGAGGGCGTGACCAAGCTGTCGCGGCTGGAGCTTCAGGCCGAACACACGCGCCAGGCCGAGAACCTGCGCAAGTTCATCCTGGCCATCAGCCGTGACGTGCGGGTGTTGCTGGTCAAGCTGGCCGACCGTCTGCACAACATGCGGACGCTCCAGTTCGTGAAGCCTGAGAAGCGCGAGCGGATCAGCCGCGAAACGTTGGAAGTCTATGCGCCCCTGGGCCGGTCGATTGGCATCCACTCGATCGCGTCCGAGCTGGAAGAACTGGCTTTCACCCATCTGAATCCAACGGCCAAGACCGCCATCGAGCGGCGGCTGGAGGCGTTGAAGCTGGAGCATGGTCGCGCCATCGACGGCGTGGCGAGCGAGGTCGAGCGGGTCCTATCCGAGGCGGGTCTGAAGGCCAATGTCTATGGCCGACAGAAGACGCCCTATTCGATCTGGCGCAAACTTCAGCGCAAGTCGGTCGGCTTTTCGTCCCTGTCGGACATTTACGGCTTCCGCGTCATCGTCGAGGCGGAGGACGACTGCTATCGCGCGCTGGGTGTGATCCACCGCGAATGGCCGATGGTGCCCGAGCGGTTCAAGGATTTCATCTCGACGCCTAAGTCGAACAACTATCGCTCGTTGCACACGACCGTCGTCGGCCCCCGGGGCCTGCGGATCGAGATGCAAATCCGCACCGAGGACATGGACCGGATCGCCGAGGACGGGGTCGCCGCCCACTGGCGTTACAAGAACCATTCCTACGGCTTCGACCGCGAGGCGATGGAACAGGGCGGCGGGCGTGACCCGCTTCAGAACCTGCGACACTTGGTTCAGGTGATCGAGCACGGCGAGGGCGGCGAGGACTGGGTCGAGCACGCCAAGCTGGAAATGTATCTGGACCAGGTTTTCGTCTTCACGCCGAAGGGGCAACTGGTCACCCTGCCGCGCGGGGGAATGCCTCTGGACTTCGCCTATGCCGTCCACACCGAGGTCGGAGACACCGCCGTTGGGGTCAAGGTCAATGGCGAGTTGAAGCCCATGCGCACGCCGCTCCAGAACGGCGACGTGGTCGAGATCATTCGCGGCTCTAAGCGCGAAGTGCCTGCCGACTGGCGCAGCCTGACGGTCACAGGCCGCGCGCGCTCGGCCATTCGCCGCCATATCCGCACCTCCGAGCGCGAAGAGTTCATCAAGCTGGGCCGCGTCGCGCTGGATCAAACCCTGGGCCGGGTCGACAAGAGCCTGACCGACGTGTCGTTGAAGCCGGTTCTGGAGCTGCTGGCGGTCGCGAGCGACGACGATCTGTTCGAAGGCCTGGGACGCGGGCGGTTGTCGCCGACGACGGCGGCCGAAATCCTGTTCCCCGCGTTGAAGGGACGGCTGAAGGCCGGGCCCGAGAAGCAGCGCATCGAGGGCGAGAAGGCGCGGCTGTTCGTGCGCGGCGGGGGGCTGACGCCGGGCGTGTCGGTTCATTTCGGCCAATGCTGCACGCCCGTTCCGGGCGACCGGATCGTCGGCATTCTGGAGCCCGAATCTGGCCTGACCGTCCACACCATTGATTGCCAGACCCTGGCCGCCTTCGCCGATGACGACTCGGTCTGGCATGACCTGCAATGGACGCCTCAGGCCGAGACGGACGCGGTCGCCGCCGCCCGTATTCGCGCGACGATCCGAAATGCGCCAGGCGTGCTGGGTCAGGTCACGACCCTGATCGGCGAGGCTGGCGGCAACATCATCAACCTGTCGATGGCCCACCGTCAGCAGGACTTCTTCGACGTGGACGTGGATGTCGAGGTCGAAGACGCCAAGCATGCGACAATGATCATGGCGGCGCTGAGGGCCAATCCGTCGGTCGATTCCGTCGAGCGCGCGCGCGGCGAATGAGCGATCCGATAAAGCTGAACGCGGCGCAGATGGCCTCGCCGTCCTATCGCATGGCGGCGATGGATCAGGACTTCCTGCTGGGCGATTCGATGCGCGGTGTGCGATTCCTGATGGAATACGCCAAGCCCGAGGAGGCGTTGAGGGCCTGGGGCGTGCGCTCGACCCTCGTCGTCTTCGGCAGCGCGCGCATCCGCGAAGGGCATCGTTGGTATGAAGAGGCCCGCGCCTTTGGTCGATTGGCGTCCGAGCGCGGCGGAGCATTGCGAGGTCGCGTCGGCGAACCCCGGGACAATGTCATCGCCACCGGCGGCGGCCCGGGCATCATGGAAGCGGCCAACCGCGGCGCCGTGGACGCAGGCGCGCCATCCGTCGGGTTCAACATCACCCTGCCGCATGAGCAGGAGCCGAACGCCTATTCGACCCCGGAGTTGACGTTCCGCTTCCACTATTTCGCGATGCGGAAGATGCATCTGGCGATGCGGGCCAATGCGTTGGTGGTGTTTCCCGGCGGCTTCGGCACCTTCGACGAGATGTTCGAGATGCTGACGCTGCGCCAGACGAAGAAGGCGCCGCCGGTTCCGGTCGTTCTGGTGGACAAGGCCTACTGGACCTCGGTGATCGGTTTCGACGCCTTGGTCGAATATGGAATGATCGCGGCCTCCGACCTGGACCTGATCGGTTTCGCCGAGGACGCGGAGGGCGTCTGGGCCGAACTGCTCGCGCGCGGGCTGCGGCCGAACGAAAACATCGAATGAAGCGTCGCCGCAGGGTTCATCCGCGCGCGATCCGGGTCTAGAACCCTGTCATGAACACTGAAGACGTCCTCAACGAGTTTCGCGACGCCGGCGCCCTGCGCGAAGGCCATTTCGTCCTGTCGTCGGGTCTGCACAGCCCGGTCTTCCTTCAGAAGAATCTTGTCTTCATGGACGGGGCGCGCTGCGAGCGGCTGTGCAAGGCGCTGGCGGACAAGATCACTGCTGCGGTCGGCCCGGTCGATGTCGCGATCTCACCGGCCGTGGGCGGCATCATCCCGGGTTACGAGACGGCCAAACACCTGAAGGTCCGTTCGATGTATGTCGAGCGCGAGGGTGGTGCGTTCAAACTGCGTCGCGGGTTCTCGGTCGAGCCCGGCGAGAAGGTCGTCATGGTCGAGGACATCGTCACGACCGGCCTGTCGTCGCGCGAATGCATCGCCGCCATCCAGGCCGCCGGGGGCGAGGTGATCGCCGCCGCCTGTATCGTCGATCGCTCGGGCGGCAAGGCGGATGTGGGTGTGCCGCTGGTCGCTCTGGCGTCGCTGGACGTGCCCGCCTATCCGGCCGACGCTCTTCCGCCTGAATTGGCCGCGCTTCCGGTGGAAGATCCCGGCAGCCGCAGATTGTCGAAGTAGAGCCATGCGCGAACGGGTCAGGCTGGGCGTCAACATCGACCACGTCGCCACGGTGCGAAATGCGCGGGGAGGGACGCATCCCGATCCGGCGCGCGCGGCCGAGGCGGCGCTGGCGGCTGGGGCCGACGGCATCACCGCCCACCTGCGCGAAGACCGCCGCCACATCACCGACGCTGACATCGATGTGTTGAGCGCCCTGTGCGCTCGCGCCGGCAAGCCGCTGAACCTGGAAATGGCGGTGACGGACGAGATGCTGGCCATCGCTTTGCGCCACCGGCCCCACGCCGCCTGTCTGGTGCCCGAGCGGCGCGAGGAGGTCACGACTGAAGGCGGTTTGGCTGTCGCCGGTCACGAAGGACGGATTGCGCCCGTGGTCAAGGCGCTGGCGGACGCCGGCATCCGGGTGTCTCTGTTCATCGAACCGTCCGAAGCGCAGGTCGAGGCCGCCGCCGCCGTCGGCGCCAAGGTGGTCGAGTTCCACACCGGCCGCTACTGCCACCTGACCGATCCGGCAGAGCGAGAGGTCGAGTTCGAACGCCTGGCCGCCGCCGCCCACCAGGCCGACATCCTGGGGCTTGAGGTCCATGCAGGTCACGGTCTGGATTACGACACGGCCCCGCGCATGCTGGCGATTCCCGAAATTCGCGAGCTGAACATCGGCCATTTCCTGATCGGCGACTCGATCTTCATCGGCCTGGACGGGGCGATCCGCCGGATGCGAGCGGCGATGGATGCAGCCAAATGATCATCGGCGTCGGCGCAGATTTGTCTGACATCCGACGTATCCAGGCGTCTCTTGATCGGTTCGGGGATCGCTTCAAGACCCGCTGCTTCACTGAACTGGAACGCGCCCGATCGGATCGGAAGCCGGACCAGGCCTGGAGCTACGCCAAACGCTTCGCCGCCAAGGAGGCCTGCGCCAAGGCGCTGGGCACGGGAATGCGGGCCGATGTCTATTGGCGCGACATGGGGGTGGTGAACCTGCGTTCGGGCCAGCCGACGATGGCGCTCACCGGCCACGCAGCCGAGCATCTGGCGCGTCTGACGCCGCCCGGACACGAGGCGAAAATCCACCTGACGCTGAGCGACGAACATCCCTATGCGCTCGCCTTCGTGGTGATCGAAGCCTTGCCGCAGTCGTAATCAGGTTATAGGCGTGCGCGATGACCGCGCGGACGCGGCGAGGATGCCTGATCGCATGAGCGAAGACCAAAAGCCCGACGACGCCAATCGCGACGCCACGCCCGAAGAACGATTTGCGGCCTCGGAAGCGGACGCTCCGATCAAGTCGGTGCAGGAGCCCACGACGGCGAACCAGAAGGTCTACGCCAAGACGCCCAAGGGCGGCGACAAGGCGACCTCGGCGGCCAGTGAAACCGGCGAAATCTTCAAGACCATCGTCTTCGCCCTGCTGATCGCGATGGTGCTGCGGATATTCCTGTTCCAGCCCTTCACCATTCCGTCGGCGTCGATGGAGCCGAACCTGTATGAAGGCGACTATATCGTCGTCTCGAAGTGGTCTTATGGCTTCTCCAAACACTCGATTCCGTTCAGCCCGCCGCTGTTCGACGGGCGGATCATGGGCTCGGCGCCCAAGCGCGGCGACATCGTCGTGTTCAAGCTGCCGCGCGACAGCAAGACCGACTTCATCAAGCGCGTGATCGGCCTGCCCGGCGACCGCATTCAGATGACCGCCAACAAGCTGTATATCAACGACAAGCCGGTGCAGGACGTCGTGGTCAGCGAGCAGGAGATCAACGACATCTTCGGCCCGCGCCCGGTGACGGAGGTCCGCGAGACCCTGCCGGAAGGCAAGAGCTTCATGACCCAGGACTTCGGTCCCGGAAACGACCTGGACGACACCCCCGTCTATGAGGTCCCGGCCGGTCACTACTTCATGATGGGCGACAACCGCGACAACTCGATCGACAGCCGTGTCGAGCAGTCCAGCGGCGTGGGCATGGTCCCGGCCGAGAACCTGGTCGGCAAGGCGCAGATCATCCTGTTCTCGTGGAAGCCCGGTTCGTCGCTGTGGAACCCGGTCAGCTGGTTCAACGTGCGGCTCGACCGGTTCTTCAACGTTCTGCACTGATGGCCAATCTGAGAGCCGAAGCGGTCGCGGCGCTGGAAACTCGCCTGGGACACAGGTTCAACGACAAGGCCCTGCTGGAGCGCGCCCTGACACACGCCAGCGTGGGCGAGGGGGCGCCGGTCGGCATCCACGGTCCACGCGACAACGAGCGGCTGGAGTTTCTGGGCGACCGGGTGCTGGGTTTGCTGGTCGCCGAGCGCCTGTCGGCTCAGTTTCCGACGGCGGACGAGGGCCAGCTGTCGTCCAGCCTGCACGCCCTGGTCGACAAGGGCGCCTGCGCCCGCGTCGGTGAGGCGCTGGGCGTGGGGCCCGCGCTGCGGCTATCGCCCGGCGAGACCAAGACCGGCGGGCGCCGCAAGGCCGGCGTCATCGCCGATGCGGTCGAGGCCGTATTGGCGGCGGTCTATCTGGACGGCGGGCTGGATGCCGCCAAGGCCGTTTTCGAACGGGCCTGGTCCGACGAACTGTCGGCGCCGCCATCCCGCACCGTGACCAATCCGAAATCGGCGCTTCAGGAATGGGCGCAAGGGTTGGGGCGGCCGCTGCCGACCTATCGCGTCGCCGATCGGACGGGTTCGGACCATGCGCCGACATTCACCGTCGAAGTGTCCGTGCAGGACGTGCAGCCCTTGACCGCGCAAGGGCGTTCGCGTCAGGAGGCGGAGAAGGCGGCCGCAACGGCTCTCCTCAAACGTGAAGGCGTCATTTGACCGATATCGAAAACCAGCGCGCAGGCTTTGCCGCCATCATCGGCGCACCCAACGCCGGCAAGTCCACGCTGGTGAACCGGCTGACCGGATCCAAGGTCTCGATCGTCACGCAAAAGGTGCAGACGACGCGCTTCCCCGTGCGCGGCATCGCTATGGAAGGCGACGCCCAGATCGTGCTGGTCGACACGCCCGGCATCTTCACCCCGCGCCGTCGCCTGGACCGGGCCATGGTCGCCTCAGCCTGGGGCGGCGCGGAAGATGCGGACATCGTCGTTCACCTGATCGACGCCCAGTCGCACATCAACGCCGAAGGCCGGGAGGGCACGGCGGCCGATCGTCGCTCGGCCGAGGACACCGAGACCATTATCGCCAACCTGCAGGCCAGCGGGACCAAGGTTGTTTTGGCGCTGAACAAGATCGACGGCATGCGCCGCGACACCCTCTTGGCCCTGTCGCAGAAGCTGTTCGAAAGCGGCGTCTATTCCGAGGTGTATATGATCTCGGCCGCCAACGGCGACGGCGTCGAGGACCTGAAGCAGCGTCTGGCCCTGTCCATGCCCAACGGGCCGTGGCTGTATCCCGAGGATCAGGCCGCTGATGTGCCGGTGCGGGTTCTTGCGGCGGAGATCACGCGCGAGAAGGTCTATCTGCGCGTCCATGAGGAGCTGCCTTATTCGGCGGCGGTGGAGACGACCAGTTTCGAGGATCGCGCCGACGGCTCGGCCCGGATCGAACAGACCATCTATGTCGAGCGCGAGAGCCAGCGGCCCATCGTTCTCGGGAAGGGCGGCCAGACCCTGAAATGGATCGGCCAGAAGGCGCGCGAGGAGCTTAACGAAATCCTCGGCCGTCAGGTGCACCTGTTCCTGACCGTCAAGGTCGATCCGAAATGGCAGGACAGCCGCGCCCTCTATGCCCAGTTCGGTCTGGATTTCGACATCTGAGTTCCTGTGTTTGATGTGCCGCGTACCGCCGGGGGGCATCCCCGGCTCGTTCTGGGCGTCCTCGGGGCGCTGATCCTTGGCGGCGCGGTCTGGGGCGGCATCGCCACGGCCGTGGCGCCCAAGACCGATGTGGAACTGGCGACCGAGCGCGCCGATGCGCCGCCGCGACCACCCGTGGTCGTAGTGCAGGACTTACCGCAGCTCGCGGCGCGCCTGGATCGCGAAGCTGCTTCAGGACGCTTCATGGGCGCGGTTCTGGTGGCCAAGGGCGACCGGGTGTTGTTCCGCCAGGTCTATGGCAAGGCGAACTATGAGCAGAATCAGCCGCTGGCGCTGGGCTCGCGCTTCCGCCTGGCCTCGATTTCCAAACAGTTCACGGCGACGGCGATCCTGAAGCTTCAGGACGAGGGCAAGCTGAACGTCTCCGATCCGGTCTGCAAATGGATCCAGCCCTGTCCGCAGGCTTGGGGGCCGATCCGCATCAGCCATCTTCTGTCGCATACTTCGGGCATTCCCGACCTGATGGCGCGGCCCGGTTGGGGCATGCGCCGCACGACGCCGGCGACGCTGGACGACCTGACCGAGGATTCGAAACGGTTCGGTCTTCGGTTTGAGCCGGGAGCCAAGGTTCAGTACGACAACGCCGGTTTCAATCTGGCCGCCGCCATCGTCGAAAAGGCCAGCGGCAAGCCCTTCCAGACCTATATGCGCGAGACCTTCTTCAAGCCTCTCGGCATGAAGGATAGCGGGCTTGATCTCGATGGCGGCGATCACCGCGTCATCATGGGCTACGCCAACTTCCCCGGCGGTCTGGCGGCCCAGCCGAACGCCAACACCTCTATCGTGGCGGGCGCCGGCGCGGTCTATTCGACGCTGGACGATCTGCTGGTCTGGCAAAGGGCGCTGCACCGCGGCGGCCTGCTGACCCCCGCTAGCTATCAGCAGATGCTGGCTGACCACGCGCCGGCCGACACGAAGCCGAACGAACGCAGCCATCCGCGTCGGGATTGGGGTTTCGGCATCTTCGCCAACCGTCTTGGCGATCAAGTGCGGCCCAGCTTCCAGGACCGCCAGATCTACCACACCGGCAGCTGGGGCGGATTCCGCAACCTGATGCTCTATCAGCCGGACGCCGACGTGACGGTGATCGTCCTGTCCAACAACTATCACCTGCGTGACCAGGTCTTCTTGATCAGCCAGCAGGCGATGGCCGAGGCCCTGGGCCACGAGTTTCCGACGACACTGGCGCGCTGAGGCGCCCGACTGTTTCCCGGCGAGGAGAACAGGAGTAGAACGGGACCATGATCGCTCTTCTTGTCTCTCTTGTCCTTTCCGCTTCATCGACGCAGGCTGCGGGCGATCCCGTCGTCGAGGCTGGCGCCGTTCTCGACCGAATGCACGCGGCGGCGTCGCGTGCGGACGGCGACGCCTATTTCGATCTATTCACGCCCGACGCCCGGTTCATCGGCACGGATGCGAGCGAGCGCTGGTCGCTGGCTGAGTTTCGCGCCTACGCCACGCCCTATTTCTCGCAAGGGAAAGGCTGGACCTATCGCCCGCATGACCGGGTGGCGACCCTGGCGCCGGGCGATTGCCGCTGCATCGTCTGGTTCGATGAGTTGCTGGACCACGACGCCTACGGCCTGACGCGAGGCTCAGGCGTGCTGCGCCTGACCGACCATGGCTGGAAGATTGAGCAATATGTGCTCAGTTTCACCGTACCGAACGACAAGGCCAAGAGCGTGGTTGGGTTGATCACTCAGGATCCGGCGGACTGATGGACTTCCACGAAGAGGCGTTCGTCCTGTCGGCGCGCAGCCACGGCGATACGGGCGCCGTGGTCGATCTGCTGACCGAGAACCACGGCAGGCGCTCTGCTTATGTAGCCGGCGGCGCGTCACGCAAGATGAAGCCGTTCCTACAGGCGGGCGCGCGGGTCATGGCCGATTACCGCGCCCGCACCTCGGATCACCTCGGCGCCGTGCGGCTGGAGCCGGTAGGCGAGGGGCCGAGCGCCCTGTTCGACGACGCCCTGGCCCTGACGGGACTGGCGGCGGCGGCGGGCGTGACCCAAGGCGCGTTGCCGGAGCGTGAGCCGCATCCCGGCGTCTTTTTGGCGTTTGAAGCGCTGATGGGGGCGTTCGAGATGCCGGCGGTCTGGCCTGCAATCTTCGTGCGGTTCGAGGCGGGGCTGCTGGAAGATCTGGGCTTTGGCCTAGACCTTTCGAAATGCGCCGCGACCGGCACGGCCGACGACTTGATCTACGTCAGTCCTCGCACCGGCAGGGCGGTCAGCCGCGACGCCGGCGCACCCTATGCCGACAAGATGCTGACCCTGCCGCCCTTCATGCTGGGCGCCCAATCCGGTCTGATCGAGGGCGACGTCCGGGCCGGGTTCGACCTGACGGGGCATTTCCTGGAGCAGTTCGTCTTCCACCCGCAGAACAAGCCCCTGCCGCCTGCGCGCGTGTGGATGCTGGACAAGCTGGCCGACGCCGGCCGCCTCTAACCGAAGGTGAAGGCGAAGACCTGAACGCCGGGATCTAGGAACTCGATCTCGAACGTCCGTTCGCGCACCGCGCCCGTCTGACGTACCAGTTGGTACAGGCGCTCGCCGTCGACCCGGCCAAGGCCTTGGGCGTCGATGTCGCTGCCGGCGTTGGCGCCCGGCGCCGCGCCATCGATCCGGACGCGGAATCGGACGGGTGCGCCCGGCTTGCTGGGCCCCATGACCAGATGGAGATCGCGCGCCTTGAAGCGGAAGGCGATACGGCCGCCAGCGGTCTGCAGGTCGGCATGCTCACGCGTCACGCGCCAGCGGCCCGACAGGCTCCAATCGTTCAGTTTCAGCGGCGCGGCGACATAGTCCTTGATTACGTCGTTGGCCAGGCCGCCGGGAGAGCGGAAGTTCTCGGCGCGGCCATAGCCGACGTACGTCTCCGGCGATTCGACCTGGGCCATGTCGGCGGCGGCCTCTGCGCCCTCAGCCTCAACTGAGACGACGTTGCTGGCGACGTTCGCTGCGCCCGCTTCCTTCAGAAGCTGCTGTATCACGCGTTCGGAGCCCGCATAGTCGCCTTCGCCGAAGTGGTGATGACGGATCTGCCCTTTGGCGTCGATGAAGTAGTGGGCCGGCCAGTACTGGTTCTTGAACGCCCGCCAGATGGCGAATTCATTGTCCATGGCGACCGGATAGGTAATGCCCAGCCGCTGGATGTTCTGGCGGACGTTGGCCTCGGATTTCTCGAAGGCGAACTCGGGCGTGTGCACGCCGATCACCACCAGACCTTGATCCTTGTACTTCTCAGCCCAGGCGCGGACGTAGGGGATGGAGCGGATGCAGTTGATGCAGGAGTAGGTCCAGAAATCGACAACAACCACCTTGCCCCTCAGCTGCTCGGTCGTGAGCGGCGGGGTATTGATCCAGGTCGTCGCCCCGGTCAGCGGCGGCATCACCCCTTCGACGGGCAGATTTGCCAGATCGGCCGGGGCCTGGTTCCTCGGCATGCCGCGCCCGATCCCGCCCAGCAGCGCCTGTTCGATCCGGCCCGTGCTGGCGGCCGAGATCCGGGTCAACAGTCCCGTGTCCGCACCCAAGCCAATCACGACCACGCCGATCAGCACCAAAACGCCCAGGCCGCGCCGCACCCATTCGCCGACGCCCAACGCGCCCTTCATGGCCTTGAACACGCGACCGCCCACCAGCAGGGCTAGGCCGAGCGATGTCGCTGCGCCTGCTGCATAGGCCAGCAGCAGAACCGTCGTTCCGACGCCGGCGCCCTGAAGCGCTGCGCCCGTTAGGATCACGCCCAGAATGGGTCCGGCGCACGGCGCCCAGAGCAGCCCTGTTGCGACGCCGAGCAGCAGGGACGAGCGCACGTCGCCCTGATCGCCGCCCTGGCGCTCGGCGCGATCGGTCAGCCAGGACCCCGCCGCCACAAACGGCCGCATCAGGCGATCGCCCACGGCCGGAAACAGCAGGCTGACCCCTAGCACCGCCATGACGGCCAGGGCGATCCAGCGCCCGACCTCATTGGCCCGCACCGCCCAGCCGCCGCCCAGCGCCGCCAGCGTCGCCACGCCCGCAAAGGTCACGGCCATCCCGACCAACAATGGCAAACCGTTGCGGATGAACGGCCGATCCGCCCGCGCGAAGACGAAGGGCAGAACCGGCAGGATGCACGGACTGACGATGGTCAGAACGCCAGCGAGATAGGACAGTAGGAATAAGATCATGGCGCGGCCTGACGAGGGTGTGTCTCTCACATACGCACGGCAGAGCGGTTTGGTGACTCCCCGGCGCGCTTATCCCCCAATCTGGCATCTTACGGGCTAGACTTCCCGCTTCCCATCCCCGATTCGCAGAGCCATGACGATCCACGCCCCGCCGCCGGAAGGCGGCCGCATCATCGACGAGCCGATGGAGACGGCGCTCAGCCGCCGCTATCTGGCCTACGCCCTGTCGACCATCACCAACCGCGCGCTGCCGGACGTGCGTGACGGGTTCAAGCCCGTGCACCGGCGCATCCTCTACGCCATGCATCAGATGCGGCTGAACCCGCAGGCGGCGGCGCGCAAATGCGCCAAGGTCGTCGGCGAGGTGATGGGCGGATACCACCCCCACGGCGATGCCTCGATCTATGAAGCCCTGGTGCGCCTGGCTCAGGACTTCGCACAGCGTTATCCGCTGGTCGATGGTCAGGGAAACTTCGGCAACATCGACGGCGATAGCGCCGCGGCCATGCGCTACACCGAGTGCAAGCTGACGCCGGCCGCGGTCCTGCTGCTGGACGGCATCGATCAGGACGCCGTCGATTTCCGGCCTACATACGACGATCAGGACGAGGAGCCGATCGTCCTGCCGGCCGGCTTCCCGAATCTTCTGGCCAATGGATCGTCCGGCATCGCGGTCGGCATGGCCACCTCAATCCCGCCGCACAATGTCGGCGAACTGATCGACGCCTGCCAACTGCTGCTGGAGCGACCGGACGCGACGACCGAGGACTTGGTGCAGCATGTGCCCGGCCCCGACTTCCCGACCGGGGGCGTTGCGGTTGAAGGTCATGCCTCCATCCTGGACGCCTATGAGACGGGTCGGGGCGGGGTGCGCCTGCGCGCGCGCTGGGAAACTGAGGATCTGGGGCGCGGCGTGTGGCGGATCATCGTCACCGAAATGCCCTATCAGGTGCAGAAGTCGCGTCTGATCGAGGCGCTGGCGGACCTGATCGAGCAAAAGAAGGCGCCTCTGCTGGGCGATGTGCGCGACGAATCGGCCGAGGACATCCGCCTCATCCTGGAGCCGAAGAACCGCACCATCGAGCCTGAAATGCTGATGGAAAGCCTGTTCAAGCTTTCCGATCTGGAAGTCCGCTTCCCGATCAACATGAACGTGCTGGACGCCAGCGGCACGCCGCGCGTCATGGGTCTGAAAGACTGCCTGCGCGCCTTCCTGGATCACCGGCGCGAGGTGCTGAACCGCCGTTCCCAATGGCGGATCGAGCGGGTCGAGAAGCGTCTGCATCTGCTGGAAGGCCTGCGCATCGTCTTCCTCAACCTGGACGAGGTGATCCGCATCGTCCGTGAGGAGGATCAGCCCAAGGCCGTCCTGATTGCACGGTTCGGCCTGACGGAGGTTCAGGCCGACTTCATCCTCGACACCCGACTGCGTCAGTTGGCGCGTCTGGAAGAGATGATGATCGAGAAGGAATTCAACGCCCTGTCCGAAGAACTTGCCAACCTGAAGGCGCTGACGTCGTCTGAAGGCAAGCAGTGGAAGGCGATCTCCAAGGAGCTGGAGGCCGTGCGCAAGGCGCTGATCTCTCCGCGCCGGACCACGATCGCCGAGGCGGTGGATACGTCCGCCTTTGTCACGCCTGAGGCCTTCATTCCGCGCGAGGCGATCACCGTCATCCTGTCGGAACGCGGTTGGATCCGCGCCGCCAAGGGCAAGGTCGAGGATCCGTCGGAGCTGAAGTTCAAGGAAGGCGACCAGCTCGCCTACCTCGTGCCCGCCTATACGACCGACAAGCTGCTGGTGGCGGCGTCGGACGGGCGCATCTTCACCATCGGCGCGGACAAACTGGCCTCCGGACGCGGCCATGGCGAGCCGCTGCGCCTGATGATCGATCTGGACGAGAAGGCCGAAATCATCAACGTGCTGGCGCATCAGCCGGGCGGCAAACTGCTGATCGCATCGAAGGCCGGATACGGCTTCATTGCGCCGGAAGACGATACCCTGGCCCAGAAGCGCGGCGGCAAGCAGGTGCTTAACGGCGAAATGCTGGCGGTGCTGCGGGTGACCGGAGATCACGTTGCGACCATCGGCGAGAACATCAAGACGCTGATCTTCCCTCTCGCTGAATTGCCCGAAATGGGACGTGGCAAGGGTGTAAAGCTGCAAAGCTTCAAACAGGGCGGCCTAGCCGACATCACCGTCTTCAACGCCGAGACGGGACCGGAATGGGCCGACGGCGGCGGACGTCGTCGCAACTGGCCCGACTGGAAAGACTGGCTGGGCAAACGCGCCGGCGCCGGCCGCCAGGGACCGCGAGGGTTGCGGAAGTTCAGATAAGCGGCCCGCCCGTCGGTTCTAGAAAAGGACCGACGGGTTCATGATCCGTTTCGGATCAATGGCGCGGCGGATGGCGGCCATGGTTTCGATCTCGAGCGGGGACTTGTAGCGCTTGACCTCTTCGGTCTTCAGCCGGCCCAACCCGTGTTCGGCGGAGATGGAGCCGTCGTAGGTTCCGACAACGTCGTGAACCACTTGCGAGCCTTCCTTCCAGCGGCCGATGAAGGCGGGGATGTCCTGACCGGCGCCCGGCAGAATGTCGTAGTGCAGATTGCCGTCACCGACATGGCCGAAGACCGAGATGCGGGCGCCGGGATGGAAGCGTTCGACGGCGGCCGAGGCTTCGTCGATGAAATCGGCGATGCGGCTGATGGGGACGGAGACGTCGTGTTTCCAGCCGCCGCCCTCGGGCTTCAGAGCCGCCGAATGTTCTTCACGCAGACGCCAGAAGGCGGCGCGCTGTGCGTCGTTCTGGGCGATGGCGGCGTCGGTGATCAGGCCTTCCTCGAAGGCAACCTCGAGCAACGCCTCCATCTGGGCCTCGGCGCCGCCGGGCGTGCCGGAGGCGATCTCGATCAGGACATACCACTCGGGCGTCGAGTCCAGCGGCTCGCGGGTGTCGGGGATGTTCTTGAAGACCAGTTCCATCCCGAGGCGCTTCATCAGTTCGAAGGCCTCCACCCCGCCGCCCGTCTCGGCCTTAGCGCGGGCGAGCAGTTCGACGGAGGCGGCGGCTGTCTCCAGCCCGACGACAGCGACGGCGCGCGAGCGCATGATGGGGAAGAGTTTCAGGGTGGCGGCGGTGACGACGCCCAATGTGCCCTCGGCGCCGATCAGCAGCTGTTTCAGGTCGTAGCCGGTGTTGTCCTTGCGCAGACGCTTCAGGCCCCGAAAGATTTCGCCGTTGGGCATGACCGCCTCAAGGCCCAGCACCAGATCGCGCATCATGCCGTAGCGAAGAACCTGGGTGCCCCCGGCGTTGGTGGAGATGACGCCGCCAATGGTGGCTGAGCCCTCGGCTGCAAGACTGAGCGGGAAATAGCGGCCGGCCGCTGTCGCCGCCTGCTGCGCCTCCAACAGGGTCAGGCCGGCTTCGATCGTCATGGCGTCGTCAAGCGGAGTCACATCGCGGACGGCGCGCATCTTGCGGGTCGACAGCAGGACCTCGCCGAACGGGATCTGGCCGCCGACCAAGCCGGTACCGCCGCCTTGGGGCGTGATGGCGACGCCCTCTCGAGCGCAGATCGTCACAGCGCGCGCAACCTCTTCCGTCGAACGCGGGGTCAACAGGATCGCCGTATTGCCCGTCCAGCGATTGCGCCATTCGGTCAGATGCGGCGCGATGACATCAGGATCCTGGGTCCAGCCGCCCGGACCGAGCGCGGCCCTCAGTTCGTCAAGCACGGCGGGGGAGGGGGCGGGCGTCTGCATGTCCCCTTTTGTCAGGGGTCGCCTTGCGTTGGAAGGGCGGCGAGGCCCCTAAACGTCGAGTTCTTCTTTCACAAACTGAGCGTTTTCCTGAATGAACTGGAAGCGCGCATCGGCGCGCTTGCCCATCAGGCGTTCGACTAGGTCCTCGATGCTGGCCTCGGCGTCGGGCACCGTAATGCGGGCCAGGGTGCGCTTCTTCGGATCCATGGTGGTCTCCTTCAGCTGGGAGGCCATCATTTCGCCCAGGCCCTTGAACCGGCCGATCTCGGTTTTCTTGCCCTTGAACACGGTCGCCAACAGTTCGTCGCGGTGGGCGTCGTCGCGGGCGTATTCGCTCAAGGGACCGGCCGAAATTCGATAGAGCGGCGGAAGAGCCATGAACACCCGGCCCTGACGGATCGTCTCGGGCATGACGCGGTAGAAGAAGGTGATCAGCAGCGCCGCGATGTGGGCGCCATCCACGTCGGCGTCGGTCATGATGACGATCCGCTCGTAGCGCAGGTCGTCGATGTTGAAGCGATTGCCAGGCTGGACGCCCAAGGCCAGGGCCAGATCGGACAGTTCGACGTTGGCGCGCAGCTTGTCAGCGGTGGCGGACGCAACGTTCAAAATCTTGCCGCGCAGGGGCAGGATGGCCTGGGTCGTGCGGTCGCGCGCCTGTTTGGCCGAGCCGCCGGCCGAATCGCCTTCGACGATGAAGAGTTCGGTGCCTTGAGCCGACTGACGGCTGCAGTCCGACAGCTTGCCGGGCAGGCGCAGCTTGCGGGTGGCGGCGGCGCGCTGGACTTCCTTGTCCTTGCGGCGACGTAGCCGATCCTCGGCGCGATCGACGACGAAGCCCAGCAGGGCGTTGGCCTGTTTGGGGCTCTCGGTCAGCCAGTGGTCCAGCGGGTCGCGGAGCAGCTGCTCCACGATGCGCGCACCCTCGGGCGACGACAGACGGTCCTTGGTCTGGCCCTGGAATTCGGGATTGCGGATGAAGACGCTGATCAGGGCGCCGGCATTGGCGATGACGTCCTCGGCCGTGATGATCGCGGCGCGTTTCTCGTTGGTCAGTTCGCCATAGGATTTCAGACCCTTGACGAGAGCGGCGCGGAAGCCGGCCTCGTGCGTGCCCCCGTCGGGCGTCGAGACGGTGTTGCAGTAGGACTGGATGAAGCCGTCCGATTCACCAAAGCCGATCGGCGACCAGGTGACGGCCCATTCGAAGGCGCCCGCTTCGCCTTGGCGCTCGGCGCGGCCGGCGAAGGTCGGGGTGACGGTTTCCAACTGACCGATACGGTCGATCAGGGCGTCGGCGAGGCCGCCGGGGAAGTGCAGACTGGCCTGCGCCGGTGTGGCGTCGGTGATCCGCTCTGGCGCGCAAGTCCAGCGAATCTCAACGCCGCGGAACAGATAGGCCTTTGACCGCGCCATGCGGAATAGACGAGCGGGCTTGAAGGCCGCGCCCATGCCGAAGATTTCTTCGTCGGGCTTGAAGCGGATCAGGGTGCCACGCTTCTTGGATGGGCCGATCTGCTGGATCGGGGCCAGGACGTGGCCGCGGCTGAAGGCCTGTTTCCATTCGAAACCATCGCGCCAGACCGTGACCTCGACGCTTTCGCTCAGGGCGTTGACGACCGAGACGCCGACGCCGTGCAAACCGCCAGAAGTTTCATAGGCTTTGCCGGAAAACTTGCCGCCGGAGTGCAGGACCGTCATGACGACTTCCAGCGCCGACTTGCCGGGATGTTTCGGATGCGGATCGACCGGGATGCCGCGTCCGTCGTCGCGCACCGACAGATAGCCGCCGGCGTCCAGATCGACGGTGATCAGCTTGGCGTGTTTGGCCACCGCCTCGTCCATGGCGTTATCCAGGACTTCGGCGAACAGGTGGTGCAGGGCGCGCTCGTCGGTGCCGCCGATATACATGCCGGGGCGTTTGCGAACGGGTTCAAGCCCTTCCAGCACCTCGATGGATGAGGCGGAATAGCCGGTGGCGGCCGCCGTCGTCGCTGTGGCCTGAACAGGTGGCGGCGCGGGGGTTGGGGCGATAATGGGCCCAGCCGCAGGCGGGGTCACCGCAACAGGCTTGGGCGGCTCGGGTTTGCGAGCTTCGGGTTCGTCGTCAAAAGCGAAGAGGTCGGCGGCCATTCACATAGTCTGAGGCGATTCGTGACCGGGTCTGGTAGGCCCGTGAGGCCGGTCGAGCAAGCGGCGCACGAACAGGGGCCGGATCGAAGGTCACGGCGCGGGCCATAATCGCCAGCATAAGAATCCACGGCAGGTTCGCGTGGGTCAGCAGGACGCTCTCTGACAGGCTCAAAGCGGTAAAGGCGGACAGATAGGCGATGCTCCAATAGCCTTCGCGCGCTCCGAGCCCGTTCGTGCGCGCGATGACGAAGATCGCAGAAATCGCCATGATGGCACCCACAGCCACCGCACCGGGCCAGCCCAGCTGCACGAGAAGATCGATCCAGCCGTTGTGGGCGGAGGGGACGGGCCATTGGGTCTCGATGCGGATTTCGCGCGCGGGGATCGAGTCCACGCCCCAGAAGGCGCTGAAGCCATATCCGGTCCAGGGGCGCTCAGCGACCTTTCGCATCAAAGCCTCCCAGATCAGGGTGCGGCCTGTCAGCGACGGGTCCTTGCCCAGCGCTTCCAGGATTGCGGCGGAGTCGGAGTTCCACAGCCAGGTTGCGCCCGCCGCAATGATGACGGCAAGCCAGATTCCGATGACCGTGATGACCGCGCCGCCCTGTTTCAACGCCCACCACCCCCCGATCATGCCCAGGCCCAAGCCCCAGCACAGAAGCGATGTCTTGGATTGGGTGGCGAGCACCAGGAGTGTGGTCAAGCCCAATGTCAGCAGGCAGATCCAGATCCGGTGGCTGCGTCCGGCGATATGGTCGGCGGCCAGGGTCGCTGCGGCGGAGACGGCGCCCACCACCATGACCAGCCCCATCTGGTTCTTCTCGTACCAGAGGCCACGCCACAGGCCGGCGTTGTCGAACTGGTGCACCCCGACCTTCGGATAGCCGAAAACCATGATCAGGCTGCCGACCGCCATCACCAGACAGGTGTACATCAGGACGCGCGGCAGGGCGTCATCACGGAAGCGGGCGCCCATATAGATGGCGAAGGCGCTGTTGATCGCCATGGCGATGACGCGGCGCTCCGTGACCTCGGGGTCGATGGACCAGTATTTCGAGACGAAACACAGGGCGACGAGGGCGAACATCATCAGCCATGCCGGCCAGGCGCGGATGACCTTGTCGAAGCGAAAGACGAACAGGCCGGCGATGACGGCATAGACCGGCAACCAGATGAACCGCAGGATCGGCGTCTCGACCTGGGTCGGAGCGATGACGGGTGCGATCAGGGCGCCGGTCAGCATGAAGACGACGAAGCCGGCCGCCCACTGTTCCCACAGCGGCGGAGAATCATCTGGGGTCTGAGCGGGCGGTTCGCGCACGGGCGCACAGTCCTTTGCGGCGCTTAAGGAAACGTGACCGCAGCGGTGAAGGCGGCGAGGCCCTGCTCCAGATCGGCGACAAGATCCGCAGGATCTTCAAGACCGACATGCAGTCGGATCAGTTCGCCCTCAAGCACGGGCGGATGGCAGCGGTAGTCCATCTGATGGGTCTCGTGGGTGATCAGGCTTTCGAACCCGCCCCAGGAATAACCGAGGCCGAACAGTGTCAGGGCGTTCAGGCACGCCTCGCCCGCCGCCTTGTCGCCGCCCTTCATAACCACGCCCATCAGGGACGCCGCGCCGGTGAAATCTCGCCGCCACACGTCATGGCCGATCGAGCCGGGCAGGGGTGGATAAAAGACGCGGGACACCTCGGGTCGAGCGTGCAGCCACTCCGCGATGATCAAAGCCGACCGCGCCTGTTCGGCATAGCGCAGCGGCAGGGTCCGCAGGCCGCGCAGCGCAAGCCAGGCGTCATCGGGCGACACATGCCAGCCGAGATCCTCGATGGTGTCGCCGATCGCGCGCAGGCAGGCGGGATTGTTCGACGCAATACAGCCCATCAGCACGTCCGAATGACCGCCGACATATTTGGTGACGGCCTGAACGCTGACATCCACGCCATGGGCCAGCGGACGATAGGCCAGGCCGGCGGCCCAGGTATTATCGACCACCGTCAGGACGCCTCGTGTGCGGCAGGCCTGGGCCACGGCGGCGACATCGACCATTTCGAATGTGAGAGAGGCTGGCGACTCCATCAGCACCAACCGCGTGCGTTCGCCGATGGCGGCCAGAACAGCCTGCGCGTCTGCGTCTGCGGGCAAAAAGCGGGTCGTGACGCCGCGGGTCGATTGATACCGGCTCAGGAACCGGCGCGTCGGACCATAGACGGCGTCTGTCGTGATCACCTCGTCGCCCGGTCTCAAAAGCGCCAGCAGCGAAACCGTGACGGCCGCAAGACCCGACGGAACCAGAAAGGCGTCCTCTGACCCCTCCAGGTCGGCCAGGGCGCGGCGGAGATCGCGGGCGGCGCTGGTCCCGCTGAGGCCATAGGTCGGCCCGTCCGTCTCGTCGCCCATGACGGCCGCGCTGTCGCTCAACATCGTCGAGGCGCGTTCGATCGGTGGATTGACGCCGCGCCGACCCTGGCCGCGTCGCGTGGCAGCGGCGATCAGGCGGGTGCGGTCCGAAAGCGGCGACATGGCCCCTCCGATGGGTTGCGGATCGGCCCCTAAAGGCCTCTAAAGCCAGCGGGGCGCAAGCGGCGAGGGATAGGAACGCGATGCGGTGCTGGACGATCGGAGCGATGGCCGTTGTGCTGATGACGACGGCTTGCGGGCGCAAGGACGCCAGCCCTGCGCCGGAAACCAGCCCCGCCACGCCCGCGCAAGCGTCTTCGACTGCGGTCGTAAAAAGCCCGACGCTGGCCGCCATCAAACGCCGCGGTCGCCTGAATTGCGGTGTGCATCAGGGGTTGGTCGGCTTTGCCTACACCGACAATCGCGGTCAGTGGCGCGGCTTCGACGTGGACTTCTGTCGCGCGACGGCGGCGGCGGTGCTGGGCGATGCCGATGCGGTGCGGTTCGTGCCTCTGTCGGCATCGGATCGTTTCACGGCGCTGAACGACGGCCGCATCGATGTGCTTTGGCGCAACTCGTCCTGGACCATGAGCCGCGACGCGGGCGAGGGGTTCGTCTTCGCCGGCGTCAACTATTACGACGGCCAGGGCTTTCTGGTTCGGCGTTCGCTGAACCTGAACAGCGCGACTGAACTGACGGGCGCGCGGGTTTGCGTTCAATCGGGTTCGACGTCCCAGGCCAACGCTGCCGATTATTTCCGGTCTCGAGGCATCGAATATCGACCTGTCGTGTTCGAGACGGAGGAGGCGGCGCGCGACGCCTATGGTCGCGAGGATTGCGACGCGTTCAGCGCCGACATCTCCGCGCTAGCCGCCGCGCGGACTGTGCTGACCAATCCCAACGAGCATGTGATCCTGTCCGATGTGGCGTCCAAGGAGCCGCTGGGGCCGGTAGTCAAGGCGGGCGACGAACGCTGGGCCTCGACCGTCCGCTGGACCCTAAACGCCCTAATGCTGGCCGAAGAACTCGGGGTCACCAAGGCCAATGCCGAAGATCAGTTCAAGACGACGACGGACCCACGCGTGCGACGTCTTTTGGGCGCCGAGGGCGAGTTCGGACCCATGCTGGGGCTGTCGAACGCCTGGGCCAAGGACGCCGTGGGTGCGGTCGGAAACTATGGCGAAATCTTCGAGCGGAATTTGGGATCGCAATCGGCGCTCGACCTGGCGCGCGGTTTGAACGCACAATGGAACGCGCGCCCGGCCGGCTTGATCTATGGCCTGCCGATCCGATAAGCGCCGACGCTTGCATCGCTTCCTGGGGGACAGATGACCGAGACGAAACGCGGCGGCCTTGCGCTGCACTGGCTGATGTTGATCGGTTTCGCGGTCGGTCTGATCGGAGGATTGCTGGTCAATCTGACGCTGGGAGCGGATACGGCCTGGGTGGTCTGGCTGACAGACAACGTCACCGGACCGCTGGGCCAGATCTTCCTGCGCCTGCTGTTCATGATGGTGATCCCGCTGCTGTTCTCGGCCCTGGTGGTCGGGGTGGCCGAGATGGGCGATCTGAGCTCGCTTGGACGGGCGGGAATTAAGACTCTGTTGTTGACCATTCTGGTGTCCAGCATCGCTGTGGTTATCGGCCTGGTGATGGTCAATGTGTTCCAGCCCGGAAGGGGCGTGGACCCGGTCCTCGCGCAGCAACTGCTGGACCAGGGACGTGACGGCGCGGCCGGCATCGTCAGCGGCGCGCCTGAAACCATCCAGTTGGGTGATTTCTTCCTGGATCTGATTCCGTCGAACGTCTTCACCGCTGCCTCCGAGAACCAGATCCTGCCGGTGATGGTGTTCGCTCTGTTCTTCGGCATCGGCCTGGTGATGGCCAAGTCGCCTGCGACCGACCGCTTGCAGCAGGTCATCGAGGGCATGTTCGAAGTCACGATGAAGCTGATCAACCTCTTCATCAAACTGGCCCCCATCGCCATCGCCTGCTTGATGTTCAACCTGGCGGCCCTGTTCGGCTGGGACCTTTTGGTGCGCCTCGCGGCCTATGTCGGCGTCGCGGTGGGCGCGATGGCGATCCACATGTTCGTCGTCTATCCGGTCGTGATCTGGATCCTTGGCGGCCGGTCGCCGATTGCCTTCTTCAAGGGCGTGCGCGAGCCGATGGTGGTGGCCTTCTCGACCGCTTCCTCCAACGCGTCTCTGCCTGTGTCGCTTAAGGCGGCCGAGCAGGAGCTGAAGCTGCCGCGCAAGATCGCTCGCTTTGTCCTTACGGTCGGCGCCACCGCCAACCAGAACGGCACGGCTCTGTTCGAAGGCGTAACGGTGCTGTTTCTGGCCCAGTTCTTTGGCATCGACCTGACGATCACGCAGCAGGTCATCGTCATGCTGGTCTGCATCCTTGGCGGCATCGGTACGGCAGGCGTGCCGGCTGGTTCGCTGCCGGTCGTGGCGATGATCCTGGTGATGGTGAAGGTGCCGCCGGAGGGCATCGGCCTGATCCTGGGCGTGGATCGCTTCCTGGACATGTGCCGCACAACCCTGAACGTCACGGGCGATTTGGTTCTGGCCACCGTCGTTTCGCGCGGCGAGGAAGACGAGCCGATCGACGCCGACGATGTCGTCCCCGTGGCGCCGCCGGCCTGATCTCAGCCGGTTTCGACGGGGGTGTCCGTTCGGGCACCCCATTCAGCCCAAGAGCCGTCATAAAGCCGCGACGGACGACCGAGTTCGGCTAAGCCCAGCGTCAATATCGCGGCGGTCACTCCGGATCCGCAGGTCGTGATGATAGGTCGGTTGATATCCACGCCGGCGTCCGCAAAGGCCTGCTCCAAAGCTGAGCCACGCTTCATCGTGCCGTCGTTGCTTAGCAATCGGCCGAAGGGGAGGTTGTGTGCGCCGGGCATATGGCCGCTGCGAACGCCGGCGCGAGGTTCGGGCGCCGCGCCGTTGAATCGTGGTGCGCCTCGCGCATCCACGACCTGGGCGTCCTGGGCCAAGGCCGCGCGCACGTCATCCAACGAGGCGACAGCATCGAGCGTCATCTTGGCATGGAAGTCTTTTGCATCTGCGACTGAAGGCCCGGAGACGGTTGGCAGGCCGTCGTCACGCCAGCGCGGCAGGCCGCCGTCGAGCACCTGAACCCTCGTCGCGCCCATCGTCTTCAGCATCCACCAGACGCGCGCCGCCGAGAACAATCCGGCTGTATCATAAACGACGATCTGGTCATCGACGGAGAGGCCCAGCGTCCCGACCGCCGCCCCAAAGGCCTCTGGTGTCGGCATCATGTGGGGCAGTGGGCTGTCGTGGTCCGATATCGCGTCCAGATCGAAAAAGACGGCGCCAAGGATATGAGACCGCTCGAAATCGGAGCGCGCATCTCGCCCATCCAGATGCCAGCTGCCATCGACGATCCGTAAATCCGGCGCGCCCAATCGCGCGGCAAGGTCCGTCGTCGAAATCAACGGGCTCATGGGCGAGACAGGCTCAGTTGGATGACGTCGGTGCGGCCGGAGCGGAAACCGGCCTCGCAATAGGCCAGATAAAAGTGCCAGAGCCGGCGGAATCTTTCGTCAAAGCCGGAAAGCTTGCTGATTTCGCCCCAGGACGCCTGGAAACGTTCATCCCAAAGCTTGAGCGTCGCAGCGTAGTCGAGGCCGAACCGTTCCACCGACTGCCATGACAGTCCGGCTTTCGACACGACCGGCGCCAGCCGGTCTTCGGAGGGCAGCATTCCGCCGGGGAAGACGTATTTCTGGATGAAATCCGTCCGGGCATTGTATTCGTCGAACAGGTCGTCCTGGATCGTGATGATCTGTAGTCCGGCCTTGCCGCCAGGTTTAAGCACGTCGTGGACCTTGCCGAAGTAGGCGGGCCAGTACTCCATGCCCACAGCCTCGAACATCTCGATGGACGCCACCCGATCAAATCGACCCTGCACATCGCGGTAGTCGATCAGCTGAATATCGGCGCGGTCGCTCAAACCCGCGTTGAACATGCGCTGGCGAGCGAAATCGTGCTGCTCTGTGGAAATCGTGATCCCGGTGACCTTGGCGCCGATCTCGCGCGCCGCGAACTCGGCGAAGCCGCCCCAGCCGCAGCCGATTTCCAGCACTGACATGCTTGGCCGAAGATCCATCATTCGGGCCAGGGCGACGTATTTCTCACGCTGCGCCACCTCCAACGCCTCACCATCGCGGCTGAAGCGGGCCGATGAATATGTCATCGTGCCGTCCAGCCACTGGGAATAGAAGGCGTTGCCCAGATCGTAGTGGGCGTGGATGTTTTTCTTGGATCCGGTCTTGCTGTTACGATTGGTGCGGTGGCTCAGCCAGTTGACCACCCACATGATCAGGTTGCCGTCGAACAGGCGCCGGATGTGATCGTAGTTGTCCACCAGGGTTTCGAGCAGACCGGCCAAGTGCGGACTGTCCCACTCGCCCGCGATATAGCCTTCGGCGAAGCCGATATCGCCGGCCGCGAGTACGCGGCGTGCGAACCGATAGTCGCGCACCGTCATTATGCCGCTGGGGCCCGGCTGCTTGCCTTGAAGCACATGGGTCTCACCATTGGGCAGTTGCACCGTCAAGCGGCCGAAGGTCCAGTTGGCGGCCAGAAGCCGCAGCATCATAGCGAACACGCGCGGTGTTCGGCTGGCGACGGCTTCGATATCGGCGTGTGCGACGCTCATTTTTTGACTTTCAACGCGGAATACAAAGGGGGTCAATCACGGTCGCTGTGGTCGTCGCCGCGACCGGAAACGGTCTTCAGGGCAGCAAGCGCCCGGGCGCGGCCCTTCTCATGTTCGACGATCGGCTTGGGGTAATCGCGCCCTAGAACGATTTCGGCGTCACGCAGCACTTCAGCGGGTGCGGTCCAGGGCGACTGTAGCCAGCGGTCGGGCAGGCGGCGAAGTTCCGGCACCCACCGACGGACATAGCCGCCGTCGGGATCGAACTTTTCGGCCTGCGTGATGGGATTGAAAATGCGGAAGAAGGGGGAGGCGTCTGCGCCCGACCCTGCGACCCACTGCCAGTTCTGCACATTGCTGGCCCGGTCGGCGTCCACCAGCGTGTCCCAGAACCAGGCTTCGCCTTCGCGCCAGTCGATCAGCAGATGTTTGATCAGGAAGGAGGCGACGACCATTCGCACCCGATTGTGCATCCACCCCGTCGTCCAGAGCTGACGCATCCCGGCGTCCACCAACGGGTATCCGGTCCGCCCCTGTCGCCACGCCCTGAGGCTCGCGTCGTCCTTACGCCAGGGCATGGCGTCATATTCGGGACGGAACGCGCGCTCGGTGATGTAGGGAAAATGGTGCAGCAGGTGCGCCGAGAACTCGCGCCAGCCGATCTCAGCAATGAATTTGTCGGCCTCCGATGATGACACCTTGCCGTCTTTGGCTTCCTGTCGGGCGCGGTCTATCGCCCGCCAAGGGCTGATCTCGCCCCAGTGAAGATGCGGCGACAGGCGGCTGTTGGCGCCTTGCCGGTCGGGAAAGTCGCGATCCTTCGCATAGGTCTTCAGGCCGGATGGTATGAACCTGGATAAGGCCTGCGAGGCCCCATCCTCCCCCGGCGTCCAGTCGAAGCCCTTGGACCAATCCGGACGGTGGGGGTGCAGCTTCCAGCCGTCGAGGTCGTCGGATTGAACCGTTTCGGGCGTCTGTATCTGGCGAGGTCCCGTTGTGTGAGCCGGCGCCTCGGCCGTGGCCAGCAGAGCTCTCAAGAACGGCGTGAAGACTTTGTACGGCTGGCCCGAACCGTTCAGCACCTCGCCCGGGCGGCAGAGCAGGGCGCCATTGAAGCCACGACATTCGACGCCGTCCGCCTTGAGCGTATGGGCGATTTCGGCGTCATGCTCAAACGCCTCTGGTTCGAACAGGCGGTTCATAAAAACAACGTTGGCGCCGGTTTCGGCGATCAGCGCCTGAAGCTGGCTCAGCGCATTGCCCTTGCGCAGAATCAGGCGCGAACCGCGATATTGAAGCGCGGCATCCAGCGCCCTCAACGACTTGTCGAGCCACCAGCGCGACGCGGCGCCCATCGGCCGCTCGAAATGCTCGTCTAGAATATAGACGGGCAGGATTGGTCGCCCCGTCTCCGCTGCGTGGTTCAGGGCGGGATTGTCATGCAGTCGCAGATCGCGGCGAAACCACAGGATGACAGGTTTGGTGGCCACGCGGGCGAACTCCGTGATAACTTGCGCTCATCCCTTCAGAGCGCCACCTGATGGCCCAATAGCTGCGGCAAAAGCCGCCTCCACAACACCGAACGTCGAAAGAGCCGCCTCGTGAGCCGACCCAACGCTGTCATTACGTTGTCCGAAGGTCTTCGGACGCCTGTCGTCATCGGTGGCGGCGCAAGAATCGCTTTCATCGCCGGTCCTTGCCAGATGGAGAGCCGCCAGCACGCGCTGGAGACGGCCCATGCCCTGAAGGAAATCGGCGAGCGGTTGAACGTCGGCATCATCTACAAGACCAGTTTCGACAAGGCGAACCGGACCAGCGCCAGCGCCGCGCGGGGCATCGGTCTGAAAGACGCCATGCCGATCTTCGCCGAGATTCGCGAGGTGACCGGCCTGCCAACCCTGACGGACGTCCACTCCGAGGTTCAGTGTGGTCCGGTCGGCGAGGTCGTCGATGTGTTGCAAATCCCGGCCTTCCTCAGCCGCCAGACCGACCTGCTGCTGGCCGCCGCCGCCACCGGCAAGGCGATCAACATCAAGAAGGGTCAGTTCCTGGCTCCTTGGGACATGAAGAACGTCATCGCCAAGGTCGTCGGCGCCGGCAATCCGAACGTCATGGCCTGCGAACGCGGCGCCAGCTTCGGCTACAACACTCTGGTCAGCGACATGCGAGCGCTTCCGGTGCTGCGAGAGATCGGCTGCCCCGTCGTCTTCGATGCGACCCACAGCGTTCAGCAGCCGGGCGGGCAGGGCGCGTCGTCGGGCGGTCAGCGCGAGTTCGTGCCGGTGCTCGGGCGCGCGGCGGTGGCCGTCGGCGTCGATGCAGTCTTCATGGAAACGCACCAAGACCCGGATAATGCGCCGTCGGATGGCCCAAACATGGTGCCGCTGAGCCAGTTCGAGACCCTGGCCGCCGAACTGATCGCCTTCGATGACCTGGCCATCAAGATCGGGGCCAAGGCGCCGGTGGCGCGGGCCGCCTGAATCCTCTAGGTCGGACCTATGTCTGACACCATGGATCTGGGCGCCCTTCAAAGCCTGTTGGAGCGCGTGCGCGGCCTGAAGATCGCCTGCGTCGGCGATCTGATGCTGGATCGCTACGTCTATGGCGAGGTGAGCCGCATCTCGCCCGAGGCGCCGATCCCTGTGCTCCGCACGAGCCGCACCGTCGCCATGCCGGGCGGCGTCGGCAACGTCGCGCGTAATATCGCGGCTATGGGTGGGGTGGCGCGGCTGGGCGCCGTGATCGGCGACGACGCGGCTGGAGCGGAACTGACCGCTCTGATCGCCGCCGAGCCGCACATAGAAGACGTCGTGGCGAGGCCGGCAGGCGCGTCCACCATCGTGAAGACGCGCTTCGTTTCGGGAGGGCAACAGCTGTTGCGTTTGGATGACGAGGCTGCGCCGACCTCGATCCAGGATTCGGACGCGTTTGCAGACGCTTCGGTGTATTTGCTTTCAGATTACGCCAAGGGCGTCGTCAGCGATGCACTTCTGGCTTCGGCGCGGAACGCGGCGCAGACATCGGGTGCGCCGGTTGTCGTCGATCCAAAGGGAAGGGACTTCGCTCGCTACGGCGCGGTCGATGTCATCAAGCCCAATGCTTCGGAACTGGCCGGCGCTACAGGCCTGCCAGTCGGGACGGACGCCGAGGTCGAGACGGCTCTGGCCGCCTTGCTGGGCGCCACGACCGCCAAGGCGATCATCGTCACACGTGCGGGTAAGGGCATGAGCCTGGCGCGGCGCGGCGAACGAGTGAAGCACTTCCCCGGCCGGGCGCGCGAGGTCTTCGACGTGTCTGGCGCCGGCGATACAGGCCTCGCCGCCATCGGGTTGGCGCTGGGCGCCGGCGCATCGCTGGAGATGGCGGTCGAGTTCGCCATCCTGGCCTCTGGCGTGGTCGTCGGAAAGGCTGGCACGGCTGTCGTCACACCCGCGGAGTTGATCGAAGCCGAGATGAGTCAGCACGCCACCGCTGCGGTGTCCAAGGTGACGCCGCTCGACGAGTTGGCGGTCGAGGTCGAGGGCTGGCGGCGTCAGGGCCTGAAGGTCGGTTTCACAAACGGCTGTTTCGACATCCTGCACCGCGGCCATGTCGCCTATCTGGCGCAGGCGCGCAGCTGGTGCGATCGGCTGGTCGTGGCGCTGAACACCGACGCCTCGGTCAAACGACTGAAGGGCGAGGGGCGACCGGTGAATGATCTGGACAGTCGTGCCGTCGTCATCGGCGGGCTGGCCAGCGTCGATCGCGTCACCAGTTTCGATGACCCGACGCCGATCGCCCTGATCGAACGGCTGCGTCCTGATGTTCTGATCAAGGGCTCGGACTATACGCGAAAGGGCGTCGTGGGCGGCGATCTGGTCGAAAGCTGGGGCGGCGAGGTCAAGCTGGCCGATTTTAAGGACGGCTATTCAACCACGCGGACGATCGAGAAAATGACAGGGAGCGCGCAGTGACGCCGAGAATGATCGTCGTGACCGGCGGCGCCGGTTTCATCGGCTCGAACATCGTCGCCCGACTGACGGCGGAGACCGCCTATGATGTGGTCGTCTGCGATCGTCTGGAGACGGCCGACCTGGCCAAGTGGAAGAACCTGGCCAAGCACGCGATCGCTGACTTCTGGTCGCCGGAAGAGTTGTTCGAGCAGCTGGAGCGCCACGCTGAGCGGATTGAGGCCGTGGTCCATATGGGCGCGATCTCTTCGACGACCGAGCCGGACGCCGACCTGATTTTGCGGACCAACTTCACTCTGTCCCGCGACCTGTGGGATTGGTGCGCGATCCGGGGATCGCGGATGATCTACGCGTCGTCGGCTGCGACCTATGGCGACGGCGAGACGGGCTTCAACGATGACGACGATGCAGACTCATTATCGCAGCTTCGCCCGCTAAATGCCTATGGCTATTCGAAAATGCTGTTCGACCAATATGCAATCCGACAGGCGGATCGGGGGCAGGCGCCGCCTCAGTGGGCGGGGCTGAAATTCTTCAACGTCTATGGCCCGAACGAGGGTCACAAGGGCGGAATGAAGTCGGTTGTGGCGCAAATCTGGCCCAAGGTTGCGGTGGGCGAGACCGTGACCCTGTTTCGGTCGCACAATCCGAACTATGCGGACGGCGGGCAGATGCGGGACTTCGTCTATATCGACGATGTGGTCGATATCATCGAGTTTTTGCTCCAGTCGCCGCAAGTCTCCGGCATCTTCAACGCCGGCTCGGGTCAGGCGCGGTCGTTCGCCGATCTTGCGCGCGCCACCTTCGAGGCCGCCGGCAAGACGCCCTCCATCGATTATGTCGATACGCCCCTGTCGATCCGCGACCGCTACCAGTATTTCACCCAAGCCCGCATGGATCGCATCCGCGCCGCAGGCTTCGAAGGTCAATCCACGCCGTTGGAAGAAGGCGTGCGGCGCTACGTGCAGGACTTCCTCGCCACGGCTGATCCGTACCGCTGATGCGTCGGCTGACCTTCAGGCAATGGGTCGGGTATGCAGGCTTCGCCGCCGTCTTCGTGCTGACGGCGGCCGTTGCGGTGTGGAGCGGCGACATTCTGAGGGCAGGGCTGGACCCGCAGGTGCCGTTCCAGACCTACAAGCCGCCGCCCGCGCCCGACTATCGAAAGACATCCTCCTGGGCGCTGATCGACCAAGGCGCGCCCAACCAGGCGGCGGTCTTCTTCGTCATGCCGACCACTTTCGATGGTGGAGCCGAGTGGAATGGGCCGATCGACGATGCACGGGCCAACGCCTATATGCGGCGCGTCGTGCTGCCCAACTATGCGTCGCCGTTCGCCCGGGAGGGCAGGGTCAGCGCGCCGCTGTATCGTCAAGCCAGCCTGTACACCCGCCTGACCTTGCGTGATGACGCGCGCGAAGCGCGCGCCTTTGCCTATGAGGACGTGAAGGCCGCCTTCGAACTGTGGCTACAGCAGCATCCGTCTGGCCCCATCGTGATCGCCGGCGTCGAACAGGGCGGAGAGCTGACGGCGCGTCTGGTTCGCGACCAGTTCCGCGCCAATCCGGCGCTGAAGGACAGGCTTGTTGCCGCCTATCTGATCGAGACCCTGGTCGGGCGCGAGATGTTCCGGCAGGCGATATCGCCATGCGACGCCGCCGATCAAACGGGATGTGTCGTGGCCTGGGCGTCGGTGCAGGACGGCGACGAACCAGGCGCGCGGCGGAAGCTGAGACGCGCTCTGGAATGGGACGATCGCGGCGATCTGGTGAATCTGTCCACTGATCCTATCTGCGTGAATCCGGTAACGGGTGCTGCGAGCCAGCCGCGCGCGCCAGCGCGTCAGCACAGCGGCGCGACCAATGCGACCGGCTTGGAATGGGGCGCCCGACCGGCTCTCACGGGTCGGCTTATTTCCACGGAATGTCGTGGCGGCCTGTTGTGGCATAGCGCGCCTGACGCCGATTTTTTGACGGCTGGCGGCAGTTGGGCGGATCGGCGCAAGATCGTCCCCTACAACCTTTTCTACGGCGACATCGAGCGGGACGTCAGCGTGCGTCTCGCAGCTTGGCGGGCCAAGCACGACCTTTAAGGCGGCCATCCTTTCGGTTTGTCTGGCGCCGCTCGCGCGCAGCGGGTAGGCTTGCCGCGTCAGGGAGGGATCTGAATGGACGTGACCACCATCTTCGCCGGCGTCGTGCTGTTGCTGGCCATCGTGCTGTTGATCAGCGTGATCAAGATCGTGCCGCAAGGCCGTGAATTCACAGTCGAGCGCTTCGGCAAATACACGAAGACTCTGAGCCCCGGCATCGGCTTCCTGACGCCGTTCGTGGAACGCGTCGGCCGCCGCATGAACATGATGGAACAGGTGCTGGACGTGCCGACCCAGGAGGTCATCACCAAGGACAACGCCATGGTGAAGGTCGACGGCATCGTCTTCATCCAGGTGATGGATTCCGCCCGCGCCGCCTATCGCGTCGACGATCTACCTTACGCCATCTCGCAGCTATGCATGACCAATCTGCGGACCGTGGTCGGTTCGATGGAACTCGATGAGGTGCTGAGCCAGCGCGACAGCATCAACACGCGCCTGCTGCATGTCATCGACGCGGCCACCGAACCGTGGGGCGTCAAGGTCAATCGGATCGAGATCAAGGACCTGACCCCGCCGACCGACATCACCAATGCCATGGCTCGCCAGATGAAGGCCGAGCGTGAACGTCGCGCCGTCATCACCGAGGCCGACGGCGAGAAATCCGCCGCCATCGCTCGCGCCGAGGGCGCCAAACAGGCCGCCATCCTTCAGGCCGAGGGTCGCAAGGAAGCCGCCTTCCGCGACGCCGAGGCGCGCGAGCGCGAGGCCGAAGCCGAGGCCCGCGCCACGGCCATGGTGTCGGAAGCCATCGCCCGCGGGGACGTCAACGCCATCAACTATTTCGTGGCTCAGAAGTACGTCGAGGCCTTCGCGGAACTGGCCCGCAGCCCGCAGCAGCGCACCGTCATCGTGCCGGCCGAAATGGGCGCCCTGGTCGGCACGATCGCCGGCATCGGCGAAATGGTCAGCCTGGCCAAGGATCAGAACTCGGGCGCGACGCCGCCCGTGCGGCCCGCGCCGCCCCGCCGCCCCGCCGGGGGCTCCGTTCCACCCTCGGCCTGATCGAAGGAGGCTGACCCATGATGTCGCTTGCTGATCTCTATGTCGCCCAGCCGTTCTGGATATGGTTGGCGATCGGGGTTCTGCTGCTGGCGGTCGAGGCGATGTTCTCGACCGAATGGCTGCTGTGGCCCGCTGTTTCAGCCGGCGTCGTCGCGGTCATGACGGCGGCGGGCGTGCAGTTGGGGCTGCCGGGCGAGGTCGCCGTGTTCGCTATTCTGACGGTCATCGCCACCCTGCTGTCCCGCCGTCTGATCTCCAAAGCCAATCCCGACGGTCCCGACATCAATGACCGAGACAGCCGTCTGCTCGGCCAGCGCGCGCGGGTGGTCGAAACGTTCGTCTCGGGCCGCGGTCGCGTCTTCATCTCCGGCGCTGAATGGCCGGCGGAGATCGTGGGCGAGGCGCCGGTCGAAGGACAGGATGTCGTCGTGATGCGCGTGAACGGCTCTTTGCTGACGGTGCAATCACCCGTCTGAACGCAACGGTGGCATCGGCGTTCGTCAGGCATGACAGACAGCCAGAACGCCGTCACAGACGGCTTGCCGACACCCAGACGCTATTGGGCCATTGTGTCCATCGGCTTGGGCATCACGCTTGCCGTCCTGGATGGCGCGATCGCCAATGTCGCCCTGCCGTCGATTGCACAGGATTTACAGGCGTCATCGGCCGCCTCGATCTGGATCGTCAACGCTTATCAGATCGCCATCGTGGTCGCTCTTTTGCCACTGGCGTCGCTGGGCGAGATCGTTGGCTATCGGCGTGTGTCACAGGCGGGGCTGGCCGTGTTCACCCTGGCCTCCATCGCGTGTGTGTTCGCCAACTCCATCGAGACGCTCAGCCTCGCACGCGTTGTTCAGGGCTTCGGAGCGGCAGGCATCATGAGCGTCAACGGGGCCCTGGTCCGTTACACCTATCCGCAGCGACTGCTGGGTCGTGCGGTCGGGATCAACGCGGTGATCGTGTCGCTGGCGGCGGCGGCGGGGCCGACCATCGCCAGCGCTATCTTGGCTATTGGACACTGGCGCTGGCTCTTTGCGCTGAATGTACCCATCGGCCTGTTGGCGGTGTCGCTGGCGGGTTTCACCCTGCCGCACAACCGACTCCAGCCGCGAAAGCTGAACTGGCTCGGGGCCGCGCTTAACGCTGCCGCATTCGGCCTGCTGATCACAGGCCTTCAATCGCTGGCGCACGGTGAGGCGGCCGTTCTTGGCTTCGGTCTGACAGGGGCAGGGCTCGCAGCCGGGATTTTGCTGATTCGCCACGAGCGCTCACGGACGTCGCCGTTGATACCGCTCGACCTCCTGGCGCGACCGATGTTCAGCCTGTCGGTCGCCACCTCGATCATATCCTTCACCGCCCAGATGATGGCGTTCGTCGCCTTGCCGTTCTTCCTCCAGGGCACATTGGGGCTTACGGCGGTCGAGACTGGCCTGCTGATGACCCCTTGGCCACTGGCGACCATGATTGCCGCGCCGCTGGCCGGCCATCTGTCTGATCGCTATTCGGCGGGCGTGCTGGGGGCCATCGGCCTGAGCCTGTTCGCCTGCGGCCTAATGGCGCTGAGTTTCCTCAATGCCGATTCGACCCATTTCGACATCGTGTGGCGCATGGCGCTTTGCGGCGCGGGCTTCGGATTTTTCCAGTCGCCCAACAATCGCGCCATGTTGTCGGAAGCGCCGAAGAATCGCGCCGGGGCAGCGGGTGGAACCCTGGGCATGGCGCGGGTCGTCGGGCAATCCCTGGGCGCCGTGGTGGTGGCCTTTCTGCTGTCGGCCGCGCCGATCAACGGCGTTAGGCATGGGTTTCAGATCGCGGCCGTCACGGCTCTGTTTGGTGCGGTGATGAGCGGGTCGCGAGTCCGCCGACGTCCAGCCGAGCCGGACAAGGAAGTGGAGGCGGTCTAGCGCCGGGGCAGTTCCGCGACCCCGCGATTCGCCAGTTGGTCGGCGCGTTCGTTCAGTTCATGGCCGGCATGACCCTTCACCCACCGCCATTTCACGTCGTGACGCAGGCGGGCCGTGTCCAGCCGCTGCCACAAGTCTGCGTTTTTCACAGGCTTTTTGTCGGCCGTCAGCCAACCGCGCGCCTTCCAGCCGCGCATCCATTCGGTGATACCCTGCATGACGTATTTGCTGTCGGTATGCAGTTCGACCTTACAGGGCCGTTTCAAGGCTTCCAGCGCCATAATGGCGGCCATCAGCTCCATGCGGTTGTTGGTCGTGTTGGCCTCGCCGCCCCACAGTTCCTTTTCGTGACCGCCGCCGTCCTGAAGCACGGCGCCCCAGCCTCCGGGGCCCGGATTGCCCTTGCAGGCGCCGTCGGTGTGGATGATGACGTGATCGGAGGGACTCATGGTCGCGCAGACCTACAGCCTCCCTTGGCGCGGGGCCATCACTGCGCCTATATGCGGGTCGAATTAAGAGTGGATGGGATCGGATGGCCGATCCCCGCGAGGAGATTAGCCATGGGCTCCATGAGCATCTGGCATTGGGCCATCGTCATCGTCGTCATCGCGCTGCTGTTCGGTGGCCGGGGCAAGCTGTCGGGCATCATGGGCGACGCCGCCAAGGGCATTCGCGCCTTCAAGGACGGCCTGAAGGACGAAGACAAGAAGGACGGTCCGCACGAGGGCGTCAGCTCGCTGCCGCGCACCGAGGCGGAAAAGGAAGAGCTGAAGCGCTAGTCGTCGTCTGTAAGGGCTGACGCATGGGCGGGCTCGGCCCCGGTATCGGGGGTTTCGAATTAGTGGTGATCGGTCTGGTGGCCCTGCTTGTGGTGGGGCCAAAGGATCTGCCTGTCCTGATGCGTCGCGTCGGTCAGATGGTGGCCAAGGCGCGCGCCATGGCCAATGAGTTCCGATCCAGTTTCGACGAGATGGCGCGTCAGTCCGAACTGGACGACCTGCGCAAAGAGGTCGAGGCGCTGCGGACGGGGCAGGGGGCCGTGTATCCCCTGGGTGCCGAGGCGGACGCCGCCTTCAAGGACATCAACGCCGGATTGACCGGGCCGACTGCGGCGGTTGCCCTGCCTGCGCCCGAAACGGAGGCGCCGGTGATGACGCCTGCGGCAGATGAATGGCCGGATACGCCCGCGCCCGTTGAGCCCGTTACGACGACGAAATCCAAGCGAGCGGCCCCCAAGGCAAAGACGGGGGCGGCGGTCGCCGGATCGGCGACCGCCAAGCCTCGCTCAGCCGCCAAACCGAAGACCGCCGCGCCGGCGGCCAAGGCCAAGCCTGCAGCCGCCAAGCCCAAGACCTCGCGCAAGAAAGCCGTTGACCTGTGACGCCTTCCGATCGTGACGAGGCCGAGATCGAGGCGTCGCGCGCGCCCCTGATGGATCACCTGATCGAGCTGCGCGGGCGGCTGCTGATCTGCGTCGTGGCCTTCTTTTTGGCCTTCATCCTCTGCTTCGCCTTCGCCAATCAGATCCAGATTGCGCTGATCAAGCCGTATCAGGCCGCCGTGGCGATCCATGCCGCCGCCCTGTCGACCGGCGGTCACGCCAATCCGATCGAACTGATCGCGGTGATGACGGGGATCAAACCCTATCCGCCAGGGAGCGCCGCCGTTGTCCAACTGATCGCCACGGCGCCGCTGGAACAGCTCTTCACCAAGATGAAGATCGCGGCCTTTGGTGCGGCGGTCCTGACCTTCCCGGTCATGGCGTGGCAGATGTACCGGTTCGTGGCGCCGGGTCTTTATCGCAACGAGCGCGGGGCGTTTCTGCCGTTCCTGATCGCCGCGCCTGTGATGTTCTGCCTCGGCGGGGCGCTGGTCTATTATGTCATGCTGCCGTTCGTGATGCTGTTCTCGCTGAGCCAGCAGGTGGCCACCGACGGCATATCCGTGGCGCAGACGACCAAGATTTCCGACTATCTCAGCCTGGTGACCTCGCTGCTTCTCGCCTTCGGGCTTTGCTTCCAGCTTCCTGTGGTGACGACCCTTCTGGGCCTCGCTGGCCTGATCAGCTCCAAGGTCATGGCGGCCGGTCGGCGCTACGCCATCGTCGCCGTGGTCGTGGTCGCGGCGGTCGTCACGCCGCCCGATCCGATCAGCCAACTGATGCTGGCCGTGCCGCTGGTCATTCTCTACGAGATTTCAATCTGGTGCGTGCGACTAATCGAGCTGCGCCGCAAGAAAGCGGACGATCTGGAAGCCGAGATCGCTTAGCGCCACGGCGGCGTGTCGGTCGCTGCTCGAAACAGCCAGGCCATGCAAAAAAGGCCGGGGAGCGATCCCCGGCCCTTTGTCTTGACTGCGATCAGGTGATCAGCAGCTGTAGTACATGTCGAACTCGACCGGGTGCGGGTGCAGTTGCAGACGCATCACCTCTTCCATCTTCAGTTCGATGTAGCTGTCGATGAAGTCGTCATCCATGACGCCGCCCTTCTTGAGGAAGGCGCGGTCCTTGTCGAGGTTCTCGAGCGCTTCACGCAGCGAGCCGCAGACCTCGGGGATCGAGCCGCGCTCTTCCGGCGGCAGGTCGTAAAGGTTCTTGTCGGCGGGCGCGCCCGGATCGATGCGGTTCTCGATCCCGTCCAGACCGGCCATCAGCAGGGCCACGAAGGTCAGATAAGGATTGCCCATAGGGTCGGGGAAGCGGGCTTCCAGACGCTTGGCCTTGGGCGAGGAGACGTGCGGGATGCGGATCGAGGCCGAACGGTTGCGGGCCGAATAGGCCAGCTTCACCGGGGCTTCATAGCCGGGGACCAGACGCTTGTAGCTGTTGGTGGTCGAGTTGGCGAAGGCGTTGATGGCCTTGGCGTGTTTGATGATGCCGCCGATGTACCACAGACATTCCTGCGACAGACCAGCGTACTGGTCGCCGGCGAACTGGGGCTTGCCGTCCTTCCAGATCGACATGTGAACGTGCATGCCCGAACCGTTGTCCGCAAACATCGGCTTGGCCATAAAGGTCGCCGACTTGCCGTATGCGTGGGCCACATTGTGGATCACGTATTTATAGAGCTGCAGGCGGTCGGCCATGGTCAGCAGGTCCGAGAACTTCAGGCCCAGTTCGTGCTGAGCTGGAGCCACCTCGTGGTGGTGCTTCTCGGGCTGAAGGCCCAGATCGCGCATGACGCCCAGCATTTCGCCGCGCAGGTCCTGTCCGGAATCGACCGGATTGACGGGGAAATAGCCGCCCTTGGGCCCAGGGCGATGGCCCATATTGCCTTCGGAATATTCAGCGCCGGTATTGGCCGGCAGCTCGGTCGAATCGTAGCTGTAGCCGGTGTCGTGCGGCTGGGTCGACCAGCGCACGTCGTCGAAGATGAAGAACTCCGCTTCCGGCCCGAAGAAGACCTGGTCGCCCACGCCCGACGACTGGACGTAGGACAGCGCCTTCTTGGCCATCGAGCGGCTGTCGCGGTTGTAGGGCTCGCCGGTGTCCGGGTTCAGCACGTCGCAGAACAGGAACATCGTCTTCTGCTGATAGAAGGGATCGATATAGGCCGTGGTCAGGTCCGGCTTCAGCAGCATGTCGGACTCGTTGATGGCCTTCCAGCCGGCGATCGACGAGCCGTCGAACATCGTGCCTTCGTTCAGGAAGTCCTCGTCGACCAGATCGACGTCGAAGGTGACGTGCTGCAGACGGCCGCGCGTGTCGGTGAAGCGGACGTCCACATATTGGACCTCCTCATCCTTGATCTCTTTGAGGATCTTGCTGGCGCTCATTCTCGAAAAGTCCTGTTCTTGTCGTTTGGGGAGGAGACCGGACAACGACCCGAGGGCCGAAGGCCGGGGAGGGTAGTCAGGTCAGACGGCTTGGGCTCCGGTTTCGCCGGTGCGGATGCGGATCACCTCGGCGACGTCGGACACGAAGATCTTGCCGTCGCCGATCTTGCCTGTGCGGGCCGAGGTCTGAATGGCCTCGACAACCGCGGGTGCGAGGTCGTCGGCGACGACCACCTCGATCTTGATCTTGGGCAGGAAGTCGATGACGTATTCCGCGCCGCGATACAGTTCGGAATGACCCTTCTGGCGGCCATATCCCTTGGCCTCCAGCACAGTCATGCCTTGCACGCCCACGTCCTGGAGCGCCTCTTTGACGTCATCCAGCTTGAAGGGCTTGATGATGGCTTCGATTTTCTTCATGGCGACCCCGGAGCGGCGCACGGAATGCAGCGGCGCTCGGGCGCGAATGGGACACAGCAGGGCCGCTCAAAGCAAGCGATTTTCGCAGGCTGGCGAAGGATAATCGGAACGCGGATGATAGAAACCAACGACCCGGCGATCTGGCGCAATTTTCTGCCTTGGCCGAGCGCGGAAACGCACAAGCATGCGCGTGGACGTTTGGCGGTCGTTTCGGGAAAGGCGCATCATACCGGCGCTGCGCGACTTGCAGCCCATGCGGGTCTCAGGATGGGCGCTGGTGTCGTGCGAATCCTTTGTCCGCCAGATGCAGCGTCGGTGATCGCGCCGGCTGTGCAGGCAGTGATGTTGACGCCTTTTTCTTCACCCGAAAACTTAAGTCGAGAAGCTGCCGGCAGCGACGCCGTCGTGATCGGGCCAGCCGCAGGCTTGGACGATGCGACGATCGCAAACATTCAGGCGCTGGGCTCGACCGGCGCCGTTCTGGTGATCGACGCCGACGGCCTGTCGGTCTTCAAAGGTCGGACTGCGGAACTGTTCGCGGTGTTGGATCGTGACGATATCCTGACGCCGCATGAAGGCGAGTTCAAACGACTGTTCCCAGGCCTGCTTGCACAAGGCCGCGAAACGGCCGTTCAAGAGGCTGCGCGAGCGACCCAGGTGACGATCGTCTTGAAGGGCGCCCAGACGCTGATCGCATCGCCTGACGGCCGCGTCCGCCGAAACGAAAACGGCTCGCCGTGGCTGGCGACAGCCGGAACCGGCGACGTCTTGGCTGGCATGATCGGCGGATTGGCGGCCCAGCGTATGGACAGCTTCGATGCCGCTTGCGCCGCCGTCTGGCTTCATTCCGATGCCGCAGAACGCTTTGGGCCGGGACTGACCTCAGACGACCTCTACGATGTTTTGCCGAAGGCGTTGTTTGAGCAGTGGAGTATCGGGAATCAGAAATGACATTTTGAGTTCGGTCCCGCAATTCTGGATCAATGAAAATCTCTAGATCCTGGCAAGATACGCACATCACGCGGATGGCGATGCGGTGGATGGCGGGGTGTCTGGGGATGGGCAACGACGTCCGCGCGGGCGAGTTGGACGGCGGTGTCGTGATCTTGTGACAGGCGGGACAGTTCGCTGGAGCGGTCGATGACGCGGTGGGCGACCAGGTGGACGACACCTTCGGGGCTCTTCTCCACTACGCCCTCGACCGCCATCAGCCGGGCGGCCATGACCTCGCGGCGGAACTGCTCGAACATCCGCGCCCACAGGACGACGTTGATGATGCCGGTCTCGTCTTCCAGGGTGACGAAGATGGCGTTGCCCTTGCCGGGACGTTGACGCACCAAAACAACACCAGCGACCTGCACCACGGCGCCCCCGCGTCGGGCTTCGGTTTGGGCGCAGGTCAGCAGGCCTTCGGCGTCGAAGATCGGGCGCAGGATCGCCATAGGATGCGCCTTCAGCGACAGGCGCAGGGTCTGGTAGTCGGCGGCGACATGCTCGCCCAGCGGCATGACCGGCAGCCGGACGTCGGGTTCGGCGCCGAGCTCGCGGGCGTCGGCGGCGGCGAACAAAGGCAGGGGCGCGTCGTCAGACAGGCGTCGTACCGCCCACAGGGCCTCGCGCCGGTCCAGCCCCTGCGAGCGGAAGGCGTCGGCGTCGGCCAGCTTGCGCATAGCGGCAGACGGCAAGGCGGCGCGGCGGGCCAGAGTTTCGATGTCGGACAGGGGCGAGCCGCGGGCGGCGGCGAGCGCCTCTGCCCAGTCTTCGCGAAAGCCGTCGATCTGGCGCAGGCCGATCCGCAGCGCCGGCGTCCTCTCCGAACCTTCCAGACTGTTGTCCCAGCCGCTGTATGAGACATCGACCGGTTGCACCTCGACGCCGTGTTCGCGGGCGTCGCGCACGATCTGGGCCGGGGCGTAGAACCCCATCGGCTGGCTGTTCAGCAGGGCGCAGGCGAAGGCCGCCGGATAGTGGCGTTTGATCCATGAGGAGACATAGACCAGTTGGGCGAAAGAGGCGGCGTGGCTTTCCGGAAAGCCGTAAGAGCCGAAACCCTTGATCTGGTCGAAGCAACGCTGGGCGAATGTCGGGTCATAGCCGCGTTCGATCATGCGGCCGACCATTCGATCCTCATAGGTGTGCAGGGTGCCGTCGCCCCGGAAGGTGCCCATGGCCTTGCGCAGACCATTCGCTTCCTTCTCGTTGAACTCGGCTGCGACCATGGCGACCTTCATCGCCTGTTCCTGAAACAGGGGAACGCCCAGGGTCTTCTTCAGCACCTGCTCCAGTTCGTCGTGGGGGTATTGCGGTCCCGGCTTGGAATACTCCGGCTCCTCGAGCCCATTGCGGCGGCGCAGATAGGGGTGAACCATGTCGCCCTGGATCGGACCGGGTCGGACGATCGCCACCTGAATCACCAAATCGTAGAGGCGGCGTGGCTTCAGACGGGGCAACATGTTGATCTGGGCGCGGCTCTCGACCTGGAACACGCCGATGGAGTCGCCCTTGCACAGCATGTCGTAAACGGCGGGATCGTCGCGCGGGATCGTATGCAGCGCCCAATCGTCCCCGTGATGAGCGCGGATCAGATCGAACGCCTTGCGGATGCAGGTCAGCATGCCAAGCGCCAGCACATCGACCTTCATCAGGCGAAGTGCATCGATGTCGTCCTTGTCCCATTCGATGAAGGTGCGATCCGGCATGGCGGCATTGCCGATAGGGACCAGTTCGTCCAGCCGGTCCTGGGTCAGGACGAAGCCGCCGACGTGCTGGGACAGGTGGCGGGGAAAGTTCAACAGCCGCATGGCCAGCTTCACCGCACGCTGGATCATGGGATTGGCGGGGTCCAAACCAGCCTGTTTGACATGGCGTTCGCCGATCTCACTGCCCCAACTGCCCCATTGGCTGGAGGCCAGACGGGCAGTCACGTCCTCGGTCAGACCCAGCGCCTTGCCGACATCACGGATGGCGCTCTTGGGACGATAGCGGATGACGGTGGCGGCGATGCCGGCGCGCGCGCGGCCATAGCGAGTGTAGATGTGCTGGATGATCTCCTCGCGCCGCTCGTGCTCGAAATCGACGTCGATGTCGGGCGGCTCGCCACGGTCGGTGGAAAGGAAGCGTTCGAACAGCAGGTCGGATTCCGCCGGGTCCACCGCCGTGATCCCCAACACATAGCAGACAGCCGAGTTGGCCGCCGAACCACGACCTTGACACAAAATCCGCTTGTCGTTCGCCACACGCACGATGTCGTAGATGGTCAGGAAGTACGGCGCGTAGCCGGCCTGCGCGATGAAGATCAGTTCTTTATCCAGCAGCGCCTTGACCTTGTCGGGCACGCCGTCGGGATAACGCATCTCGGCGTGTCGCCAGGTCAGCTGTTCCAGCCAGCCCTGCGGCATCTCATCAGGCGGGGTTGTCTCTTCCGGATACTGGTAACTGATGTCGCCCAAATCGAAGCCGATACGAGACAAGGCGTGCTGGGTCTCGACCAGGGCCTCGGGCGCATCGCGGAACAGGCGGGCCATCTCGTCGAGTGGTTTCAGCCAGCGTTCGGCATTGGCGTTCAGGCGTCGGCCTGCGTCCTCGATCGTCACGCCTTCGCGAATACAGGTCAGCACGTCCTGCAGATCGCGTTGGATCGGGTCGTGATAGAGAACATTGTTGACGGCCAGAAGCGGTGCGCCGCTTCGCTCTGACAGTGTCTTCAGCCGGGCCAGTCTTCGACGGTCGTCGCCGTTGCGCCCCATCACCGCGCCCAGCCAGACTGCGCCGGGCGATGCATAGGTCAACTTTGCCAAGACCTGATCGATGCCGTTCAACCGTTCGCCCGGCATGAGGATCAGCAGCAGATCCTCGGGCGCGGCCAGCAGATCGCGCAGTCCGATCTCGCACTGCCCCTTCACCGCCCGGCGATTGCCCAAGGTCAGCAGCCGCGTCAGTCGTCCCCAGCCGGCGCGCGTCTCAGGATAGGCGATGATGTCGGGCGTCCCGTCGTTGAAGACCAGACGCGCGCCGGTCGCCAGTTTGAACGTCGCGGCCCTATCCTTGACCATCTGTGACAGGGCTGGATCGTTCAGCGGATCCTCGACATAGATCACTTCGCCGGGCCCGCCGCCGTCGCGCACGACATCGGGCGGCGACAGGCCGTCCTCGCGGATGGTCCGCAACGCGCTCCAGGCCCGCACCACGCCGGAGACCGTGTTGCGATCGGCCAGACCCAGCCCCGAATGCCCTCTCAGGATCGCGGTCAGCACGAGATCCTTCGGATGCGACGCCCCGCGTAGGAAGGAAAAGTTGCTGGCTGTGGCCAGCTCAGCATAGGCGGGCGCGGTCATGCGAACAGGCCGTGGACAAACCAGCGCGGTTCGTCGGTCTCGCCATACAGGCCCTGACGGAACAGCCAGAAACGCCGACCCTCGCGGTCCTCGACACGGTAATAGTCGCGGGTCTTCTGATCCGGCGCGCGCCACCATTCGCCGCCGATCCGCTCCGGCCCTTCGGCCAAGGCCACCTCATGCAGAACCCGGCGCCATCGGAAACGCAGGGGCGAACCGTCCGGCACCTCCGCCAAGGTTTCCACCGGCTGGGGCGGGTCGAACATCTGAAAGGGCCGCAAGGGCGGATCGTCGGGATCGAGATCAGGCCATTCATGGGCCGTTCGCAGCGCCTTCATCGTCGCCGGAACCATCCGTCCGGCGCGCTCGGGGATGTGCGACCCTAGCGGTTCGAAACTCAACACCGCCTCGGGCCCCAGTCGAGCCGTCAATCGGTCGATCAGACGACTGAAATCCTCGCCGTCGAGGCGGTCGCCGTTGAGGCCGCACTGAACCGGTTTCAACGTCTGGGTTTCCAGAACCGATAGCCGCATCTGATCGAAACCGAAGCCGGGATCCAGCGGGCTTGCCAAGGCCGCCAAACGTTCGCGAAACAGAAGCAGCACCGTGTCCACATCGCGTGTCGGACGACCCGTTCGTGCGACGACGCGCCGAATCTGACCATCGACTCGATAGAAGCCGGCCTCGAACGCCCGCCCGCCCTGGCCCGCTTGGTCCAGGCGATCGGCGGTGTCGATCAGCAGGTCGGACAGGACGCGCTCCACGTCCGCGTCGGTGATTATGGGTTCGAAAAAGACGCGGTCCACGACGATGGGGGGCGGCGGTCGGTGCGGGGTGATGCGGACATCTTCGTCGCCGAGCACACGAGCCAGATGTGCGGGAAAGTCCGTCCCAAATCGGGCCGCAAGAGGCGCGCGCGGCCGGTCGTCCAGATCGGCGATCCTCTTCAGCCCGGCGCGCTGCAGCGCCTGGGCGTCACGCTCCGGCAACTCTAGCGCCGTGATTGGCAGCTGGCGCACCGCCTGTCGATCCTCGCCCGACGCGAACAGGCCACCCCGCGCGAAACGGGCCAGGGCGCGCGCCGCCTGGGGTGTGGACGCCAAGGCGCTGCGCATCTCCAGGCCGATGCGACCCGCACGCTGATGCGCGGCGCGCACCAAGCCAGCCTCCCCGCCGAACAGATGGGCGCAACCGGTGACGTCCAACAACAGACCGTGCGGCGCATCCTCGGCGATCATCGGAGTGAAGCGGCCGAAGTCTTCCAGCACCCGCAGCAGCAGGTCAGAATCCGCCTCGGGCCTATGGATGATGGTGCGCAGGGACGGCGTTCGCGCCTTCGCGTCAGCCAGGGTCAGTCCGGGCGTCAGCCCCGCCCTTGCCGCCGCCGGATCGACGGCCGCCAGACGCAGAGCGCCGCCGACCTTCTCGACCAGAACGACCGGCGCGGGATCAGGTCCAATTTCAGGCCCAATCTCAGGCGACGCGTCGCCCGCTATCGCCCCACGCCTCAGCCGGTCGCTGGGCAGCCACGGGAACCATAGCGCCAGATAGCGGCGCCGGTTCGCGGAACGATCGGGCGTCACGATCCCACTCCAAGATCCAGTTTTTCACTTCGCCCCCACCGCGCCGCCGCAGCAGGGTAAGTGAGAAAGACGGATGACCAGGCGCGCCTCCGGCCAGAGAGGTGGAGGCTGTTGCCTTCACAGACCATCTTGTCTCTGCCGCACTGGGTGATGGCTCGGCTCCAGCACGCACACAGAAAAGCGTTGCGCCTCCCAACTTGGCCGCCAGAGCAAGGCGTCGACTAGAGTTCAATGAGAGGGCTTTAGAATTTCCCCAGGCGCTAATAACAACAGATCCGAAAGGAGGCGATTTTAGTGATTCCTCACCAACAATGAGAAGACTTTTTATATTTGGGGCTTTGACTAGCAAAATTTTAGATGAATCAATTCCCATTTCTTCAATGCCAACGACATAGGGTGTCCCATGTTCTGAAGTCATCGTTGCATCCAATGCCCAGACAACATGCTGTCCATTTGCGGAAAGCATCCCGACCGCCAAAGCAAAGGCATTCACCGCAACTGCGTCTGCAGGATTGGCTGCATAGAGTTCGTGAATCGCTTCCTGCTTAAAAACACCAGACAACAGTCCAGGCGTCTGTTTTGAATGACAAACTTCTGGGCAGCCTTGGTTCAAGGCCCTGATTCGCTGACGGACAAGAGATAAACGTTCAGCCCTGCACATGTTCTTCATTTGTTCTTTTTTTGCATTGTGAAGAGAGACTTTGTCAAGCCGTTATGTAGCGGCCAGATCGAGCATGACAAGCGCGTCAGACCAGATCTGAACCGATCGCGGGACACAAAACGTCGTGCATCCGTTCACCACCCGATGCCTCGATAAGGACCAATCTTCATGGCCCACAAAACGCGTGAATTACGATCAACGGTGAACAGGGACGGGGTTCTAACGCTGTCGCTTGCGGAGATTGTGCTGGATGATCCGGCCTCCGACGAAATCATTGTCCGTATCGAGGCGGCTCCCATCAATCCCAGCGATCTCGGTTTGCTGTTGGGCCGGCGGACGCAACCTCGGTCCGCAAGGATGTGTCGGACGGCATTCCGCAGCTTAGCCTCGATATTCCACCGGCGCGGATGGGCGGCATGGCCGGCCGGATCAACCAGTCGCTTCCAGTCGGCAACGAAGGGGCAGGGACCGTCATCGCCGCCGGTGATCAAGCAAAGGACTGGATCGGGCGTCGGGTTGGTGTGATCGGGGGCGGGATGTACGCCGATGTTAGAAAGATCAGGACGCGGGACGCCCTACCGCTTCCCGAAGGTGTGACGGCCGCCCAGGGCGCAGCCTTGACAGTCAATCCCATGACGGCGCTTGGTTTCGTCGAGACCGCTCGGGCCGAAGGACATTCCGCAATCATCCACACTGCAGCCGCATCCAGCCTGGGCCAGATGCTCCAGCGGATTTGCGCCCAAGACGGTGTGCCACCCGTCAATATCGTGCGTTCTGATGATAAGTTGCGACTGCTGAAGGACGCGGGGGCGACGCATGTTCTCAACAGCCGCGAAGATGATTTTCGAACACAACTCATCGACGCTGTCACTGAAACCGGGGCTACGGTCGCGTTCGACGCCATCGGCGGCGGATCTCTGGGCGGCGAAATCATGCAGGCGATGGAACATGGCGCGGTCAACTGCATGACCGAGTACAGCCGATATGGCTGTCAACGTTCAAGCAATTTTACGTCTACGGCGCGCTAAACACTTCGCCGATGGTTCTGGACCGTCTTGCTTTTGGTTTCCAGTGGAGCGTGTCCGGCTGGCTGCTCACACCTTTCATGCAGAAGGCTGGACCCGAGACGGTATCGCGCATGCGTAAGCGCGTATTTGATGAACTCACCACCACGTTCGCAACGCGCTACACACGTACAATCGGTCTTGCCGAAGCGTTAGAGCCAGAGATTCTTCGCGCCTACGAGCGTAAGGCGACAGGCGAGAAGTTCCTGATCGATCCGACATTGAATTGATACAGGTTGATAAACGAATAGGCTTTTACGCAATCAATCCGACCGAAGAACCGGCGCCGGGCGACGCGACAGGGCGTGCAAGGCCGCCACACTGCCGCCCAAGGCCGCGACGCCCGTGGCGCTGGTAAGAAGAAGAACGACGCCGGGCCAGTCCACGCTCCAGCTTGCCTTGAAGGCGAGGGTCACGACCGGCCACGCGCCGGCGGCGCCGAGAAGAAGGCCGGCCAGACCGGCGATCGCGCCGACCAGGCTGTACTCCACGAGATAGGCGGTTAGAATCTGGGCGTGGGAACCGCCCAGCACCTTGAGCACGGCGGCCTCGCGCGCCCGCTCGCGCACGCCCGCCGCAATGGCCCCGATCAGGACGAGCAGGCCCGCGAGACCGGCGACGGCCGCGGCCCCGCGAATGGCCAGGGCGAGGCGGTCGAACAGGGTGGCGGCGGCCTCGAGCTGCTCGCGGACGCTGATGATGTTCACCTCTCGGAAGTCCGCACCCAGCGCCTGCGTCAGAGCGTGTTCTTCGGTGGGCGAGGCGCGGGCGATGGCGACGCTGCGCGGATTGGCGCCTTCGATGGCGGCGGCGTTGAGGACGAGCAGGAAGTTGGTCCCGAATCCGCCCGGCTCGGTCCGACGAAGGGCGGCGATGCGTACGTCCATCTCGCGGCCCAGCAGTTGCAAGGTCAGGCCGTCGCCCACCTTGAGATCAGCGGCCTTGGCCAGATCCCGCGAGAGTGCGATCTTAGGCGGACCGGCGTAGTCGGCGGCCCACCATTTGCCGGACACGACGTTCGCATCGTCCGGCGCGCCGGCTAGGGCGGACAGGAGAATGTCCTGATCGAAGGCCCAGCGTTCGCCTTGAGGCAGGGCATCCACATCGACCGGCGCGCCTTTCAGCCGCACGATCCGCCCGGTCAGGAGGGGAAGGCGCCGGTAGCGATCCGGTCCGGGCGTCTCCATCACCTTCGCCACCGCCGCATCGAACGCCGCGCCGCGATCAGCGGGGATTTCCGTGAAGACGACGGATGGGGCCGATCGTGGTGCGACCTCGGTGATCTGGCCCAGCAGGCTGGACTGGATCAGGACGACCATGGCCAGAAGCGCGACGCCCAGGCCGATGGCGGGGGAGGCGGTGCGCGCCGCCGAGCGCGGCCCGGCGAGATTGGCCAGTCCCAGCCGCACAGCGCCGCCGGCGTGTCGTCTCAAACGCCCGGCCAGGAAGGCCGCCGTACGGCCGAGCGCCCACAGAAGGGCGAAGGCGACCGCCGTGCCGCCGATCAAGGCCGCCGCTGAAAGCTTGGACGGCGCGGTCCAAAGGGCCAGACCCGCCAGGCCGATGGCGGCCAGGACAGCGAAGACCAGTTCGACGCCGAGGACGGGTCGGTCGGTGAGCTGGCGACGGAACAAGGCGGAGGGCGGCGTGGCGCGGGCGCGGGCCAGGGGCGCGAGCGCGAAGGCCGCGGCCGCCAGAAGGCCGAACGCGCCCGCCTTGGCCAAGGGCGCTGGATAGACAGCGAAGAGGGCGGGGATGGGCAGGCTGTCCTTCGCCAGCACGCCGATGGCGAGCGGCACGATGGCGCCGATCACGAGCCCGATGAAGACCCCGACGGCGGCCAGCACGCCGATCTGGATCAGATAGATATTGCGGATCAGCCCGCCCTCGGCACCCAGCGCCTTCAGCGTCGCGATCGACGGCTTCCGGCCTTCCAGATAGGCCGAGACGGCGCCCCCGACGCCGAGTCCGCCGGCCACCAGGGAGGCCAGACCGATGAAACCCAGGAAATACTCCAGCTGATCGATCAGCCGTCCGGCGCCAGCGGCGGCCTCCGACCGATCTCGCGCTTCAAGCCGACTTTGCGGAAACCGCTTTTCGATGCCAGCGATGGCGGCCTTGGGATCGACGCCGGCGGGAAGGGCGATGCGCACCGCCTCGCCAAACAGGCCGCCGGGCGCGAGCAGGCCGGCCTGTTCGACGGCGGGAATCGTCGTCACCACGCGCGGCCCGAGCGCAAAGCCCCGGCCAAGTCGGTCAGGTTCGGCCAGCAGGACGGCGCGGGCGACAAACCGCGTGTCACCGACGGTGAAGGTGTCGCCGAGCTTGAGATTCAAACGGTCCAGCAGCGCCTGTTCGACGACAGCGCCCGCTAAGCCGTTCTCGACGCGCAAGGCCGTGGCCAGATCAGGTGCGCCGGACATTTCGACCGCCCCAACAAGCGGGTAGGCCGCGTCGACCCCGCGCATATCGACCAGACGACGCTGGCCGGTTTCAGTTTCGGCCATGCCGTTGGCTCGCACCGAATAGGCCACGGGCCCCATCGCGGCGAAGGCGGCGCGTTGGTCAGGGCTGAACCGGCCCTGGTCGAGGCTGAAGACGACGTCGCCGCCGAGAATCTCGCGCGCTTGGCTGGCCAATCCTTGGCGGAAGGCCTCCGCAGTCGATCCGGAGGCGGCGATCGCCGCCACGCCCAGCGCCAGACAGGCCAGAAAGATTCGAAACCCCGCAATTCCGGAACGGAGTTCGCGGCGGGCGAAGCGGAAGGCGAGTTTCATGCAGAGGCCTGCGCCGGGGCGACGACCCGGCCGTCGCGCATCGTCACGATCCGGTCCGCGCGCGCGGCGAGACGGTCGTCATGGGTCACCATGACCAGGGCCGCGCCGCTGTCGCGCACGAGGTCGAACAGCAAGTCGGCGACCAAGGCGCCGTTGGTCCCGTCCAGATTTCCGGTCGGTTCGTCGGCGAACAAGAGTTCCGGCCCGACGGCCAGGGCGCGAGCCAGGGCGACACGCTGCTGCTCGCCGCCCGACATCTGATGAGGATAATGCGACCGCCGGGCGCCGAGGCCGACCCGCTCCAGCCAGTTGCGCGCCAAGGCTACAGCCTCCGGCCTGTGCGCCAACTCCAGCGGCGCGGACACGTTCTCCTCGGCCGTCATATTGGGCAGGAGGTGGAAGCTCTGAAAAACGAGGGCGGCGCGCCCCCGACGCAGACGAGCTCGACCGTCCTCGCCCAGCGCGGCCATATCCTGACCGAACAGCATGGCCCGACCCCGGGTCGGGGTTTCCAGCCCTGCGGAGACGGAAATCAGCGAGGATTTTCCCGATCCGGAGGGGCCGACGATGGCGACCGTCTCGCCCGGCGCTACGACCAGGTCCACGCCGCGAAGGATTTCCACGAGTCCTGCCGCCGAGGGCAGGGTGAGGACGACGCCGTCGAGGACGAGTGGGGCGGCTGAAGCCATCGATATGTCGCCTGCTGCACTGGGAGGAGGAAAATCGGTCCCTATATGGGAGTGCAGATCATGACTCCAAAGCCCTCCTCGCCCATGCCGCCTATTCCCCGCCGCACGCTGCTGACCGGTGGGGTGGGGCTCGTCTTCGCCGGATGCAGCGCCTCGAAAGAGGACACGTCAGAGACGCCGGCTAAGCCTTCGGTCTCGCCTTCACCCACGGCAGTACCTTCGGACGGGCCGGAAAAGATCGTGACCCTCTTGGGAGATTCCATCACCGCCGGATTCGGCCTGCCTTCCGCCGAGGCTCTGCCTGTGCGCCTGGAAGAGGCGTTGAGGGCAAAGGGGTTCCGGGTGAGGGTTCGCGGCGCCGGGGTTTCGGGCGACACGACCGGCGGCGGACTGGCCCGGGTCGGCTACAGCGTCCAGGACGACACCGACCTATGCATCGTGGCCCTGGGGGGCAATGACATGCTTCAGGGCGTGGATCCCAAAACGGTCCGATCCAATCTGGAGGCGATCATCGCCTCGCTGAAGGCGCGCGATATTCCCGTCTTGCTCGCAGGGATGAAGGCTCCGCCTCAATACGGCGCCTACGCCGTCGAGTTCGACCGCATCTTCGCGGACTTGGCGCGCAAGGAAGATGTTCCGACCTATCCCTTCCTACTGGAAGGGGTGGCCCTGGATCGCCGTTACAACCAGCCTGACGGCATCCACCCCAACGCCGAAGGGGTGCGCATCATCGCCGACGGACTGGCGCCGGTCGTCGTAAAAGCGCTGTCCAGATAGTGAAGGACGCGGCGACGTTATGGGATCGCCCTAAGGCCCCGATTGCTCATCGCTTTGTGCGACGGCTGACTGTTGTTTGAAAAGAACCCCTGTCCGAGCGTTTTATGCCGAAATCCAACGATACCGTACATCTGCGTTTCACGCTGAAGGGCGAAAGCGGCCCATTCTGGCAGACGAATGCAACGATTGCTTCAGTCGGCAGTGGAACGGCTCTGCTCGACGGCCTGGATCGCCAAATCGTCGCGCGCATCGCCGATCTCCGCCGGGCAGGAGAGGGGCGTTGGACACTCGACTTAGAGGTGCGGGCGCGGCCGTGATTGGATTGCGTTTTCAACTTTATCGACTTGCATGTGGCGCACAAGTTGATTTGCCGATGCCCGAAGGTCGACTTTGGCGTTAATGCGAACGTCCCATCAGTAACGCTTACCGATCCAGCGCCACCTCGGCGACGGTCCAAATTAATGCCGTAGGCAACATTGCAATCGAGACCTAAAATCCTGACCGAGGCGCAACTTGTCCGACCCATCTTCAATCATAAATCGCATCGTCATCGTCGGGGGCGGCACGGCGGGGTGGATGGCGGCGGCGGCGCTGGCGCATGCGTTCGAGGGCGCCGGCAAGACCGTGACCTTGGTCGAATCCGAGGCGATCGGCATCATCGGCGTCGGCGAGGCGACGATCCCTGAAATCGTGAAGTTCAACGCGCGCCTGGGGATCGACGAGGCGGACTTTCTGCGTGAAACCAAGGCCACTTTCAAGCTGGGGATCGAGTTCGACGGCTGGCGACGCGAGGGCGAGCGCTATTTCCATCCGTTCGGCGCCTTTGGGCTGGATATGGAAGGCATCGCCTTTCATCATTTCTGGCTGAAGGCCTGCGCCGAAGGCGGGTCGGAGCCGCTGGAAACCTATTCCATGGCCTGGCAGGCCGCGCGCCGTGGCCGTTTCGTCCATCCGCAGGGCGGGCCGCAGTCGCCGTTGTCCAGCCTGGGCTACGCCTATCATTTCGATGCGGCGCTCTATGCTGGCTTCCTGCGCCGCTTTGCGGAAGGGCTGGGTGTCGTTCGCCACGAGGGGCGGGTGGTCGAGGTTCAGCAAGCGGCGGACGGCGAGATCGCGGGCGTCAGGCTGAACGACGGGCGGATCGTCGAAGGGGACTTCTTCATCGATTGCACCGGCTTCGTCGGACTTCTGATCGAGCAGGCGTTGAAGTCAGGCTACGAGGACTGGAGCAACTGGCTTCCATGTGACAGCGCTGTCGCCGTCCCGTGCGTGCGGGAGGGGGCGTTGTCCCCTTACACGCGGTCGACGGCGCGCGAGGCCGGATGGCAGTGGCGCATCCCGCTGCAACACCGGGTGGGCAACGGCTACGTCTATTCCTCGGCGCACATCTCGCATCAGGAGGCCGAGGACGCGCTGATGTCGCGGCTGGAGGGCACGGCTCTGGCCGAGCCGCGTCGCCTGCGGTTCGCCACAGGCCGGCGCAAGGACTGCTGGAAGCGCAATTGCGTGGCGGTCGGATTGTCGAGCGGCTTCCTGGAGCCCTTGGAATCGACCAGCATTCACCTGATCCAGAGCGCCATCACCAAGCTGATCACCCTGTTTCCGTCGCACAAGAACAGCGACGGCCTTCGCCGTGAGTTCAACGCGCTCATGGAGGAGGAATTCGTCACGGTCCGCGACTTCCTGATCCTGCATTACAAGGTCAACCAGCGAGCGGGAACGTTCTGGAGCCACGTGCGCGACATGCCGATCCCGGACAGGCTGGCGGCCAAGATCGCTCTGTTCGAGGATACGGGTCGGATCGTCAGGCGCGACCATGACATCTTTTCCGAATCAAGCTGGCTGGCGGTCGCGGTGGGGCAGGGACTGACGCCGCACGGGCGTCACCCGATTTCCGACGTCATCAATCATGACGCCAATCTGGGCCGGCTGTCGGCGATCCGTGACAGCATCTGGCGCACGGCCGACGCCCTGCCGACGCACGAAGGCATCCTGACGACGACGATGAATCGTAAGGCGTTTTGAGGCCGGGCCTGCCGCCTGCAAGCCGTGTCAGCAGACTGGCGTCCGTCGCAACGGTGCGCGCGCACCGCTTCTGAACCCGCCGATCGAAAACGCGCCAAGTTTGTCGCGAAGCGTTGACATCGCTGTCAGTCGGTAGTCCAACACGCTCGCGGACGGTCGATCAAGGCTGCCGAAACGATTGCGACGGGCTGAACCGTCCTCGGGGGGATCAGAAGTGAAGTCAGAGATGTTCCAAGCCGGCTATGCGCCCGCCGCTCGCGGGCTGCGCCGTTCCGTGTCCGCCCTGGCGTTGACGGTCGCCGTAGTCGGTGCAACCGCCGCCCACGCCCAATCGACGCCGACGCCCCAGACCACGACCCCCGCCACGGACGATGCGGCGCAGGTCGACGACGTCGTCGTCACCGGCATCCGCGCGCGGATCGCATCCTCGCAGGCGATCAAGCGCGACTCCGACACCTTCGTCGATGCCGTGACCGCCGACGACATCGGCGCCCTGCCGGACAAGTCGGTCAACGAGGTGCTGCAGCGAATCCCCGGCGTGAACATCAACCGTTTCCAGGGCCCGACCGACCCCGACCACTTCTCGGTCGAAGGTTCCAACGTCATCATTCGCGGCCTGTCCTACGTCCGCTCAGAGTTCAACGGCCGCGACGCCTTCAGCGTGAACACGGGTCGCGCCCTGGGCTTCAACGACGTGTCGCCGGAACTGCTGTCGAGCGTGCAGGTGTTCAAGAATGCGACGGCCGACAGGATCGAAGGCGGCATCGCCGGGGTCGTCGATCTGCGCACCCGCAAGGCGTTCGACAGCCGCAAGTTCGTCTTCGGCGCGACGGTCGAAGGCTCTTATGGCGACCTGCGCGAAAAGCCGGGCCTGGGCTTCTCGTCCCTGATCAGCAACGTCTGGGACACCCAGTACGGTTCGTTCGGAGCCCTGCTGAGCTATGGCGAATCCGACCTCTATTCCGAAGCCTACGGCAGCCACCTCACCGACTTCACCTACCGGTCCGATCTCTCGAACGGCAACGATCGCCGCTATGTGCCTCGAGGCGGCGCGGTGCGGACCCAGCAGTTCGACCGTTCGCGTTCGACTCTAGACGGTTCGCTACAGTGGGAGTCCACCGATGGCCGCGCCAAGCTGACCGGCGAATACATCCGTGCCGATTCGACCTCGGCCTGGGGCGAGCGCGTGGTCGAGGTCGATCTGGGCAGCGGGGGCAATCCGACTCCCTTGCCGGGCCAGTCGTTCACCTATGATTCCAACGGCGTCTTCACGAGCGGTTTGCTGGTCAGCAATTCGCCGAACCTTCAGGTTCTGCCCAAGCGTCAGCGCGATCTGCAAACCCTGACCGAAGATTTCTCTCTGGCCGCCGAATTCCATCCGACCGATCGCCTGTCGATCTGGTTGGATGCGCAGTACAGCAAGGCCAGCGCCGACGATCTGGACATGAGCGTCTATGGCGCCATCACGCCGCTCTACACCTTGATCGGCGAAGGGCGTCATGGCGTCCCGGACATCCAGTTCGTGGACGCGTCAGGTCAGCCGTCTGCCAGCACAAACGACCCGTCGAACTTCTACTATCGTTCGGCGATGGACCACATCGAACAGTCGGACGGCGATCAGACCGCGTTCAAGGCCGACGTCAAATACGACTTCGACAACTCGCCGCTGCGCGCCATCCGCATGGGCGCGCGCTATTCGGACCGCGAGCAGACGCGGCGCTACACCGCCTATAATTGGGGTGCGATTTCCGAGAGCTGGGCTGGCGGCGTCACGCCGTTCCAGACCACAGGTCCGCTCGCTGTCGAAGCCTATGACTTCCCCAACTTCCAGCGCGGTCACAATCCGACGCCGATGAACGGCTTCTATCCGACAGCCGATCTGATTGCGGCCTATCGGGACGGCACGCTGCAGGCGGCCTTGGCTGCAGCGAGCAGCTCGGGCTCGACCTGGCGTCCGCTGGATCAGCGTCCGGGCGCTATCGCCGGCACGCCGTTCTTGCCGGGCGATATCAACAACTCGGCCGAACAAACGACATCGGCCTATGTCCGGTTCGACTTCGGCTGGGATGATGTCTTCGGTCCGGACACCGCCATCACCGGCAACCTGGGTGTTCGCTACGCCAAGACCGACTTCCAGACGCGCGGCTTCATCTCCAGCCCCAACATCGCGCAGAACTTCGGTGATGCGAACGGCAACGATCCGCGCTTCCCGGGTCAGAACATTCCGGTGACCCAGGCCAATGCGGCGGCCATCGCCCGTTTCCGGTGCTCGACCGTCCAGCCGGGTCAGTCGGCACCGGGCTACTGCCTGCTGTCGAACGACCGTCTGAACCAGCTGGTCGCCTTCAGTGACGGCAGCTTCCAAGAGGTCGAGCTCGGCAACAGCTACGACGACTGGCTGCCCAGCCTGAACGTCAACCTGAAGTACAAGGAGTGGGTGTTCCGCGGCGCAGTGTCGCGCGCCATGACGCGCCCGGACTTCGGTGTGACGGCCTTCGCCGCCACCCTGTTCTACACAGACATGAACCAGGTCCGGGACAACGGCGGCGACGTCAACACCGCCCCGCTGCTGACGACCTTCACCGGCGGATCACAGCTGACGGGCGTGCGCTCGTGGAACTATGACCTTGGCGTGGAATGGTATTTCAAGCCGGGCAGCTCGCTGACCTTCAACGCATTCTACAAGGACCTGTCGGACATCCTGGCCAGCGGCTCGACCGTCCAGCAGTTCAGCAACGCGCAGGGGGTCTCCACCGACGCTCAGGTCAACCAGCAGGTCAATATCGGCTCCGGCTGGATCAAGGGCTTCGAGGTCGGTTATCAGCAGACCTACAGCTTCCTGCCAGGCCTGTGGAGCGGGCTGGGTATCGAAGCGAACTACACCTACGTCGAGCCTTCGACCTTCCCCAACGCTGTGACCGAGCCGCGCTATGTGGGTCTGGAACTGCCGTTGCAGCAGCTGTCGAAGCACACCTACAACTTCTCGGTCTTCTACGAGCGGGATCGGCTGTCGGCGCGCCTGGCCTACAACTGGCGCAACGGCTTCCTGCTGACGCCGCGCGACGACGTGAACCCGTTCTCGCCGATCTTCAACGACTCGACGGGTCAGCTTGACGGTTCGATCTTCTACACGCTGAACGACAACTGGAAGATCGGCCTGTATGGCGCCAACCTGCTGGACGAGGTCACCGTCACCCAGCAGCAGACGTCCTACAACGTCAACGGCGCAAACCAGGCCGGTCCGCTGGCCCCGCGCTCCTACTTCCGCAGTGACCGCCGCGTGACGTTCAGCCTGCGCTATACCTTCTAAGACTTCTTCTCTGAGCGAAGACTTGGGGCGTCGATCCGATCGACGCCCCTTTTTTCGTTCTGGATCAGCCGCCTTCGCGCAGCCGGTCGATGAACTGAGAATGGGCGGGCAGGGCGGCCAAGGTCTGGTCGAAAGCCATGACCATTCGCCCCAACGAAGCCGTTGCGCTCTTGATGTCCAGACGGTCGGCCTGGATGTCGTAACGGCGCGGCGTCAGGCCAAGGCCGGCCATCAGCAGGGTCCAGTGCTGTGGGTCGTAGGGATCGCCATCCAGGCCGACACCGGCGTTGCGAGACGTAAACTGAGCGATGCGACGCGCGAGGTCGTCGCCAGGCGGGGCCAGTCGCTGGCCTTGCGACCCGCACAGAAGGATCAAATGGAGTCGGTCCGCGCGGTGCGTGATGTCGCGAACGACGGCATCATTATAAGCCTCGGCGCAGGCTGGAATCTGCTCGGACGCGCCCGGCAGCGATAAGACCAGTTGTGTCAGCTGTCGCTCCAGCGCGGCGCTATCCAGGCCCAAGGCGTCGCCAAAGCGCGCCGCCGCCGGACCAAGAGCAAGACGACGGCCGGTCCAGGGATGCGTATCCAGGCCGGGGGCGAGGGCGACGTCCGACTGGGCGGCGACATCAACGCCGCCCAACCAGGCCGCCAGCGCCGCCGTCGCAACGTCAGCGGTGGTGCGATCTGCGGCGTAGGCCAGGCTGGCGAAACCGCCGCCGGGCAGGGGGCTGCGACTGGCCAGCCCTTCGAACAGGTTGGTCATATCCAGATGCGGCGCGTGATCGCCACCCGCGTAGCGCACGGTCAGACAGCGGTCGTAGCCCAGGCGTGCGGTCCAGTCGCCGTCGCCGTCAAAGGCTCTGGTCGTTCGCGTGTCCACGGTCATGAAGGGCGCGATCTCGCGGGTGTCGCCCAGACCCTCTCGCACGCCGGCGCGCCGGGCGATGTCCCGCAGTCGCGCCGTCAAAACGCGCGCGTCCAGCATCAGTCTGGGACGAAGAAGAGAGCGGGGCGATTGCCGATCCGGGCTGGGATGGGCGTAACGACCGGCCGCCATCACGCGCGCCTGAAACTGCAGCGGCGCCAGAAGAGTGGCATAGTCGGGGGCGTCAGGAGATTGACGGGCGGCGCGCAGCACCACATCCGCCAACGCGACCCCATCGATCCCAGGTAGGGGCTCCTGCTCGACGACGGCGATGTCTCGCCCGTCGCGCCAGTTTCGCAGCAGCGAGCCGAGGAAGAAACCGCCGTGGCCCCGAGCCAACAGGTCGGCGCCGTCAGACAACTGGACGAGCACACCGTCTGGATCGGCGATCACGACCTCGGGCTCTTCACCAAGCGCGGGAGGAGCGGCGTCTTCGATCAGGACCGAATGACCGGACGGCAGCGTCTTGGCCAACAGGGCGGCCGCCGCCCAGGCCGCCAGTCCGCCGCCTCGAATGACCCAAGCCTTGTCTGACCCGCTCATCGGACGCCCCCAGCGCGCTGGCCCGCCTGGCGGATGAAGGTCATGTGATCGGGCGTTCGATCGACGGTCGATCGGACGTCGTCGCTCAGGCACCCCAGCTTGGCGGACAGGGCTTGCGGTTCCAGCCGATCGACACGCGGATCCCAGGCGTTCGGGACGATGTTCTGCCCCACCAGCACGGCGAGCCAGCTGGGCGGCAGGAAGACGCCGATGTCGTAGTCGGGCAGCAGGCCGCGCGACTTGAAGGCCTCGACCTTGGCCGACAGACTGTCTGGCCAGGCCATGGTTCGCATCTCGCGCCAGAACGGCTCGTCGCGCTGGTTGGCGACATAGTGCAGGACGAGGAAGTCACGAATCCGGTCGAACTCCAGCGCCATGATCCGATTGTATTCTTGGGCGTCCGCCGCCATCCCGACCCTGTCGGGAAACAGATCCAGCAAGGTCGTGATGCCCAACTGGATCAGGTAGATGCTGGTGGACTCCAGCGGCTCAAGGAAGCCGCCGGACAGACCGATCGCGACAACGTTTCGGCTCCACAGTTTGTGCCGACGCCCCGTCTTGAAACTCAATCGACGCGGCTCGGCCAGCGCCGGACCTTCCAGATTGGACATCAGGGTCGCCACGGCGTCCTCGTCCGAGATATGGGCCGAGGAGAAGACGTGGCCGTTTCCGGTGCGATGTTGCAGGGGAATGCGCCATTGCCAGCCTGCCGCACGGGCCGTCGCGCGGGTATAGGGGCCGACCGGCGCCGTCGTCTGGCACGGCACGGCGAAGGCGCTATCGCAGGGCAGCCAATGGCTCCAGTCCTCGAACGTCGTCTCCAGCGCCTGATTGATCAGCCGACCGCGAAAGCCCGAGCAATCGACGAACAGATCGCCCGAAACACGGCGCCCGTCCGACAGGACGACGGCGTCGACATCGCCCGTCGCGCCATTCAGGACATGATCGACGACCTTCCCTTCGGTGCGGACCACGCCGCGCCCGCACGACACTTGGCGCAGGAAGGCGGCGTAGCGGCTGGCATCGAACTGAAAGGCGTAGCTGAAGGTGCACAGCATGGAGCCGGGGTCGGAAACCGGCCGCTGGAAGCGGTTCGCCTCGGCCGCCCTGACTGGATAGCTGTAGTCGCTGATGTCGGCTGCGTCGCCCATGGCGCGGCGCGCGGCCCAGACATGGTGGAAATCGATCCCCTCGATCGGCTCGCCATAGGCGCCGAAGGAATGGATATAGCTGTCGCCGGGCCGTCCCCAATCCACGAACTGGATGCCCAGTTTGAAGGTCGCCTGAGTCTGGTCGATCAACGTCTGTTCGTCGATGCCCATGGCCGTGTTGAAGGCGCGGATGTGGGGCAGGGTGGCCTCGCCCACGCCGACGATGCCGATCTCGTCGGACTCGACCAGTTCGATCAAGACGGCGCTGTCCGCCAGACGATGAGACAGGGCGGCTGCCGTCATCCAGCCAGCGGTTCCCCCGCCCAGGATGACGATTTTTCGGATCGAACCGGCATCGTTTTGGATCATCATGCCGACTGTCTAGCAGACCATTTTTCGGCATGACAGCGATGGACAAGCCTGACCATAAGCTGTGTCGGCATCGCCTTTTCGAACGGGGATGTTAGAAGCGATCTGAGCGACGTTCAGGGGGACGGATTTTGGCGACGGTGACGATCTATGACGTGGCCGCGAAGGCGGGCGTGTCCATCAAGTCCGTGTCGCGCGTGCTCAACAACGAGCCGAACGTCAGCCCCACGCTGCGAACCAAGGTGGAGGAGGCGGCTGCGTCTCTGGGGTATCGACGCAGCCTGTCGGCGCGCAGTCTGGCGGGGGCGTCGTCGTCCCTGATCGCGGTCCTGGTGGACGCGGATCTGACCATCGAACACTGGAAGAGCGGGCGCGGAAGCGACTATCTGGGGCGTCTGGAGTTCGGCGCCCTGATGGAGGCGCGCCAGGTCGACTACCATCTGATGATCGAGCTGGTGGACCATAACTCGCCTGATCTCGAACGCGATCTGATGGCGCTCTTGAACTCCATCCGGCCCGAGGGCGTCATTCTGACCCCGCCGAACTCGGACAATACGGTGGTGATGGATGCTCTCGACGCGGCCGGTACGCCCTATGCCCGCATCGGTGCGGAAGCGGCGTTTGATCGGGGCTTCTGCATCGAGATGGACGAACGGCGCGCCGCATTGGAGATGACACGTCATCTTATCGACCTCGGGCACACGCGGATCGCCTTCGTCACCGGACCAGTCGCCTACGGCGCCAGCCGGCGCCGTCTGGCTGGCTACAGGGACGCCATGGCCGAGGCTGGCCTGGATGTGGCGTCGGCTTGGGTGGTGGAGGGCGACTTCACCTTCAACTCCGGAGCGCGGGCGATGGAGAAACTGCACGAGACCTCGCCCGACATCACGGCGATCTTCGCCAGTAACGACGATACGGCCCTTGGCGTCCTGCAATGTGCGGCGAGGCTGGGGCTGTCGGTGCCCGGCGACCTGTCGGTGGCCGGTTTCGACGATTCGCCCGGCGCGGGTTTCAGCACGCCGGATTTAAGCACCATCCGTCAGCCTGTAGCGGAGATGGCTGCCGCCGCCGCGCAACGCCTTATTCCGCCTCTGCGTCGTCTCCTGGACGGCGACGCCGCCGCGCGTGTCATCGTTCCGCATGATCTGATCGCGCGCCAGTCCACGGCTCGCAGCGAGCATTGAAAGGGCAAGCTCAGGGCAGCTGTTGACAGCGCTGTCAGACGTTTGGCACAGTGGGTTTCGTCCGGGGCTGTTTCGGACATCCATATCGGCCTGAAGGCGCGTCTCCGGGGTTGGCTTGGGCGGCGTGGCGGCCGCAACGATCAGGTCTCCTTCCATGCGCATGGCCGCCACCGCCCTGGTGATCACCCTCATGTCGAGCGCCTGCGCCATCGACCCCAGTATGGCTCGGACCGTTCCCGTTCAGGCCGTGACGCCCCAAGCCTCCATCGTCACAGACGGGGCGCGCGCCCATCCGGCGCTTTGGCCCCATGCGGCGTCTCCGGTGGCGATGACCGATGCGGCGACGGAAGCCTTCGTCACCGAATTGATGAGCCGGATGACGCTGGAGGAGAAGGTCGGCCAGACGATCCAGGCCGACATCGGCTCGATAAAGCCTGAAGACCTGCAGACCTATCCGCTGGGTTCGATCCTGGCGGGCGGCAACTCCTCGCCGGGCGGCGACGAGCGCGCCTCGGCCGACAAGTGGGTGGAACTGGCCCAGGCCTTCCGTGCGGCGGCGGCCCAGCGGCCGGGCGCCAGGATCCCGCTGATCTACGGCATCGACGCCGTGCACGGTCACAACAACATCGTCGGCGCCACCATCTTTCCGCACAACATCGGCCTGGGCGCCGCGCGCGATCCCGACCTGATCCGCCGCATCGGCGAAGCGACGGCGCTGGAAGTCGCTGTGACAGGCGCCGACTGGACCTTCGGCCCGACTCTGGCCGTGCCCCAGGACGACCGCTGGGGCCGGACGTATGAAGGCTATGCCGAGAACCCCGAGGTCGCCAAAAGCTACGCCGGCCCCATGACCCTGGGCCTGCAAGGCGCGCTGTCTGCGGATCATCCGTTGACCCCCGGCCATATCGCCGGCTCGGCCAAACATTTCCTGGCTGACGGCGGCACCACGGGCGGCAAGGACCAGGGCGACTTCGCCGGGTCCGAGCAGGAGCTGATCCGTACCCATCTGTCGGGCTATCCCCAGGCGATCGACGCCGGGGTGCTGTCGATCATGGCCAGCTTCTCCAGCTGGAACGGCGTCAAGCACTCGGGCAACGAGACCATTCTGACCGACGTGCTGCGCGGCCCGCTGGGCTTCGACGGCTTTGTGGTGTCGGACTGGAACGCCCACGGCCAGCTGCCGGGCTGTTCCAACGAGAGCTGCGCCCTGGCCTTCAACGCCGGCATCGACATGTTCATGGCCCCCGACAGCTGGAAGCCGCTGTACGAAAGCACCCTGTCCCAGGCGAAGTCGGGCGAAATCCCGATGGCGCGCCTGGACGAGGCGGTGCGCCGCATCCTTCGCGTCAAGGTCAAGACTGGCCTGTTCAACGACAGCCGCCCGGTCGAAGGACATCTGAACGAGCTGGGCTCGCCGGCCCACCGCGCCCTGGCGCGTGAAGCGGTGCGCAAGTCCCTGGTGTTGCTGAAGAACGAAGGCTCGGTGCTGCCGATCCACGCCGGTGCACGGGTGCTGGTCGCCGGCCACGCCGACGATATCGGCCAGGCCTCGGGCGGCTGGACCCTGACATGGCAGGGCACGGGCAACTCGAACGCGGACTTCCCCAACGGCCAGTCGATCTGGAGCGGCATCCGCGAGGCGGTCGCCGCCGGCGGCGGCCAAGCGACGCTCAGCGCCGATGGCTCCTTCACCCAGAAACCCGACGTGGCCATCGTCGTCTTCGGCGAAACGCCCTATGCCGAGTTCCAGGGCGATGTGGACACGCTGGACTTCCTGCCGACCGAACCGCTTGAGACGTTGAAGCGCCTGAAGGCGGCGGGCATTCCGACCGTGTCGGTCTTCCTATCGGGCCGCCCGATGTGGACCAATCCCGAGATCAATGCGTCCGATGCCTTCGTCGCGGCTTGGCTGCCGGGCACGGAGGGCGGCGGGATCGCCGATGTGCTGGTCGGCGATGCGGCGGGCAAGCCGCGCAACGACTTTACCGGAACCCTGTCCTTCAGCTGGCCCAAGACCGCCAAGGGCGAGCCGCTGAACGTGGGTCAGCCGGGTTACGACCCGCAGTTCGCCTATGGCTACGGCCTGACCTACGCCCGTCCGGCGCGGGTCGGCGCCCTCTCCGAAGACAGCGGCGTCGTCGGGTCCGGCAGCAATCTGGATCGCTATTTCGTCGATGGACGCTTCGTCGCGCCCTGGTCGCTGATGCTGCGCGACGCGGGCGGCGAGTTCCGCCTGGGGGCCGAGAAGAGCGGCGCCAGCCCGCGCGGCGGCGTGTCCGTGCGCTCCACCGACGGCGCAGGCCAGGAATCGGCCCGCGCCCTGACCTTCTCGCAGAACGGGGGGCAGGCCATCATCGCGGCCCAGCCGGTCGATCTGACGCGCCAGTCGAACGGCGAGATGGCCATCGCCTTCCGCTATCGCGTGGACGCCCGCGCCAAGGGGCCCGTCTTCCTGACGCTCGGCTCCGGTTCGGTCGATATCTCCAGCCTGATCGCCACAGCGCCCGTCGGCGAATGGCGCACGCTGAAGGTGCGGCTGTCGTGCCTGCGCGACCGCGGCGCCGACATCGCCGCCGTCGATCAACCCTGGGGCCTGCGCACCGCTGCCGACTTCGCGGTTACGGTCGAGGATATCCGCCTGGCGTCGAACGAGGGCGACGCCGTCTGTCCGACGCAGTAGGCTGACGCTCGCCAAGGGGGGACCGGCCGCATGACCAATGCTGAACTGAGCGTGGCCTTCTTCCTGCAGATGGCGATCATCATCGCCGCCTGCCGCATCGTGGGCTGGCTGGCCAAACGCTACCTCGGCCAGCCGCAGGTGGTGGGCGAGATGATCGCCGGTGTGATCCTGGGCCCGTCGCTGTTCGGCCTGTTCGCGCCCGATCTGCAGGCGGCCCTGTTCCCCAAGGAGTCGCGCTCGATCCTGTTCGTCGGCGCCCAGCTGGGCGTCGGCCTCTACATGTTCCTGGTCGGGCTGGGCTTCCGGCGCGACCACTTCCGGGCCAATGCGAAGAGCGCCGCCGCCGTGTCGCTGGCCGGCATGGCCGCGCCCTTCCTGGTCGCCGTCGCCATTGCGCCCTGGCTGGTCGCTGAGGGACTGTTCGGGCAGGGCATCCAGACCTGGCAGGCCATGCTGTTCATGGGCGCGGCCATCTCGATCACCGCCTTTCCCATGCTGGCGCGCATCATCCAGGAGCGGGGGCTCAGCGGCACGCGGCTGGGTTCGCTGTCGCTGGCGGCGGGCGCCATCGACGACGCCGGCGCCTGGTGTGTCCTGGCCATCGTCCTGGCCAGCTTCGGCGCGGGACCGATGGTGGCTGTGACAGCCATCGCCGGAGGCGGCGCCTTCGCCCTGTTCATGCTGACGCTGGGGCCGAAGCTGCTGGCGCCGCTGGGCCGAATCGTCGAGCGGGAGGGGCGGCTAAGCCCGACCGTGCTGGGCATCGTGCTGATCCTGTTCATGCTCAGCGCCTGGGCCATGGACGCAGTCGGCATCCATGCTGTCTTCGGCGGGTTCATCCTGGGCGTCGCCATGCCGCGCGGTCTCTTGAGCGACGAGGTCAAGCGTCAGCTGGAGCCGTTTGCCGTGCTGGTGCTGCTGCCGATGTTCTTCACCTTCTCGGGGCTGAACACACAGCTGACCATGGTCAACAGCCTGGGGCTGCTGGCCGTGACCGCCGTCATCCTGCTGGGCTCTATCCTGGCCAAAGGCGGCGCCTGCTGGGCCGCCGCCCGCCTGACGGGGCAAGACAACGCCACGGCCATGGGCATCGGCGCCCTGATGAACGCGCGCGGCCTGATGGAGCTGATCATCATCAACATCGGCCTGCAAAAGGGCGTCATCGGCCCGGCCCTGTTCTCCATCCTGGTGCTGATGGCCATCATCACCACCCTGATGGCCTCGCCCCTGTTCGAGTGGGTTTACGGCCGGAAAGCGAGGGAGCGGGGCGAGCTGGGCGGGTTGAACGAGTTTGATCCCGAATTGCCGGGTATCACCGAACGCCAGCAGGCTTAGGAATAAACGCCCGAACCATTTTGCGGGCTTTCGGAGGGAATATCGAGATGGCAGGACCGACGGGTGGCTCCGGCCCCGACATCGCGGGCGACGACCGCGTCAACATGGCCTTCATCGCCCTGATCGTGGCGGTCGCCACCATCGGCGGCTTCATGTTCGGCTACGATTCCGGCGTCATCAACGGCACCCAGGACGGGCTGGAGGCGGCCTTCAACCTGTCGGCCCTGGGAACCGGTTTCAACGTCGGCGCAATCCTCTTGGGCTGCGCCGTCGGCGCCTTTATCGCGGGACGTTTGGCAGACGCCATCGGCCGTCGCACGGTCATGCAGATCGCCGCCGCCCTGTTCATCGTCTCGGCCTTCTGGGCGGGCGCGGCAGACACTTCGGCCCACTTCATCATCGCCCGCTTCATCGGCGGCTTGGGCGTGGGCGCGGCCTCGGTCCTGTCGCCGGCCTATATCTCCGAAGTGACGCCAGCCTCGATCCGCGGCCGGCTGTCGTCGGTGCAGCAGATCATGATCATCACCGGCCTGACCGGCGCCTTCGTGGCCAACTACGCCCTGGCCAAGACCGCCGGCGGATCAACGGCGGAATTCTGGCTGGGCTTCCCCGCCTGGCGCTGGATGTTCTGGCTGCAGGTCATCCCCGCCGCCGTCTATCTGATCGCCCTCCTGGTCATCCCGGAAAGCCCGCGTTTCCTGGTCGTCAAGAAGAAGGACGCCCAGGCCGAGACGGTCCTGTCCAAGCTGTTCGGCGTCGACGCCGGTGCGCGCAAGGTCCAGGAAATCCGCGCCTCGCTGGCGGCCGACCACAAGCCCAAGTTCGCCGATCTGCTGGACCCCGCGACGAAGAAGGTGCGCCTCATCGTCTGGGCCGGGCTCATTCTAGCCGTGTTCCAGCAACTGGTCGGCATCAACATCGTTTTCTACTACGGCGCGGTGCTGTGGCAGTCGGTCGGCTTCTCCGAGAACGACGCGCTTCAGATCAACATCCTGTCCGGCGTCTTGTCGATCGCCGCCTGTCTGGCCGCCATCGCCGTCATCGACAAGATCGGCAGAAAGCCTCTGCTCCTGATCGGTTCGGCCGGCATGTTCGTGACCCTGGCTGTCGTCGCCTGGTGCTTCTCCAAGGCCGCCCTGATCGACGGATCGCTGCACCTGGACGATCAGACCGGCCTGATCGCCCTGATCGCAGCCAACGCCTATGTGGTCTTCTTCAACTTCAGCTGGGGTCCGGTCATGTGGGTCATGCTGGGCGAGATGTTCCCCAACCAGATGCGCGGTTCAGCCCTGGCCGTCGCCGGCTTCGCCCAGTGGATCGCCAACTTCGCCATCTCGGTCAGCTTCCCGTGGATGGCGGCGACCCTGGGGCTGGTCTTCACCTACGGCTTCTACGCGGTCAGCGCCCTGATCTCCTTCTTCCTGGTCCAGGCCTGGGTGAAGGAAACGCGGGGTCGCGAACTGGAAGAGATGGCCTAGGCGTTTCACACGCTAGCTTCCGCCGTCCGAAGAACGGCGGAAGTCTTGGACTTGCGACGTCTCAATGGTCGTCGATGAAGGCGGCGACCCAGACCAGGGGCGCGTTCCAGTTGATGGCCACTTCGTTCAGGGCATAGGCGTTGATGTCGTCGGCCCAGCAGGTCTGGGCCGCGCACTTGCCGACCAGGGTCTTGGCCACGTCGTCGATCATGGCCTGATTGTTCGGCCCGCCCGACAGGGCGCCCGCCGGGGGTAGGGGATAGGCCGGGTCGGCCTGATGCGCCCAAAAGCGATGGTGCGGGTTCTGGACCGGACGATCGCCATAGCCGGTCACATAGGACCGATCCATCGGATTGCGGCCGAGAACATAGTCCAGTGACCAGATCACCGCGTTGCGGAAATTCCAGTCGCCGGTGTAGTCGAACGCAGAGCCTAGGATCACCGCTCGGCTCATCAAGGCGCCGTTCGAGCCCCATTCGTATTTCTCGCCCGCGACCGGCAGGCCGTAGCCCTGACCATAGCCGGCATCGACGTATGCGCGGGCGGCCGCCACGATATTGGCGCGCACGGTGACCAGATCCTCGGGCGGCAGAACGTCCGGCACGGTCGCCAGCGTCAGCGATCCCAGCGACGCCGTCCAGGAAAAGCCCGGATCGCCAGTCGCGCTTTTGCCCGACAGCGGTCCGCCCAGATAATAGGGCGAAGTCTCCAGCGCGTTCAGATAGGCCGGATTGCGCGTGGTGGCCAAAAGCTCGGCCGTGGCCCAATAGAATTCGTCCGAGAAGTCGTTGTCGCCATAGGCGCCGCCGCCGGCGAAATTCTCTCCGGCCCGAACGTCGCGATTGCGCAGCGCCGCGCGGAAGGCCCGTTGCGACGCCGTCAGACATCGGCGCGCGAAGGCCGGATCGATGTCACGCCAGATCCGCGCGCATTGGGCGCCGACTGCAGCGAGATTGAGCGTCGCGGCCGTGCTGGGCGAATACAGAATGCGCGGCTGTGGATCGTCCGCCGGGGCCATAGGCAGGCCCGTCCACTGCGCATCATGCACCTTGTGATGGACCATGCCGCCGGCGTCGATCTCGGTCAGGGTTAGCGGCTGACCCGGCGCCTGGGCGCCGACCGGGACCTTCAGCTTCACGCCGTCGGCAATCTGCATCTTCAGCAGGAACTCGATCTCGTAACGCGCCTCGTCCAGCAGATCGTTGACGCCGTTTCCGGCCTCGGGAATGTCGACCTTGCCGTCCGCGAAGGCGCTTGCGCCGGGGCCGCTCTTGGTCATGGCGCGTTCATAGGCGTTCAAAAGCATCCAGACCGAGATGCCGCCGTTGACGACGTATTTTCCGTGATCGCCGGCGTCATACCAGCCGCCGGTGACATCCAGCGTATAGTCGCATCCGGGCCAGACCACGCCGGCCATGTCCGCGCCCGAGAAACAGGCGGCGACCTCGTGCGGGTGCCCGGCCGCACGCGCCAGATCCGGCCGCGCGACATAATCCGCCAGGATCGGCACGCCCGCTCGATTCTGATAAAAATAGGCCAGGGCGTCGTACTTCAGTCGCGCGTGCGGATGCTGCTGAATCGAAAAGGGGCGGCTCTCGTGCGATCCCACGATCAGGCGGTAGCCTTCGCCGTCGGTCTGCAGCGACTGAAAGTCGACCGTGTGGACGCTCTGCCCGGAGGCGGCGTCCTGGCCGAAGACTTTTGACGCGCCCTGGGCGACGACAGCGCCGGAGCGATCGACGATCCGCCAGGGCAGTGGCCGTGCAGCGTGATCTTCAACCGTCGCCGTCTTTGGGCCTTGCGTCTCGAACCCGACCTGGCTCATTCGGACTGCAACGGCCGCAGGCTCCGCGTGGGCGGCGCCGAATGCGGCCGTTAGGGCCAAGACTGCTACGGTCGTCACCAATCTCTTGTTCACCCTAACCTTCCCTCACGGCTTTGTTGGTTCTTAGACGGCGCAGTTTGCGAAGACGTCCGCTTCGCTCTAGAACAGAAGTATCTGACAGCGTTGTCAAGAAAGGCTTTGGACGCCTTCGTCTATCCCTACTCAGGCCGAAGGATTGCGCTGGAACGCACTTCGGTGGTCGTGTCATAGAGGCGTAGGTCGTTCGATGGAGGAGGGCGAAGTTTCAAGTTTTTCCCATCCCCGCCGTACACGACTGATCGTTGCGGCGTACTTGGTGCTGTTTCTGGCCGCCTTCATTGGCTTGGCGCCCCTTTTCCAGATCATCGCCCCGCTTCATGCGGCTGGGCTGGATACGGATTCCAAAACGGAAATCCTGAGCCGTGCGATGTTCTGGGGCGCCATTACGGCTGCTGGCGCCAACGTCGTCATGGGGACCATCAGCGATCGAACCACATCACGGTTCGGGCGTCGAAGGCCTTGGATCGCGTTGGGTGCGCTCCTGACGGTTCTGAGCTATGTGGGCATATGGCAGTCGTCGACGCCGGCTGAGTTCGTCTGGGCCTTGATCGGCTTTCAGCTGGCTTTCAACGTTCTGGTGGCGCCGCTTTCAGCGGTGTTCGCAGATCGCGTGCCGATCGCCTTGAGAAGCACCGTTTCTGCGATGCTGGGACTGTCTTATCCGCTCGCCGTGGCTTTGGGGTCCAGCCTGATGGCGCTCGGTCCTCAATATGAGCTAAGCAGATTGGCACTTTTGGCGGGCATTCTTCTTGGTGCTGCCGCGTTATTTGTTGCGGTTTTCGATGAGGCGGCTCCACAACGAAAAGTCAGTTTGCCGTCTTACACCGGCCGCACCGGATCGCTGCTTGCGCCGTTTCGATCCCGCAACTTCACCATAGTCTGGTTAGGTCGGCTACTCATTGCGACCGGCTATGCTCTTGTCAGTGTTTATCTGCTCTTTTTCGTCACCGACGCAGTCGGATGGCCTAGGCATGCCCCTGAACGTTCCCATGCCGTGCTGACGGGCGTTGCACTCGTGAGCGTCGTAATCGTCGCTAGTGTAATGGCGCTGTTTGGAACTCGTATTGTCCAGCGGCAAGCTATAGCCTTAGCGGGGGCAGTGGCCTTGTGTTTGGCAACTATTGCTTTGGCGATTGCGCCGTCATGGACAGTCGTTGTTTTTGCCTTCGCGATCTACGGTTTAGGGCAAGGTGCGTATGGGTCGGTAGAAATGGGGTTGATGGCGGATGCACTTCCCAAACAAAACAACCGTGGACGGGATATGGGCCTCAACAACCTGGCAGTCGCCTTACCCCAAGCAATGGCCCCACTTTCTGCGACTATTATAGAACGTATGGGTTTCAATATTCGAGGACTCTACATCGCGGCGGCCGCGTGTTTCGCTGCTGCTGCTGTCATTACTAGCTTATTTCGTTCGTCTCGCACTGAAAAAATGTGATCGCAGATCAGACATCTAGATTGGCTGCGGGCCACCTAAATTGCGTTTGCGCGATTTGATAGCTGCGCAGCGCGGCTCTTGCTCCATGGCAAGCTAACTGTCAGCGTTCCTGACTCGTAAGACTCCAACTATCTGAATTCAATAGAACTTCATGTTCCTGGTTCGTTGGATTCTAATCGGCAGGACTTCTGGCTAGCGGTCTCGCTCTGCTAGCAGTCGTTGTCGCTGCTTTTCGGAGAGAGACATGGCTGCCCGCACCTCCAGCGTTTCTAGCCCTAGGACGGGGATGTTCAGGGTGCGTTTTACATCGCCAGTGGTCGATAGCAGCCACGGGTTGGCTCGCGCCAAGCGCCGCAAGACCCATAAGGGTAACCAGATCTGCATGACTACGCCTCGCTGTGGTGAGAACGACCTTAGCTGTTGCAGGCAACAATGTCGGTCATAGACCTTGGGGCTCCGGGCGGATGGCCCGATAAACGTGCTGCGCGATAAGCCGAAGGTCGCTGCAACCCCCACCCATCGTCTGGCCGCTTCGTCTGCGTCACCACGAGACCGACACTGGTGGGCTAGCTGGCAAAGCGGCGTCTTGGGCTGACACGCTCTAAAGGGCGGAGCATCGCTATCCGTAGTTGCGTCTCTTGGATAATGATGTCGCCAAGGTAAGGGGGAAGCTGAGTCGAATGCCACAATTTGTGCGCCACGGTCCCATCGTGCCCGATAAGCTCGTCCAGGATCTTGAGGACGACCGGGTCATCATTTTTTGTGGCGCGGGCATCTCGATGGGAGCAGGGCTCCCCAGCTACAGGGGGCTTGTCGAGCACTGCTATCGCGAGTTGGGTAGGGCGGAGCCAAAAGCCAAAGATAAGGAATGGGATTGGCCAGATCGCATGCTCGGCTTCCTAGAGAGCCGCAGCACGCCAGATCAAGTGCGAAAGATCGTTGCCGATCGGCTGAATCGGCCACCCTCAAACCTCGACATGCACAAGGCCATCCTCCGTTTAGCCCGCCTGCGCAACGTCGAGGGTACGCGGTTGATCACCACCAACTTCGATACCTATTTCGAACAAGCCGGACACGAGTTTCGCCTCGGGCACGACTATCATGCCGGTCCGATCCTACCGATCCCAAGAGATGATCGGGCGTCCAGCTGGCGAAGTCTGGTATACCTGCACGGCCGGCTGGACGAGGGGGCTAACCATCAGTTGGTCATGACCAGCGCCGATTTCGGGCGCGCCTATCTAACCGAGGCCTGGGCGGCGCGCTTCGTCGCCCGGCTGTTCGCGGACTTCACTGTCCTGTTCATCGGGTACAGCCTCAATGATCCGGTCCTGAGGTACATGACCGACGCGTTTGCGGCTGAGGATGCAGATGCGCGTTTGGGTCGAACCCGCGGACCCGCCTACATTTTCACATCCTATACGGGGCGCGATATCCCGGACTCGCAGCCCTACCTTGATCGTAACCTTCATCCTATTTTCTATCATGGAATGCGGCACCATCTGCGGCTCAAGAGGACGCTGATGGCCTGGGCCGATGCCCGCGAGGACTATCTGGCGAATACAGCTCGCATGATCGACCGGATCGCGAAGTTTCGGCCGGACGCGATAGATCCAACCGATACAGCCAATCTTCTTTGGGCCGTCGCTGGTCGGCCGAATGACAACGGCCATGGTGCGCGGGTATTTTCTAAGGTCCGCGTCGGTTCGAAGGCGGAGCCGCCACCGATCGAGTGGTTAGACGTGTTCGAGGGACAAGAGAGTGAGCGGCTGGCGCAGCATGATCGGGAAGAAGCTCGAGCAGTCGCCATGGGGGCGGCAAAGTCAGAGGCGAAGGATGCTGACTTCGCATTGCTTTTCCCGTCCGCGTTAGACGGTCGCCAACTCGGGCTGACACCGTTCGGTGTTGCGCTCATTCCATGGCTGCTTCGTCACCTTGAGAATGAAGGCTTTGTAAGACGGGTCATTCTCAAACTTGAGCGTGGCCGGCGGCCGCATGCGATACTGCGTCAGAGAATTAGGCAAAGGCTATCCGATGGCCCAGCGCTTGAGCCAGGCTACGATCGCTTCTGGCGCATTGTGTCCTCCGAAGGGGATTGGGCCTTGCCATCCAGCGGGATACGGGTCGGTTGGAGCGTCGCGCATGCAATGGGCACGCACCATGAATCTCCATGGTTGAAACAGGAGCTGCTTTCCGCCCTCAGACCGTCGCTGAGTTTGAAGCAGGCGCTCGATCGTCGTGTTTTCGACGATCCGAGCCTGGACACGGAGCCGCCGCAGGTCATTGAGCGCGTCACGCAAATTGCGGACGCGGAGGTGGTGCTTGCGGATGACATGAGCCTGCAGAGCATCATCGATGCGGCTAGTCGCTTAGAGGACCCCGGTGCCTATTGGGCAAGCCTATTGGATGACCTGACTAGCCTACTCCTACGCATTCTTGACCTGTACGCGGTCGTCGGCCGAGCAGATATCAATCACGATCCAAGTGTCTTCAGCCGCCCTTCCATCGTGCCGCACGATCAGAACCACGATCATCAAAACTGGCCAATACTGTTCGATCTAATATGGCTTGGGTGGACTAGGATCGAACGAGAAGACGCTACAGCCGCCCGAATGCACGTGTCACGATGGCGGCAGCTGCCATACTTAAGCTTCGGCCGTCTAGCGGCAGCGGCCATGAGCTACAGCGAGCTCTTCTCAGAAGAAGAAGGATGGGAGGTGTTGACCCATGTCTGAAATTCCAATGATCTGGAAATCTGGTGCTCGAAAGGAGGCGGGGGAACTCCTGACGCGTCTTTGGTCCACAGGATCTGATGAAGCTCGAGAAAAGATCGCGCAGACGATCATTGCTGGCCCTCCACCAGAGCTGTTGGATAGGATCGAGCCAGAGGAACGGAACTCCTCCCGCGATCGGCGTATCTTTGATCGCCTGGCCATTATCGAGCGTGTCGGAGCGCCACCACTTAACCAGGCTTTGACGCGGGAGGCAGAGCGCCTTCGTGTGGCCTATCCCCATTGGCTCGCTCAAGACGGAGAACGTGCTCTTTTCACCACGTGGTCTGAGGTCCGGATCGGAAACGAAACTAACTACAGTTCTGATGCTCTCAAGGAGATGGAAGCGCCCGAGCTGGCAGAGGTCCTTTCGCACGAAGAGGAATTCCGTGAAGGGTTGATGGATGCGTGGCGCGAGGTCGGTGTCGCGAAGCCAGACCTTGCAATCGCGGTGATGGAGCTCTTGACCAACACCGCCGCTGCTCAGCCACCAGAGATTTACCAGTATGGCCTCTGGGGTGTGCGGGACAGTGCCGCCCTGCCCGAATACCGGACGAGGACTTTGTCGATCGCCCTGGCGTTGCCCGCGGAAACGTTCGCGCGTCCCGAAATCGTTTATGCTGTAGCCGACGTTCTGGACGCTGCCAGCAAGGGCAAGCTGCAGGATTATGAGTCGACGATCTTCTGGGAGCTATTCGATGCGACGCTTCTCGCGGCGGCTATGGACCCGGACAATGCTGAGGTGCCAGAGGATCGAGGTTGGATTTCGCTTTCAATCAATCGATCAATGGGCCGCCTCGCCACAGCATTCTTGGCGAGACTTTTTGCGCGCGGCCTGAAAGTTGGGGATGGCATCCCCAAAGATCTGGTCAGCAGGTTCGACCTTCTGTTGAGCCCGGGCACCGATGCCCACAGGCCCGCGCGCGTCATCGCTGCATCGCGCTTGTCCTATCTGTACGCGGTTGATTCCAGCTGGGCCAACGCGGTTCTCGTTCCCAGATTTGACTGGGCGGATGAGGTCGAGGCCCTGGCTGTTTGGCAGGGTTTTGCTTGGCAGCCCCGTATCGACGAAAAGCTGTGGCCGGCGCTGAAGCCCCATTTCCTCGGGTTATTTGAGGCAGAGCGCATGGAGCACATGCGCAGCACTGGTCGAAACATGGCCGCGATGCTGATGCTGATCGGGGTCGAATTTGGTGCCTCTGAGCTTCCCAGGGACGATGTGCGGCAAGCCATCAAGGCGATGCCCGGCACCATGAGGACCGAGGCGGCGGCTTGGATCGCATCGTATCTCCAGCAACCCAACGAGGAACCGATCGAGGGGCGCAATCCAAGAGCTGACGAGCTCTGGACCAAGAAGGTGGCACCATGGCTCAAGCTGGTTTGGCCAGTAGAGCCAGAGTTCAACGAACGAGGCACATCGTCCCAATTCGCCCGAGCCGCTGTAGCGACCAATCATCGCTTCCCTGAAGCGGTGGCCATGCTGACACCTTATCTGAGGGTGGCCGACGCCGACTTGGCAATCCATGAATTGGCCAGTTCGGGGCATCCTGAGGTGCATCCAGAGGCATCGCTGAGCCTGCTGACGGCGATCGTGAACCTGGACACACTCTACTTTGCTGACGATGTTGGAACGGTCCTTCAGCGCATAGGCGAGGCGGACCCGGCTTTGATGAACTCAAATGCGTTTCGCCGCCTTGATGAGCAATTGCGCGTGCAGCGCCACTGAATTCCGGAGATGACGGCAAAAGAAGGATGGTGAGATGGGCAACGGGCTTGGCGACGGGGATGTTTAGGGTACGTCTCGCATCGCCAGTGTTTGGCAGGAGCCAGGGATTGGCTCGAGCCAAGCGCCGCAAAACCCATAAGGGCAACCAGATCTGCACGACTGAGCCTCGTTTGCGGTCGGAACGACCTTAGCCATTGCGGACGACAAGATCGGTTATGGACCTCACGGCTTCGAACGGAGGGCCCGATACAACGTGCTGCGGGATACGCCCAAGGTCGCTGCGATCTCAGCCATCGCCTGGTCGGGATGCTGCATCAGATGTCGCGCTTGCGTCAGTTGTCTCTGCGATAGGGCAGGGGGCCGCCCGCCTTTCCGGCCTCGGGCACGGGCAGCGGCTAAGCCGGCCATTGTCCGTTCGCGAGTCAGATCGCGTTCCATCTCAGCAAGGGCGGCCATCATGTGGAAGAAGAACCTCCCAGCGGGGGTGGTCGTGTCGATGCCGTCTGTCAGGCTTCGAAACTCTATGCCGTCCTGGTTCAGCTTGGCGACAAACTCAACGAGCTGGCGCACCGTGCGTCCGAGGCGATCGAGCTTCCATACGACCAGTGTATCGCCTGAACGAAGATGAGATAGAGCGGCGGCCAACCCAGGACGGTCCAGCCTGCTGCCGCTCAGCTTGTCGGAGAATATTCGGTCGCAGCCGGCCGCGCTTAACGCATCCGCCTGGAGCTCCAAATTCTGCTCATCAGTTGAGACTCGCGCGTAACCCAAGAGCATTTGCGTCAAAACCCGTTATCGCGGCGTCGGATGAGACGCTGAATTCGCTACAGACTACTGCAACACGAGCGCTGTAGGAATCCTGCAAAGTGGACAGGCACCAGGTGTCGCGTGTCAAAAACGGTCGTTTATGACTTCATACAACAGTCCGGCGCTGAGTGATTGGCCAGTTCGGGTATCCGCCTGGCGCCCCGTGTCGGGGACGAGGTCGATATCGACGCAGTGGAAGACGAAGCTGCTGAGGACCTTGATGACGTATTCGGCTGAGCAGCTCGAAGCCATGGCAGACGCGCTGGTGGCTTCAGGCGACTATCGGGTCGTTCGCCGCCTCAAGCCTCGCCTCGGCATTACACCGCCGCCAGGCGTTGCGGTGCGCTGTGGCTTGGTCGTCGATGTGGAGACGACCGGCCTAGATCCGCGTCGACATGAGATCATCGAATTGGCAATGACGCCGTTCAGCTACGGCCTGGATGGCACGGTGTTCATGGTCGGCGAAAGTTTTCAGGCGCTGCGGGAGCCCAGCGAACCAATCTCGCCGGAAATCACAGCGATCACCGGCATCACCGATGCTATGGTCAAGGGACAGGTTATCGACTTCAACGCTGTCGCGCGGTTTGCCGCTCCAGCTTCGCTCATCATAGCGCACAACGCGGCGTTCGATCGCCGCTTCCTCGAGCGCTTCGACCAAGTCTTCTCGACCAAACCTTGGGCCTGTTCGCTCAGCCAGGTCGATTGGGCCGCGGAGGGATTCGAAGGCGTCAAGCTCGGGGACCTAGGTCAAGCCGCGGGGTTCTTTTATGACCGCCATCGCGCGATGAACGACTGCTTGGCGACCGTGGAACTGTTGGCGTCACCGCTTCCGCGATCGCGCGTCACCGGACTCAGTAGGCTCCTAGATGCCGCCCGCGTTCCGACATGGCGGATTTGGGCAGAGCACTCACCCTATGAGCTGAAGGATACTCTAAAAGCACGCGGCTACCGTTGGAACGGTGATCTTGGACCACTTCCGCGAGCTTGGTACATCGACGTCCCTGACGGCCAACAAGAGGCTGAACTTCACTTCCTCAAGGCGGAGATCTACCGCCGCGAGATCGACCTTTTGGTGCGCCGGATCGATGCGCACGATCGATTTTCGGACCGCGTTTGAAAGGAGTCTCTGAATATGCAGAGAAATAAACGAGTGAGCGTCCGTTTCCGGATCAGGAGCAAGTGTGTCTGCCGTTCGCGCAAGCTATTGTCATTTTGGTGAGGGCGCGATGAAAAATATAGCACCGGTTACTTCGCCCCATCCACATCACTTGCAGTGAGACCATGACGCTCGGCGAAACCTTTCCCCGTACTGCCGCCGCTTGGCCTGATCTGGTTCGGTGGGACGCGAACTTCGCATGGGCCGGAGGCTCCGCTGCGGCCATCGCTCAGCTCCTGATTGACAAAATGGTCGAACTTCAGATGCAGGGGCGAGCCGCTTTGCTCGAGTTTGCTAAGCTGGTGAGACTCGACCTGACCGACGAGACGACGCGAGTAGGGGATGGTGACTGCGCCGCTCAGATCGATGCCGTTCGATTCCTAGTTTCCAGTCCTGCGATCGCGACCACCCTCGCCTTGGGGCAGAACGGCGATTGCTACTCATGGCTGCACTGGTCGGCCAGCCGAACGCACGTTTTTGACGCCCGCACTAACAGCGGGCAGTACCGGCTGCCTCCATTCGACGGGGCGTCTGCCGACGCCAACCAACTTTGCATCGCTCACCTGACCGACTGGATCAGCGCAGCGTTCATGATCGCGAGAAAACTCGGTGGAATGGACCAGTGGTGCGCAGATATCGCTGACTTCTGCATCGCACATGTCCTTGATGAACTTGTCGCGGGTCTGCCGGAGGATGACCGAGTGACCGCCATCGTCACCATCGCCAACTGGGCGACAGATCGGGATGATCCACATGCTGAACCTCTTGTCCAATCTCTCGCCGCAATGTTCGATCACCTCCCTCCTCGTGCCAGAGCGACGGTGGCCATGCTGTTCACGACCAGCGCGAGTCGCTGGACGGGGCGGACGCACCAGGAGTGGGCAAGACTGGCTCTCGACGAGCTTCGTCCGGTCCTTGTCGAGCACGAGGCACTACAGTTCCTCTCAGTGACACTCGACACTCTAGACCGCTGGGCCGCCGCTCGCACCGAGGTCCTCGCCGAGATCCGCAACCTTGTGTCCCAGTATCGGGCCGGCGAGGCGGCAGACCAAGCCCCGCTCGCGCTTGAAGCGCGAGTGTCGATCATCCATCCGCTGATCTTCAACCTCACGGAATATGGCACCGTTGACGATATCGTTGATGTGCTTTGGGCTTGGTATGGCGACGACAATCACGACCGGCCCGACGCGAACGTCTTGTTCGTCGGATCCGCCCATCGCCACGGCGTAGCCTATCTGTGGCCGGGTGGGCGCCTTCACGTTGGTGAAGAGCAGCCGGTTGCGACACTTCAACTGCTGCTCGACGCTTTGTCCGCCGCCTTGAACGAGTATTTCCGAGGTCCTGACGGGGATAGGGTTAGATGGCTGGACGATCGGATGATCGGCGCTCCCGCGTTCGATATGGCGGATGAACTCGTGCGGGCCATGTCGAGCCATTATCGTCTGGATGCACTTGAAGGTGCACTGCCGCAGGGCTGGAGGCCACGCTCAATTATCGTGCTTCCGGCACATCGGGACCCTCTGCAGGCGCTGCTGGCGTCGCAACTCGGCTGGCTCGCCCCGCTGGAGGCGAGTGTGACAGCCGGGCAAGATCAACGTGAGATCCGCCGTCTTTCTGTCTGGCCAGGCGAGACTCACACCACTGAAGCTGAAGTGTCCTTCTTGACAGCGGTCGCGCAGCGTTCGGGTTGGACCGTCAACGTCGTGGCTGGGCTCCTCGATGCGGAGGCCTTCCAGACCTTCTATGAGGACGTTGAAGCCGATCTTCTGTGGGTCATCGGTCACGGAGCCCAATCCCCGTTCCGTCAGAATGAGAGCGGTCTCATCCTCGCGGGGGGTGAAGTCCTGACGTCCGCACAAATTTCCGGCTTCGTCCAACCGAACGACGGGCGGCGTTTGCTTGTTCTGAATATCTGCAGCGCGACTGCCACGCAGAATCGCGGTGGCTTGGCGCGGATTGGCTTCGGACACGACCTGACGACAGCTGCTCAGACGGTAGTCGGGCATCTTTGGCCTATCGACTATTTCGCCGCGCTCGCTTTCGGCTGCTCGTTCGCACTGGACCTCCCCAGCTTGGGTCCAGCAGACGCTTTGAAGTCCGCAGTCGACCGCATGAAGACCCCCGCGACGCTTCTGCGTGATCTTGAAGGTCTTGACCGGAATGCATCCGCACTGGACCGCCTGAGAAGCGACCGGGCAGCAGAACAAATCTCCAGTATCCTCTCATGGGGTAGCCCGGCGCTGCTGACCTGACGGTATTCAGATTTCCCGTCATTCAGTCCAGCTAGGGTTCCTCTTTCGTCGCATCGAGGATCGACGCGTAAGCGCTCCAGTCTATGGCTGTGACGGTTCCAAGCGACTGCAGCTTGCCCAGCAGTCGGAACAGGAAGTGGATCAAAGCCCCGTCAGCTCCCCGAACCTTAAGTTCGCCCTCAAAGCGGTCGAATGCACCGTCGTTCAGTGCGCACCCGCAATCGAGCAATTCGTCAGCTTCTGTCGGAAGATGATTGATGAAGGTGTCGTCGATGCCATCGGCCCAGCTAGACCGGGCCGTGAGAATGCCGGCCACGATGGGGAAGGGCGCTCGCGGCGAGTAGGCGCCCCCGGCATGGGTGATAGCCACTGAGGTGCGGTGCAACCTGCGAACGGAAGCGGCCTTCTCCCCAGCGTACTGCAGATAGGCCTTGTCGAGATGGGGCTTGCACTCGAACACAGCGTAGACGGCCTCGGCCGGGACGTATCGATGGCTTTGCTGGTCCAGCAGCGTGGGCGTGTAGTGCCGATCATAGACGACCAGATCAATCTGGTGGCTACGGCCGCCCAGGCTGTCGATGACGAAGGCGGAGGCGACCTCGTACCGGTTCGGCAAATAGGCGCGAAAGATCTCCAGCCAGTGCTCCTCGTTGACAGCGCCCTTGGCGCCGGAGTGACCTATCGAACTGTTGGCGCGCTGAATCTTGAAGGACAGCTCTGTTTGGACGTCGATGAACGCTTGGTGCATCCAAGCGAGGTCGGATTGCTCAGCCGTCATACACCGCCCTCCTTGAAGCGCGGCGTCGGCTGCATGGCTCGCGCGATCTCAAGCGCGCGGTGGGGATCGATTGCCGTCGTTGGATAGGCGTCGAGTATAATCCCCGGGGCCAACCGCTGCGTCAGATCGGAATAGGTGAAGCCGTCCTGGCAACCGGGCCGGGCCCCGGTGGCGGCGACCAGCGCTTCGATATGGCTTTCGGGCCAGCCGAAGCCGCCGAACATGGCCGTCAGCGCGTGGCGGCGCTGGGCCTCGTTCGGGCGAGTGAACGTTAGGATATCGGCCGCCCGCCGGCGGACCGCCGGATCCAAGGCGTCGAGACGATTGGTGCACATGAGGACGGCGGCGGGCAGTTGTTCGGTCGCGAGCCGGTTCACCCCGCGAATGAAGGCGTTCACGCCGGCCTTGTCCTCGTGGTGCATCTGGGCCGCTTCCCGGGATTGAGCCAGGGCGTCAGCCTCATCGACGAGCATCAAAACAGCTCCTCGGGCCCGGCCGTTCGCACCCTTGAGACGCTGCGCGTCGGCTGCGACCGCGTCGAAGGCCGCCGACAGCAGTTGGGTCATTTCCCCTACACGACCCTGGCCGCGCGTGGCGAGGCTGAGCGGGTAGAGGGTGATGTTGATGTCCTCCTGACGGGCCACCGCGTCCCCGATCGTTTCGGCCAGCTCGGTCTTGCCCGAACCGACGTCGCCTTCGAGCACCACCAGCGGAGGGCGGCGGCCGACAACATCGATCAGGCCCTGCGCATGCGGATGATGGTGGCGTTGCCAGTCCTGCAAGCGTCCCGGATTGACGAGGACGCCGACCATCTTCGTCAGGCGAGCCTTGTGATCGTCCAGGCCAACCAGCCGGGCGAGGCGCGCCTGCGCATTGAAGTCGGGCAGGACGACACGCGGTTCAAACAGGTCGTCCAGGCCAGGTTTCGTTGACATCACCAGCTCCTCAGGGTCGAGCGTTGAAGGGCCCGCCCGCCGGCGGAGTAGTTAAGGTCCGCGGCGAGGTAGCCGGAGATCGTGGGCTCGGAGGCGTTCGACCTGGAGAAGGGAAGGTCGGCCTCGAACGTCGCCTGCTGGGTCGACGTCAAGGCGAACCAGGCGGTCGTGTAGTGCATGTAGCTGGCGAAGGCGGCACCCAGCACGTTAGCGCCGGGCCGGATCTTGCCCGGATCATCGTCGATGCCCGTCGAGCCGTTAAGGTCCGAGGCCTCGTAGCGCAACGTCGGCTCGATATAGTCGCCGTCGCGCTTGAAGCCGTAGATGACACGTTTAACGTACCCGCCCTTGAGCATCGCGATCAGCTCGGTCTCGTAGTCCGCGATCTGCTGGTCGGTGGGCCGTCCGTACAAGCGTTGGATGCGCCGGAGGTCGGTCGCGACCTTGGCCGCGATATGGCGCGCGTGGGTCACCGTGAAGGTGGCGGTTTCCGTATAGGTGGTGGCGAAGGTCATGGGCGTCAGACCTGGAACGAGGGGCCGAAGACCTTCTGCCAATAGCGGACGGTCTCCTGTTTGGTGGGGGCGTGCAGGGCGGCGTCGATAGCGTCACCGGCATCCAAGGCCGCATCGACGATCATGTCGGCCTGGGCGCTCGTGTAGAGGCGGGCCACATTGTTCAGCGCGTTTACCGGATCGATGATCTGGACCGGTTCAGCGAACACGCCGACCGACGAGGCGGGATAGCAGTCGGTGAACACGATCTTCTCGCGCATGTTCGACCGCGCGATGTAGGTGAACACCGCCTGTAGGGCTTCGTAGTAGTCCGACAGATCCACCCCCTGGTCGCAGAGGTGAGCCACGACCATCTCGATCATGAAGCTCTTGAATCGGAAGCCGTCGCGCTCCGCCTTCATGTTGCGGGCCCAGAACTTCACCAGGCGAACGACCTGGGCGTAGTGTTTGGGTTGCGCCTTCTTGCGCGCCCGGGTGAAGGCCAAGTGCAGCGGAATGCTGGTCCTCAGACGCGACCCGTCATCCTGGCTCACCAGGTCGCCGTACCATTGCGGATCGCCGTCGTAGAGGATCGGCACCACGTCGACGTCGAGACCCGATCCGCGGAAGGAGACGGTGACCGAATAGGTTTTCGGGGTGACCTGATCGGCGCTGAAGTTGGGGAAGGCCTTGCGCAGACGCTCGGCCAGATAGTCCAGCAGAGCGCGCGTATCCGTCGGCGCCGACGCGCCGCTGATGTAGGCCGCCATGTCGATGTCGTTGATGGTCCGCAGGGCCGTGCCCTTGGCCAGGCTTCCGGCGATCTGGAGCCGCCTCAGGCTGAAATCCGGGTGTTCCGTCAGGTAGGAGTCAAGGCGCTCGCCGAGCCGGTTGGCCTGCGCGCGATACTCGATCGCCTTGTTGGAAGGCAGATTGACCCGATCTTCGGCGAACCGGACCAGATCCTGGTGATCAACGTGGGTGCGGGCCAAACGCCCCTCCATCCTGAAACGCGCGACGCCGCGTGCGCCGCTCCGGCACTAGGGCTCGTTTCAGGACCTTGGGGGTGGCAGCACGGTTGTGCTGACGTCGACGATGCGCAAAAGTCGCACCGCCGACCCTTCGCGAGTCGGTACGCAAGAGGGGCGGCTTTCTGGACCGCCAAGTCGACGGCCGCCTCTCTTCACCCCCTCAGTCCGCTGGCGCGGCCATCAACACGGGGACGGCTACTGGTTCCGGCGCAGCGGCCGCAGCCGTCGAGCCAGAAAATAGTTCGACATCGGACGGTTTTGGAACAGCCCAGCTCCGACCGCAGACTCATGACCTAGACCGAGTCGCAGCGCTCAGGAAGACGTATTTCACGTCCTGTTAACCCGTCCGCAGATTTGCGCCGATTCGTGAGTTGGGTCGAGGCGTTTGTCCAGATGTTGTGGTCTACCGTTCACTGCTCCCCATCATGGTGGGCTGGCCTAGTTCCGCGTGGCTACAATGTCGCAGTGATTGCTGCCGCCAGACGTGATCAGAAGCGCTGAGGCGGAGGCCTGTTCTTTGTGAACTGCCCATGTGGGCTACTTGCGCTAAGGCTCACCACTACGAGTAGTTTGTGATCCGAGTTGACAGCGCCAGGGATTCGTCTGCTGATATCCACATATCTAATTATCGGCGAGTCTTCTCATGGCCCGACGGATGAACCGCGCCGAGGCATCAAACACTGAATGGGACAAGGCAGTTCGCCAAACAGAGGTTCTCGCTCCGTTAGCGCAGCAGGATAGGAGAAGACGCGCAGATGTTGATCGAGCTGCCCAGATTCTGGGCATTTCGACGTCCAATGCCTATCGTCTGCTCCGACTTCTAGCGACCGATCCTCGTCCTACGGCTATCCTGCCACATGCGCCAGGACCGGAGGCCGGCAGGAGCTTGCTCGATCCCCGTGTTGAGACAGTAATCTCAGAGGTATTGAAACGCTCATATTGCTCGGTGCAAAAGCCCAAGGAATCGGCCGTAGTCTTAGAGATCAGGGCAAAGTGTCGGGCGCAGGGCTTGGCTCTTCCGGGTCGTAAAGCCATTCACGCGCGCATACAGGCGATCGACCTGTTCACACGGTTACGCACAAGGGAAGGGGAGAATGCTGCCGAACGAGCCGCGCCTCGTCCCGGAGGCATGGAAGCGACTGCCCCCAATCATATTTGGCTCATCGATCACACCTTGGCCGATGTCATCCTCGTGGACAGGCGTTACAGGCTACCGATCGGGCGGCCTACGATCACCCTAGTCATCGACGCCTACACGCGGATGTGCGTCGGTTCCTACGTGAGCCTGGGCGCTCCATCAATCATCCAGACTTCGATGGCTCTTCTGAGGTCGTTCATGCCCAAGGACGCCCTTCTGGAATCCATTGGTCAGGATTGGCCTTGGCCCTGCAACGGTTTTCCATCGGTCGTTCACTCGGACAACGGCATGGACTTCAGATCACTCGCTATTCGGCGTGGACTAGACACATACGGTATAGTCCAACACTTCCGGCCCGTCCGCCAACCGCGGTATGGTGCGCTTATCGAACGTTTTATTGGTACACTGATGGGCGAGTTGCACCTCGTACCCGGTACCACCTTCTCTAACGTCGATCGACGCGGCGAGTATGATAGCGACCGCCGCGCTGTCATGACGCTCGATGCTTTCGAAACGTGGGTCCTGCTTCAGATCAGTCGTTATCATCGCTCCCCACACCGCGGAATCGACGGCTTCACACCTCAATCGCGATGGGACGAAGCAGTTGAAAGAGGTTTCAAGCCGCGAGCGGTGCCGCCAAGCTATGCAGAAGATGTGCTGCTGGCTTTCCTGCCTGGCTCGAAAAGAAAGATCAGCCGCACGGGCATTCAGTTCAAAGGCCTGCGATACTGGGCTCCTTGGTTCGGACCGCTAATTCGCAAAGGAGCGGGATCGGTCGAACTCCGCTTCGACCCACGTGATATGTCCTACATCTGGGTCTTGGGTCCGACCGGATGGGAGAGGGCTCACCTATATCGAAGAAGGGCCCCTTTCACGCTGAGAGAGCACGAGCTCGCTTCTGCCGAACTTCGAGCGAAGGCGGCTTCCACGGTGAGCGAAGATGACATCCATTATCTGCGTGAACAGATGCAGGAGCTTGTGGAGGCCGAGGCAAAGGCGACCCGTCGAGCCAGACGTCGCAACGAGAGCAGCCATCGCGCTATTGAGGCTGCGGAAGCTGTGGTTTCCACCATCGAAACCCCGCCATTGGCTCTCGATTTCGCCTCGGCGTCGCGCCCATTGCGACAGAGGGAGGTCGAAGAGTGGTGACCGATACTTTGGCCCCGCACCAGGACCCTTGGTCACGAGTTACCCTCATTCTGAAAGATCGATGGGCCTCAAATCCTGTGAGCGATGAAGCCCTGGTTCGCGCTCGCCTCACCGTAGCCACCGCAGGTCGCTTGCGGCCAAAGGCCTTGCTATTCTGGGGTGTCCCCAACGCTGGCAAGACGGCGCTAAAAGTGAAGCTTCTGCGAGAAATATCTCAGAAAACTTTTCTCCCCGGATTGGCGTCGGCACCGGAAGTCCTAACGGTTGAGGCACCGGTCGAAGCTGACGAAGCTCGCTTCTACGAGGCCATACTGCAGGCCGGACATCAATATGTGCCTAGCGGCAACGTCCGTACGCTGTTGAAAGCGGTTTCTGCGTTTCTTGATGAGCTTCGTCCCGACGTCATGATCTTGGATGAGGCGGGCAACCTAAACGCTTATGTCGGCGCTCGAGGCAACGTCTGCCTCAACGCAATACGCAGACTTTGCAATGTGCATCGAATGGCTCTCCTTGGCTTCGGGACGGCGGCAGCGATGACGGCTTTGCAAGGCGATGAGCAGCTTGAAAATCGTTTTGAAACCTTCGAGCTCAGACCACTCGCCCCGCCAGAGTTTCGAGAGTTCGTTGAACTTCTAACCGGAGCCATGCCACTTCGACACGCAACTCACTGGACTATCGGCATGCTAGAGAGCGCGTATGAGCTGAGCGGCGGATATGTTGGTCGAGCGTCGTACGTGGTGCAGGAGGCAAGCGCGCAGGCGGTGCTGTCCGGCGATGAACAAATCACTGAAAAAATTCTCAAATCCAGTGAGCTCAGCAATAGTCTCGCCGCATTGAGGCACGCTGGATCGAGAGCGGGAAGACGAACCCGACGGCCGTTTGTCTGACAATGCTTGCATACCCTGACGAAGCGCTAACCTCGATTGTGCTGCGATGGTCTGTCAGAAGGCGCCTGAATCCATCGTTGGCTCACAATGCGATCCGGGCCGGCGGAACCCACCTTCCACCAGCAGTCCTCAAGGCCATGCAAAGAGCCGGCGCTCCATCACCGCAGCTAGAAAGGCTGACCGCTATGTGGATCAGCGAATGGCCAAATGTTTCCGTTGGCGATTTGCGCGTTCCGCCGGATGACGGATCTGGAATCGGTAAGGGGTGTGCCGCCTGTTTGGCCGATGATGCAGCGGGGGGGCGCGACCATTACCTGCGCAATGCCTGGCGCCTTTCATGGCGCGTTACTTGTGAAAAACACCGAACCGCCCTCGTTGAGTTCTCTGCGGCTGAATTAGTCCCCGTCTTCTTAGCCGGCCGCCGTGACCACAAAGTCCGCTTCACTCGTGACGTCGATCAAGTCACAAATCCATTTTGGCGTGGCGGTCAGCGAAGCGTGGAGGGAAAAGGTTCAATTTCAGTGCTGGGGGGATGTCTTGAAAATGATATTTGCTCGGCACTTCGGGGCGCGCCTTTTCCAGACAATTGGTGTGTAGGTCCATGTTGGCGTTCTGTACGCGATGTCTTGGTGGATTTGTCCGATTTGCTTCTTAAGCAGGCGCGGGGAGGCCGCGAGCGTCTCATCCATAAGTTTGCCGATGGGGACTGGATACCAGCAGTCCACGCGTTAGAATTTGCACCGGGAGCCTACCCGCTAATCGGTGCCTTCTGGCAGCGTCGTCTTTTAGAAACCTGCGCCCGTATCCTCATTGACCCGTCTCGGTTTGTGCATCTGTTCGATGGTCGCCAAGCGAATGTGCACGCTGAACTTGCTTACGGTCGGATCGGCCAGGAACGAGCACGTGGGCCGCTCGGCCGGCTTGCTTCGTCCGACCCCCTAGTAGTGCTATTCGCCTATGCCCACGAGCGCCATTTGGCGGAGATGGAGCGGCGGATTAGGAGCTGGCCCGCGCCCTTAGTTAATCGCGCTGCTGCGGCTGCGTCGGTCGCGCTTTATATACAATAGTATATAATCAGCCTCTCTGGACGACCGAGCCCGGGTTTGCGAATCTGCCGGAGCCGGCTGCAAAAGGGAGCAAAAGTGAGGACCTCAGGCGACGCGCACTCCGTGGAGGAAAGCGGATATCGTTCGATGAGTCTTCGTCTGCCTAGGCCGATGCATGAAGCAATGAAAGCTCTGGCTGCCAGCCACGGTTTGAAGGCTGCAGATTTTTACGTGGAGACTGTAGAGGCGTTTATCCGGGATCATATGGCAACCTACAGGCACCTTTTTGCGATTGAGAACGACGCTGTGCACATCAGCGTCAATGTACCTATCCGGTTCGCTCACACTGTTCGAGACGCGGCGCTTGACCGTCGGGTTACCCCAAATGAGCTGGTGTTCACAGCTGTCAGCCACGTCTTGGACAGCATGAACGCGGAGGCAGCTTAGCCGCTCAGTCCAGCGAACCTTGAACGCGAATCCAACGGACTTCGAACTAAAGCGCCCATTCGGCGGGGAGTCTTAAGCACGTGGAACACTGACACTAACCCTACAACACTTTTGAACTTGACCGGCCTTCACATAATATATCTTAGACGATAAAACGATCTTGCTACTTTGGGTTACAGCCGGCTCTCTTGAGCTTGGCGTTGAATGGTCACTGGCTTGTCTGCCGGTCTAGGCTGCCGTGTCAGACCGACGCCTTTGACCCACAGCTTCAGCGCCTCCCAGTGGATCGCCGCGACCACCTTGAACGTCATCAGCGGGATCGCTGCTGTCGCAGCGGCGACGCTGCGATCCTCCAACCGTTCTCGCTTTGCCGCCATAGCAGCCGTGATCAAAACGTCTTCGGCATCTAGCCCATCGATAGTCATGTCGAGGCGATCGCCCGGTGTATGGCCACGGAACTGGTAATCCATATCCATGCCCATGAATGGCGACACATAGAGCGCCTTGGCCGCGCCTTGGCGAATGACGCCTGCGGCCTGATCTTCGATCGGGATCGGAATGACATAGGCGTGGCGGATGCCGAAGGTGCTGGTCACCTCGTACACCATGGCGGCCAACCGTCCGTCGGGCCAATGGCAATAGTAGATGCTGATCGGGTTGAAAACGTATCCGAGGACGCGTGGCATGGTTAACAGGCGGACAGTTCCGCCCTTTAAGTCGATGCCGGCTTGAGCCATCCACGCATCCACCTGAGGACGCAGCGCGCCAGAACCGTCTCCGTAATCCTTGTCATGAAATGACAACAGATTGAATCGATTGCGCGAAAACAGGCGCAGGCGCGCGTCCACATCATCGATTTCCGACAGGTCGAGCAGGAGCCAGAAGACGCGATAGTTCAGCTTATGGATCTTGGGGCGAAGGCGTCGGTGCATGACCCGGCCGCGATAAAGGGCCGAGCTGAATGTCATGCGGCACGTTCCAGCTGCGCACCCATCGGCGTTGTCAAATGAATGCGCCCGCTTTCGTTGGCGACGGACCAAGGGCGACGCACGCCGCCAAGCTGCTCCGCAACCGCAAGCCCCGATTGCAAGCCGTCCTCGTGGAAGCCCGCACCGAAGTGGGCCCCGCAGAACCAGACGCCTCCCTGCCCTTGCAGGCTCCACAACTGCTTCTGAGCCTGTATGGCGGCGGGATCGAAGATGGGATGCTCGTAGAGTTCGCTACGCAAAATCGTGTCGGCGCGCGGCGGACGCGGCGGATTCAGGGTGACGAAGAGGTTGTCGCCCGGCAGACCTTGCAGACGGTTCATCCAATAGGTGACGCAGAGGCCGTCGTCCGCGCCGATATAGTTCCAACTGGCCCAGGCGCGACGGCGATGCGGCATCAGGCCGGTGTCAGTATGCAGGACGGTCAGATTTCGGCTGTACCGGAAAGCGCCGAGCAGCGCCTTCTCGCGCGCCGTTGGTTCGGCCAGCATCGCCAGAGCCTGATCGGCGTGGGACCCGATCACGACCTGGTCGTAGCACTCGACCCCTCCTTGGCTGTCGTGAACGAAGACGCCATGGTCGCTACGCCGCACGGAAGTGACGCCGTGGTCCAGCCGAATGTCCTGGATGCCACGAGCGAGATGTTCGACATAGACGCGGCTGCCACCCTCGACGGTGCGCCACAGCGGCCGCCCCACCAGTTTCAACAGGCCGTGATTGCCGCAGAAGCGGATGAAGGACTCGGCCGGATAGTCCATCAGCGTGTGCGCCGGCGATGACCAGATCGCGGCGGCCATAGGTAACAGGTGATCGTCGCGGAACGCCTCACTGAACCCCTCCCGCTTCAGGTAATCGCCAAGCGTCAGCGAGGAATCGGACATCACAGCCAAATCCTTTGGCGCGTCGCGATAAAAGCGCAGGATTTCGCTCAGCATCGACCAGAAGCGAGGACGCAGGGCATTGCGACGCTGAGCAAACAAGCCTGGCGCGGCATATTCGAACTGTCCGTTATCCAGCGAGACAGCAAACGACATATCCGTCGCACGTGTCGCGATCCCCAAATGCTCAAACAGGGCGATCAGATTGGGATAGGTCGCGTCGTTAAAGCAGATGAAGCCGGTGTCGACCGCGATCTCGCCGGAAGGCACGCTGGCCATCACCGTATTCGAATGCCCGCCCAGGCGGTCGCCCTTTTCGTAAAGCGTCACGTCATGACGTTTCGACAGAAGCCAGGCCGAAGACAGGGCGGCGACGCCAGATCCGACCACAGCGATCTTTTGACGTTCGGCAGAGGGCGTCGCGGACGACAGGGGCATGAAAACTCCGAAAGAGACACCGCAGCGCAATCGCTAGGGCATGAACGGATTACGGGTCGCCGTCATGTTCGGATCGCGATTGATCCAGACATTTCCGCTGAGCGTATTAGTGTTCATGCATGCCGAGCCGTTATCCTTCGCATCAACGCCATGTCGGTCAAACCGCATGAAGGCGCTCGACAGCTTGCCTGATCCGCTGCTGCACGATCGGCTGATCGAACAGATCGCCCTGAGACGCGATCGTGACGCGTTCGCTGCGCTCTTCGCCTATTTCGCGCCGCGGCTGAAGGCCTGGCTGATCAAATCGGGCGCGACGCCTGGCGCGGCCGAGGACTTCGCGCAGGACGCGATGCTGACCGTGTGGCGCAAGGCCGATCTGTTTGATTCGTCCAAGGCGCGCGCCGCCACATGGATTTTCACCATCGCTCGCAACCGTCGGCTGGATATGCTTCGTCGTGACGCGCGTCCCCTGCCGACGCCCGAAATCGAGCTGGCGGGGGATGATGTCCGCCGGCCGGATGAACTGCTGTCGATGTCGCAAGACGCGGATCGCGTGCGCGACGCTCTGGCCCGGCTCAGCGCCGACCATGTCGAGGTCCTGCGTTTGGCCTTCTTCATGGACAACTCTCATTCCGAGATCGCCAAACACCTCGGCCTGCCGCTCGGCACCGTCAAATCCCGTATTCGTAACGCCATGACCAAGCTTCGTCTGATCCTCGCGCCGTCCGAGGAGGCTGCGCGATGAAACCTCAGCGCAATCCCTCCGAAGAACGTTTGCTGGCCTATGCGGCCGGCACGCTCAGCCCGCCCGAGGCTGTGGTGATGGCGGCGCATCTGGCGATGCGACCGGCCAATGACGCCTGGGTGCGAGACCTGCAGGCCGTGGGCGGGGAGTTTCTGGACGAGACCTCCCCCTCCCCCTTGTCCAATGATGCGCTCGCCTTGGCGATGGCGCGGATCGAGACGGATGCCGGCAAAGCCAATCACAGCGCGCCCCTGAACGACATGCCCGAACTGCCCGAGCCGCTGCGGCGCTATTCGCTGGGTCCATGGCGCTGGGTCGGGCCCGGCATGCGCGTGCGAGACGTCCATGCGCCGCGGGATGGGGATTGCCGCGTCATTCTTCTCAAGATTGAATCGGGTCGTGAGACGCCAAAACACACGCATGGCGGCGTCGAGTTGACCTGCGTCATCTCGGGCGCCTATGCGACCGAAACCGAGCGGTTCGATGTGGGGGATTTCGAAGAGGCGGATCCGGAGGTGCTGCACCAACCCCGTGTGGTGTCAGACGAGCCGTGCCTGTGCGTCGTCGCGCTTGACGGTCAGATTCAACTGGATGGATGGGTTGGCAAGCTGATCCAGCCCTTCGTTCGCCTGTGACCGCTCTCGCGGCCATTTGGGGTGTCGCCGCCCTATTTCTCGTTGTCGTCATGTCTGCGGCCTGGCTGGTTCAGAAACGAACGGGCCAAGGCGGTTGGGCGGACGCCTTCTGGTCGCTTGGACTGGGAGCGGCTGGCGTCGGCGTCGCACTCTTCCCGATCGACGGCACCGCTCCGTCATTGCGCCAGTATCTTGCAGCGCTTCTGATCGGGCTTTGGGGCTTGCGGCTGGGGTCCCACATCGCTGCTCGCGCCTCCCACGAAGAACGCGAAGACGCTCGCTACGCGCGTCTGCGAGAGGACTGGGGCGCCGGTTTTCAGGTCAAGATGTTCGGCTTCCTTATGTTGCAAGCCGGAGCCGCCGCCTTCTTGGCGCTCAGTGTGATGGCGGCGGCGCGCAACCCGGCGCCGGGCCTGACGCTCCAAGATGCTGTCGCGACACTGATCTTTGTTGGAGCCCTGGTTGGAGAAGCCGTTTCGGATCGCCAGCTGGCGGCCTTCAAGCGCAACCCGGCCAACAAGGGTGGAATCTGCGATGTCGGTCTTTGGGCCTGGTCACGCCACCCGAACTATTTCTTCGAATGGGTAAGTTGGTGCGCTTGGCCTGTGTTCGCCATCAATCTGAGCGGTGAATGGCCCTGGGGTTGGCTCGCGCTGACAGGGCCAGCCTATATGTACTGGCTTCTGACCCAGGTGTCCGGCGTGCCCTTGCTGGAAGAGCATATGCGAGAGTCGCGACCCAAGGCGTTCGAGGCCTATGCCGCCCGCACCAGCGCTTTCTTCCCTCGCGCGCCCCGGCGATGAGGCGATCCTAGTCTTTCTGAACTGATCCCAGATGCGTCTCGCCGCGTTCGCGGGCCATTTCCATCTGCCTATGACGCTCGGCATATCGCTGCCGCTGGACCTCGTCGCGGACGTCGTGACAGCGCTCGCAGCATACGCCTTCGACATAGTGAGGCGAAGCACGACCGGCCTCGTCCACTGGCAGACGACATCCCCGGCACAAGGTATGAGGACCTTGGCTTAGGCCGTGCCCGACCGAGACGCGTTCGTCAAAGACGAAACACGCTCCATGCCATAGGCTCTGATCCTCATCCACCATCTCAAGATAGCGAAGGATGCCGCCCTCCAGATGGTGGACGTTCTCCACGCCTTCGGCCTTCAGGAAGGCGGTCGATTTTTCGCAGCGAATGCCGCCGGTGCAGTACATGGCCACGCGCTTGGCGCCGGTCTGCTCAAGCAGGGCGCGACCTTCGCTCCTGAACCAGTCGGGAAAGTCTCGAAAGCTGCGGGTATTAGGTTGAACAGCCCGTTCGAATGCGCCGATCTCGCCCTCGTAGTCGTTGCGCGTATCGATCACCAAGGTCTCGGGATCGGCGATCAGGGCGTTCCAGTCCGTGGGCGTGACGTAGACGCCCGCCTGATTGGGAGGGTCCAGATCCGGCTGTCCCATGGTGACGATCTCGCGTTTGACGCGCACCTTCATCCGGTGGAACGGCAGGGCGTCTGTCCAGGCGTATTTGAGTTCGAGCGTCTCGAATCCTGGCATGGCGTGGATCGTGGACAGCACCGCTGCGATGGCCGCCTCGGATCCTGCGATGGTGCCGTTCAGACCCTCCGGCGCGACGAGCAGTGTCCCCCTCACCTGCCCAGCGTCGCAGACCGTTTGAAGCGTCTTGCGTACGGCTTCGGGGTTGGCCACCGGTGCGAACCGGTAGAGTGCGGCGACACGGACGGCTTGATCGCACGAGGTCTGATGGTCGGTCATGGATCAGCCCCTAGAATGCGCCGGAGATGGCGCGCCCAGCAGGACTCGAACCTGCAACATCCCGCTTAGAAGGCGGGTGCTCTATCCGGTTGAGCTATGGGCGCTCTGGCAAGACGTCAGGCGTCAGTGCGTCCAGGACTGCTTGCGGTTAGTGGCGAAATTGTCGGCATAGGCCTTGATGATCACCGGCGGATCGTTCGGCTCGTGCAGACGGAAGGCGATGCCGTGACGCTCGGCATATTCGATCGCCTCTTCCTTCGATTCGAAACTCAGACGGACCTGGCCGTTCATGTCGGTGGAGCTGGTCCAGCCCATCAGCGGATCGATGGTGCGCGCCGAAGCGGGTTCGAATTCCAGCCGCCAGTCGCGGCTCTTGGCCTTGCCCGACTGCATCGCAGTTTTGGCCGGGCGGTAGATGCGAGCCAACATGGCGAAATCCTCAGTGACGGCGGGGTCTGTGACCCTGCCATAACGCGCGCTGGACATATGATCCAGCGGCCTTCCGTTGGTCGGGGCGAGAGGATTCGAACCTCCGACCCTCTGGTCCCAAACCAGATGCGCTACCAGGCTGCGCTACACCCCGGACCGAACGGAGCGCTCTATTGGCACTTCGCGAGGCGATCCGCAATCAAGGCTTGAAATAAGGATGTAAAACTTTGTCACCTGGCTTGGCGTTGATTTCGGCCGCCCGCCCTGCCCGCAGTTCCAAGACGCCGTTGGCGGCGCCGCTGGACGGTATCGGCGCCTCGGAGAAGGGCGTGGCGTGCGAAGCGATCGAGACGATCCGGCCCTGCGGATCGATATACAGAATATCCAGGGAGCTCGGCGTGTTGCGCATCCAGAAGCTTTGCTCGCGCGGCGCTTCGCCCGGCCACTGGAACAGCATGCCGCGGTCGGCTTCGAGCGGCGGACGAAACATCAGTCCCCGTTGACGTTCGGGCTCTTCGTCAGCGATCTCGACCCAGAACTGATGCTCGCCTGACGTGGTCACGACGGCCAGCTTCTGCAGCGGCTCGCCATTGGGGCCGACCGGCGCCTTGGCCGCGCATCCGGCGAGAGCGAGCATAATAAGGCCCGCCATTGCAAAACGTCTCGTCGCCTTGATCATACGCCTCTCCTGGGCGCTGGATCAGTCGCCCGTTCTGATGTCTGCAACCACCAGACCTTTGGGCCCGTTGGCGAATCGCACCCGCACCGCATCGCCAGGAATCAGATCATCCAGGCCGCAACGACGCAGGGTTTCGATGTGGACGAAGATATCGCCCGGCTCACGATCACGCACGACGAATCCGTAGCCTTTGGTGCGATTGAACCATTTGACCAGGGCGGTCTCCAGCTGTTCGTCACTTTCGGCGACCAGGCGCGGCGGCGGCGAAGTCACGGGTCGACGCACGGCGGGCGTCGCTTCGCCCTCGCCCAGGTCATGGATTTCGATCGTCTGCCAACCCTTGGCGCGCTTGACGCAGTCGCAGGTGATGGTCGCGCCTTCATCGGCCGCGTCACGGCCGAGATCGCGCAGGCTGCTGATATGCAGCAGGACATCTCTCGTTTCGGTCAGGGTCGGATCGTCAGGGACGATGAACCCATAGCCCTTGACGGCGTCGAACCACTTCACGCGCCCAGTGACGCGAACGGTCTGCGCCGTTTCCGTCTCTCTAAAGTCAGACACTTAAAAACCCCCGCCCGCGCCTCCAGCGGACTCGTTTTATATTTAACACTGTTCCGCGAAATTTTGAAAAGCGGAAAATGCGCGTCTATGCAGAAGCTTGTGTTTGGGGGATCGCAGGCGCTGGCGAATGACCGCCAGTCTCTTGTGCTATCTGAGCTAGGCTGCTTGCCGGAAGCCTCAAAGGCTCAACCGTAGTCCTGCCCGCGTGGCAGTCCCTAGGGGAGTCGAACCCCTCTTTTCAGGTTGAAAACCTGACGTCCTAACCGATAGACGAAGGGACCGCTGCGCGGGAGAGCCGGCGATATAGCCGCGCCCTCGGAGCGGTGCAAGCGTGGATTTTCAGTTTTTTGGAGCCATAGTCAGATCATTCGAGGATCGGCGACATCCTCGATCTCGAACTGCACGCCCTTGCGGCCATTCCAGTCGTCAGCCTTCAGCCGGCCCACGACGCTCAGCCCACCCTGCCCCGACAGTAAGGCCTGCCCTGTCGGCAGATCGGCGCAACGCCAGGCGATTGCCTTGATCAAAGCGCCATCTGGACCGACCAGCCGGCACCTTACATGGCCGCCATTCATAGCGACGGGTTCACGGGCTTGAACCCCACTCAGGGCGAAGCTGGGTTCCGGGTTGGCAGGACCGAAAGGGGCCAGACGCTCGAACGATTCGAATAGATCGCGCGTCGCCGCCGCGGGGTCGATCAGGGCGTCGATCTCCAGCACGTCCTGTGCGACAGCTTCGACCCTTTCGGTAGCGAGTCGCTCGTTCAGGAAGGCGGTCAGCTTGGACACGCGCGCACCCTCCATCGTCAGGCCTGCCGCCATGGCATGACCGCCGCCAGCGAGCAGGATCCCGCTCTCCCAAGCCGCCTGGATTGCGCGTCCCAGGTTCATGCCTGGCTGTGATCGGCCTGACCCTTTTCCGAGACCGGTCACGGGATCAACGCCGATGACGATCACCGGCTTGCGCCAGCGCTCGCGCAAACGGCCGGCGACGATCCCGACGACGCCCGGATGCCAGTCCTCGCCCGCGACCACGACGACGGCGCTCTCGTCGGCATGGGCGCCGGTCGCCTCGACCCGACGAACGGCGGCGTCGGTGACGGCTCGCTCGACATCGCGCCGTGACACGTTCAGCGCATCGAGCTCGATCGCCAGGGCCTCGGCCTCGGCCGGATCATCCGTCGACAACAACCGCGCGCCCAGGTCGGAGCGACCGATGCGTCCTCCCGCATTGATGCGCGGTCCCAAGATGAAACCGGCGTGATTGCTCTTGGCCGGTCCCGGTTCGGCGCCGGCCGCCGCCAACAGCGCACGCAGACCCGGATTACGCCAGTCGCTCATGACGTTGAGACCAAGGCCGGTCAGGGCGCGATTGAAGCCTGTCAGGCCCGTCACGTCGCAGATCGCGCCCAGGGCCGCCAGATCCAGCCACTGACGAATGTCCGGCTCGGGCCTCTCGGCGAACAGGCCCCGACGCCGCCCCTCCCGGTTCAGCGCCGCCAGAAGAACGAACACGACCCCCGCTGCCGCAAGATTTCCCTGACCCGAGTTGCAGCCCGGCCGGTTAGGATTGACCACTGCCAGCGCCGTCGGCGGCTCGCTGCGCATCAGGTGGTGATCGATAACGACGACGTTCAAGGCGATGGCAGCCGCATGGGCCAGGGCTTCGTTCGCCGCCGCCCCGCAATCCACCGTAATGACCAGGTCCGCACCCGATGCCTTCAGCGTATCGAAGGCCTTGGCGCTGGGGCCGTAACCTTCGGTCATCCGGTCCGGAACATAGATCGAAAGCGTATGCCCCATTGCCCGAAACCAACGCACCAGCAGCGCCGCGCTGGAGGCGCCATCCACGTCATAGTCGGCGAACACATGAATGTTCGCCTTGGCCCGAAGCGCGTTCAGGATAGCATCGGCCGCTGCGTCCATATCCATGAAGCTGGAGGGGTCGGGAAACAGAGCGCGCAGGGTCGGAGTGAGGAAATCTTGTCCCTGGTCTACGCGTACACCCCGCGAGGCCAAGGCCCGGGCCAGCGGTTCTTCCAGGTTCAGGGTTTGCATGTGCGCGCGCGTCGTTGCGGCATCGGCCGGACGTTGACGCCAGGCGCGCCCGGACAGGGACCGGGACACGCCGAGGAATGCGTTCAGGGTCTTTGCGCCGCCGTCGTCTGCCATCAGCGCATTATCGCGGGATTCTGCCTCCCGCGCGACCGGTCATCGCGTCGGGCGGCGGTCGAGCGGCGGCGGAGCCTTGGCCCTGTCACGCAGGCTTTGGGCGAAGGCCTCGATATCCGCCTGGGTTCGGACGGCGTCAGGCGACACCGGAACGGCGTTCACGGCCGCGCGTGTTTCGGCGGCGAGCGCCTCGGCGTCGCCGAGCGTCCAGTCGATGCGTGCGATCTCGCTGGTCAGCGTCGCGCTGTCGCCCTGGAGACGCTGCACATTCGAAGCGACCTGAGTGACCGGCGGCAGATCGGTCGGCGCTGCCGGAAAGTCCTCCCAGCGCGGATAGCGCCGATTGGCGTCGACCAGTTCCTGGATACGCGGCGCCAGCGGCGAGACAACCTCAGTCTTCGAGGCGGATGCGCCGATACAGCCGCTCAATGGCGTCGCGATCGCGGCTGCGGCGATCAGGATCATCTTTTTCGAGTGCGACGCGTTCATTTCCTTGATGGTCTTATGCCATCATCGCGGTGCGCGGAAGGGCGGATGAACCGCCCTCTGGCGCCGGAAGCGTGAAGGACGATCATGGCCAAGACTCCCAGAACGCCGACAGCCGCCGCTGACCGCCCTGTGCGCAAGGCCGGACGTCCGACGTCCGCCAAGCCCCGCCCGCCCAGGTCAAAACCTGCCGAAACGCGGGAGGCCGTCTCTGAAACCCATGCAGAGCCGACTCCTGAACCGACCGCAGCGACGCCCAACCAGGCCGAGGTGATCGAAACCCTGTCGATGAATCTGGCCAAGGCGGCCATGATGGCCCAGAGCGCGATCGCCGAGGCGGCGCTGACCCAGGCCGATCGCCCGGCCGCCCTTTCCGCCGATCCCTTCAACGTCGCGCCAGCCATGACGTCAGTCATGACCAGCTTGGCCGCCCAGCCCGACAAGATGATTCAGGCCCAGGCCGACCTGTTTGGCCGCTATATGCAGCTCTGGTCATCGACGGCGCGTCAGGCGGCCGGCGAGGCGCCCGATCCCGCTCCGGTCGACAAGCGGTTCAAGGACCCGGCCTGGTCCGAAAACCCCATGTTCGACATGATGCGGCGATCCTATCTGCTGACGTCGGACTGGATGAACGGTCTGATCGCCGGGGTCGAGGACGTCGATCCGACGCTGAAACGTCGCGCCCAATTCTTCACCCGCCTGCTGACCGACGCCTTCTCGCCGTCCAACTTTTTGGCCTCCAACCCCGTCGCGCTGAAGGCCTTGGCGGAGACCAGCGGTGAATCGCTGGTGAAAGGTATGCAGAACTTCGCCGCCGACCTTGAGCGTGGCGGCGGATCGCTGCGCATCAGCCAGGCCGACTACGGCAAGTTCGTCGTTGGCGAGAACGTCGCCACCGCACCGGGCCATGTCGTGTGGCGCGATGAGCTGTTCGAGCTGATCCAATACGCGCCGACGACTGAAACCCAGCACGAAATCCCGCTGCTGATCTTCCCGCCGTGGATCAACAAATTCTACATCATGGATTTGCAGCCGGCGAACTCGCTGATCCGCTGGCTGTCGGCTCAGAGCTTCACGGTCTTCGTCTGTTCTTGGGTCAATCCGGACAAAGACAAGGCCGGCTTCGGCTTCGACGACTATCTGGAAAAGGGCATTTATCGCGCGGTCGACAAGACGCTGGAGCAGGCGGGAACCAAGCAACTGAATGCCGTGGGATATTGCATCGGCGGCACCCTGCTTGGCGCTGGTCTGGCGCATATGGCGGCCAAGGGCGACAAGCGCATCGCCGCCGCCACTTTCTTCGCCGCTCAACATGACTTCGCCGAGGCCGGCGACCTGCTGCTGTTCACCGACGAACACTGGATCGCCGAGATCGAGCGTCAGATGGATGCGGCGGGCGGCGTCTTGCCGGGCGCGGCCATGGCGGAAACATTCAACGCCCTGCGGTCCAACGACCTGATCTGGTCCTTCTTCATCAGCAACTATCTGCTGGGCAAGGATCCGCCCGCCTTCGACCTGCTGTTCTGGAACGCCGATCAGACCCGCATGCCCAAGACGCTGCATCTCGACTATCTGCGTCACATGTATGGGGCCAACGCCTTGGCCAAGGGGCAGTTCGAGATCGGCGGCCTGACGGCGGACCTGTCGAAGGTCGAGATCCCGCTCTATTTTCAGGCCAGCCGCGAGGATCACATCGCGCCGATGAACTCGGTCTATCGGTCCGCCAAACTGTTTGGCGGCGAGGACGTGACCTTTACCCTGGCCGGGTCAGGTCACATCGCCGGCGTCATCAACGCCCCCGCCGCAAAGAAATATCAGCACTGGACCAACCCCGCCCTGCCCGCGACCTTGGCCGAATGGCAGGCTGACGCCGTCGAACATCCCGGCAGCTGGTGGGAGCATTGGGCGGCCTGGCTCGGCGCGCGTTCCGGTAAGAAAATCCCCGCCCGCGACCCGGCCAAGGGGCCACTCAAGCCAATCGAGCCAGCGCCGGGCAGCTATGTGAAAGTGAAGTCTTGAACCGTCTCGAACCCAACGCCTTGCTCGCCCTCAGCACAGGCGTCGCCTTGATCCTGCTGATCATGACGGCCAGCCTGTTCGGAGAACCGGGCAACACGGTCAAATATGTGATCTCGGCCGTCATCTGCGCGGCCGCCTTTGTCCTGCTTAATGAACGAATGGCGCGCGCGATGAAACGACCGGTCGCTCAGCCGCTGATCCACGTCAGTACGCCGGGTACGGCGGTCTGGGCCGGACTGTTTCCATTGATCGTCATCGCCATGGCCTGCGCGCCCGTTTTCTTCGCCGGTCACGACTATGGGCTGCTGGTGATCATCGCCTCGGTCATCTTCGGCCTGACCGTCGATTCAGCCGTGCGCGCCCGTCGCGCCTAGGCCGAGACGAACTTCAGCGCCACACCGTTGTTGCAGTAGCGCAGCCCCGTCGGACGCGGACCATCGTCGAACACATGCCCCTGGTGTCCCAGGCAGCGGGCGCAATGGTATTCGGTGCGTGGAATGCCGATGGCCAGGTCGCGCTTCTTGCCGATATTGGCGGCGATGATGTCATAGAAGCTGGGCCAGCCGGTGTGGGAATCGAACTTCCACTGCGATCGGAACAGCGGCAGATCGCAGCCCTTGCAGACGAACGTCCCGCGCGCATGCTGATCGTTGAGAGGGCTGGAATAGGGACGCTCCGTCCCCTCGTGCCGCATGACGCGCCAGGAGGCTTCGCCCAAGCGTCGTCGCCAATCCGCATCGGACACCCGACGATAGGGCGAGGCTGCGTACTGCCCCTCCCCGGCTTCGGACGTCTCAGGCGAACAGGCGGACAGGGCGAGCGCGCCGGCGCCCATTAGAAGGCCCCGGCGATGCGGGATCAGGGACTGGGTCATGTCCCTGATACGACGAAGGTCGCGGAATGGTTTCAGACCTCAGATCAGACCGGTCGTCTCATCCAGACCCAGCATGATGTTCAGGTTCTGCACCGCCGCGCCCGACGCGCCCTTGCCCAGGTTGTCGAGCAAAGCGACCAGCCGCGCCTGCTCGCCATTCCGGTCGCCGAAGACATGCAAGCGCAGGCGGTTGGTGCCGTTCAGGCCTTCGGGCTCGATGCCGGTCATGGCCTCAGTCTCCTCCAGGTCGGCGACCTCGACGAAACGCTGGCCGTCATAGGCCTCGACCAGAGCGCCGTGCAGCCGTTCGACAGAGGGGGTTTCCGGCAGGGCCGCCAGATGTAGCGGAACCTCGACCAGCATGCCCTGGCGATAGTTTCCGACCGCCGGCGTAAACAGCACGTCTCGGCTCAGACCCGTGTGTTTGGTCATTTCAGGCACATGCTTGTGTCTCAGCGTCAGGCCATAGGCGCGATAGGCGGTCGTAGCGCCCACACTGTTTTCTCGGGCCGCCTCGAACTCGGCGATCATGGCCTTGCCGCCGCCGGAATAGCCCGACACCGCATTGACCGTGACCGGATAGTTAGCTGGAACCAGACCCGCCTTCACCAGCGGCCGCATCAAGCCGATGAAACCGGTCGGATAGCAACCGGGGTTTGACACGAACTGAGAGCGCGCGATCAGCGCACGCTGCCCGGCATCCATCTCAGGAAAGCCATAAGCCCAACCCGGCGCGACCCGATAGGCGGTCGAGGCGTCGATCACCTTGACCGATGGGTTCTCGATCATGGACACGGCTTCCCGCGCGGCATCGTCAGGCAGACACAGGATCACGGCGTCGGCGCCGTTCAGGGCCTCACGCCGTGCATCCGCATCCCGACGTCTGTCGCCCAGCAGGATCAGCTTCAGATCCGGGCGCGCTTCCAGCCGCTCGCGGATTTCCAGCCCCGTGGTGCCGGCCTCGCCGTCAATGAAGATGGTGTGGGTCATCTGTCTCTCCCGTCCCTTCTCCGCTTAAGGAGTAAAGGCGCAAGAAAAAGGGCGCTCCGGGTCTCCCCGAAGCGCCCCAAATCCAAACCGTGTAAACGCGATTAGCGCTTCGAGAACTGGAAGCTGCGGCGAGCCTTGGCGCGGCCGTACTTCTTGCGCTCGACGACGCGACTGTCGCGGGTCAGGAAACCGTGCGGCTTCAAAACCTTGCGCAGTTCCGGTTCGAAGTGCGTCAGGGCGTGCGACAGGCCGTGGCGGATGGCGCCGGCCTGGCCCGACAGGCCCGAACCTTCGACGGTGCAGATCACGTCATATTGCGTGGCGCGGTCCGAGACGGTCAGCGGCTGGGCGATCATCATGCGAAGCACGGGACGAGCGAAATACTGCTCTTGGTCCTTGCCGTTGATGGTGATCTTGCCGGTGCCGGGCTTCACCCAGACGCGAGCGATGGCGTTCTTGCGCTTGCCGGTCGAATAGGCGCGGCCTTGAGCGTCCAGCTTCTGGACATAGACGGGCGCGTCGTTCTCGACCGAAGAGCTCAGGCCCTTCAGGGCGTCGAAGCCGGTTGCGGTTTCGGTGTTGGTCACGTCGGTCATGCTCAGACGCTCCGGGTGTTCTTGGGCGACGCCGACTTGAAGTCGATCGTTTCCGGTTGCTGGGCTTCGTGGTCGTGCTGGTTGCCAGAGAACAGGCGCAGGTGCGTCATCTGCTTGCGGGCCAAGGGGCTTTCCTTGGGCAGCATGCGCTCGACGGCCTTTTCAAGCACGCGCTCGGGGAAACGGCCGCCCAGAACCTTCTCAGGCGTCGTCGACTTGACGCCGCCCGGGTGACCGGTGTGGCGATAGTAGATCTTGTCGGTGTTCTTCTTGCCGGTGAACACCACCTTGTCGACGTTGGTGACGACGACATAGTCGCCGCAATCGACGTGCGGGGTGTAATCGCCGCGGTGCTTGCCGCGCAGACGGTTGGCGATGAAGGTCGCAAGGCGGCCCACCACGACGCCTTCGGCGTCGATGTGGATCCACTTCTTCTCGACCTCGGCCGGCTTCAACGAAGCCGTAGTGCTCTTCAGCATGAGGGGGTTCCTGGAGACGAAAATCGGGTCCGGCCCCCGAGGGAACCGAATGAAGGCGCGCTGATACAGGAGACGATTGGTCGCGTCAACGCACACGACAACGCCGCATTCGCCTCAACGTATTGTTAAAACACAGTTTTTCAAATACGGTATTAAAATACCCAGCGCAACTGGTGTGAGAAGCGTTACGGCGTAACACAAAACGTCATCAAACCATGATTATAGGCGGGCATCGCAACGGCGACAGCTTTGGAGCCCTTCATGATCCTTCATCGTCGTGGTCTGATCGCCACGGGCGCAGCCGCCGCCTTCTCGGGACTGGCGCGTCACGCCGCCGCTCAGACGGCGGGCGAAGAGACCTACGTCAACGACGTCCATGGCTACGGACCTCTGCTGCGCGATCCCAATCGTCTGCTCGATCTGCCCGAAGGCTTTTCCTATCAGGTCGTCGCCCAGAGCGGCGACACGATGGACGACGGCCTGTTCGCTCCGGGGCAGCCCGACGGCATGGCCTGTTTCCCGCTTGAAGGGTCTCGCGTGGCCCTTGTCGTCAATCACGAGCTGAAGGGCTCCAGCGGCCTGCATCGCAACTTGGGTCCTGGCGGCCTTCGTGAGGAACGGCTTGACCTGCTGGACGCCAGCCGAGGCTACGACACCTACAAGAATGGCCGCCCCCTGCCCGGCGGCTGTTCCACCATCATCTATGATCTGGCGACCCGCCAGATGGTCAGCCGGCATCTGACGCTGGCCGGCACCTCGACCAACTGCTGCGGCGGCCCGACGCCGTGGGGCAGCTGGCTGACCTGCGAGGAGACGCTGGAGACGCCGGCCGACGCCGATGTGACCAAGGCCCACGGGTGGGTCTTCGAAGTGCCGGCGACCGCGACCGGCCTGGTTGATCCCGTGCCTCTCAAGTCGATGGGCCGCTTCGATCATGAGGCCGTCTGCGTCGATCCCCGCACCGGCGTCGTCTATCTGACCGAAGACGACAACGCCGGCCTTTTCTATCGCTTCATTCCCAATGCGCCCGGCAAGCTGATCGAGGGCGGCCGGCTTCAGGCGATGGCCTGGAACGGCGCGCCCTCGGCCGACACCCGCAATCAGGACGGTCGCATCTGGGCTGTCGGCGATTGGAGGGAGATCGAGTGGATCGATCTGGACGACGTCGAATCTCCCAATGGCGACTTGGCCAAGCGCGGTCATGCAGCCGGCGCGGCCTGGGTTGCGCGGGGCGAAGGCGTCTGGTGGGGCGATGACGAGCTGTATTTCACAGCGACCTCGGGCGGACCAATCCGACGCGGTCAGGTGCTGCGCCTAGTTCCCGGCTTCGACGGCGCCGCCGATCGTCTTCAGCTGTTCGTCGAGAGCACTGATCCAAAGACGATGAACATGGCCGACAACATCACCATCGCGCCTTGGGGCCATCTGATCCTGTGCGAGGACAACTATTCCTCCGAGGTGCGCAATCACCTGAAAGGCGTCACGCCAGAGGGAAAGGTCTATACGATCGCCCGCAACGTCTTCACGGGCAACTCGGAGTTTGCCGGCGCCTGCTTCTCGCCGGATGGCGAGGTGCTGTTCGTCAACATCATGTACCCCGGCATGACCCTGGCGATTAGAGGCCCATGGTCCTCGGTCCGGACATGAAGATGCGGGGCTGAGCCCGCAGCACCAACCAAAGGTTCACGGTGGCCGTCGCCAGCACGATCGCGGCCCCCGCCTGGTGCAATACACCAAGCCACACCGGAACCGCGTGCAGCAGGGTCACGATCCCCAGCAGAGCCTGGAACCAGATCACACCCGCAAGCGTGAAGGCGCCGAACCCCATTCCCTCCGCCACGCGCCAGCGCCAGGCCTGGAATGTATAGACGCTGACGGCGATCAGCAGACCATAGGCGACCAGTCGGTGATTGAACTGCGTGAGCGCCTGATCATGCAGGAAGGCGGCCGCGCCCAGGCTCCAGTCGGCCGGAGGCAAAACGGCGCCGTTCATCAGCGGCCAGTCGGTATAGACCAGCCCCGCATGACCGCCGGCCACGAGGGCGCCCAGCAGACATTGCAGGAACACCGCGCCCAGCAGCAGGCCGGCACCCCTGGCCCAACCCGACGGCGGCCGGCCGTGATCTTCACCGTTCCAGGCCTCTAGCCCCGTCCAGATCAGGGCGGCGAACAGCACGAACGCCAGACCCAGGTGCGTCGCCAGACGCTCAGGCGCCACGCTGACACGCTCGGACAGGCCGCTGGACACCATCCACCAACCGATCAGACCCTGAAGGCCGCCTAGGGCCAGGAGCAGGACACAGCGCCAGATCAGACGATCGGGCATCGCGCACTGGTGGAATACCGACCGGGCCGGCGCCAAACGGCACAGCAGGAAGACGATCAGCGGCAGTGCGAACACCACGCCCACCAGACGCCCGATCAGCCTGTGCAGCCATTCCCACCAGAAGATGCCCTGAAACTCGGCCAGGCTCATGCCGGCGTTGACCTGCGCGTACTGCGGGATATGCTTGTACTTCTCGAAGGCCTCGGCCCACTGCGCGTCGTTCAGAGGCGGAATGGCGCCCATGATGGGCTTCCACTCCGTGATCGACAGGCCAGAGCCTGTCAGCCGCGTGATGCCACCGATCACCACCATCAGGAAGACGACGGCGGCCGTGGCGAACAGCCATACGGCGACGGCGCGGTTACGATCTGGATTTCCGAAACGGTTCATTCGACGCCTGACACTGACCCGGATATGGTGTCGCGTCGAACGAAGACCAGACGCGACCGGTGCGGTATGCCCGCCCCAAGCGACAAGATCGAGTCGGATTGAGTTAACGGCGCTGTCGCCGCAGGAGATTAGGGTTGCAATACGCCGATATCGCCGCCGCCGTCGCAGGCGGCCTGCTGCTGGCCTGGATCGCGGACCTTCTGACGGGCCGGCGCGGCTTCGGCGGCACAAGTCTGGTGTCCGGGATGGGCCTGGCCTGCGGATGGTTTCTGGCGGTGCGGGTCTTCGCGGTCAGCACGATGGACAGTTGGGTCTGGGTGCCGTGGGCGCTCGTGGGATCGGGTATCTGTCTCGTCGCCTTCTTCCTGTTCCGGAACAAGCGCTGATGCCGCCGCGTCTGCGTCGCTTCGTCGCCGCGATCGGCGTGCTGCTCTTTCTCGTTTTCTGGGTCTGGGGCCTGATCGCCCTGCGCGGAATGCTGCCGCCGTCGCAGTGGATCGACTTCCTGTTCTTCGGCATCGGCGGGACCGCCTGGGGCCTGCCGCTCATCCCGCTGCTGCGATGGGCCGAGCGCGGCTGAGCGCCGAACCTGGGCCCAGATACGGCGATGGGGCCGCCCGCAAGGACGACCCCACCATCATCATTCTTTTTCAAGAATGGTCGGAGCGACAGGATTCGAACCTGCGACCCCTTGACCCCCAGTCAAGTGCGCTACCAGGCTGCGCCACGCTCCGAAGGCGCTCCCTATAGACGGGGGGACCGCGGTCCGCAAACGCTAAAACGACTTTTCCACCTACCGTGAAAGAACAGCGTCCAGACGCGCTTTGGCCTGCTCCAGATCGGCTAGAACCCGATGCAAATTCGAGGTTTCGGCCCGCGCGACGTTGGAAGAAGCGGCTGAAATCGTGACATCGCCGTCGTCGATCAGTGCGGCGACCTCCGCCCCGATCAGCTTTTTCAGCCCCTGTTCCTTGTGCAGACGCTGGACGCCGCGAATCGTCAGCCCATCGTCGTGCAGCAGGCGTTTGACCGCCTTCAGCATCGCGATGTCCTGAGGCCGATAAAAGCGCCGACCGCCGGCTCTTTTGACCGGCCTGACGAAATCGAACTTCGTTTCCCAGAAGCGCAGGACATGCTGCGGCGCGCCGACCTCTTCAGCCGCTTCGGAAATGGTTCGGAAGGCGTCGGCGCTCTTGGCCACCGCGATCAGGCCTCGACGACGGCGTCGTGAACCCGGCTTTTCATGATCTGTGAGGCGCGGAAGCTGATGACCCGGCGCGGATTGATCGCCGCCGGTTCGCCCGTCTTGGGATTGCGGCCCATCCGTGCGCGCTTCTCACGGACCTGGAAAACGCCGAAGCCGGAAAGTTTCACCGTCTCGCCGCGCTCAAGCGATTCGACGATCAGTTCCAGGGTGCGCTCGACCAGGCTGGAGCATTCCTGACGCGACAGGCCGACCTCTTCATGCACGGCTTCGCACAAGTCGGCGCGCGTCACGGTCTGTTGGCCTGCCATCTTATCCCCGCTGTCATGCGATCCGCTCGCATCCATAGGGGCGCAAAGCCCCCGAAAAATCAATGCCTCGATGTCGATTAGAGCCGAAGCGCGCAGGCGCCCCAGGTAAGGCCGCCGCCCATGGCTTCAAGCAGCACCATATCGCCCTTCTTGATCCGTCCATCCTGGATCGCAGCATCCAGCGCCAGCGGGATCGAGGCGGCCGAGGTGTTGGCATGGGTGGCGACGGTGGAGACCACCTTGTTCTCATCCAGACCCAACCGGTCGCCGACGCCCTTGATGATTCGTTGATTGGCCTGGTGCGGCACGAACCAGTCGACATCCGCGATCTGGATGTTGGCGACGGCGCAAGCGGCGGTGATGCCCTCTGCGATATTCACGACGGCATGACGGAAGACCTGGTTTCCGGCCATGCGCAGATGGCCAACGGTCCCCGTCGTCGCCGGGCCGCCATCGACATAGAGAAGATCTGTCTTGGATCCGTCAGCGCGCAAGGCGAAACCCAACATGCCCTGGTCGTCCGATGTCCCCTGCCCTTCGCGCGGTTCCAGCACCACGGCACCGGCCCCGTCGCCGAACAGGACGCAGGTGGTCCGGTCGGTCCAGTCCATCAGCCGCGTCATCTCCTCGGCCCCGATCACCAGGGCGCATTTCGACAGACCGCGCGCCACGAAGCCGTCAGCGACGCTGAGCGCATAGACGAAACCGGAGCAGACAGCTTGAACATCGAAAGCAATGCCGACGCCCGCGCCCAGCTTGGCCTGGACGATCGACGCGACCGCCGGGAAGGTCATGTCGGGCGTGGTGGTGGCCACGATAATAAGGTCGACATCGGACGCCGCCTTGCCCGCGTCGGCGAGCGCCTTCCTGGCGGCCTCGACCGCCAGATCGCTGGTCGGCTGGTCATCACGCGCCTTGTGACGCTGCTTGATCCCGGTGCGCTCCTGAATCCATTCGTCGGATGTGTCGACGAACTTGGCCAGGTCGGCATTGGTGACGATCTCATCCGGCAGGTAAGAGCCGACGCCGGTCACGGCGCTGCGGGTGACGGTCACTGGAGGGGTTCTCCCACGGCTGCGGCGGGCTTGGCGGCATGGTCGAACACCGCGTCCAGCTTGCCCAGGTTGTCCCCCACCTTGCTCATATAGTCGCTGCGGGCCAGATCGACAGCGATGCGGATCGCATTGCCGAACCCCTTGGCGTCAGCGCCGCCATGGCTCTTCACCACGATACCGTTCAGGCCCAACAGGGGGCCGCCGTTGATGGCGCTGGGGTCGATCTTCTGGCGCATTTTCTTCAACGCCGGCATGGCGATGACGGCGCCCAGCTTGGATTGCAGATTGGAGGTCAAAGCCTCTTTCAACAGGGCGGAAATATAGCGCGCTGTGCCTTCGGCGGTCTTCAGCGCGATGTTTCCGGTGAAGCCGTCTGTCACGACCACATCCACCGTGCCCTTGGCGATATCGTCGCCCTCGACGAAGCCGTGATAGTTCAGATCGAACGGCCCGTCGCGCAGGATGGCGTGCGCCTCCTTGACCTGTTCGTTGCCCTTCATGTCCTCGGACCCGACGTTTAGGAGGCCGATTGTCGGGCGGGCGATGCCGCGCACTGCGGACTGGAAGGCTTCGCCCATGATGGCGAACTCGATCAGCTGCTCCGCATCGCTGCCGATGTTGGCGCCGACGTCCAGAACCGCCGTATGGCCCTTGAAGGTGGGCCAGCTGGCGACGATAGCCGGACGCTCAAGTCCGGGCGCAGACATCCGCAGAATCAGTTTCGAGATCGCCATCAGGGCGCCGGTATTGCCGGCCGAGACGACGCCACCGGCCTGACCCGTCTTCACCGCCTCGATGGCGTTCCACAGGCTGGAGCCCTTGCCGCGGCGCATGGCCTGGGCCGGCTTTTCGTCCATGGCCACGACCTTGTCGGTGTGGCGGATCTCGCAGACGTCCGCCGCCAGTCCGCAACGCGCCAGTTCCGGCGCGATCTTGGCTTCGTCGCCATGCAGCAGGAAGCGAACTCCCTCCCCGTCATGGGTCCGGATATAGCTGCGGATGCCGGGAACGACGACGGAGGGCCCGTGATCGCCGCCCATGGCGTCAAGCGAGATCGTAACTGGGGCTGGCAAATGGACCTCTTGTGGCCGCGTCGTCTTGTCGCGCGACGCTTGGCAGGATGCGCTGGACGATAGCGCCGACGCCGGGGGATGCAACCACCCGGCCCCTACGTCAACCTCAGCCTTGGTCGTCTTTGGACTTGAGCGCCTTCAGGGCCGCGAACGGAGAAATCTCCGTCGGCTCCTCAGGTTGCACGAACTCCGCGCCCGGCTTGCGCGGGAACGGATCAAGCGACAGCACCAATTGCTCGACCGCGTACTGGCCCAGGTCGATCTTGCCGTCCTCGATCACGTCGGCGTCTTCTTCATCCAGCGTGACCTCGATCTCGTCGGTTTCCTCTGGCTTGGCTTCGACAAGCTGAATGAAGAACCGGCGATTTACATCGACTGGCAAGGGCTCCAGCGTCAGGCCGCAGGTCTGCACCGCATGTGCGGTCACCCTGCCCTTCATCGTCCATTCGCTGGTTGACGGCGTCGGCTTGATTTCTAGATCGACGGCGAAATCGTCCAGCCCCTGAAGATCGAGGCTGCGGGCGATTCGCTTGCGAGTGTCTGCATCCGGCTCCAGCCGGCGGCTCAGGCCCGCGCCGATCTGATTGACCCGCACCGTTTCACTGTAGGGGAGCGTCGCGCTCATCTCGTTCAAACTTCCGCCCAGGCCGGCGTCGCCAGCACCTTGTTGAAATCCTGCGCCGCCAGGGCTGCGCGTGTCGTCAGCGCATAGCGCGCCAATGTGTCCGCATGGGGCGCTTGCGGATCCGCATAGACATTCTTCGCCATCGCCTCCGCCAGAGCCGCCGCATCGCCAGCGCGCAGCGGCTGCTCATAGGCGTTCATCCGGCCGTAGAGGGCCTCGCCCAGCTTACGCATCTTCTTGCCGACGGCGACGTCTCCCACGCCTTCTTCGCGCAGGACGTGATCCAGCGCCGAGACATAGACGTCGAAGACCGCCTGAGCCGCATCCTGGCCCTGAGCTGTGTTCTCATCGCGCAGCCGCAGCACCAGCAACAGCACATGCAGCGTGTAAAGTTCGAATCGCGCGTCGATGCGGTCATCGACCGCCAGGCGCGTGTAGAAGGCCGGATTGCGGGCCTGGCTGACGGCCTTGGCGTAAAGATCGTCGCCGAGACGGACGCCGGATCGGGGTTTGAACAGGTTTTTCAGCATGGGTTCCAACGGCCCCTTTTCCGCCGCGCCGTTGAACTAGGACGCAGGTCCGTCTAGGTCAAAGACCTTGTTCTCTCGCAGGCGCCCGACCATGTCCCGTTTCGTCCCGCTTTTCGTCGCTGTTTCGCTGGCCGGCCTGTCCGCCGCCTGCGCCCCGACCATCGGCTCCAACGGCTTCCAGGCCATCGACGCCAAGCCGCAAGACGTGGTCGCCGGTACGGACACCAAGGAAACCGTCCTCGCCAAGCTGGGTTCGCCTTCGACCACTTCGACGTTCGAGCCGGATCAGGTCTGGTACTACATCAGCCAGACGACCGAGAAATACACCTACAACCTGCCCAAGGTTTCGACCCGCACCGTGACGGAGATCACCTTCGTGCCTCAGGGCGATCAGGTCGCTTCGGTACGCACCCTGGGCCTGACGGACGGCGAGCAGATCGCCATGAACCGCAACGAGACGCCGACGCGCGGTCGTGAGCTGACGGTTCTGGAGCAACTGCTGGGCAACGTCGGTCGTGGCCAACTGCCACGCACCGAGGATGACACGCCCGGCCAACGCCGCCCCGACTGAGGCGGCTCATCTCCCCAAAGCAAAGACGCCCCGGAGATCGCTCTCCGGGGCGTTTTCATAAGGGCTGGGTATTTGAGCCTAGCCGATGGTCCCGCTCGCCAGCACCGCCAGCAGCAGCAGGGCGACGATATTGGTGATCTTGATCATCGGGTTCACCGCCGGACCCGACGTGTCCTTGTAGGGATCGCCCACCGTATCGCCGGTCACGGCCGCCTTGTGGGCTTCGGAGCCCTTGCCGTGGACGACGCCGTTCTTGTCGGTGAAGCCTTCCTCGATCACCTTCTTGGCGTTGTCCCAGGCGCCGCCGCCTGATGTCATCGAAATGGCGACGAACAGGCCGGTGACGATCACGCCCATCAGCATGGCGCCGAGAGCGGCAAAGGCGTTCGCCTTGTCCGAAATGGCCAGCACCGCGACGAACAGGACGATCGGCGACAGCACCGGCAACAGCGACGGCACGATCATCTCGCGGATCGCCGCCTTGGTCAGGATGTCGACCGCCCGGCCGTATTCCGGCTTCACCTCATAGGTCATGATGCCGGGGTTCTCGCGGAACTGGCGTCGGACCTCCGCGACGACCGATTCGGCGGCCCGTCCCACCGCCATCATCGACATGCCGCCGAACAGAAACGGCAGCAGTCCCCCGAACAGCAGCCCGACGACGACGTAGGGATTGGTCAGATCGAAGGCGATCGGACCCATGTCGGCGAAGAACGGATAGTCCGCCGGATTGGCCGAGAAATACTGCAGGTCCGACGTATAGGCGGCGAACAGCACCAGCGCGCCGAGGCCCGCCGAACCGATGGCGTAGCCCTTGGTCACGGCCTTGGTGGTGTTGCCCACGGCGTCCAGCGCATCCGTCGAATGCCGCACGTCGCTGGGCAGACCGGCCATCTCGGCGATGCCGCCGGCGTTGTCGGTCACGGGTCCAAAGGCGTCGAGCGCCACGATCATTCCCGCCACGCCCAGCATGGTCGTCGTGGCGATGGCGATGCCGAACAGGCCGGCCAGCTGGAAGCTGGCCACGATGCCGACGATGATCGTCAGCGCGGGCAGCGCCGTCGCCTCTAGCGAGACGGCCAGGCCCTGAATGACGTTGGTGCCGTGCCCGGACACCGAGGCGTTGGCGACCGATCGCACCGGACGGAAGCCGGACCCGGTGTAGTATTCGGTCACCACCACGATCGCCGCCGTCACCGCCAGACCGACCATGCCGGACCAAAACAGCGCCATCGGCTGGATCTCCAGACCGCTGGCCGTCACGATCGGCCCCGTCACCATCTGATCGATCACCCACCAGACCGCGCCGATGGACAGGACGCCGGTGACGATAAGCCCCTGATAGAGGGCGCCCATGATGTTGTTGGACTTGCCCAGCCGCACGAAGAAGCTGCCGATGATGGAGGTGACAATACACACCGCGCAGATCGCTAGCGGCAGCACCATCATCAGATCCACATAGGGCTGCCCCCTGAAGAAGATCGCGGCCAGCACCATGGTCGCGACCGTCGTCACGGCATAGGTCTCGAACAGGTCCGCCGCCATGCCGGCGCAGTCGCCCACATTGTCTCCGACGTTATCGGCGATGGTCGCGGCGTTGCGAGGATCGTCCTCGGGAATGCCCGCCTCGACCTTGCCCACCATGTCGCCGCCCACGTCGGCGCCCTTGGTGAAGATGCCGCCACCCAGGCGCGCGAAGATCGAGATCAGGGAGGCGCCGAAGCCCAGCGCCACCAGCCCGTCGATCACCTCGCGGCCTGTCGAGGCCAGGCCCAGATGCTGGGTCAGCACGATGTAGTAGCCTGACACCCCGATCAGGGCGCCGCCCGCCACGAACATGCCGGTGATGGCGCCCGAGCGGAACGCCAGGTTCAACCCCTTGGACAGACTTTCGGACGCGGCCTGCGCCGTGCGGACATTCGCCCGCACCGAGATCAGCATCCCGGCATAGCCGGCTGCACCGGACAGGACGGCCCCGATAAGAAATCCGATGGCGGCATAGATTCCGATAAGGAAGTAGGCGGCGATCAGGATCACGATCCCGACGATGCCGATGGTCAGATATTGCCGCTTCAGATAGGCCGAGGCGCCTTCCTGGATCGCGGCGGCGATCTCTCGCATCTTGTCGTTGCCAGTGCTCGCCTTCATCAGCACGGCGGTCTGCGCGGCGCCATACAGCACCGCCAGCACACCGGCCGCGAAGACCAGCGTAAGTGAGTTCGTCATTGGCGTTTCCATGCCCTTGCAAACAGGCGCGCAGGCCTTGGCGCGGTCGGGCGTTATCGCCTCTGTCCGCCTTCCGGTCCCCCCGCACGCGGCGAACGCGTCAGTGCGTTCTTTGGGATTTGCCAAGGGAGCCTGTCATGGCAGGCGGAGTGACGCAACAGCGGTCGGTCAGCCCGTTTAGCGAGCGGTCTGCATGCCCGTGCGGCGACGCGGCGACTGGCTGACGACCTCGACGCGTCGGACGGAACCGCGACCCGAGATCGCCGCAGACGCCGCCACCAGCGACGCGGACAGGGCCCGCTCGTCCAGCCGTGTCCAGTCGCCGGGCACGGTGAAAGGCGTCTTGTGAGCCGCGCGGACGACGGCGTCGCGGAAGAAGGCTTCCTTGGGCTTCATCTGTTCGACGGTCTTGCCGGCGCCCAGTTCAAGCCTGAGGGCGACGAACACGTAGTTCCGCAAACGCCCGCCCTCGATGACAGGCAGGCCGAGGCCTGCGATGCTCAGGGCCGCAGGCGCAGACTCGGTTTCGCTGGCGGAGGCGGCGGCGCGACTGGCGGCGGCGCCGGTCAGGGCGGCGGTTCCGGAGGCGATCAGGGTTCTACGGTCCATAACGACACCCTGCCGGACGGGCGTTAGGATTCCCTTGCCGCGTCAGCCGTGGGTCCAGCCGTTTTTGGCCATCGGCACGGGCTGACCGTCGTAAAGAACCGTCAGGCCCTGTCCAGCGGTGACTTCGCCGACGCGGGTCAGGCGAATCAGCCGGCGCTCGGCCTCGCGACGCAGGGCGTCCTCGTGGCGCGGATGTGCGGTGAAGGCGATCTCATAGTCATCACCGCCGCTAGCCAGGTCTTCCAAAGACAGCTGCGGATCGACCCGATCGTCGAACCAGGCCTGGGCCGCCGCGGACAGGGGCAGGACGTTGAGATTGAGCGACACGCCGACCCTGCTAGCTTGCGCGACGTGGCCCAGATCGGCAGCCAGGCCGTCCGACACATCGACGGATGCTGTGGCGAACTCGCGCACGATGTCGGCGAAGTCGGTCCGGGGCGTCGGCATCCGGTAGTGGCTGACCAAGGCCTCCATCCGCTCAGGCGACAGAGCCAGTTGTCCTTGCGCCGCCTTGAGCCCCAGAAGCCCGTCCCCGATCACGCCGGTGACGAAGACGAGGTCGCCGACCTGCGCGCCTGCGCGAGAAACGGCTTTGCCCGTCGGCGCCCACCCCAGGGCCGTCAGCGAGAAGGACAGCGGGCCAGGAGTCTTGACCGTGTCCCCGCCGAGCAGATGGACGCCGAACCGCGCCTGATCCTCGGCCAGCCCGGAAGCAAAGGCCTCGCGCTCGGGCCAGCCGCAGCGTTCGGACCAGAAGCAGGCCAGCAGATAGCCGAACGGCCCAGCGCCCTTGGCGGCAAGGTCCGACAAGTTCACTCGCAGCAGCTTCCTGGCGACCGTGTCCAGCGGATCGTCGGGCAGGAAATGCACGCCCTCGACGATGGCGTCCTTGGTCAAGACGAGGTCACAGCCGGGGCGTGACGGCAGCACCGCCACATCGTCGGCCAGCCCCCTGCCCCATTCGGGATGGGCCAGGGGCTTGAACAGCCTCTCGATCGTCTCGAACTCGCCCGCGACGTCGAGCGCCGGCATTATTTGCGCGTGTCTCTGGATACGCCGTCCAGCGCCGCGTTGACGAAGCGCGCCTCGGCGTCGTCGAAGAAAGCCTTGGCCAGTTCGACATATTCGTCGATCACGACCTCGCGCGGCGTCTCGGGATGCTTGATCAGCTCCCAGGCGCCCGACCGCAGCAGGGCGCGCAGGGTGGCGTCGATCCGCTCAAGCTTCCAGTTGGAGGCCAGACGCGCCTTGATGGCGGCGTCGATGTCGCGCTGGCTTTCGATCACGCCGCGCACGATGTCGGCGAAATAGGCTTCGTCGGCCTCAGCCAGGGCCTCGCCCTCGATGTCGGCGTCGAAGCGGAAGTTGGAAAATTCGGTGATCACCGTCTCCACGCCCTCGCCCGCCAGTTCCATCTGATACAAAGCCTGGACGGCGGCGAGACGCGACACGGTGCGGGCGCGACGCTGTTTGGAGCTCAGATTGGGCTCGGCGCGCTGCTTTTCGGCTTCGGCGAGTTGTTCGAGGACGGCTTTGACGCTGTTCGGTTCAGTCATGCGCCGACGCCATGACGCAACCGCTTCTTCAATGCAATGAGGTCCAGGCACGCCTTGGCCGCGCCGCCGCCCTTATCCCCTTCCGAAAGACGGGCCCGATACCAAGCCTGATCTTCGTCCTCGGTCGTCAGGATGCCGTTGCCGATGATGACGCCCTTGACGCCCAGCGCCATGATGCCGGCCGCCGACTGATCGGAGACGATCTCGAAATGGTAGGTCTCGCCACGGATGACCGTGCCCAGGGCGACGTAGCCGTCATAGCGGGGGGCGGTCGGGAAGCGGCCGGCCTCCTCGGCCAAGGCGATGGCCGGCGGCACCTCCAGCGCGCCAGGCACGGTGATGACGTCGAAGTCGGCGCCGCGCGCCTTCAGCGTCTCCCTGGCCCCTTCAAGCAGGGCGTCGGCCAGGTCGTCGTAGAAGCGCGCCTCAACGATCAGAATACGGGGGGCTTCGGTCACGCCTTTATTTCTCCATCCATGTCGCGCCAGCCGACGATGCGCAGGCCGTAGCCTTCCAGCGCAGTCGGTTCGGGTCGCGTCGAACTCATCACGATCATATCCTTGACGCCCAGGTCCAGCAGGATCTGGGCCCCCACGCCATAGGCGCGCAGCGAGCGATCCATCGCCGCCGGCTTGTCCACGCCTGCCAGTCGTTCGGCCAGCGAGTTCAGCGACGGATCGCGAAGGAAGACAACGACGCCGGGACCGTCATGTTCGGTGATCTGTTTCAGGGCGCTGGGCACATAGTCCTGGCGCGCCTCGACGTGGCCTAGCAGGTCGCAGGCGAAGTCCACCTGGTGCATCCGCACCAAGGTCGGTTTGGCCGGATCGATGCGCCCCTTGACCAGAGCGACATGCTCGGCGCCCTCGATGGTGTTCTTGTACAGCATCAGGCGGAACGGGCCGCCGTGAACGCTCTCGAACGGCGTATCCATGATCCGCTCGACGAAGCGTTCGGTGCGGCGGCGATAGGCGATCAGGTCGGCGATGGTGCCGATCTTCAGCCCGTGCAACTGGGCGAAGGCGACCAGATCGGGCATCCGCGCCATCTCGCCGTCGTCCTTTATGATCTCGCAGATCACGCCGGCGGGCGTCAGGCCGGCCATGCGGCTGATGTCCACGGCCGCCTCAGTGTGGCCGGCGCGGACCAGAACACCGCCGTCGCGCGCGACCAGCGGGAAGATGTGTCCCGGCGAGACGATGTCGTCCATGCCCTTGGACGCGTCGGTCGCCACATGGATGGTGCGCGAGCGGTCGGCGGCCGAGATGCCGGTCGTAACGCCGTCCTTGGCCTCGATCGAGACAGTGAAGGCGGTCTTCATGCTCTCGCGATTGTCGGCAGCCATGGGCGGCAGACGCAGTTGCTGGGCCCGCTCGGCGGTCAGGGCCAAGCACACCAATCCGCGCGCCTGGCGGATCATGAAGTTGATCTGGTCCGGCGTTGCGAACTGGGCGGGGATGATGATGTCCCCCTCGTTCTCGCGGTCCTCGGCGTCCACCAAGATGTAGGGACGGCCGTTGCGGGCGTCTTCCAGAATGTCCTCGATGGGACTGATCGGGCTGTCGTTCATATTGGCGGCCTGGGCTTGCATCAGGCGGTCTCCTGCCACCGCGCGAGGTATCGCGCCAGCATGTCGATCTCCAGATTGACCGGATCGCCCACTTTCAAGCGACCCAGGGTCGTCACGTCCCAGGTATGCGGAATGATGTTCAGCGAGAAGACCTGACCCTCGACGGCGTTTACGGTCAGAGACACGCCATCCACCGTGATCGACCCCTTGGCGGCGATATAGCGATGTAGTGGCGCGGGGGCCTCGATCTCGATCCGGTGCGATCCGCCTTCGGGCGTGATCGAAATCACCTGGCCAAGACCGTCGACGTGGCCGGACACGACATGGCCGCCCATCTCGTCGCCCAGCTTGGCGGCCCGCTCCAGATTGACGCCGTCGCCGGTCTTCCAGGCGCCCAAGGTGGTCTTGGACAGGGTCTCGTTCGACACCTCGACGGCGAACCAGCCCCCCCGTGCATCGTGGCCCTTTTCGGTCACCGTCAGGCAACAGCCCGCGTGGCTGATGGAGGCGCCCAGGTCGATGCCGTCGGTGTTCCAGGCGGTCTCGATCTCGTAACGGCGGTCGCGATCGGTCTCGCGAACCTCGCGGACGCGGCCGATGTCGGTGACGATGCCGGTGAACATTTGGACTCGGGACCCCTTGGGAGAAAAATACCGTCTAATTCGTCTAATCGTCTAATTGGACGGCGTCAGAGACGGGCGTAGCGTTCCCACAGATCGTCCCCGACGGGCGCGACGCCCAGGCGACGGAACTTGGGGGCGTCGGCCAGCTTTGCAAGAGCCAGGGCGGCGACGCAGGGCCGCCCCTCCCCGCCCAGCAGGATCGGAGCGCGAAACCATTCCAGCGCATCGACGGCGTCGGCGCGCAGGAAGGAGGCCGCGACCTGACCGCCGCCTTCGATCAGAAGCGAGGTTGCACCAGCGATTTCCAGGGCTTTCAGCACGGCGGGGATGGTGGGACGACCATCCTTGGCGTCGATCTGCACCACCTTGGCGGCGCCGATACTGCGCGGCTCCACAGCGGTCAGGATCAGGGTGTTTTCGCCCGCGACCTTCGCCGCCTGCGGCGTGCGCAGCCGGCTGTCCAGCACGACGCGCAAGGGCTGATCAACGCTGCGGCCCGGCAGACGAGCGGTCAGTTCGGGATTGTCGTGCAGAACCGTCTCGACACCGACCAGGATGGCGTCGTGGGCGGCGCGCAGGCGGTGACCCTCAAGCCGCGCCGCTTCGCCGGTGATCCACTGGCTCTCGCCCGAGGCCGTGGCGATGCGCCCGTCCAGGGAGGTCGCCAGTTTCAGCGTGACCCGCATCAGGCCTTGCCGGACGGTTCGTCGAACCCTTCGTCGCCGAGGAATTTGGCGAAGTCGCCGGTGTGGCGGAAATCCTTGTAGACCGAGGCGTAGCGGACATAGGCCACCTCATCCACGCCCTTCAGCGCCTTCATGATGAAGTCGCCGACCGTGCTGGACGGGATTTCGGTCTCGCCCAGGCTTTCCAGCTGGCGGACGATCCGGTTGACCATCTGCTCGACCTGATCGGCCTGAACCGGGCGTTTGCGCAAGGCCACGCCCAGCGAGCGTTCCAGCTTGTCGCGATCGAAGGGCGTGCGCCGTCCATTGCGCTTCAGGATGACCAGTTCGCGCAGTTGCACGCGCTCGAACGTCGTGAAGCGCCCGTTGCAGTTCGGGCAGGACCGGCGGCGTCGAATGGCCGAGCCGTCGTCCGACGGCCGACTGTCCTTCACCTGGGTGTCCTGATGACCGCAAAAGGGGCACTTCATCAGGCGGTTATCCGTAGATCGGGAAGCGGTGCGTCAACTCTCGCACCTGGGCCGCGACGCCTGCGACCACGGCCGGATCGGCTTCGTCACCGCCGTTCATCGACGAGACGACGTCGGCGATCCAGTGACCGATCTGCTTGAACTCTTCCTCGCCGAAGCCGCGCGTGGTGCCGGCCGGCGTGCCCAGGCGGACGCCCGAGGTGACGGTGAACGGAGCGGTGTCGAACGGCACACCGTTCTTGTTGCAGGTCATCAGCGCCTTTTCGAGCTCATGCTCGGTCGCCTTGCCGGTCACGCCCTTGGGCCGCAGGTCGACCAGGGCCAAGTGGCTGTCGGTGCCGCCCGAGACGATGGCCAGGCCGCGCTCGATCAGGACGCCGGACAGGGCCTGGGCGTTCTTGACCACCTGTTGGGCATAGCCCTTGAACTCGGGCTTCAGCGCCTCGCCGAAGGCCACGGCCTTGGCGGCGATGACGTGTTCCAGCGGGCCGCCTTGCAAGCCGGGGAAGACGGCGGAGTTGATCTTCTTGCCCAGATCAACGTCGTTCGAGAGGATCATGCCGCCGCGCGGACCGCGCAGGGTCTTGTGCGTCGTCGTGGTGACGACGTGGGCGTGCGGGACCGGGTCCGGATAGGCGCCGCCGGCGATCAGGCCGGCGTAGTGCGCCATGTCCACCATCAGATAGGCGCCGACGCTGTCGGCGATCTCGCGGAAGCGCTTGAAGTCGATGTGGCGGCTGTAGGCCGAGGCGCCGGCGAGGATCAGCTTGGGCTTCTCACGCTCGGCCATTTCGGCGACGTGGTCGTAGTCGATCAGATGGGTGTCTTCGCGCACCTTGTAGGTCACGGGGCGGAACCACTTGCCCGACTGGTTCGCCGGCGAACCGTGCGTCAGGTGTCCGCCGCAGGCGAGATCCATGCCCAGGAAGGTGTCGCCGGGCTGCAGCAGGGTGAAGAAGACCGCCTGGTTCGCCTGGGCGCCCGAGTGAGGCTGGACGTTGGCGAAGGCCGCGCCGAAGAGCTGCTTGGCCCGCTCGCGCGCCAGATCCTCGGTCACGTCAACGAACTCGCAGCCGCCGTAATAACGACGACCGGGATAGCCCTCGGCGTATTTGTTGGTCAGGACCGAACCCTGCGCGTCCAGCACCGCCTGGGAGACGATATTCTCGGAAGCGATCAGCTCGATCTGTTCGCGCTGACGGCCCAGCTCGCCCTGAATGCCCTTGAAGACATCCGGGTCGGCGTCAGCGAGCGTCTTGGTGAAATAGGCGTCGTGGGTGAAGGCCGTCACGCTGGAATCCCCGGAAATCAGAAGCTGGCCTATCTATCCCCAGCCGCGCGCGACCACAACATCTTGTGGTCAGCCTTCGATAAGCCGCTTACGGCGTAGGGCCGGGGAAGCGCGAGAACCTTATATTCTTATCATAATCCGTGGGTTCTCGAACTTGGAAAAAGCAGACCCTGCAACTTGCCTTGTCAATCACAACGGCCGGTCCCTCAAACAAGGCCAAGGAGCCGTTGGGAAGATATTGCTGTACACGAACCGACGATCCTAGATCGATGATCTCGTAACCGTAGTCTGGTCTAAATTTACGCCAGCTTCGCGTCGATACGGCAGTCTTGGCCGTATCAAGATAGTCACAACGCTCAACTCTCGGACCGGTGCATCCTGGCGCAGAATGGTCCGCCCCAACCAGCAAGACGAGACCTGCTAGAGCTGCAAAAATCGAGAACGCGCCAAACCCTAAAATTGGCGGGCTGCCAGGTTGCAACATGGTATCCTCCCAAGTGCGAAGGGAACCATCGTTCAACGTCAGAGTCGATTCAATCGCGCTGTTTTAAAGCCCGCTGGACAAGGCCCGCCTCAGCTTGGCGATCGCGACCCGTTCGACGGACTTGGGTTCATTGACCGGCCCCATGGCGCTGACCTCCCGGCCCGTCGCGACATGGACGGCCGAGCATTTGAGGTAGGGGCCGTTTCGGGTGAATTCGACGATGACCTCTCCGAGGTCGTCGCCCGTCGTCATGCGGCGACGGGTCGGCGCGCCACGTTACAGTGGGCGAACAGCTTGTCCATCGCCTGGACCAGATGATCCATCATGGCGTCGGTGTGGTTCGGCGACGGCGTGAAGCGCAGGCGCTCGGTCCCCTTGGGCACGGTCGGATAGTTGATCGGCTGAACATAGACGCCGTACTCGTCCAACAGCATGTCCGAGATCATCTTGCAGTGGACCGGATCACCGACGTGCACCGGGACGATATGGCTTTCGCTTTCCATCACCGGGATGCCGGCGGCGGCGAAGCGGGCCTTTAGCGTCGCGGCGCGTTCCTGATGCTGGACGCGCAGTTCGGGATGGGCCTTCAGGTGACGCACAGAGGCCAAGGCGCCGGCGGTCAGGGCCGGCGGAAGCGAGGTGGTGAAGATGAAGCCCGAGGCCCAGCTGCGCACCGCATCAATAATCATGGCGTCGGCGGCGATATAGCCGCCCATTACGCCGATCGCCTTGCCCAAGGTGCATTCGATGATGTCGATCTGGTCCAGCACGCCGTCGCGCTCAGCGACGCCTGCGCCAGTCTCACCATACAGGCCGACCGCATGGACCTCGTCCAGATAGGTCAGGGCGCCGTATTTCTTGGCGAGCGCAATAGTGCCGGCCAGATCGGCGATGTCGCCGTCCATCGAATAGACGCTCTCAAACGCGATCAGCTTGGGCGCATCGGCCGGCGCCGACGCCAGCAGGGCCTCCAGATGCGCCAGGTCGTTGTGCATGAAGACGTGACGCTCGCCGCCGCCGTGGCGGATGCCGGCGATCATCGAGGCATGGTTCAGCGAATCGGAGAAGGTGATCAGGCCCGGCAGGATCTTCTGCAGGGTCGACAGCGTCGCCTCGTTGCCGACATAGCCCGAGGTGAACAGCAGGGCTGCTTCCTTCTGGTGCCAGTGGGCCAGTTCGGCTTCCAAATCGACGGCGGAGCGGGTCGTGCCAGAGATGTTGCGCGTGCCGCCGGCGCCGGCGCCCACCGCGTCGATCTCGTTATGCATGGCGTCCAGCACGACGGGGTGCTGGCCCATGCCGAGATAGTCGTTGGAGCACCAGATGACGACGTCCTGTTCGGAGCCATCCTCGCGGCGGCGCACAGCCTGCGGAAACTGACCGCGCACGCGCTTCAGATCGGCGAAGACGCGATAGCGCCCTTCGCTGCGAACCTGCTCCACGGAGCTATTAAAGGCGGCCTTATAGTCGAACAAACTACGCGTTCTTTCGCTTATGGCGATGTCTCTGCGTTGTTTGCTCTCCCGAAGCGGGCTTGTCCATGTCCGCCGCATGGACAAAACGCCCCAAACCCTTAATTGATAACGGTTCTCAGTATTGAGATCGATCAGCCCGGCTTGCGGAAGCGATAGACGAACTGGTCCGTCTTGCCGCGGATCTTCTCGTCGAAGACGTTCAGGCTGTGGTCGTCTGCGGGATTGGCGACGGCCTGGCTCGCGCCCTCGAAGACAAAGCCGGCCGCCTCGACCTCACGTTTCAGATAGTCGCCTTCGATGCGGTGCAGGGTCTGAACCGCCGAGATGCCCGTGCCGGGCGCCGCCTCATGGTCGATCAGGATGTAGCGGCCGCCGGGCTTCAACGCCGCGAACACCGCCGCGTTCATCCTCGCCACGTCGGTGTTGAAGCCGGGGATGTGGAAGTCGTGGTATTCCTGGCTCATGAAGATCATGTCCAGCGGCTCGGCGAAGGTCATGGAGTCCAGCAGGCCGTTGACGCGCGTCACGTTCGAATAGGCGGCGACAAGCGCATCGGCCCCGGCGTTCTCGCGCGCCATCGTCCGCTCGGGCACGAAGGCGTAGACCCGGCCGGTCGGGCCAACCACGTCGGAAAACAGGCGCGTGAAATAGCCGGCGCCGGGGCGAATGTCGGCGACCTTGTCGCCCGGCTCGAGTTGGGCGAAGGCGAGAATCTCGGCCGGGTGACGCAGCGGATCACGCGCGACCTCTTCGGCCGGACGCTTGGGATCGGCGACCGCATCGGCGTAGAGACTGGAATAGCCCGCTGGCTGCGCGTCGGCCGCCGGGGCGACGACGGTCCGCTCTCCGCCGTCCGAGTCGATGATGATGCAGCCGGACAGACCCGCCGCCAGAACCAGGGCCGTCGCACCCGCCGCCAATTTGCCGATCATCACCGTCTCCATCGATTTGTCGCGATAGGCTCGCATTTCGCCGATCCGCGCAAGCCGTCATCACGCACGAAACGATCCGACGCATCACGCGATTTGCGCACCGGTCGTTGCGGCGCTAGTCCGACGCTGGAGTTTCCAAGGTCTCGCCATGCTTCCCTATCAGCCCGCCCCCTTCCCGCTCGCCCGTCCGCGCCGCCTGCGGTCCAGCCCGTGGGTGCGGCGGCTGGTGGCGGAAACGACCCTGACGCCGGCCGATCTGATCTGGCCGCTGATCGTCCATGACGGCGCCGAGGATCGCGTCCCGGTCGCCTCCATGCCCGGCGTGTTTCGGCTTTCGCCCAAGGCGGCGGCGGCGGCGGCGGTCGAGGCGCGCGACCTCGGCATTCCGATGGTGGCCCTGTTTCCCAATGTCGATGGCGCGATCAAGGATGCGGTCGGCACCGGCGCAACCGACCCCGACGGCCTGATTCCCGACTGCATCAAGGCGATCAAGGACGCCGCGCCCGAGATCGGCGTCATGACCGACGTCGCCCTGGACTGCTACACCGACCATGGCCACGACGGGGTGATGGAAGGCGACCGGATCGCCAACGACGCCTCGCTGGACCGTCTGGCCGAACAGGCCTTCATCCACGCCCATGCCGGCGCCGATGTCGTGGCCCCGTCGGACATGATGGATGGCCGCATCCAGGCGGTGCGAGAGGCGCTGGAGGCCAACGGATTTCAGGACACGCTGATCCTGTCCTACGCCGCCAAGTTCGCCTCGGCCTTTTATGGCCCCTATCGCGACGCGGTGGGCTCCTCGGCGATGCTGAAGGGCGACAAGAAGACCTATCAGATGGATTACGCCAACTCCGACGAGGCTCTGAAGGAGGTGGCGATGGACCTGTCGGAAGGCGCCGATGCGGTGATGGTCAAGCCGGGCATGCCCTATCTGGATATCGTCCGGCGCGTGTCCGAGACCTTCCGCGTACCCACCTTCGCCTATCAGGTGTCGGGCGAATATTCGATGATGCAGGCGTCCATCGCCAATGGCTGGCTGGACCAGGACCGTGCGATGCTTGAAACCCTGCACGGGTTCAAGCGCGCGGGTTGCGCGGGCGTGCTGACCTATTTCGCACCGCAGGCCGCACGGCTGTTGGGCTGATGGGCGTGGAGATCCGGCCGATCACGAAGGCCGACTGGCCGGGCCTGTGGCCGATCATCGAGACCGTCACCCGCGCGGGCGAGACCTATACCTATCCGTTGGACATGGACGAGGCGCAGGCGCACGCCATGTGGACGCCGCCAGCGCCGGGCGGAACCTTGGTTGCGGTTGAGAACGGCCAGGTGCTGGGCGCCGCCAAGATCATTCCGAACCAGCAGGGAAACGGCGCCCACGTGGCCAATGGCAGCTTCATGGTCGCGCCCGAAGTGCGAGGGCGCGGCGTGGCCCGGGCGCTGGGCGAGGCCGCGCTGGCTTTCGCGCGGAATGCCGGCTTTCGATCCATGCAGTTCAACGCCGTGGTCGAGACCAATACCGTCGCCGTGGCGCTGTGGAAGAAGCTGGGCTTCGAGATCGTGGGCACGGTTCCCGAAGCGTTCGATCACCCGACGCACGGCCTGGTCGGCCTGCACATCATGCACCGCCGGCTTTAGGCGTCAGTCGCGAGGTCGCAGTCGCGCCGCCAGGCTGGAGGTGTCCCAGCGGTTTCCGCCCATGGCCTGAACCTCGGCGTAGAACTGGTCGACAAGGGCCGTCAGAGACAGGCGCGCGCCGTTTGCGCGCGCCTCGTCCAGCACCAGCCCCAGGTCCTTGCGCATCCAGTCCACGGCGAAGCCGAAGTCGAAATCGCCCTTGGCCGCCGTCTTCCAGCGATTGTCCATCTGCCAGCTTTGCGCGGCGCCCTTGGACACGGCCTCATAGGCGGCGTCGGTGTCCAGTCCCGCCACCTGAGCGAAGTGGACGGCCTCGGCTAAGCCCTGGACGACGCCGGCGATGGCGATCTGGTTGACCATCTTGGTCAGCTGGCCCGAGCCGGCCGGTCCCATATGTTTGATCGCCTTGGAATAGGCCTTCACCACGGGCTCGACCGTCGCCAGGGCGGCGGCATCCCCGCCAGCCATGACGCTGAGTTGTCCGTTCTCGGCGCCCGCCTGGCCGCCCGACACCGGCGCGTCGATGAACGACCGCCCCTGCCCGTTCGCCAGTTCGGCCATTTCGCGCGCCACCTTGGCCGAGGTCGTGGTGTGATCGACGATCACGGCGGCCTCCGACAGATGCGGCAAGGCCTCGGTCACCACGGCCCGCACGTCGTCGTCATTACCGACGCACAGGATGAACAGGTCGACGCCCCGGGCCGCCTCAGCCACCGTCGCCGCCGCCTTGCCGCCCGTCGCCGCAGCCCAGGCCTCGGCCTTTGCCACAGTACGATTGAAGCCGGTCACGTCGTGGCCCGCCTCGATCAGATGACGGGCCATCGGGGCGCCCATGACGCCCAGGCCGGCGAATGCGATCTTCATGACAGGCTCCTTGATCCTGCCGTCGGACTAGGCCCCGCCGCGCCGGGGTTCAAGGTCAACGCCCGGTTAACCTTGGCCAGCCCACAATGGGACACCATTCGTCGGGGTGCGCGTCCATGTCCGTGAGCGATCGTCCGATCCTCATCAAGAAGGTGAAGAAGGTCTCCGGCGGAGGCCACCACGGCGGTGCTTGGAAGGTGGCCTATGCGGACTTCGTGACCGCAATGATGGCCTTCTTCCTGCTGATGTGGCTGATCAACACCACCGACCCGGAGCAGAAACGCGGCATCGCCGAGTATTTCGCGCCCGCCAGCGTGTCCGAGACGACGTCGGGTTCCGGCGGCATTCTGGGCGGCACATCGCTGGGCGACGACGGCGTCAAAAGCGCCGGCTCGCAGTCTGTGCTGGAAGAACTGGCGCCCGAGGCGCCCGCGACCGATCAGACGGGCTCCAGCCTGTCGTCCGCCAGCGACTCGGCTCTCCAGGCCGAGATCCAGAAGCGCGAGGCCGCCGAGTTCGCCAGCGCCGCCGAATCACTGCGTCAGGCCATGCAGTCGATGCCGGAACTGGCCGAACTGTCGAAACAGCTGATCGTGGACCAGACGCCCGAGGGGCTACGCATCCAGCTGGTCGATCAGGAAGGCCGGTCGATGTTCGACAACAACTCTGCGCGCCCCAACGCCCGCGCCCAGGTGCTGCTGCGCGCCGTGGCCAAGGTGATCAACCAGTTGCCGAACCGCATCTCCATCACCGGACACACCAGCGCCGCGCCCGGTTCCAGCCGCGCCAGCGCCCCTGCGGACTGGACCCTGTCGTCCGAGCGCGCCAACGGCTCGCGTCTGGTGCTGCAAGGTTCGGGCGTCGATCCCGACCGGGTCTATTCTGTGGCGGGCAAGGCGGGGTCCGACCCGCTCTACCCCGACGATCCGACCCTGGCCGGCAACCGCCGCATCGCCATCGTCCTGTTGCGCGAGGCGCCGGTCCTGCCGTCGGACACCTCGCTGTGACCCGCCTCGGCTGCAACGCGAACAGGCTTGCAGCCGAAGCACGGATGACGCCAAATCGAACGATGAGCGTTGTGTCGTCGCAATATTGGCAAGATCGGATGCGGACCTGAGGCCGTGACCCAGCACGTACCGACCCGACAGCTTCGCTTCTTCATGACCTCGGTCGCGCCGTGCCCCTATCTGCCGGGCAAGACGGAGCGGAAGGTTTTCGCCAACCTCCCCTTCTCGGACGGCGCGCACGTCAATGACGAGTTGACGCTGGCGGGTTTTCGCCGCAGCCAGAACATCGCCTATCGCCCGGCCTGCGAGGCGTGTGACGCCTGTGTCTCGGTGCGGCTGCCGGTGCCAGAGTTCACGTTCAGCCGTTCGCAGCGCAAGGTTCTGGCCCGCAACGCCGACCTCTCGCGCGACCTGGTCGAAGCGGAGGCGACGACCGAGCAGTTCCAGCTTCTGCGCCGCTACCTGACCACGCGCCATCCGACCGGCGGCATGAGCGACATGGGCTGGCTGGATTACGTCGCCATGGTCGAGGACACGGCCGTGCGCACCCATCTGATCGAATACCGTCTGCCCTCCACCGACGGCGGGCCGGGCGATCTGGTCGCAGTAACCCTGACGGACCTGCTGAAGGACGGGCTGTCGATGGTCTACAGCTTCTATGATCCGACGATGGAGCGGCGCAGCCTGGGCCGGTTCGCCATCCTGGATCATGTGCGCCAGGCCGCCATCGTCGGCCTGCCGTTCATCTATCTTGGCTATTGGGTCCAGGGCTCGGCCAAGATGGATTACAAGGCCGACTTCCGCCCGATGGAAACTCTCGGCAAGCTCGGCTGGTCACGCCGGGACGCCTGACGGGCCCTTCGCCGCAGCCGGTTCAAATCGTCATCGAAGCATCCTATGTGGGCGGCGACATTACGGAGCCGCGTCTTGCTGATTGTTCTTTCCCCGGCCAAGCGCCTGGATTTCACCGAAGCCGATGCGGCTATTCCCGGCAGTGACCGCCGGTTCGTCGAAGATACAGCCAGCCTGTCCAAAACCGCCAAGCGTCAGACCAAGGCGGACCTGCGTCGGCTGATGGGGATTTCGGACGATCTGGCGACCCTGAACGCCGCGCGCTTCAAGGCTTTCGATCCTGAATCCACAGACGGCGTTCAGGCGGCCTTCGCCTTTGCCGGCGATGTGTATGAGGGTTTGAAAGCGCGTGAACTGGACGCCGACGCCTTGGCTTTCGCCCAGGACCATTTGCGCATCCTGTCAGGCTTTTATGGCCTGCTGCGTCCATTTGACCGGATTCAGCCCTATCGCCTGGAGATGGGCACGCGGCTGAAGACGCGCCGCGGCGCGAGCCTGTACGACTTCTGGGGCGACCGGATCTCCAAACAACTGAACGAAGACGCCGAAGGCCAGCCGGATCCGACGTTGGTGAATCTGGCCAGCCAGGAATATTTCGGGGCCGTCGATGCAAAGGCTCTGAAACTGCCTGTCGTCACGCCCCAGTTCCGGGAAGAGAAGAATGGCGAGAGCCGTATCATCTCCTTCTTCGCCAAGAAGGCGCGCGGGGCGATGGCGCGGTTCGCGATCGACGAACGCGTGGAACGGGTCGCCGACCTGAAGGCTTTCGACCGCGACGGTTATGCGTTCGACAAGGCCGCCTCGACCGACGCCGAGTGGATATTCATCAGATCGGGAAATTCTTGATCCCGACATCGACCTCCCGCTAATCTCGCCAAAACAAACGAAGGGGCGGATTCATGTCGCAAGAGCCTAAGGACTCCACGGGCGCCGACAGTCAGGGGGCGCGCGGTATCGGCGATCTGAAAGGGCAGGTCGCGGTCATTACGGGCTCGACCTCCGGCATCGGACTGGCTCTGGCGCGGGCCGTGGCGGCAGGCGGTGGTGAAGTCGTTCTGAACGGCTTGGGCGACCCGGCGGAGATCGAGCGCACTCGCGCCGATCTGGAGGCCTCATCTGGCGTTCGCGTCCTCTATCATCCGGCGGACATGACGCGCGGTGACGAAATCGCCGACATGATCGCCTTCGCTGAACGCGAACTGGGACGCCTGGACATTCTGGTCAACAACGCCGGCATCCAGCACGTCGAATCCGTCGAGAACTTCCCCACCGACCAGTGGGAGAAGATCATCGCCATCAACCTGTCGTCGGCCTTTTACGCCACGCGCGCGGCGATCCCGATCATGAAGGCGGAGGGGCGCGGCCGGATCATCAACATGGCCTCTGCGCACGGTCTGGTGGCCAGTCCGTTCAAGTCCGCCTATGTCGCGGCAAAGCACGGCGTCATCGGCTTCACCAAGACCGCAGCGCTGGAACTGGCGCGCGACAACATCACCTGCAACGCCATCTGCCCCGGCTTTGTCGAGACGCCGATCGTGACCAAGCAGATCGCGGATCAGGCCCGTACGAGAAACATGACCGAGGAGCAGGTGCTGACGGACGTGATCCTGGCGGCCCAGCCGACAAAGCGGTTCGTCACGACGGAGGAGTTGACCGGCATCTTCCTTTACCTGGTCAGCGACCTCGGCGCCTCGGCCAACGGGGCCAGCTTCTCCATCGACGGCGGCTGGACCGCGCAGTAGCTAAGGAAGGCGGCGGTCATGGCGATTTTTAAGCGCAAGACCGCCGAGGCGGCGGGCTCCGTTCCCGCCTCTCCCGCCCGACGTCCCATCTGCCTTGCACTTCAGGGCGGCGGCGCACACGGCGCCTTCCAATGGGGCGTGCTGGATCGTCTGTTGGAAGACGATCGGCTTGATATTCGCGCGGTGTCCGGCGTCTCAGCGGGAGCGATGAACGGCACGGCCTTGGTGTCGGGCCTCGCGTCAGGGGATGGCCGCGCCGCGTTGGACAAGCTCTGGCGAGAGGTCAACCAGTCCGGCGGTCGCAACGTCTTCGGCGACAGCGCGATCTGGAATGCAGCGCGGACGCCCGACTGGATCAAGGACAACCCATTCTGGCGCGCGGGCGAGACGCTGGCGATGTCGATGAGTCCGTATGAATTCAATCCGCTGAACCATAACCCTCTGAAACGGGTTTTGCAGGCCTCGGTCGATTTCGGCGCCGTCCAGGCCTCGGACATCCGGCTTTTCGTCGCCGCCACCGCTGTGCGCCAGGCGAAAGCGCGCATCTTCCAGACGAATGAGATCAACGCCGATGTCCTGATGGCGTCGGCCTGCCTGCCCCATCTGTTTCAAGCCGTAGAGATCGACGGGGAGCCCTATTGGGACGGCGGCTATCTGACCAATCCGCCGCTGTGGCCGTTGACCGGAGATGACACGCCGGACGACGTGCTGTTGATCACACTCAATCCGATGGTGCGCGACGAGACGCCTAAAAGCGCAGGCGACATCGTCGATCGGCTGAACGAGATCGTCTTCAACGCGCCGCTGGTCGCAGAACTGCGCGCCATCGCCCTGGCGGGTGAACTAATCGAACATGGACAGTTGAAAGGCGGCGGCGCTGGACCTTATCGGCACGTCCGACTGCACGCCATTGAGGCGGACGGCTGGCTCTCGGACCTGTCGCTGCGATCTAAGTTCAACACCGAATGGGGTTTCCTCAACGACCTGAAGGCGCGGGGACGTGCGGCCGCCGACGATTGGTTGAATGCGTGCCTGGGCAGCGTCGGACGCCAGTCCAGCGTCGATCTTCAGGCCCGCTCGGCTAGCCGACAAAGCCTGCGGCGCGGCGCAGACGGTCGTTGATGGCTTCACCCAGTCCCGTCGTCGGAATCGGCGACACGGCGATACCCGTCGGCCGTGTGCGGTCGGCGTCGCGCAGCAGTCGGAACAGATTGGCGGCGGCTTCGCGCAGGTCGCCCGACGGGCTCAGACTCCAGCGCAGCTCACCGGCGTCAGGGCCAAAGCCGAGCAGGATCTCGCCGTCACGCGCAGCGCCGGCCTCGATCCGAACCGGAGCATCCGGTGCATAGTGCAGGGTCATTCGCCCGGGCGAACGATGCCCCTCTACGCCCTCTTCAATGGGACCGACGACCACATCGATCTCGGATCGGGTGATGGCGCCTGGACGCAGCAGGGCGACCCGTCCCCCCAGCACCGACACGACCGTGCTTTCCAGACCGATCCGGCAAGGCCCGCCATCGACAGCCGCTGAGACCGCAAAGCCCGTCTCCTCGAAAGCATCTGTGAAGGTCGTCGGGCTCGGTCGGCCGGAACGATTGGCCGAGGGGGCCACGACTGGGCCGCCGAACGCCGCCAACACTTCCCTCGCCACCGGATGCGCCGGAACGCGGATCGCGACGCTGTCCAATCCGGCGCGCGCCAAGTCGCAGACGCTGCGCGTGTCCAAGATTGGCGTGATCAGGGTGAAGGGTCCGGGCCAGAAGGCGTCCGCCAAGGCAAGTCCGAGCGGGCCGAACTCGCCAATCTTGGCCGCCGCATCGACATCCACGACATGCGAAATCAGCGGATTGAACTTCGGCCGCCCTTTCGCGGCGAAGATGGCGGCGACCGCCTCGGCATTGCTCGCGTCGGCGCCCAGTCCATAAACGGTCTCGGTCGGCAGCAGGATCAGATCGCCGTTCGCCAGCGCCTGAGCGGCTTGCAGCGGCGTTTGGCTCACGGTCTGCGCGGGATGATCGGGATCATCCGGTGCAGCACATTGTCCCGATCAATGAACTGATGCTTCAGCGCCGCGATCACATGCAGGGCGATCAAGACATAGATACCCTTCACCGCCAGTTCGTGCAGCCCCATCAGGCTGCGCGCCGCTTCACGCCCGCCGCCGACGGGCAGCAGGGGCCAGGAGAAGAGGCCGAACCACTCGATCACGCGCCCGCCCGCCGATGATGCGAGCCAGCCGGTCATCGGAATGACGATCAGAGCCAGATAGAACAGGACGTGCGTCGCGCGCGCCGCCACCTTCTGCCAGCGCGGCAAGGCCGACGGCAAAGGAATCGCCGGATGCGCCAGACGCCATCCGATCCGCGCAAGGGTCAGCACCAGTATCGTCAGACCCAGCGACTTGTGCAGCATGACGAACTGGCCCGAAATCGGCCCTTCCGTATTCTCATGCGCCGTGATCAGCAGCACCTGCGCCAGAACGGCGGCGGCGATGCCCCAATGCATCAGCAGGGAAACGACCGAATATCGATTGCGGGGCTCGCCCATGTCTTCCCTTCCGCGACGGCACGGCGTCACCATGCATTCAGCCACTTTGCACTGAGACGGGGCGCGTCGCCAAGACGCTTGCAGCGACAAGCCCCGACGCGGCACTTAGGCCGCAAAGACGATTGAGGAAACCCATGACCTATCGCGCGCCCGTTCGAGACCTGGCCTTCACTCTGGAATCCGTCGCCGGCATGGCCGACGTGGCGGCGACCGGCGCCTTTCCCGACTATGACGCCGATGTCGCCGGCGCCGTTCTGGAGGCGGCGGGACAGTTCTCCGAAGAGGTGCTGGCGCCGCTAAACCGGATTGGGGATCAGAAGGGCTCGACCTACGCCAACGGCGCCGTCACCGCCGCGCCTGGCTTCGCCGACGCCTATCGCCAGTTCGCGGCCGGCGGCTGGACCGGGCTGTCGGCCTCGACCGAAGCCGGCGGACAGGCCCTGCCCAAGGCGCTGGAACTGGCGGCCTATGAGACCGTCCATGCCGCCAACATGGCGTTCGGCCTGTGCCCCATGCTGTCGCTGGCCTCGATCGAGGCGCTGGAGCAGGTCGGAACGGAAGAGCAGAAGGCCAAATATCTGACAAAACTGGTCAGCGGCGAATGGACCGGCGCCATGGTGCTGACTGAGCCGGGCGCCGGATCGGACCTGGGTTCGCTGATCACCACGGCGACGCCGAACGGCGACGGGACCTATGCGCTGAACGGGCAGAAGATCTACATCACCTGGGGCGACCACGACGCGACCGACAATATCGTGCATCTGGTGCTGGCCCGCCTGCCGGACGCGCCCAAGGGGCCAAAGGGCATCAGCCTGTTCCTGGCGTCGAAGTTTGCGGTGAAGGAAGACGGTACGCTCGGCGACCGCAACGCCTTCCGCCCGGTCGGCGTCGAGCACAAGCTGGGCATCCACGCCTCGCCGACCTGCGTCATGAGCTATGAAGGGGCGACCGCGGAGTTGGTCGGTCAGCCGAACCAGGGCTTGGCCCATATGTTCGTGATGATGAACGCGGCGCGCCTGGCCGTCGGCGTCGAAGGCGTCGGCATCGCCGAACGCGCCTATCAGCACGCCCTCGCCTATGCCTTGGACCGCCGTCAGGGTCGCTCGGTCTGGACCGGCGAGGCCAACGCCCCGATCTTTGACCATCCCGACGTGCGCCGCATGCTCAGCGTCATGAAGGCCAAGATTTCGGCGGCGCGCGCCGTGTGCCTGTCGACCGGCGTCGCCGCCGATCTGGCCCGCCACGCCGGGACCGAAGAGGAACGCCGCCATTGGAAGGGGCGCGAGGACCTGTTCACTCCGATCGCCAAGGCCTGGTCCACCGATATCGGCTGCGAGGTCGCCTCGATGGGCGTCCAGATCCACGGCGGCATGGGCTTCATCGAGGAGACCGGCGCGGCGCAATACTATCGCGACGCCCGCATCGCCCCGATCTACGAAGGCACCAACGGCATTCAAGCCATGGATCTGGTCGGTCGCAAACTGTCGATGGACGGTGGCGATGCAGCCAAGGCGCTGATCGCGGACATGAAGGCGACGCTGGTCGATCTCGGCAAGCTCTACAGCGGCAAGCCGGTCGAACGGTTCGCCACCGCCATCGAGGCGGTCGAGGACGCGACCCTGTGGCTGCTGGACCAGAAGGCCGATCCGAATGCGGCGGCCGATGTGCTGGCGGCCGCCGACGCCTATCTGAAACTGCTGGGCGATGTGGCCGGCGGCTGGATGCTGGCGAAGGGTGCGCTTGCCGCCAAGGCGAAGCTGGACGCCAACGAAGGCGATCCGGTGTGGCTGCAGGGCAAGCTAGACCTGTACGAAGTCTATGCCGCCAATGTGCTGGGCCACGTCTCCAGCCGCCTGGCGGCCGTGGGTCAGGGCGGCGACCTGCTGCGGCGCATGACGGTGGACGCGCTGGCCGGATGATCGGCTTGGCGTTTCTTCGTTTGACGTAGATGGGGCCGGACCTTCAAGGTCCGCCCTTCAAACAAGCAGGGAGCGTCCGATGAATCGTCGGCAACTGATCATGTCCACGGCGGCGACCGCCCTCGCCGTCTCGGCCTCCCCCGCGCTCGCCCATCAGTCCACCGGATCCCCCATGCCTCAGCCGCCCGTCGCCAAGAAAATCCCTGTCGTCATCGAACAACTGGGCCGCACCCGGACCGACGACTATCAGTGGATGAAGGATGACAATTGGCAGGCGGTCCTGCGTGATCCGACCCTGATCAAGGCCGAGGTCAAGGAACACCTGACCGCCGAGAACGCCTACCGCGAGGCCATGATGGCCTCCACCCTGCCCTTGCAGGAGACGATGTTCGCGGAGATGCGCGGCCGCATCAAGGAAGACGACAGCTCGGTTCCGGCGCCGGATGGCGGCTGGAACTACTATGTCGAATACCAGACCGGCGATCAGCACCCCCGCTACATGCGCGTCGAGCGTCAGGGCACCTGGATGGTGGATGGTCAGCCGGTGACGAAAAACTTCGTCATGGCGCCCACCCCTCAACTGCTGCTGGACGCCAACGAACTGGCCAAGGGCAAGGCCTATTCGGAAGTGTCGGCCGCAAGCCACAGCCCGGATCACACGTTGTTCGCCTTTGCCGAGGACGCCCAGGGTTCCGAGGTTCACAAGATCTACGTCAAGGACCTGGCGACCGGCGAGGTGCTGCCCGAGGTGATCGACAGCGCCACCGGCGACTTCGTCTTCTCGCCGGACAGCCAGTGGATCTTCTGGACCAACCGCGACGACAACGGCCGTCCGGACAAGATCTTCCGTCGCCCGGCGCGCGGCGGCGCGACCACCCTGGTCTATGAGGAAGCCGACGACGGCATGTTCATCGGCGTGGGCCGCACCGCCGACGACCAGTTTATCGTCATCGGCATTCAGAACCAGGAAACGTCGGAGGCGCGCTACATTCCCGCCGCGACTCCGACGGCCGAACCTATTGTGCTGGAGCCGCGCGTGGTGGCGACCCGCTATGACGTCGATCACTGGGGCGACCGCTGGGTGATCCGCACCAATGCGGACGAGGCCATCGATTTCAAGATCGTCCAGGCCCCGACCGCGACGCCGGCCAAGGCGAACTGGACCGATCTGGTGCCGCACACTCCGGGCCGCTTCATCGAAGGCCTGGACCTGACGAATGATCACCTGGCGCGTCAGGAACGCGCAGACGCAAACACCCGCATCATTATCCGCGATCGGACCGGCGCCGAGCATGAGATCGCAGTCGACGAACCGGCCTTCGCCCTGTCGCTGGCCGGCGCCTCCGAATACGAGACGACGACCACCCGCTACACCTACAACTCACCGTCTACGCCGACGCAGACGTTCGACTACGACATGGCGTCGCGCGAGCGGACCCTGCGCAAAACGCAGCAGATCCCGTCCGGTCACAACATCGAAGACTATGTGGTCGAGCGGCTGAACGCGCCGGCATCCGACGGTCAGTTGGTGCCGGTGACGGTGCTGCGCCGCAAATCGACGCCCGTCGATGGTTCGGCGCCCCTGCTGCTCTACGGGTACGGCTCCTACGGCATCCCCATGCCGGCCAGCTTCTCGACCAACCGGCTGTCGCTGGTCGATCGCGGCTGGATCTACGCCATCGCCCATATTCGCGGCGGTTCAGACAAGGGTTGGGGCTGGTTCCTCGACGCGCGGAAGATGACGAAGAAGAACACCTTCACCGACTTCATCGCCTCCGCCGAACACCTGATCGACAAGAAGTACGCCACGGCCGGAAACATTGTCGCTCAGGGCGGATCCGCCGGTGGGCTCTTGATGGGTGCGGTCAACAACATGCGGCCCGACCTGTGGGCCGGGATCATCGGTCAGGTGCCGTTCGTGGACGTGATCAACACCATGAGCGATACCTCCCTGCCGCTGACGCCGCCCGAATGGCCCGAGTGGGGTAACCCGATCGAGGACCCGGCCGCCTACGACTATATGATGAGCTACAGCCCCTACGATCAGGTCGAGCCGAAAGCCTATCCAGCAGTCCTGGCGACAGGCGGCCTGTCCGATCCGCGCGTCACCTACTGGGAGCCGGAGAAGTGGGTGGCCAAGCTGCGACCCGCGACCACCTCGGGCAAGCCCGTGCTGTTGAAGATCAATATGGAGGCGGGTCACGGCGGCGCGGCCGGGCGGTTCGATTATCTGAAGGAAGTCGCCCACGACTACGCCTTCGCCGTCTGGGCCATCGAAAAAGACTGGGAGCACGGGTGAGCGCACTAACGGTTCGCGACGCCCGTCCCGGCGACATCGCCGCTATCACGGCCATCTATGCCGAAAGCGTCGCCAATGGGCGCGGCACCTTCGAGCTGGAGGCGCCTGATGAGCCCGAAATGGCCGCAAGGCTCGCCGCCGTGGAAGCGCTCGGCCTGCCGCGCCTTGTGGTCGAGATCGAAGGCGCGGTCGCCGGATACGCCTATGCCGGGCCGTTTCGTACGCGTCAGGCCTATCGCTACATGGTCGAGGACTCCATCTACGTCGCGCCCTGGGCCAGGGGGCGCGGCGTCGCGGGCGCCCTGCTCGATGCGCTGATCGTCCGCTGCGAAGTGATGGGTCTTCGTCAGATGGTCGCGGTCATCGGTGATGCGGAGAACGTCGGCTCCATCGCCCTGCACCGCACGCGGGGCTTCACCGACGCCGGCGTGTTCAAGGCGGCCGGCTGGAAGCACGACGACTGGCGCGACGTGGTGTTCATGCAGCGCGCGCTGGGCAATGGCGGCGCCACAGCGCCCGACGCGGCGGGCCTGCCGCTTGTCGACAAAAAGCCGCTGCGCTGACGCATTGCGGCGTCATCACCCGACGCCTATCCTGACGCCGTGAAGATCGTTCAATCCCTGTTGCTGCTGATCGGCGCCCTGTCGGTGCTGGCGCTCGGCGCGGTCGGCGCCTCGGCGTCGCCGGCGACCGCCGCGCCTTGCCATGAGACGGGCCATGAGACAGGCCAGTCTTCGCCCGACCAGACCCCGAACCATGCGCCCAAGGCCATGAAGGCGATGGTCTGCTGCGTCGCCTGCGTAGCGGTACCGACGCTGGACCCCGCGCCGGTTTCCGGTCCGACCCTGTCGCCGTCGCGCATCGCCGCGGTTCCGACTGCCTTGCCGGCCGGGCAACGGCTGGCGCCCGAACCCGGACCACCCCGCCCCCTGATCGTCTGACACACCTCGCGCCTCTCGCAAGGCGCACTCCGTCACGATCATCAGAGGAGGCCTTGAATGGCTATCCGTACTCTCGTCGGCGCCTGCGCCGGCGCTTCCCTGCTCGCCCTGGCTCAGGCCGCGGCGGCGCAGGATCACGCGCACCACGCGTCGACCAAGCCCACTGCCGATCCGCACGCAGGTCACGACATGCCCATGTCATCGGCCGAGCCGATGACCGATCACGCCAGCATGGTTCACACGATGACCAGTCCCTACGGCCCCTGGCCCATCAACCGCGACGCCTCAGGCACCGGTTGGCAACCCGATGCGGGCGAGCACGGCGGCATCCACACCGTCCGTGGCGACTGGATGGTGATGACCCACGCCATGCTGAACCTGGTCTATGACAGCCAGTCTGGGCCGCGCGGCGGCGACAAGACCTTCGTCGCCGGCATGTTGATGACCTCGGCGCGCCGTGACTTCGACGACGGTTCGACGCTGAACCTGCGGGCCATGCTCAGTCCCGATCCGCTGATGGGTAAGTCCGGCTATCCGCTGCTGCTGGCGGCGGGCGAGACGGCGGACGGGGTCAATCCGCTGGTCGATCGACAACATCCGCACGATCTGTTCATGGAGCTGTCGGCCAGCTATTCGAAGCGCCTGTCCGACAAGGACAGCGTCTATGGCTATATCGGCCTGCCGGGCGAGCCCGCCTTCGGCCCGCCCGCCTTCATGCACCGCATGAGCGCGATGGACAGTCCCGAGGCGCCGATCACCCACCACTGGCTGGATTCGACCCACATCGTCTTCGGCGTGACCACCTTGGGCTGGGCGCACGACCGCTTCAAGATCGAGACCTCGGCCTTCAAGGGACGCGAGCCGGACGAGGAACGCTGGGGCATCGATTCGCCACGGCTGGATAGTTGGTCGGTGCGGGCTGCTTGGAACCCGACCGACGAATGGTCGCTGCAGGCGTCCTACGCCGATGTCTCCGCGCCGGAACAGTTGGAGCCCGACGAGGACGAGACGAAATGGTCGGCTAGCGCTATCCACACCCGCCGTCTGGGCAATGACGGCTGGTGGTCCTCGACCCTGGCCTGGGGCCGAAAGACCAACGACCACGGTGAATCGAAGGACGCCTGGCTGCTGGAATCGGCGGTCCATCCCAACGACCGCTGGACGATCTTCGCCCGCGCCGAGCGGATCGAGACGGATGAACTGGTTCCCGGCGTCGGCGGCGGCCATGGCCCGCTCTATACAGTGGGCAAGGCGTCGGTCGGTATTGTCCGCGACTGGCGGATCGCCGAACACGTCCGGTTCGGCCTCGGCGGTCTCTATGCCATGAATCGCGTGCCGACGGCGTTGGAGCCTCTGTATGGCGGCGATCCCGACGGGGCGATGCTCTTCGTGCGGCTGAAGATCGACTGATCTAGCTCAAGGCCTGCCCGGCTTCGGCCGGGCGGGCCGGCGGCTGGTCCAGAAGCCGCAGCGCTTCATAGCCGACCAGGACCACGCCGAGCACGAGCATCAGCGCTCCGGCGATCAGCACCAGGCGCACGTGCCGGTGCAGGTGATAAAGCAACTCGCCGATCATCGACGGTCCCGCCGCATTCGGATCGTGCCAATTCGATCCGTTCCGGACAGTCTACTGCAAAACGCGGACCCGATGGAGTCTGTGCGAACCGCGTTCCGTCAGACGAGGCGGCTCTGCACCACGGCCGCGCCGATGAAGCTGGCGAACAGCGGATGCGGCGCGAATGGACGGCTCTTCAGCTCGGGGTGATACTGAACGCCGATGAACCAGGGATGGTCCGGGCGTTCGACGGTTTCGGGCAGGACGCCGTCAGGCGAGAGACCGGCGAAGACCAGGCCGCCCTTCTGCTCGATCGCCTCGCGATAGTTGATGTTGACCTCGTAGCGATGGCGGTGACGCTCGCTGATCGCGGTCGAGCCGTAGATCTCAGCGATCTTAGATCCCGCCGACAAGGTCGAATCATAGGCGCCCAGCCGCATGGTGCCGCCCAGGTCGCCGCCCTGCTGACGCAGGACGCGTTGGTTGCCCTGGGTCCATTCGGTCATCAGGCCGACGACCGGCTCGGCGGTCGGGCCGAACTCGGTGGACGAGGCCTTGGGATAGCCAGCCAGGTTCCGCGCCGCCTCGATCACCGCCATCTGCATGCCGAAGCAGATGCCGAAATAAGGGATGTTGCGTTCGCGGGCGAAGCGGGCCGCCTCGATCTTGCCTTCCGAGCCGCGCTCGCCGAAGCCGCCCGGCACCAGAACGGCGTGCGCGCCCTGAAGACGCTCCTCACAGGCCTCGGGATCGCCTTCGAAGGTGTCGGCCTCGACCCAGTCGATGTTGACCTTGACGTTGTTGGCCACGCCACCGTGATGAAGCGCCTCGATCAGGGACTTATAGGCGTCCTTGAGGACCGTGTATTTGCCGACCACGGCGATGGTGACCTCGCCGTCGGGCTGCAGGCGGCGACGCGCGATCTCCTGCCAGCCGGTCAGATCCGGCTCAGGCGCATCGTTGATGCCGAAATGCGCCAGGACCTCGCGGTCCAGACCCTCGCGGTGATAGTCCAGCGGCACGGCGTAAATATCGGCGGAGTCCATCGCCTGAATGACGCCGCTTTCGCGCACGTTGCAGAACTGGCCGATCTTGCGCTTTTCCTCGGCCGGGATCGGCTGCTCGCAGCGGCACAGCAGGATGTCCGGCTGGATGCCGATGGAGCGCAGTTCCTTGACCGAGTGCTGGGTCGGCTTGGTCTTCATCTCGCCGGCCGTCTTGATAAACGGCAGCAGCGTCAGGTGAACGAAGCAGCTCTGGCCGCGCGGCAGGTCCTGCCCAAGCTGGCGGATCGCCTCGAAGAAGGGCAGGCCCTCGATATCGCCGACCGTGCCGCCGATCTCGACCAGAACGAAGTCGACGTCTTCGCCCGCGTCGGTCAGGGCGGGCGTCAGGCAGAAGGATTTGATCTGGTCGGTCACGTGCGGAATGACCTGGACGGTGGCGCCCAGATAGTCGCCGCGACGCTCCTTCTCCAGAATTGTCGAATAGATGCGGCCGGTCGTGATGTTGTCGGACTTGGCCGCCGATACGCCGGTGAACCGCTCGTAGTGGCCTAGGTCCAGGTCGGTCTCGGCGCCGTCGTCGGTCACGAAGACCTCGCCGTGCTGATACGGGCTCATCGTGCCCGGATCGACGTTCAGATAGGGGTCGAGCTTGCGCAGGCGGACCTTGTAGCCGCGCGCCTGCAAAAGAGCGCCGAGAGCGGCGGAGGCGAGGCCTTTTCCTAGCGAGGAAACCACGCCGCCGGTGATGAACACATAGCGAGCCATGGGGGGACACCTTACTCCATGATTCGCGGCTCGGTCATGCCGCCGTCGAATCGAACTGTTGATCAAAAGAAGAAAGCGCGCCCTGCGGCGCGCTTTCTGAAACTCGGGTCTCTGTCTGAGCCTTACTGAGCGGGCTGTTGGGCCGGCGCCGGAGCGGTGGAGGCCGACGGCAGGCTGGCTTCCAGATCATCCAGCGAAGGCGTCGCCGGCTTGGCCGGCGCAGCGGGCTGTTGCTGGGCGGGCTGTTGCGTCTGGGTCTGCGGCGTCGTGGCCAGCGAACCCACGGCGTCGGCGTCGATGCCGGACACCGAGGCGCGGTCCATATTGCCGACAACCGTCAGAATGATCGTCAGGGCGAACAGCGCGGCCGCCAGCCACCAGGTGGTGACGGTCAGCAAGTTGCCGGCGCCGCGTGCGGTCATGAAGCCCGACGGACCGCCGCCCATGCCCAGGGCGCCACCCTCGGACTTCTGAAGCAGGACGATGCCCGTCAACGCGATGGCGACGATGATGATGGCGACGAGCAGGATGGTCTGGAGCATGGCGTCATTCATGTGGGCGCGGATCTGCGCCGATCAAGCGGCGGCCTCTATCATCGAAGCGCGCCAGGGGCAAACGTCACGCGGCGGCGTTGACGATCGGCATGAAGTCCTCGGCCTTCAAGGACGCGCCGCCGACCAGGGCGCCGCCGACTTCCGGCGTCGCCAGAATGTCGCGCGCATTCTCCGGTTTGACCGAACCGCCATACAGAATAGGCGCGGCGCGAGCGCCGTCTCCCAGCTTTGCGACGATGGCGGCGCGCACGGCGGCATGGACCTCGGCGATCTGATCCAGCGTCGGGGTCAGGCCCGTGCCGATGGCCCAGACGGGTTCATAGGCCACCGCGAAGTCGCGCTCGGCCAGGCTGGACGGCAGCGAGCGCGCGACCTGGCCCGACACGACGGCGATGGCGTCGCCCGCTTCCCGCTGCTGCAAGGTTTCACCCACGCACACGATGGGCTCCAGCCCGGCGGCGATGGCGGCCTCGACCTTGGCGGCGACGTCCGCATCGGTCTCGCCGAAAGCGGAGCGGCGTTCGGAATGCCCAAGAATCACCACGGTCGCGCCGGCGTCGACCAGCATTTCGGCCGACACCGAGCCGGTGAAGGCGCCGGCGGGCTTCTCATGGCAATCCTGACCGCCGACGGCCACGCCGCTGCCCGCCAAGGCGGACTGCATACGCTCGATCAGCGTCGCCGGCGGGCACAACACAACACGACATCCCTGCCCCGTCGCCGCGACGGCGTCCCTGATGGCTTCAGCCTGCGCCAAGGCGGCCGAGACGCCGTTCATCTTCCAATTGCCGACGATCATCTTCACGGATTGTTTCATGGGCGCCTGTCTAGAAGGCGAAAACCGCCAAGCCAAGAGGCGGCGCCGCAATCCGGACACGAAGCCATCCTTGCAGCGGCGGCCCCGGCCCGACTATACGCGACGATTGACGCCAACATCGGCCAGTCCCGGGTTTTCGAATGCTCACCGCCTTCCGCGCCTTCTCTCGATCCAAATGGGCGGCCGCCCTACTTGTCCTGATCGCGATCAGCTTCGTGATCGTCGGCGCGCGGATGGATGTCTTCTCCAACCTGGGACCGAAACACGTCATCGATGCGGGCGATCGTTCAATGAACGAGGCCGAGTTCCGCACCGCCTTCGATCAGGTGCGTGAACGGCTGCAGCAGCAGGTCGGCCGCCCCCTGACGAACCAGGAGTTGGTCGCGGAAAACATCCACGTCCGCTTCCTGACCGAGCAGACCCAGCAGCTGGGCTTCCTGAACTGGGCCTATAAGGCGGGCATCCGCCCGGGCAAGGAACTGATCGTCAAGCAGATCCGCCAGATCCCGGCCTTCTTCAACTCGGTCACCGGACAGTTCGACCAGCAGGCCTATGAGGCGGCTCTCGCGCAGCAAAACCTGACTCCCGCCATGCTGGAGCAGGACCTGCGCGACCAGTACGCCACGGAGCATTTCGGCGCCGCCGTCTTCGCCGGCGCCCGCGTGCCGCGCATCTATGGCGCGCTGCTGGCCGGATCCGCCTTCGAAAGCCGCGACGGTCGTTGGTTCGAAGTGACCCCGGCGATGGCCGGTCAGATCCCCGCCCCGACCGACGCCCAGTTGAACGCCTTTATCCAGGAGAACGCCGACCGCCTGCGCGCGCCCGAGTTCCGCATGGTGTCGGTGGTTCTGTTCACGCCTGAGGCTTCGGCCAATGCGCCGATCTCGGAAGACCGCATCCGCGAGCGCTTCGAGTTCAAGAAGGACACGCTGAGCAAGCCCGAGACGCGCTCCTTCGTCACCCTGACCGCGCCGAACCGCGAGACGGCCCAGAATATCGCCGCCGCCCTGCGGGCGGGCCAATCGCCCGCTGAAGTCGGCCGCGCCAACAACATCACGCCGGCCGCCTTCAACGAGACCCCCCGCTCGGCCATCGGCGACGCCGCAACCGCAGCCGCCGTCTTCGGTCTGCAAGCCAATCAGGTGTCCAACCCGGTCCAGGCCGGTGTCGGCTTCGCCGTCGCCAAGGTCACGGCGGTTCAACCCGCTGCGCCCGCCACGCTGGACAGCGCTCGCGAGGAACTGATTCAGGAGCTGCGCGCCGAGGACGTGAAGACCCAGACCTACGCCAAGGTCGAGAAATACGAAGCCGCCCGCACCGCCGGCAAGAACCTGGCTGACGCCGCGCGTGAGGCCGGCGGTCGCGTCGTCGATCTGCCGCCCTTCACCAAGGACGGCAAACTGCCGAACGGTCAGGCGCTTAACGCTCCGCCGCAAATCTTCGAGACGGCCTGGAGCCTGACCAAGGGCGGCGAAAGCGACGTCATCGACGCCGGTCAGGGCCAGTATTTCGCCGTGCGCGTCAACGACATCCGCCCGTCGGCCCTGCCGACCCTGGCAGAGGTGCGTGAGCCCCTGGCCGCCCAATGGATCCAGCGGGAGACCATGCGTCGCCTGTCGGCCAAGGCTGAAGAACTGACGACCCGCGTGCGCAACGGCGAGGACATCGCCGCGGTCGCCCGTTCGGTCAATGCGCCGCTGACCGTGCGCACCGGCGTCATCCGCAATCAGCAAACCCAGGAAGCCCTCGGTCAGGGCGTGCTCCAGGGTCTGTTTGGCCAGTCCAAGGGCCAGGCCTTCTCGCAGCCCGCGTCGCAGACCGCCTATGTGGTCGGCCGCGTCGATAACGTCCGCGCCGCCAATCCGGCCGTGGCCGGTCCGCTGGCCGAGCAGGTCCGCCCGCGCCTGACCCAGGAGTTGGTGCAGGCCATGGTCGAATCGTCGGTCTCGGCGGGCGCTCAGCGCTCCAAGGCCAAGAACGACCCGGCCCAGGCGCTGTCGGCCTTGGGTCTGTCGGGTGGCGCAACGCCCGCCGCACCGGCGCAATGACCGACGACGCTTCGCGCGACATCACGTTCGACGCCTTCGCCGCCGGCCTTTCGGCCGGTCGGCCGCAGGTCCTGGTTCGGCGGGTCATCGACGACCTGGAAACCCCGGTCTCGGCCTATCTGAAGCTGGGACGCGACCGGCCGTACGCCTGCCTGCTGGAATCGGTCGAGGGCGGCGCGGTCAAGGGACGCTATTCCATCCTGACGCTGGATCCCGATGTGGTCTGGCGTTGTCGATCCAACGCGGCGGAAGTGGCGCGCGGCTCAGCCATAGCGGAGGGTCGCTTTACGGCCGACCCGCTGCCGGCGCTGCAATCCCTGCGCGCGCTGATCGCGGCGTCGAAGTTCGATCTGCCGGCGGGACTGCCGCCGATGGCCGCCGGCCTGTTCGGCGTCTTCGGCTACGACATGGTGCGACTGCTGGAACCGCTGGGCGCGCCGAATCCTGATCCGCTCGATCTGCCCGACGCCGTGCTGACGCGGCCGTCGCTGGTGGCCATCTTCGATTCGGTCCGTCACGAAATCGTTCTGGTGTCGGCCGCCTATCCCGACGCCGGAATCTCCCCGCAAGAGGCGTTCGACGCCGCGACGGCGCGGCTGGACGCGTTCGAGACGGCCTTGCGCGAACCCCTGCCCGTTCGCGCCGCTCCGCAGCAAACGCCGCCTCCCGTCTTCACCTCGCCGGTGGACGAGCCGGCCTTCGGCGAGATGGTCGCCAGGGCCAAGGACTACATCGGCGCCGGCGACATTTTCCAGGTCGTGCTCAGCCACCGCTTTTCGGCCCCGTGGACCGACGATCCGTTCGCCTTCTATCGCTCGCTGCGTCGCCAGAATCCGTCGCCCTATCTGTTCTATCTAAACTTCGAAGGTTTCCAGCTCGCCGGCTCCAGCCCCGAGATCCTGGTTCGGCTGAAGGACGGCGAGGTCACGATCCGGCCGCTGGCCGGAACCCGCATGCGCGGCGCGACGCCAGAGGCGGACAAGGCGCTGGAAGTCGAACTGTTGGCTGATCCGAAAGAGCTGGCCGAGCATCTGATGCTGCTGGACCTGGGCCGCAACGATGTGGGGCGCGTCGCGGCGCCCGGCTCGGTTGAAGTCACCGAGAGCTTCGTCGTCGAGCGCTACAGCCAGGTCATGCACATCGTTTCCAACGTGCGCGGCAAGGCTGATCCCAGGCTGGATGCGGTGGACACGCTGCTGGCCGCCCTGCCCGCCGGGACCCTGTCGGGCGCGCCCAAGGTGCGCGCGATGGAGATCATCGACGAACTGGAAAGCGAAAAGCGCGGCGTCGGTTATGGCGGCGGCGTCGGCTATATTTCGGCTGGCGGCGAGGCGGACATCTGCATCACCCTGCGCACCGCCCTTTTCGCCGACGATCGGATCTTCGTTCAGGCCGGGGCCGGCGTCGTCGCCGACAGCGACCCTGCGGCCGAATATGCAGAGACCCAGCACAAGGCGCGCGCGCCGATGCGGGCGGCGGAGGACGCCTGGCGCTTTGGGACCGGCAATCGCTAGCGCGAAATCGTCATCGCCGGGTCGTTGAACTGCACGCCGGGGCCGATGATGACGACGCCCGCCATCAGAACCGCTGCGGTGGCCGCGAACGCGGCTGCGCCAAGCGCGGCGACGGGGTTGGGCTTGGTTTCGACCACGACCAGCTTCGCCTTGGCGGCGGCGATCTTGGCGGCCATGTCTTTTTCAGCGGCGAGTTTCACCGGTCCAGTCCTAGTCCCGTCGAGTTAAAATGCGCTTTAAGGCCGCGCCCGCTTGGCGCGGACGCGCGTCACGCCTAGAAGCCAAGCCATGATCCTCGTCGTCGATAACTACGACAGCTTCACCTACAATCTCGTCCACTACCTCGCGGAGTTGGGCGCGCCGACGCATGTGGTGCGCAACGACGACCTTACGGTGGACGAGGCGTGGGCGCTGAACCCCGCCGCCGTTCTGCTGTCGCCCGGCCCATGCGCCCCCGATCAGGCCGGCATCTGCCTGCCGTTGATCACGACCGCGCCAGAGTCGATGCCGATCCTGGGCGTGTGCCTGGGTCATCAGGCCATCGGCCAGGCCTTCGGCGGCGACGTCATCCGCGCCAAGACCCTGATGCACGGCAAGACCTCGCCGATCCTGCACGAGGGCCAGAGCGTCTTCGCCGGCCTGGCCTCGCCCTTCACCGCCACACGCTATCACTCGCTGGCGGTCAAGCGCGAAACCCTGCCCGACGACCTGGAGGTCACCGCCTGGACCGCCGACGGCGAGATCATGGGTTTGCAGCATCGCACCCGCCCGATCCACGGCGTGCAGTTCCACCCGGAATCCATCGCCACCGAGCACGGTCACGACATGCTGGCCAACTTCCTTGACATCGCCGGCGTAAAGCGCCTCGCGGCCGCCTGACCATGGGCGACGGGTTCAAGCCGATCCTCGCCCGGCTGGTCGAGGGCCATCCCCTGACGTCCCAGCAGGCGCACGACTTCTTCGCCGCCTGCCTGCGGGGCGAGCCCACGCCTTCCCAGGTCGCAGCCGCCGTCACCGCCATGCGGATGCGCGGCGAGACCGTGGACGAGATCGCCGCCTTCGCGGGCGCCATGCGTGAAGCCGCTCTGACGCTGGATCATCCCTATGAGGTGATCGACACCTGCGGCACCGGGGGCGACGGCCAGCACACCTACAATATCTCGACCGCCGCCGCCTTGGTTCTGGCCGGCGCCGGTCTGAAGGTCGCCAAGCATGGCAATCGGGCGATGTCTTCGAAATCAGGCTCTTCCGACGTCTTGTCGATCCTCGGCGTGAACCTGATGGCGTCGCAGGCGCAACAGAAGAAGGCGTTGGACGAGGCCGGCATCTGCTTCCTGTTCGCGCCTGCCTATCACGGGGCGATGCGTCATGTCGGGCCGGTGCGAGCCGAGATCGGTTTCCGGACTGTTTTCAATCTTCTGGGACCGCTTTCCAATCCAGCGTCTGCAAGGCGACAGGTGATGGGCGTCTATGATCCGCGCCTGCTGGAGCCGCTGGCCGAGGTGCTGGGCCGGCTCGGCGCCACACGCGCCTGGACCGTTCACGGCCAAGGCCTGGACGAACTGGCGACTTCCGGCCCCACGGACGTCGCCGAATGGAAGGACGGCGCGGTTCGTCGCTTCCAGATCACGCCCGAGGATGCCGGCCTGCCGCGCGCCTCTATCACAGACATCCGCGGCGGCGACGCCGAGGAGAATGCCGTCGCCTTGCGCGCGCTTCTGGCCGGCGCGGCCGGACCCTACCGCGACATCGTGCTGCTGAACGCCGCCGCCGCCCTCGTGGTGTCCGATCGCGCGGCCGATCTGGCCGACGGCGCCGCGCTCGCGGCTGGCGCCATCGACGACGGTCGAGCCGCCGAGGCGCTGGATCGTCTGGCCCGCATCACCTCCACGCCGCTGGAAAGCGAAGAGCCTGCATGACCGACGTTCTGGATCGTATCGCCGCCTACAAGCGCGAGGACGTCGCTGCCCGCAAGGCTGCGACCTCACAGGAGGCGATCGAAGCCCTGGCCCGCGCCGCATCGGCCCCGCGCGGCTTTCGCGCCGCCCTGGAGCGGGTCGGAGAGGAAACCGGTCGTCCCGCCCTGATCGCCGAGATCAAGAAGGCCAGCCCGTCCAAGGGCCTGATCCGGCCCGATTTCGATCCGCCGGCCCTGGCCCGCGCCTATGAGGCCGGCGGTGCGGCATGTCTGTCGGTGCTGACCGATGGCCCCAGCTTCCAGGGCGACGACGCCTATCTGGGCCAGGCCCGCGAGGCCGTCGCCCTGCCCTGCCTGCGCAAGGATTTCCTGGTCGATCCTTGGCAGGTCGCCGAAAGCCGCGCCCTGGGCGCCGACTGCATCCTGATCATCCTCGCCATGATCGACGACAGCCTGGCGGCTGAACTGCTGTCGGAAGCCGAACGGTTCGGCATGGACGCGCTGATCGAAACGCACGACGAGGAAGAAATGGCGCGCGCCTGTGCGCTCGGCGGCGATCTCGTGGGGGTCAATAATCGTTCGCTGCGCACGTTCGAGGTCGATCTGGAAATCACGGAACGGCTGTCGATGCTCAGCCCCGTTCGGGCTTTGCTAGTCGCTGAGAGCGGCATCTTTACGCCCGACGACGTGGCGCGCGTTTCGGCTGCCCATGCCCAGGCGATCTTGGTCGGCGAGAGCCTGATGCGCCAGGCCGATGTCGAGGCAGCCACCCGTCAGTTGCTGGCGGTCTGAGCCGAGACGCGGCGGCAAGCCTCGCCGTTAAGTTGACATTAGCAAGGAACACTTACAGAACATCGACAAATGTTCACGGCCCGTTCCGATTCGTCGGCGGGCGCATGAGGGCCTGGCGATGCTCACGCGCAAACAGCACGAACTGCTGATGTTCATCCACGAACGCATCCAGGAGACCGGCGTCTCCCCTTCGTTCGACGAGATGAAGGAGGCGCTCGATCTGGCCTCCAAATCCGGCATTCACCGGCTGATCACGGCGCTGGAGGAACGCGGCTTCATCCGCCGTCTCGCTCACCGCGCCCGCGCATTGGAAGTCACGAAACTGCCCGAACAGGCGACGGCCGGCGCGCCGCGCGGTCGCGCCGGGTTCAAGCCCGACGTCATCGAGGGCGGCGGCGGTGTCCGACCTGCGGCCCCGATGGCGGCCAACGACACCCGCGAGTTGCCGCTGATGGGCAAGATCGCCGCCGGCACGCCGATCGACGCAATCGAGCATGAAACGGCGCGCTATCCGGTCCCGGAATCCATGCTGGGTTCTGGCGAGCACTACCTGCTGGAGATCGAAGGCGACTCCATGATCGAGGCCGGCATCCTGAACGGCGACATGGTGGTGATCAAATCGACCGACAACGCCGTCTCCGGCGAGATTGTGGTGGCTCTGGTCGAGGGCGAGCAGGCGACGCTGAAACGCCTCCGCAAGAAGGGCGCCTCGATCGCGCTGGAACCCGCCAACCGCAACTACGAGACCAAGATCTACGGCTCGGATCAGGTCGCGGTCCAAGGCAAGCTGGTCGGCCTTATGCGCCGCTATCACTGACGTCCGGATCGGACTGACGCGCCCAGTGGCGGTCGCCGCGAACGTCGGCCGTCCACACCGCGCGCCATCGATTCGGCTCGCCCGAACGGACGCGCCACAACTCCACTGCCCCGCCTCGCGCAAAATCCACCCCGTCCAGGACAAGGCGATCCTGACAGGCGCTTGGAATTGAGGTGACGACAGCGCGGACGCTGACGACGGGCGCTGCGCGGCATAACGCCTCCATCTGATCTGAGCTCGGCGACTTCCGCCCCCACCAGATCGCCACGGGACCCGCCTCATCGATGTCCGATCGACAGGAGAAGCGGTCGCAGACCCAGCCCGTCTCCGACCGATCCATCATGGCCAGCCCCCGTCTTCGCGACCAGAGATCCACCGCAAACTCACGCACGCCAGGCCGGACCACGACGGCCGCCTGATCACGGTGAAAGGCGGCGTTCGTCCCGCCATCGCCAATCCAGAGATCCGGCGTGGGTTCACGCGGCCAGATCAGGACAGCGGCTGCGAACGGAAGTCCCAACCAGCGCAGGCGGCCTTGCCACAAACAGACGAACAACACGCCCAGGAAGGCGACCGGCAGGACATAATTTGGTGCGCTGGCGACCGTTCTGACCGCGCCGGGCAATCCCGCCGTCCACGTGCCGATCGCTAGCATCAGATCGACGCCCCATCCCGCGACCGCCAGGAACGGTCCCCCCAGCCCCAAAGGCTCAAGCGCTGCGCCCAAGGCCAGGGCTGGCATCAGGATGAAGTCCGCCACGGGCGACGTGCCGAGATTGGCGAGCAGTCCGTACATGGCGGTGCGGTTGAAATGCTGCATAGCGAACGGTCCCGTCGCCAATCCTGCGACGACGCTGGCCGCCACAGCCGCCGTCAACCAACCGCCCAGCCGTTGGACTGCCAAGATCGGCCAGGGCGCGGATATTTCGCGCGGGCGCTTCGGCCAGGCCTCGACCAAGGCGACCAAGGCCGCCGTCGCCGCGAACGACATCTGGAAACCCGGCGTGACGATGGCTTCAGGCTGTATCGCTAGAACGATGAAGGCCGCCACAGCCAGGCCATGCATCGTGACCACCTGTCGATCCAGCAGGATGGCTAGAAACGCGATGGAGGCGGTGATCGCCGCCCGCTCGGCCGGCGGCGGCGCGCCCGACACCACCAGATAGACCCCGACCGCGGTGAGGCCCGCCAATGCCGCGACCTTCTTGCCGTGAACCCGCAGGGCCAACCAGGGCCAGGCCGCCACGCCCAGCCGCACGGCGAAGAAGACGAAACCGCCGACGATGGCCATATGCAGCCCTGACACCGACAGGATGTGCGCCAGGCCGGAATCGCGCATCACATCCATGTCCTCCTGACTGATCCAGGTTTCGTGACTGGTGGTCATGGCGGCGGCGATCCCGCCGGTCCGTTCGCCGAGCCTTGCCACGATCCGCTCGGCCAGTGCGAAACGGGCGCCGTTGACCGCCATTTCAAGTCGAAGTCGCCACGGCGGCGGGGCAAGCTCGGCCCCACGCGTTTCACCCAAGGCGAACGCCACGCCGCCCATACCTTGGAAGAAGGCGTTGCGGCCGAAGTCGTAGGCGCCAGGGCTGGCCGGCGCTGGGGGCGGATTCAAAATGGCGAACAGGCGGATCGCTTCGCCGGGCCGCGGCGGCTCGCCCCGCACCGTCGCCCGCAAGCGCACCGGCGTCTGTTCGGGCGTGAGTCCGCGGATCCAGACCGGCGCGATCACGACCCGCGCGCCTCGCTGCCCCGGGCTGTCGACATCGACAACCCAGGCTTCGATCACGGTCGGTTCGCTGAGGGCGGGCGCGATCGGCGCGGCGACGGCTTGGGTGCGCACCTTGGCCGCCGCCAGCCCACCTGAAACGCAGGCCACCATCAACAGCAGCCAGGTCAGACGCCGCGACCAGCCGCGCCTACGCGCCACGACCCACAGCCCAAAGGTCAAGGCGGCCCCCAGCAGCAAGGGCCACAAGACCGGCTCGGCTCGCAGGGCGAAATAGACCCCCCCACCCGCGCCGAATGCGACCGGCGCCCATAGCCGCCATCTCAGGGTCTGAGCGGCGACTTCGGCGTGCAGCCAGGCGCGCAAACGCGCAGCAGGGGTGGGTTTTGCCGCATCGGGGCGTATAAGGGCGTCGCCTACGGACCCCTCCCCCATGACCTCACCTTCCTCGACTGTCGTCACCCGCTTCGCCCCCTCGCCGACAGGCTATCTGCATATCGGCGGGGCGAGAACCGCTTTATTCAACTGGCTGTACGCCAAAAGACACGCTGGACGCTTCTTGATCCGTATCGAGGACACCGACCGTGAACGCTCGACGGATGAGGCGGTGAAGGCCATTTTCGACGGCCTGAGCTGGCTGGAGCTGTTCGCCGACGATGAGCCGGTGTTCCAGTTCAGCCGGGCCGACCGCCACCGCGAGGTGGTCGATCAACTGCTCGAAACCGGCCACGCCTACCGCGACTTCACCTCGGCCGAGGAGACCGGTCGTCTGCGTGACGAGGCCAAGGCCGAAAAGCGCACTTTCGAATCGCCCTGGCGCGACCGCGAGCCGACCGTCGACGATCTGGCCTCGCCGCACGTCGTGCGCTTCCGTCGGCCAAAGGCGACGACGGTCACGGTGGCCGATGAGGTCCAGGGCGACGTGAACTGGTCCACCGACGACCTGGACGATCTGGTGCTGCTGCGTTCGGACGGCGCGCCAACCTATAATCTCGCCGTCGTCGTGGACGACCACGACATGGGCGTGACCCACGTCATTCGCGGCGACGACCATCTGAACAACGCCGCGCGCCAGAGCCTGATCTACGACGCGCTGGGCTGGACGCGACCGACCTTCGCCCACATCCCCCTGATCCACGGACCGGACGGCGCCAAGCTGTCGAAGCGTCACGGCGCCCAGGCGGTGCATGAATACGCCGAGATGGGCTACTTGCCCGAGGCCATGCGCAACTATCTGGCTCGCCTGGGCTGGTCCCACGGCGACGACGAACTGTTCAGCGACGCCCAGGCCATCGAATGGTTCGACCTCGCCGGCATCGGCAAGGCGCCGGCCCGCCTGGACTTCGACAAGCTGGCCCATGTCAATTCGCACTGGCTGCGCCTCGCCGACGACGAGCGGCTCGCCAAGCTGACGCTGGATGCGCACCTGCAGAAGGGCCACGCCCTCGCAGAGGCGGACGAAGCCCGGCTTCAGCGCGCCATGCCTTTCGTCAAGGATCGCGCCAAGACGATCCTCGATCTGGCCGACCAAACCGCTTTCGTACTGAAATCTCGCCCCCTGACGCTGGACGACAAGGCGAAGGCGCTACTGTCGGGTGAAACCTTGGAGCGCCTCACCCGTCTGCGCGAACGGCTGTCCCTGTTCCAATCCTGGGATGTTTTTGCGCTGGAAGCCGAGCTCAAGGCCTTTGCGGAATCCGAGGGCGTTGGGTTCGGAAAAATCGGCCCGCCGATGCGCGCAGCGCTTACCGCAGGGTCAACATCACCTGATATTGCACGAACTTTGTCGGCTCTTGGGCGCGACGAAAGTCTCGGGCGCTTGGATGATGCGCTGCAACAGACTAAGTGATCACCCACAAACCAAAAAGCGGCCGACGCCTCCCCGCGCCTGGACGTGTGATGCAAAGGGGCATTCATGACTGAACAAGCCAAACCCGCCGGCTCGGCGACCCTGTCCTTCGAGGACAAGACGATCGAGTTGCCGGTCCTTTCGGGCTCCACCGGCCCGGACGTCATCGACATCCGCAAACTCTATGCGGGAACGGGCGCCTTCACCTTCGATCCCGGCTTCACCTCGACGGCGGCCTGTGAATCGGCCCTGACCTATATCGACGGCGACGCTGGCGTGCTGCTGCACCGCGGCTATCCGATCGACCAGCTGGCGTCGAAGTCGAACTTCGTCGAGGTCTGCCACCTGCTGCTACACGGCGAACTGCCGACCGCCGCCCAGTACGAGAAGTTCGAAAACAGCATCACCACCCACACGATGCTGCACAGCCAGTTCGATCGCTTCTTCGAAGGCTTCCGCCGCGACGCCCACCCGATGGCCATCATGGTCGGCACCGTCGGCGCCCTTTCTGCCTTCTATCACGACAGCCTGGACATCCACGATCCGATCCAGCGCGACATCTCGGCCATTCGCCTGATCGCCAAGATGCCCACGATCGCGGCCCGCGCCTATAAATACCACATCGGCCAGCCGTTCGTTTCGCCGCGCAACGACCTGTCCTACGCCGAAAACTTCCTGCGCATGTGCTTCGCCGTTCCGGCCGAGGACTATCATGTCGATCCGGCCCTGGTTCGCGCCATGGACCGCATCTTCACCCTGCACGCCGACCACGAACAGAACGCCTCGACCTCGACCGTGCGTCTGGCCGGTTCGTCGGGCGCCAATCCGTTCGCCTGTATCGCCGCCGGCATCGCCTGCCTGTGGGGCCCGTCGCACGGCGGCGCCAACGAAGAAGCGCTGACGATGCTCAAGGAAATCGGCACCCCGGACAAGATCCCGGAGTTCATCCAGGGCGTGAAGGACCGCAAGTACAAGCTGATGGGCTTCGGCCATCGCGTGTACAAGAACTACGACCCGCGCGCCAAGGTCATGCAGCAGTCGGCCTATGAAGTGCTGGCCGCCACGGGCCGCGAGAACGACCCGCTGTTCTTGGTCGCCAAGGAGTTGGAGAAGGTCGCCCTGTCGGACGAATACTTCACCTCGCGCAAGCTGTTCCCGAACGTCGACTTCTATTCGGGCATCACCCTGTCGGCGATGGGCTTCCCGACCACTATGTTCACCGTCCTGTTCGCCCTGGCCCGCACCGTGGGCTGGATCTCGCAGTGGCAGGAAATGATGGCCGATCCGTCGCAGAAGATCGGTCGCCCGCGTCAGCTCTACACGGGCCGGACCCAGCGCGATTATGTGCCGATCGAACAGCGCGGCTGAGACCAAGGCTAGAATGCAGAACGCCGGGGAGACATCCCCGGCGTTTTTCTTTGTCGTCAGACCAGCTTCAGATCCGAGAAACGGGCAGCCAGGTCATCCAGATCGCGGTGCATATGGGCCACGCCGATCGCAGCAGCGCCCAGAGCCACATCGTCGCCCTCGACGGCCATGGACAGGGCCAGGCTTTGGTCGATCGCACCCATGGGCTGGGCGGCCCTGCCGTCAGAAAGAGCCTTGAGTTGCTCCACCGCGCGCTCCGCGTCCTGCGACCAGGGATCCAGCCGGGCGCCGGCACCCTCGGCCTGGAAACCGCGTCCCAGGATGACGATGTCGCTGCGCACGCGCCAGAAGGCGCGCACGAGCGCGGCTCGATCCGCCGTCTCACGTTGCGGGCCGGGCAGATCGATGACGTTCTTGGCGGCCTGACCCAGCGCATCCAGCCGCCGCTTCAGATCGGCATGACGGCGCGAAATCTCGGACGCATCCTCCGGGACGGCCTTTGAGACCAAAGCCAGCAGCACCGCCGCCTCGCCCGCCGCCTCGCGCGCCTGAAGCTTGAAGGATTGCCTGGCATGGCGCGGGAAAAGGGCCAGGATCGCCAGCACGCCGACGCCGCTGCCGACCAGGATTTCCATCACCCGATCCAGCGCGAGGGACGCCGGTCCTTCCGCGCCCGTGCCACCGGCGATGACGATGGTCGCCGTCACGGGCGCGACCTTCAACCAAGGCCGCCCGGTTGCCAAGAAGGCCAGCAGGCCCGCCGAGACGGCGATGCTCAGCGCCATGCTTTCCAGACCCGGCGGACGAAGGAAGGCGAACACCGCCCCCGCCAGCGCTCCGGTCGCTGTGCCGATGGCCCGGTCGCGCGCTACGGTCAGGACGCCGCCACCGACGCTCGCCTGAATGACGACGATGGCGGAAATCACGCTCCAGTACGGGTGCGGCAGGTTCAGCCAGGTCGCGAGATAGAGCGCGGCCATCGCGCCCACCGCCATCTGAAGCGCGGCGCGCACCTCGGCCGCACGTCGCGGACTGAGCGCCCGCGCCATCGTCAGCTCGCCGACTTCTCGGCGATGACCTTCAGCACCGCGTCGGCAGCCAGTTCGGATGGGTCCGGTCCTCCGCGTCCCATCAGGTCCAATGCCGCCGTTTGGCGACGCGCCTGTTCGGCCGCCAGGGCCGGGTCGGCCAGCAGCCGCCCAACCGCCGCCGTCAGAATGGCCGGGGTCGCCTCGTGCTGGATAAACTCGGGCGCGATCCGATCGTCGGCCGCGACATTGAACAGGGTGATGTGTTTGGCGGTCACGAACCGCTTCATCAGCTGATAGCTGAGCCCGTCGATCTTGTAGGCGATGACCATCGGCGCGCCCGCAAGCGCGAGCTCGATCGACACGGTGCCGCTGGTGGCCAGGGCGACGGTCGCGGCGCGCATGGCGTCATACTTTTCGGCTTCGTCGACCAGGTGAACGCGGAATGGCCAGGCGGCGACGCGGCCTGCAACATCGTGAGCTACCGTCCCCGCGGCGACCACGGCGACTTCCAGACCAGGATTCGTGGTCTTCAGTTTTCTGAGCGTCGCCTCATAGACGGGGGCCATTCGGGTAATCTCACTGGGCCGGCTGCCAGGCAGCACCAGGAGGAGCTGCGTATCGGCGGCGATCCCATGACGCGCGCGGAACGCTGTGCCGTCCGCAGCATCCACATTCACATGAAGCGCTGACGAACCGACCACGGTCGTAGGCAGGCCCTCGCGCTCGAACCAGGGCGCATCAAAGCCATAGAGGGCCAGAAGATGATCGACGGCGCCTGCCAAGGTTTTGGCCCGGCCCGGCCGCGAGGCCCAGACCTGAGGCCCGACATATTTGATCAGCGGCAGGTCCGGCCGCGCGGCCCGGATCGCCTTGGCCACACGGATGGTGAAGCCCCAACTGTCAATCAGCACCACGGCGTCGGGCTTTTCCCGCTCGGCCAGCGCCGCCGTCTGCTCGACGCGCCGCTTGACCTTGCCATAGGCGCGCAAACCCTCGATCCAGCCCAGGATCGAGAGTTCGGCGATGTCGAACGGGCTAACCACGCCTTCGGCCGCCATCTTGGGTCCGCCGACGCCGACAAAGGCCACACCGTCTCCTAACCGCACCTTCAACGCCCTGGCCAGACCGGCGCCCAGCGCATCGCCAGAAGCCTCCGCCGACACCAACATGATCTTTAGCGGACGGCTCACCGATCCTCGCCCCAGACGAACAGGCCCAGACGGTTCGCCGTCTCGACGATGGCCGCGCGATCAATCAGGATCAAACGTCCGGCCACCCCGCCGATGCCCGCCAGACCGGCCGCCGCCGCCATTTCAAGCGTGCGCGGCCCGATCACGGGCATATCGACGCGCAGATCCTGAATGGGCTTGGGCGCCTTGCCGAGCGCGCCCCTGGGGTTATCAACCGCTCCACGCAAGTCGGCGGGCAGATTGGCGACGCGGGTCAGCATCGCGTCCGTACCTTCCTGCGCCTCAACCGCAAGGACCAGGCCGTCACAGACGACGGCGCCCTGCCCGATATCGAGTTCGCCTGATTTTTCGGCGACATGCAGCGCCTTCTTTAGATCGGCTAGCTGCTCCTCGGTCGGCGAGAAGGCGCCCAGCGCGCCTTCGCCAAGCGTGTCGCCGCCCAGAATGTCGTCGGCGCCTTCGACGGCGAAGCCTTCGGCCTCGAACACTGACAGGATTTTGCGTAGCAGGGCGTCATCGCCCTTTGAGGCGGCGGCGACGATGCCCGGCAACAGGGTCGCCCCCTTGAAGTCAGGTTTCAACGTCTTGAAATCCGGCCGATTGACGATGCCCGCCAGACACACGGTCGTGCAGCGCTCGGCCTTCAACGCCTTCAGGATCGCGCCGATCTGAGCCATGCCGAACTCGGCGCCGGGCCAGCGCGCCAGATGCTCGTCAGCAAACCCCGCCAGACGGATCACGAAAACCGGCCGTCCCAGCGCGTCGCAACGCGCCGCGACGGCCGCCGGCAGATCGCCGCCGCCTGCGATCAGACCCAGCTTTTCAGCCGCGCTCATTCCGCGTTCGGCAGGCACAGCGGACGACGCCCGCCGTCACGGATGAAGGCGATGATCTCCACGATCTCGGGCAGGTCGGCATAGCGTTCCGCCACGCCACCGATCCGACCGGCGAACTCGCCCTCGCCCTCGAACAGATCACGATAGGCCGCAAGCAGACGCCGCACTTGATCCTTGCCGTATCCCTTGCGCTTCAACCCGATCAAGTTCAGCCCACGTAGCCGCGCATGATTGCCCCAGGCCGAGCCATAGGGGATGACGTCGCGCGTCACCGCCGCTAAGCCCCCAATGATCGCGCCTTGCCCGACGCGACCATTCTGGTGCACCGCGCACAGCCCACCCAGGAACACCTTGTCCCCGACCTGAGCATGACCGCCCAAAGTCGCGTTGTTGGCCATGACGACATTGTCGCCGACGACGCAGTCGTGACCGACATGGGCGCCGGTCATGAACAGGTTGTTCGACCCCACGACCGTCACGCCCGTCCCCTGCGGCGTGCCTCGATTGAAGGTGCAGTGCTCGCGGATCAGGTTGTTCTCGCCGATCTCCAGCCGAACCGTCTCACCCTTGTAACCATTGTGCTGCGGGTCGCCGCCGATGACGGCGAACGGATGGATGACCGTCCCGCCCCCCACCGTCGTGTCCTGCTGGACCACGACATGGCTGACCAGGCGCACACGGTCGCCCAGCAACACATTCGGTCCTACCGTGCACCAGGGGCCGACCTCCACACCCTTGCCCAATGTCGCCGTCGCGTCGATCACAGCGGTAGGATGAACGGTCATCAGGCCGCCGGCCCAGGCGCTGGAGTGGGCACAGTCACGACCATGGCCATGAACTCGGCTTCGGCCGCCAGCTTGCCGTCGATGAAGGTCTCGCCCCGGAACTTGTAGGCGTCGCCCCGCGCGCGGATCACCTTGACCTCCATGCGCAGTTGGTCGCCTGGCCGCGCGGGCTTTCTAAAACGAACCCCGTCGATCGACATGAACATGATGACTTTGTCGGCCACGGCGACGTCCAGCGTCTTGGACATCAGCAAGGCGCCGGTCTGTGCCATGGCCTCGACGATCAGCACGCCGGGCATGACCGGATCGATCGGGAAGTGCCCCGGGAAGAAGGGCTCGTTGTGGGTGACGTTCTTGATGCCGACGATCGATGTCGCGGGCACGAAGTCTTCGGCCTTGTCCACCAGCAGGAAGGGATAACGATGCGGCAGCCGACGCATCACCTCGGCGTAATCGATCTTGCCCTCGACGGCAGTCGTGTCGCTCATCCCTATGATTCCTTTGGAGCCTTCTTCGATGAGGCCTGTTTGGCGAGCCAGACCGTCTCGCGCAAGAACTGTCGGATCGGACGCGCCGGATAACCCGACCAGGTCTCGCCAGCGGGAACATCGGCCAGCACACCGGCTCCGGCCGCGACGCGCGCACCCTCGCCGATCGTGATGTGGTCTCCGATCCCCGCCTTGCCGCCGAAGATGACATTGTCGCCCACGGTCACCGAGCCCGAGATGCCGGTATTGGCGACCAGCAAGCAGTTGCGGCCGATGACGCAGTTGTGGCCGACCATCACCAGATTATCGATCTTGGTGTTCTCGCCGATGACCGTGTCGTCATAGGCGCCACGGTCGATGCACGAGTTGGCGCCCACCGTCACGCCGTCCTGAAGGATGACGCGACCGAGTTGGGGAATATCCATGACCCCCGCCGCTGTCCCCGTGGCGCCGAAGCCCGCTTCGCCGATCCGGGCGCCGGCATACAGCTTCACCCGGTCGCCGATCAGCGCGAAGGCCACGCTGACGTTGGCGCCGATCACGCAATCACGGCCGATTTGCACGCCGGGCGCGATGACGCTGTTGGCGCCAATGCGGGACCCTCGACCGATGCGGACGCCCTGCCCCAGGATCGCGCCCGGTTCGACCACGACGCTGTCGTCCTCGCCCGCCTCGTCGCGGGTTATCGCTTTGTCCAGAAGTATGGGCCGATGCAGCGCCAACGACGCCTTGGCCCAGGCGGCTTGAGGCGTGCGCGAGATGATGACAGCGGCGGACGACGGCGCGGCGTCCTTGGCCTCAGCCGGCACGATGACGCAGCCGGCCTGTGTCGTCGCCAGCGCGGCGGCGAACTTGCGGTCGCCTAAGAACGCGATCGCGCCCCCGTCCGCAGAGGACAAGGGCGCGACGTAGGCGATCATGCGATCCCCGCCCCGCTCGACCTCGCCCCCGATCTGCGCCGCCAAATCGGCGACGCTGAGGGGCGACAGGGTTTCGAAAAAGCGGGGATCGGGCATCGACGACTTAGTTGGCGGCGGCCGGTTGAGCCTGCGTCTGAGCCGGCACGGCCATACGGTTGAAGCTCAGGGTCGGCAGGGCCGTGTTCAGGCGTTGGATCGCCAGGTCGGTGACGTCCATGGCCGGGTTCATCATGAAGACGCTCTCGCGGTCCAGCAGCAGGCCGCAGCCCTTCTCCTGATACAGGGCGGTCAGGATCGGCGAAACAGCCTCGGTGATGGCCTGGCGCTGCATACCCAGGGTGTAGCGCAGCTCGTTTTCACGGGTGGCTTCCAGCTGTTGGGCCTCTTGGGCGCGCTGCTGCAGGGCCTGACGGCGCTGTTGCAGTTGGTCGGCCGGCAGGCTCGAACCCGAGGCTTGCAGTTGCTGAGCGTCCGACTGGATGGACGTGGCGTAAGGCTGCAATTCGCCCTGAACTTCCTGAGCCAACTGTTGCATGCGGGCTTCGACGGCCTGACCGGCCGACGACTGGGCCAGCAGACGCGCGTTGTAATAGACGCAGACGCCGGGGATCACCGGGCCGGGGTTGGCCGGCGCGCCGGCCTGTTGCGCCGAAGCGGCGGTGGCGATGAGCGAAGCAGCGGCGGTCGCCGCGATGATCAGAGCTTTCATGGTGTTTCCTCGTGCGGTCGAAAAAGCCGCGATTAGAACTGAGTGGAGGTCGAGAAGCGGAAGGATTCCGTCTTGTCGTAATCTTCCTTGGAAAGGACCTTGGAGATGTCGAAGCGGATCGGACCCATTGGCGACTTCCAGTGGATGCTGACGCCGGCCGATGCACGCAGCGACAGCTCATCGGCAATATTGGTGTTCACCGTTCCGGTGGACGTCAGCTTGTAGCGGTCATCCAGCACCCCCAGCGTACCGACATCGGCGAACAGCGAGGTCTTGATGCCGTATTGCTCGGGCAGATAGTTCGGCACGGTGAGCTCGACCGTGCCGATGGCGTAGAAGTTGCCGCCCAGGGCATCGGTCGTATTCAGATCGCGCGGCCCCATACCGGCTGTCTCGAAGCCGCGGAAGCTGTTGCCGCCCTTGAAGAAGCGGTCGTTGATGCGGATCGGGTCACCGTTCCAGCCGCTGACGTAGCCGGTCGAACCCTGAACGCTGACGACCCAGGCTGGCGTGATGCCATAGTACCAGCTCGCATCAGCCTCGGTCTTCACATAGTTCACGTCGCCGCCCAGACCCGCGAGGTCCTGACGCAGCGAACCGGCCCAGCCGCGTGTCGGACGGATCGGATCGTTGGTGTAGTTGACCTGAAGCGTGTAGCCCGCCGACGAGTTGATGAAGCTGCCGATCTGGTCACACAGCGCCGAAGATCCCTGCCCCACGCCCGAGCAGAAGCCCGTTGGCACGATGATCTCGTCGGACTTCAGGAAATAGCGCGTGCTCAGCAGCATATTTCCGTTCAGCGGATAGGACAGACGCAGGCCCGCGCCGGTCGAGCGATAGTCGTATGACGAGTACTGGCTCAGGTCATAGCGCGAGTGGAACAGGTCGAAGCCGGCGCGCAGGTCACGGCCGAGGAACTTCGGCTCGGTGAAGCGGAAGTCGACCTGCTGGCGCAGCGAGCCCCACTCCAGACGGGCGACCACGTTCTGGCCGCGCCCACGGAAGTTCCGCTCCGAGATGCCCAGATTGACGGTGAAGGAGTCGACGGAGCTAAAGCCCGCGCCGACGGACAGCTCTCCGGTGGGCTGTTCCTGAACGTTGACGTTGATGACCGAACGGTCCGGCGCGCTACCGCGCGTCTCCTCGACCGTCACGTCCTTAAAGAAACCTAAGGCGCGCAGGTTGTTGCGCGAGCGCTCCATCAGGGCGCGGTTGAAGGCGTCGCCCTCGGTCAGCAGCAGTTCGCGGCGGATTACCGGGTCGATCGTGCGGGTGTTGCCGACCACATTGATGCGATCAATGTAGACCCGCTGACCCTCGGACACATTGAAGGTCACATCGACCGTGTCCGTCTCGGGATTGGCCTTGTAGGTCGGATTGATCTCGACGAAGGCATAGCCGGCCGAACCTGCCGCGAACGTCAGGGCGTCGACCGCTTGCTCGATCTTGTCGCTCTCGTACAGCTGGCCTTCCCGGATCGGCACCAGGGCCTTGAGGAAGTCGGCGTTCAGCCGGTCGTTCTGGGTGACGACTTTGATCTCACCGAAGTTGTACTTGTCGCCTTCGTTCAGCGTCAGGGTCAGTTGGAACGCCTGATCGTCCGGCTGTAGCTCGGCGACCGAGGACACCACGCGGAAATCGTAATAGCCGCGGTTGGTGTAGAACTTCCGCAGCTGTTCCTGATCGTATTCCAGGCGGTTGGGATCGTAGTTGTCGTTGTTGGAGAAGAACTTCCACCAGGTCGACTTCTCGGTGACCATCACGCCGCGCACGTCGCGATCCGAAAACGCCTCGTTGCCCAAGACGTTGATGGCGCTGATGCCGGTCTGCGGGCCTTCGTTGATCTCGAAGATCACATCGACGCGGTTCTGCTCCAGCTGGACCAGTTTGGGCGTCACGGTCGCAGAGATGCGGCCCTGCAGGCGATACAGTTCGACGATGGCGCCGACGTCTTCCTGAACCTTGGCGCGGGTATAGATGCCGCGCGGCGCCAGGGTCACTTCCTTGGTCAGCTTGTCCTTCGACAGCGCCTTGTTTCCCTCGAACACCACTTGGTTGATGATCGGGTTCTCGACGATCTGGACGATCAGGTCGCCGTTCTGGATGCCCAGTTGCACATCGGCGAACAGGCCCGTCCGCGACAGGGTGCGCACCGCGACGTCCAGCACCGAGGCGTCGACCGCATCACCGGGACGGATCGGCAGATAGGAAAGGACCGTCGTCTGGTCGATCCGCTGCGCGCCCTGAACGATGATGCGGTTTATCGTGATCGTCTGCGGCGCAGCGATCTCGATGCGCGGTTCGGCGGCACTCGCCGCCGCCTGAGGCGCGGCCGTCGGAGCGGGGGTCTGGGCGGGCGTTTGAGCCGGCGCGGCAGGCGTCGTCGCCGGCGCGGTCTGCGCCAGCGCGGGTGCCCCCAGACCGGCGGCGACCGCCAGAGCCAGCAGGCTGGAGCGGGCGCTCAGTCGAAGGGCGGCGCGAGAGGTCATGTCATTCATTCGGGAAACCGTCGGGGGCTGGCGTCGGCTCACGAGACGAGCCCGCCGAGGAATTGGAAGATATTGAGCTTCTGTAGGTCGTTCCACGTTGCGAACAACATAAATCCCGCCAAAAGCGCAAGGCCTGCACGATAGCCCATCTCCTGGAATCGCGCCGACACAGGCTGTTTCGCCACAGCCTCATAGCCGTAGAAAAGCAGATGCCCGCCGTCGAGGACCGGAATGGGAAGCAGATTTAGAAAGCCGATTCCGATCGAAAGTATGGCGGCCAAGGTTGTCAGCGTCAGGATCAGGTTGATGGCCATGGCGCTAGGCGCTGGATTGGCCTCGACCGCAGCCGTGGTCAGCGAGCCCGTCGCCTTGGCCATGCCCAGCGGACCGCTGAACTGATCGCCCGACTCGCGGCCCGTCGCCAGGCGTCCGAGGTAGGTCAGGGTCGAGCCGATGACGTCGGCCGTTTGGCGCGCTCCCTCGGCGACAGCCTCGACGGGGCCATAGCGCACGTGGCGGACATCACCGGCCGACGAGCCCAGCCCCAGGCCGATGCGGCCGACCTTGACGCGTCCGGCGATGGGGTCGTTTTCCTCGCGGCGTTCCGGCGTGGCGACCAGTTCGACAGGACGCCCGGCGCGCTCGACCGTGAAGCGCACGGGATCACCGGTCGAAAGCATGACGGTGCGGGTGACCGCGCTGCCGTCCCTAATGGCCTTGCCGTTCACCTGGGTGATCAGGTCGCCGACCTGGAAACCGGCGGCGGCGGCCGGCGATCCCGCCTGCACCTGAGAGACACGCGCGGGGCGCAAGGACACGCCGACCGCCATGAAGACGAGGGCGAAGATGGTGATGGCCAGGATGAAGTTCGCGATGGGCCCGGCCGCGACGATCAGGGCGCGCTGCCACACCGGCTTGAAATGGAAATAATCGCGCTCGGCGCCCGGTCCACGCTCGGCGACCACGCGGCTGCGCAGTTCATCCAATCCGGCCCGGTCAGGCACGCTGGACGCATCCAGATCGCCCGAGAACTTCACATAGCCGCCCAGCGGCAGCCAACCGAGACGCCATTCGATGCCGTGACGATCGGTGCGGCTGGCCACGGCCTTGCCGAAGCCGACCGCGAACCGATCCACCTTCACGCCAAAGGCGCGCGCGACAAGGAAGTGACCCAGTTCGTGGATGGTGACGATAAAGGTCAGCACCAGCAGGAACGAGGCGATGGAGATCAGGACCTGACCCAGGACGCCCAGCATTCGAAAATCGTCTCCCCTGGCCTGCTGTCAGGCCGCATTCGCAAGGCTGGCGATGACGCTCTCGGCCATTCGACGCGTCTCGGCGTCGACCGAAAGGGCCGCGCCGCAGGCGTCTCCAGAACCGAAAGCCATCCCCGCTTTCGTCGCACGCTCAAGGGTTTCGGCGACGACTGCGGCAATATTGAGAAACGCCAGCTTGCGGTCAAGGAAGGCGAAGGCGGCGACCTCGTTGGCGGCGTTGAACACGGCGGGCGTCGCGCCGCCCGCCTTCAGGGCCTGACGCGCCAGATCGAGGGCGGGAAAGCGCGTCAGATCGGGCGCTTCGAACGTCAGCCGACCCAGCGCAGCCAGATCCAGCTTGGGCGCCGGCCACGCGATCCGATCCGGCCAGGCCAGGGCGCAGGCGATCGGCGTGCGCATATCCGGCGGCCCCATCTGGGCCAGGGTCGAACCGTCCACATATTCCACAAGGCTGTGGATGATCGATTCGGGGTGCACGACGACGTCGATCCGATCCTGCAGCACATCGAACAGATAAGCCGCCTCGATCATCTCCAGCCCCTTGTTGGCCATGGTGGCGCTGTCGACCGAAATCTTGGCCCCCATGCTCCAGTTGGGGTGGGCGACGGCCTGTTCGGGCGTGATGGCGACCATCTGCTCGCGCGGCGTATTGCGAAAAGGCCCGCCCGATGCGGTCAGGATCAGCTTGGCCACCCGCTCAGGCGCTTCGGCCGGAAACACCTGGAAGATGGCGGAGTGCTCGGAATCGACGGGGATCAAGCGCCCCCCTGCCCGACTGACCCGTTCGATCAGGGCGGGGCCGCAGCAGACCAGGCTTTCCTTGTTGGCCAGGGCCAGGGTCGCGCCCGTTCCCGCCGCCGCCCAGGCGGACTTCAGACCCGCCGCTCCGACGATGGACGCCATGATCCAGTCGGCGGGTCGCGTCGCCGCCTCGACGATCGCGGCGTCGCCGGCGGCGACAGAGACGTCCGTGCCGGACAAGGCGTCGCGCAGGTCGTCCAATCGCGCCGGATCGGCGGTCACGGCCAGCTTAGGCCGCCAGCGCCTGGCCTGTTCGGCCAGTTTGGCGATATTGGCGCCGCCCGTCAGGACCTCGACCTCAAACGCGCCTGTGCCCGTCGCCTCGGCTTGAGCCATCAGGTCCAGTGTGGAGGCGCCGACCGATCCGGTTGCGCCAAGCACGGTGATGCGACGCCGGATCACGCCCCACGCTCCAGCATAAGGACGATCAGTCGGCCCGCCGCGACGACGACGACCGCGAACATCAGGCCATCGACGCGGTCCAGCAGGCCGCCGTGGCCGGGAATGGTGTTGCCCGCATCCTTGACCCCGAACCGTCGCTTCAGCGCCGATTCCCACAGATCGCCCGCCATGGTTGCCAAAGCCCCCGCAAAGCCCAGCACCGCTCCCCAGACGACGCTCAAGGCGCCCATATTGACCCAGGCCGTCATGACGGCGCCCGCAACCGCGCCGGCGGCAACACCGCCGATGAACCCGGACCAGGTCTTGTTCGGCGAGAAGCGCGGCCACAGCTTGGGTCCGCCAAAGGTGGATCCTGCCAGGTAGGCCACGATGTCGGCCGACCAGGCGACGGCGAAGACCAGCACGGTCCAGTGTAGCCCGATCAAACTGTCGACGTCGCGCAGCCAAATCAGCAGGACCGAAGGCCAGCCGAGATAGAGCACGCCATAGGCAGCATCCAGCGCCTCCTGCCCTCGACTACGGGCATAGACCCCGGCCGCGACCGCGCCGAACACCAGCATGATGAAGGCGACGGACATGGCGCCGAAATGGGCGCTGATCACCGCCGCCACGACGCCGAAGCTGACCGCTCCGCCCATGACGCGGCGCGCATGGGGCGCACTCATCGCCGCCCATTCGAACGCCAGGACAACGCTGGCGACGATCATCAGCGCCAGGAACCACACGCCGCCGCCCCACGTCGCAGCGACGGCGGCGGGCGCCAGCACGACGGCGGACGCAGCCCTGAGGGCGATATCCCGACCCTTGACCGCCATCAGGCCGTAGCGCGCTCAGGCGCGATCACGCGTCCGCCGAAACGACGATCGCGCTGACCAAAGGCCGCAATCGCCTCAGCCAGGGCCTTTGGGCCATAATCGGGCCACAGAATATCCTGGAAGACGAGCTCGGCGTAGGCGGCTTCCCACAACAGGAAGTTCGACAGCCGCTGCTCGCCCGACGTGCGCACGATCAGATCAAGCGGCGGCGAGCCCGCCGTGGCGAGGCCTGAGGTCAGGATCGCCTCGTTGAAAGGCTCGACCGTCTCGCCCGCCAGCACCCGCTCCATATGGCGGCGCGCCGCGTCCACCAGATCCGCGCGACCGCCGTAGTTGAACGCGACCTGCAACAGGAACCGGTCGTTATGGGCGGTCTGGGCCTCGGCCCTTTCGATGATGGCGGCGATGTCGGCCGGCAGTCCTTCGCGGCGACCCAGGATCTTCAGCCGAACGCCGGCCTTGGTCAGCCGGGCCAGATCGCTGGCGACGTAGGACCGCACCAGCCCCATCAGGTCCGACACTTCGTCCTCGGGCCGGCTCCAGTTCTCGGTCGAGAAGCCGAACACCGTCAGGCAATCGATGCCGAGATCCGGCGCCGCCTGGATCGTGCGCTTCAGCGCCTGGACGCCCTCACGATGGCCCAGGGCCCGCGGCAGGCCGCGCGCCTTCGCCCAGCGTCCATTGCCGTCCATGATGATGGCGACGTGGCGCGGGCCGTCCTGACCCTGCTTGTCTGGGCTTTGGCCTGAAGGCGCGACGCGGTCTGCCGTCATCTGTCGTGCGATCCCTTCCGGACCCAGCCGTTTCGCCTCAGACCTGCATGATCTCTTGTTCCTTGGTCTTCAAGGTCTCGTCGATGCGCTTGATGGCCGCGTCAGTGTCCTTCTGGACCTCGGTCTCCATCTTCTTTTGCTCGTCCTGGCTGATCTCGCCGGCCTTCTCGGCCTTCTTCAGGTCGTCGTTGGCGTCGCGGCGGACGTTGCGAACCGATATCTTCTGCTGCTCGGCATATTTGCCGGCCAGCTTGACCAGGTCCTTGCGGCGTTCCTCGGTCAGAGGCGGCACCGGAATGCGTAGGGTCTGGCCGTCCACGATCGGGTTCAGGCCCAGATTGGCGTTGCGGATCGCCTTTTCAACGGCTACCACCATGCCCTTGTCCCAGACATTGACGCTCAGCATCCGGGGCTCGGGCACGCTGATCGCAGCGACGGCGGTCAGGGGCGAGGCCGAGCCGTAGGCTTCGACCCGCACGGGCTCCAGCAGGCCGGCGTTGGCGCGGCCGGTGCGCAGACCGCTGAACTCTTCCTTCAGGGCGGCGACGGAGCGATCCATGCGGTCGCGATAGGTCTTGAGGTCAGGCTTTGCCATGGTCTTGGTCTCTCTTGTCTTTCTTGGTCAGGCGAACGTTCAGGCGACGTCCTGAATGACCGTGAACGTGCCTTCGCCGGTCAGGGTCCGGCGCAGCGAATTGTCTTCCCGAATGGAGAAGACCACGATCGGTATGCCCGTGTCGCGCATCATGGCGATGGCCGAGGCGTCCATGACGCGCAGATCCTTGGCCAGCACGTCCTGATAGGACAGCGTCTCATACCGCGTCGCGTCAGGATCCTTCTTCGGGTCGGCGGTATAGACCCCGTCAACACTGGTGCCCTTCAATAGCGCGTCACAGCCCATCTCCGCCGCACGCAACGCTGCGCCCGAGTCCGTGGTGAAGAACGGTGCGCCGACGCCGGCGGCGAAAATCACGACCCGCCCCTTTTCGAGGTGCCTAAGGGCGCGACGGCGGATGTAGGGTTCGGCGATGGCCGCCATCGGGATGGCGCTCTGCACGCGGGTCGAGACGCCGATCTTCTCCAGCGCCGACTGCATGGCAAGGGCGTTCATGATCGTCGCCAGCATGCCCATATAATCGGCCTGGGCGCGCTCCATGCCGGCCGCCGCCTTGGACAGACCCCGGAAGATGTTGCCGCCACCGATGACCAGGCAGATTTCGACGCCCTCGGCCGCGACGTCCGCGACGGCCTTGGCCACCGCATCCACCGTCTTCATATCAACGCCGAAAGACTGGTCGCCCATCAGCACCTCGCCCGACACCTTCAGCAGGACGCGTTTGTAGCGGAAGGTCGAGGGGGCGTCGGGCATGCGGGAAGGTCCGTTTGACTGCGGCGCCATTGAATCAGGCGGCTTCTTATAGACGAAAGGCGCGCCGGCCATCAAAGCCGAACGCGCCCTTCTGATACAAAACCCTCACGAATGAGGGGAATGTTTTTAGTTGCCGCCCATCATGGAGGCGACTTCCGACGCGAAGTCGGGGCCTTCGACCTTCTCGACGCCTTCACCCAGCGCCAGGCGGACGAAGCCCGCCAGGTGCAGGTTGGAGGAGCCCAGTTCCTTGGCCGAGTTGGCGACCAGTTGTTCGATGGTCACGTCCGGATCCATGACGAACGGCTGCTTGGACAGCACCACGTCCTTCTGGAACTTGTTGATCTGGCCTTCCACGATCTTGGCGATCATGGCTTCCGGGCGACCTTCTTCCTTGGCCTTTTCGGTCAGAACGGTGCGTTCCTTCTCGATGGCGGCGGGGTCCAGGTCGTCGGTGTTCAGCGACAGCGGCGCGGTGGCCGCGACGTGCATGGCGATCTTGCGGCCCAGTTCGCGAAGCGCGGTCTTGTCGCCCTCGCCTTCCAGAGCCACCAGCACGCCGATACGACCGACGCCCGGCGAAACCGCGTTGTGGACGTAGGTCGAGACGACGCCTTCCGACACCGACAGGCGGGCGGCGCGGCGCAGTTGCATGTTTTCGCCGATGGTGGCGATCATGTTGGTCACTTCGTCCTGGACCGTCTTGCCGGCTTCCAGTTCGGCGCCGTGCAGGGCCTCGACCGAGTGGTGCTCCAGACCCAGTTGGGCGAACGACTTGGCGGCGTTCTGGAACAGCTCGTTGCGGGCGACGAAGTCGGTTTCGGCGTTGAACTCGATGGCGGCGGCGACTTCGCCCTTGCCGTCTCCCTTCGACGCGACGGCGACCAGACCCTCAGCGGCGACGCGGTCGGCCTTCTTGGCGGCCTTGGACAGGCCCTTGGCGCGCAGCCAGTCGATTGCTGCTTCGATGTTGCCGTCGTTTTCGACCAGCGCCTTCTTGCAGTCCATCATGCCGACGCCCGAACGCTCGCGAAGCTCCTTCACGAGGGCGGCAGTGATCTCGGCCATGTTCTTCTCCTTGGGGGATTTCGTATGTGGGAACGGCCGGACTGATTTAGCCCGGCCGTGTGTCAGTTCGTCAGGCGGCGCTCAAGAACGCGAACGCCGCCCGGCGGGCGATCAGCCCTCGGCCTTCTCGGTTTCGGCAGCCGGCTCAGCAGCGGCTTCCAGTTCGGCGGCGGCGCCTTCCGTGCCGGCCGGCGCGGCTTCGGCTTCAGCCTTGGGGGCCGAGGCTTCACGCAGCATCGGCTCGACCGGGGCTTCCGAAGCGCCCAGGTCGATGCCCGAGGCCGAAGCGCCGGCGGCCAGGCCGTCCAGGACGGCGTCGGCGATCAGGTCGCAGTAGGTCTGGATGGCGCGGGCGGCGTCGTCGTTGCCGGGGACCGGATAGGTGATGCCGTCCGGATCCGAGTTGGTGTCCAGGATGGCGATGATCGGGATGTTCAGCTTGCGGGCTTCCTGGATCGCGATCGCTTCCTTGTTGGTGTCGATCACGAACATGATGTCCGGGATCGAACCCATGTCCTTGATGCCGCCCAGCGACAGCTCAAGTTTGTCCTTCTCGCGCTGCAAGTTCAGCAGCTCTTTCTTGACGCGGCCTTCGCCGCCGTTTTCCAGAATGCCTTCCAGCTCACGCAGACGAGCGATCGAGCCCGACACGGTGCGCCAGTTGGTCAGCGTGCCGCCGAGCCAACGGTTGTTCATGTAGTACTGGGCGCAGCGCTTGGCGGCTTCGGCGACCGGCTCTGCGGCCTGGCGCTTGGTGCCGACGAACAGAACGCGACCGCCCTTGGCGGCGACTTCACGCACGGCCACCAGAGCTTGGTGGAACAGCGGCATCGTCTGCGACAGGTCGATGATGTGGATGTTCGAGCGCGAGCCGAAGATGTAGCGGTCCATCTTCGGGTTCCAGCGGTGCGTCTGGTGGCCGAAGTGGGCGCCGGCTTCAAGCAGGGTGCGCATCGAGAATTCAGGCAGAGCCATGATCGTTCAGTCCTTTTTCCGATCAAACGTGGCGCGGGGGATTAAAGGTCTGAAAGACCCTCGGAATGGTGCGGATCGGGATGTCTCCCCGAAGCGCGCCTCTCCCGCGTTGCGAAATGCGGGGGCCATGTAGGCCGGATGGGCCGCAATAGCAAGCGCAGCCCTGCAAATGCGGAAAAGGCGGCCCCTTTCGGGACCGCCTTTGGTCAGCAATGCAACGGCTGCTTTTACTTCATCGCGTCCAGCAGGGTCCGGGCACGGTCGCGGTGCGCGGTGACCGGCGTCACCAGTTCGCGCGCGAGCGTGGCCAGAGCCGGCGCTTCGGTGTTGTCGGCAAAGCCGTTCAGCAGCGTCAGCGTCTCGTTGTGAGCCGTGACCTGTTGATCCAGATAGACCTTGTCGAAGTCGTCCGGCGTCGCGGCGTTCAGATTGTCGATCAGGCCCTTGCGGCGTTCGTCCAGCGTCGTGGGGATGGCGACGTTCGGCGCAGCGGTCGCCTGAGCGGCGGCCAGCTTCTCGCCGGCGGCGGTGTGATCCTTGGTGATCATCGCGGCCAAGGCCTTCACATCCGCATTCTTGGACTTGGCGGCGGCGATCTTGGCGGCTTCCAGCTCGTACATGTTGCCGGTGCCCAGACCGGTGACGAAACCATCGACGGTGTTGGCGCCCATGGTCATGGCCGAGGTCTGGCCGACGACGCCCGACGTGGCGTCCTGGGTGGCGTTGACCGCTTCGCCGGTGTTCTGGGCGGCGCTGTCGCCACCCTGGTTGCAGGCGGCGAGAAGGGCCAGCGAGGCGACGCTGGCGATGGCGAGATATTTCATTGGAACAGTCTCCCTATGGACTGACCAAACCCATCACGCGTCCGTGAGGTTCCAAAAAATCAAAAGCTTCACCATTGATCCGGGGCTCACGGTCGACCGTCAGGGAAGCTTGTATTCCAGCTCGTAGCGATGCACGCCGCCCTCGATCTTCAGATGAAAGACGCCCGCAATCCCCGCCAAATCGCCTTCGCCGGAACCGGGAACAATGGTGATCAGCAAATCCTGGCTGCCCGCCTCCATGACCCCTCGATGGACCAAGGCGAACGCGCCGCGTCGTCCGTCGAGCACCCCTGACACGCGTTCCATCGCGACATAGGCGCCCGAGCCATTGTTCAGAAGGCCCAGCATCTCGCCGGCGCCCTCGCCTTCCAGATCTCCGCGAAAGGTCTTGGACAGGCGCATCCGGCCCGGCGCTCCGGCGGGTGAGTCGGCCTCGGCCGCGACGGGCGTCATCTGAAGCTCGAAGGTTCCGACAGCGTGGGACATGGTCTGGCTTTCCATTGGAGCAAGGGGCTGTGCGACTGCAGCGGCCGAGGGACCAGCCCCAGCAAGAGCCAAGCCGAACATCAACGCGGCGACGCACATCAGGCGTCCTCCAGCATGACGACGCCCGGCGCCGACTTCAGCGCGCCGCGCAAGGCGCCGTCCAAGCGGTAGCGGCCGGGAATCTTGACCTCGACCTCGCGCCCCTGCTCGAGGCCCGCAATCATCAGCGACACCTCGCCCCCCTTGCCGATCGCGCCCGATCGCGCGCGTTCCAGCCGCGCCTTCAGCGCCTCGGCGTCAGCGCTGCGAGCCGAGACATGAATACGAAGGCCGATGTTGGCGTCGTCCAGCAGATTGTCCATTTGCGAGGCGTCGTCGCCGAAGAAGCGCACCTCCCCTTCCGACGACTTGGCGCGCACCCGCACCATCACCGATGCGCCGGGCTCCAGCACCTCGCGGCATTTGCGCAGTTGTTCGGGCGGGAACAGGCATTCGAACTCGCCGGTCGGATCCGAGAAGGTCACGAAGGCGAACTTCTCGCCCGTCCGCGCGCTGGCCCGCTCCTGTTTGCGGCGCACGACGCCGGCCATCTGGAATGCCTCGTGGCCGGACTCAGCCAGCGGAATCGCTTCGGCGACGAAGGTGACGCGCTTGCGCTTCAGGGCTGAGGTCATCTCGTCCAGCGGGTGGCCCGACAGATAGAAGCCGACCGCCGACAGTTCGTGATCCAGCCGCTCCGGACCGACCCAGGGCTCGACGCTCTTCAGACGCGGGCGCGCGGCATGGGCCTGGTCGCCGCCGAACAATGACACCTGCGACGAGGCGCGCTCGGCCGCCACGCTCTGGCAATAGGCCATCAACACGTCGGCCTGTTCCAGCAACTGACGTCGGTTGGGGTGGATGCTGTCGAAGGCGCCGGCCTTGGCCAGACCTTCCAGCGCGCGCTTGTTGACGCTGCGCGGATCGACGCGCTCGAGGAAGTCGAAGATGTCGGCGAAGCGGCCGCCCGTCTCGCGCACCTCGATGACGTGTTTCATCGCCTCGAGACCCACGTTTCGGATCGCGCCCAAAGCGTAGAGCACCGCCCCCTTGTCGTCGTCCCAGGCCACGTCGAAGTCGGCCGACGAGCGATTGATGTCGGGCGCCAGGACCGGCACGTCGAACCGTTTGGCGTCCTGATAGAAGACCGCCAGCTTGTCGGTGTTCGACAAGTCCAGGCTCATGGACGCCGCGAAGAACTCGACCGGCTGATTGGCCTTCAGCCACCCCGTCTGGAACGAGATCAGGGCGTAGGCGGCGGCGTGGGACTTGTTGAAGCCGTATCCAGCGAACTTGGCCACCAGATCGAAGATGGAGCCGGACTGCGCCTCCGGCACGGCCTTTTCGGCGGCGCCCTTGACGAAGCGAAGGCGCTGGAAATCCATCTCCTCCTTCTTCTTCTTGCCCATGGCCCGGCGCAACAGGTCGGCCTCGCCCAGGCTGTAGCCCGCCAGGATCTGGGCGATCTTCATCACCTGTTCCTGGTAGATGATGACGCCGTAGGTCTCGGTCAGCACCTCTTTCAGGCTGGGGTGCAAATAATCGACCTCGGCGCGCCCGAACTTGCGGTCGATATAGGTGTCGATCATCTCCATCGGCCCCGGCCGATAAAGCGAAATCAAGGCGGTGATCTCTTCGATGGAGCCGCAGCGCATCTTGCGCAGGGTGTCGCGCATGCCCTGGGATTCCAGCTGGAACACCCCGACCGTCTGACCAGAGGCCATCAGTTCATAGGTGCGCGCATCATCCAGCGGCAGGCTGTTCCAGTCCCTGGCTGCGCCGCGCCGTTCGAGATAGCCGCGCGCCCGATCCAGCACCGTCAGCGTCTTCAGGCCCAGGAAGTCGAACTTCACCAAGCCAGCCGGCTCGACCCATTTCATGTTGAACTGGGACGCCGGAATGGTGGAGCGCGGATCCTGATACAGCGGCACCAGTTCCGTCAGAGGCCGGTCGCCGATCACGATGCCCGCGGCGTGGGTCGAGGCGTTGCGGTATAGCCCCTCCAGCTCCAGCGCGGTTTCCAGCAAGGTCTTCACCGCCGGCTCGGCGTCGCGCGCCTCCTTCAGGCGCGGCTCGATGTCGATGGCCTGGGCCAGTGTGACGGGCGCGGCCGGGTTGTTCGGCACCATCTTGCAGAGCCGGTCGACCTGACCCAGCGGCATCTGCAGCACCCGACCCACGTCGCGCAACACGGCCCGCGCCTGCAAGGTGCCGAAGGTGATGATCTGGGCCACCCGGTCCTTGCCGTAGCGGTCCTGAACATAGTCGATCACCTCTTCGCGCCGCTCCTGGCAGAAGTCGATATCGAAATCGGGCATGGAGACGCGTTCGGGGTTCAGGAACCGCTCGAACAGCAGGCCAAACCGCAACGGGTCCAGATCGGTGATGGTCAGGGACCAGGCGACCAGCGAGCCGGCGCCGGAGCCGCGCCCCGGCCCCACGGGAATGCCGTGGGTCTTGGCCCATTTGATGAAGTCCGACACGATGAGGAAGTAGCCGGGGAAGCCCATCTGCTGGATGATCCCGACCTCCCATTCCAGGCGGGTCCAGTATTCCTCTTCGGGCACGGCCGGCGTGACCTCGGTCAGGCGGACTTTCAGCCCCTCGCGCGCCTGGTGGGCCAGTTCATCGGCCTCGGAGCGCCCGGCCCCGGTGTCGAAACGCGGCAGGATGGGCGCGTGGGTATTGACCAAGAAGGCGCAGCGCCGCGCGATGTCGATGGTGTTGTCGCAAGCCTCGGGCAGGTCGGCGAACAGCTCGCGCATGACGGCGGCGGGCTTGAACCAGTGTTCGCCGGTGATGCGGCGGCGATCCTCCTGGCCGGTGAAGGCGCCATCGGCGATGCACAGCAGGGCGTCGTGGGATTTAGCCTGCGCCGCCTTCGCGTAATAGACGTCGTTGGTGGCGACCAGCGGCACATCGTTGGCATAGGCCCATTCGACCAGTCCCGGCTCGGCGCGCTTTTCGTCCTCCAGCCCGTGGCGTTGAAGCTCGACGTAGAAGCGGTCGCCGAACGCCGCCTTCATCGCCGCCAGAGCAGCGGCGCCTTCGGCCTTCTTGCCTTGGGCGAACAGCGGATCGACCGGGCCGTCCGGGCCTCCGGACAGCAGGATCAGGCCTTCGGAGCGGGCGACCACCTGCTCCCAGGCCACGCCCGGCTCGGCCATTTCTCCGGCGTCCAGATAGGCGGACGACGACAGGGCGCACAGGTTCAGCCACCCGGCTGTATCCTGGGCCAGCAGAACCACGGTCGGCACCTTGGCCCAGCGGGCGTTGATCTGGCCGCCGATCCCGAAGACCGGCAGGGCGCAGGCCACGAGCGGCTGAACGCCTGCATCCTTCGCCGTCTGGCTGAACTCCAGCGCGCCGAACAGGTTGGCCCGGTCCGCCACCCCGACCGCCGGCATTCCGGCGTCGGCCGCCAGCTTGCCGACCTTGGCCGCCTTGATCGCGCCTTCCAGCAACGAATAGGCCGAGCGGACCCGCAGATGGACAAAACCCTGACTGTTCACCGGCTCGTTCACGCCTTCTTCGACCCTGGCCCGCTAACGAGCCCTACACTATCCTGAGTCTCATATCGGGCGTCGCGCGGCCATCGCAAACCGGTCGCCCCACGGATCGGCTGTGGATCGCTGGCTTCAGACGGTTCTCGAAAAAACACCGTCTAAAGTGTCTAATTCGTCTGATCTCAGGCGGTGACGCTGATCGCCACGGTCCAGACCATCCATACGAAACCGCCGCACGACGCCAGCGACAGCATATCCCTCATCAAACGCGGCATGACCTTGGCTCCGAGACATCCAATATGTTCTGCTAATGTTCTATGTTGGCGTTTTGTTCCGGTCAAGTCGTTCTCGGTGAAACCGTTTGCGCGTCGCCGTCGTAGTCAATGCAACAGGAGATGAGACCATGTCCCTTCGCACGACCGCCCTCGCCGCCGTTGCATCCTTGACCGTCGCTGCGCTGGCGATCGGCGCGCCCTTGGCCCGTCGGGCCGAGGCGCAGACGGCGTTTCAGACCGCGATCTTCGCCGGCGGCTGCTTCTGGTCGGAGGAGAAGGCCTTCGACGACGTGCTGGGGGTGCGCTCGGCCGTATCGGGCTTCGTCGGCGGCCATACCGCAAACCCGACCTATGAACAGGTGGTGCGCGGCGGCACTGGCCATATGGAGGCGGTGCAGGTCACCTTCGATCCGCGCGTGGTCAGCTATCGCACCCTGGTCGATCGCTATTGGCGCACCATCGACCCGACGGATCCTAACGGTCAGTTCTGCGACCAGGGGCCGTCCTATCGATCCGCCGTCTTTGCGACAGCGGGCCAACGCGCGGACGCCGTCGCCTCGCGCGATGCGGCGATGCGGGTGTTGAGAAAGAGCTTCACCACGCCGGTCGTCGGCGCCCAGCGGTTCTGGCCCGCGGGCGAGGAACACCAGAACTACGCCAAACGCCACGCCGCCAGCTATCAGGCCTACCGAATCGGATGCCGCCGCCCCGAACGCCTGCGAGCGATCTGGGGCGACGCCGCCGTCAGCTGATCGATAGGCATGGCTCAGTAGGCGTGGCTCTGGGCCTTGCGCTGTTCCAGATGACCGTCCTTCAGGGCGAAGACACGGTCCATATGGCCGGCCAACTCCATATTGTGGGTGGCGATCAGGGCGGCGACGCCCGTGGTCTTGGCCAAGTTGCGCAGGGATTCGAACACGGATTGGCTGGTGGTCGGATCCAGATTGCCTGTCGGCTCGTCGGCCAGCAGCAGGCGTGGGCCGTTGGCCAGCGCGCGACCGATGGCGACGCGCTGCTGTTCGCCGCCCGACAGCTGAGCCGGCTGGTGCGTCAGGCGTTCGCCTAGCCCCAGGGCCGTCAGCGTGACCTCGGCGCGTTTGCGCGCCTCGTCCTGGGCCACCCCGGCGATCCGCATCGGCAGGGCGACATTGTCGCGCGCATCGAACTCGGGCAGCAGGTGGTGGAACTGATAGACGAAGCCGATCCGGCCCAGGCGCAGGCGTGTGCGGGCGCGCTCGTCCAGATCGCCGACCTGTTCGCCGTCGATGGCGACCGTGCCGCTGGTGGGCTTTTCCAACAGGCCCGCGGCGTGCAGCAGCGACGACTTGCCCGAGCCCGACGGTCCGATCAGCCCGACCAGTTCGCCCGGATAGACGTCCAGATCCACGCCCTTCAGCACGGTCAGGCCGCCTTGGGCGGTGTCATAGGTACGGGTCAGGCCGCGCACCGAAAGGATGGGAGCCTTACTCATAGCGCAGCGCCTCCACGGGATCGATGCGAGACGCGTTCCAGGACGGCGGCAGGCTGGCGATACAGCTCATCAACAGGGACCAGAAGGCCACCCAGGTCACGTCCACCGGATCGACCAGGGCCGGAATGGCGTCCAGCATATAGACGTCGGAATCGAACAGCTTGGTCTGCAGGACGAACTCCAGGAAATGCTGGATCGAACCGATGTTCCAGCAGAACAGCAGCCCCAGAATCAGGCCCGCAATGGTGCCCGCAACCCCGATCATGGCGCCGGCCATGAAGAAGACGCGCAGGATCGCCGAGGGACTGGCGCCGATGGTGCGCAGGATGGCGATGTCACGGCCCTTGTTCTTCACCAGCATGACGATGCCGGAGATGATGTTCATGGCGGCGATGGCGACGACGAGGCCCAGAATGATGCTCATGGCCACGCGTTCGACCTTCAGCGCGCCGTAGAAGGCGGCGAGCCGCTCGCGCCAGTCGCTGACGACCGAGCCGGGACCGGCGGCGTCGCGTATGGCGGCGGTCAGGGCGCCGACCTGATCGGGATCGTCCACCTTGATCTCGATCGCGTCCCAGACGCCTTCCTTGCCGAAGAAGAGCTGCTGCTGCTCCAGCGGCATGAAGATGAAGGCGCGGTCGTAGTCGGCGGCGCCCGAACGGAATAGGCCGCCGACGAAATAGGTCTTCTCAAGTCCGCCGAGGTTGCCGAAGGCGCTGTCGGCCCCGGTCGGCGAATACAGGGTCACAGGATCGCCGACGCGCAGGCCCATGGAGTTGGCCAGGGCCGCGCCGACCAGAATGCGGTCGCCGCCATAAGGCCCCTTGCCGAAGCTGGCGCGCTCCTGCGGGCTTAAGCTGTCGAAGACATACTGGGTCTTGGCCAGATCCTCAGGACGGATGCCCTTGGCGATGGCGCCGGTCGTATAGCTGCCGACGCGGATCAGGCTTTGGGCCTCGTTCAGCGGACTGGCGCTGGCGACGCCGGGCACGGCCTGGATGCGCTTAAGGGCGGCTTCGCGATCCGGCGAGGTCAGGACCTGGCCCTGCACATACATATGGCCGTTGAACGCCAGCATGCGGCCCAGCAGTTCGCTGCGGAAGCCGGACATGACGCTCATCACGCTGATCAGCACAGCGACGGCCAGCATGATGCCGATGAAACTGATTACAGCGATGGTGGCGACGCCGCCTTCCTTGCGCTTGGCGCGCAGGTAGCGCAGGGCCAGGCCGATCTCCCACGAGGAGAAGGCGCCGGACGGACGAGACGGCAGGCTCAAGCGGTCAGCCTTTCGATAGCTTCGGCGAGCGGCACGGAGACCTTCTCGCCAGTGGCGCGACGTTTCAGTTCGACAACGCCGTCCGCCAGTCCCTTGGGACCGATGGTCAACTGCCACGGCACGCCGATCAGGTCAGCGGTGGCGAACTTGCCGCCGGGACGTTCGTCGGTGTCGTCGTAGAGGACGTCCTTGCCGAGCTTTTCAAGCTGGGCCACCGCGTCCTCGCAGGCGGCCGAGACAGCCTCATCGTTGGCTCGCAGATTGATCACGACCACGTCGAACGGCGCGACCGCATCGGGCCAGATAATGCCGCCGACGTCGTGGCTCGCTTCGATGATGGCGCCCAGCAGGCGCGACACGCCGACGCCATAGCTGCCCATGTGAACCTCGGCGTCCTGACCGTCGGGCCCGGCGACCTTGGCCTTCATCGGGGCGGAGTATTTGGTCCCGAAGTAGAAGATGTGGCCGACCTCGATGCCGCGCGCCGACAGGCGGTCGCCCTCGGCGGTCTTGGCCTCGAACTGCGACGGATCGTGCATCTCTTCGGTGGCGGCGTAGAGGGCGGTGCGTTCGTCGAAGACGGCCTGGACGGCTTCGGGGCTGAAGTCGTCGCCAGGCGCAGGCATCTCGACCAGCTTGCGGTCGCAGAAGACCTCGCTCTCGCCGGTTTCGGCCAGGACGATGAACTCGTGGCTCAGATCGCCGCCGATGGGGCCGGTGTCGGCGCGCATCGGCACGGCCTTCAGGCCCATGCGGGCAAAGGTGTTCAGATAGGCGACGAACATGCGGTTGTAGGCGACGCGGGCTGCAGCCTCGTCCACGTCGAACGAATAGGCGTCCTTCATCAGGAACTCGCGCCCTCGCATCACGCCAAAGCGCGGACGGCGCTCGTCGCGGAACTTCCACTGGATGTGAAACAGGTTCAGCGGCAGCGACTTGTAGGACTTCACATAGGCCCGGAAGATGTCGGTGATCATCTCCTCGTTGGTCGGTCCGTACAGCAGCTCGCGCTCATGCCGGTCGGTGATCCGCAGCATCTCGGGGCCGTAGGCGTCATAGCGGCCGCTCTCGCGCCACAGATCAGCCAATTGCAGCGTCGGCATCAGCAGTTCGACGGCCCCTGCCCGCGTCTGCTCCTCGCGCACGATCTGCTCGATCTTGCGCAGTACCTTCAGACCCAGCGGCAGCCAGGCGTAGATGCCGGCGGCCTCCTGCTTGATCATGCCCGCGCGCAGCATCAGCTGGTGCGAAACGATCTGGGCGTCCGAAGGAGCTTCCTTCAGCGTGGGCAGGAAAAAGCGCGACAGGCGCATGGTCGGGAATCCTAGGCGTAGAGACGGAACAAGGCTTTAGCCGCTCGGACGGGGCGAAAGCTAGGCCGATGCGTCTTTTAGACAGCCGGGCCGCTGGCGAAGTTCGGCAGGGGCAGCCAGCCCGTGAAGATCAGCACCATCACGAACACCCAGACCAAGGCCGAGACCCAGGTGGTCGTCAGGAACTTCTTCTTCAGATTGGGCGTCTTGGGCGCGCCCCATTGAGAGCCGTCGGTCGGCGGCTCGTGCGTCTCGCTGGCCGTGCCCAGCGGCAGCACGGCGAACAGCACCGTCCACCAGGCGATGATGTAGATGCCGACCATGGTGAAGACGCCGATGGGCATGACGGACCTCTAGGGATGGGGCCGGCCGACGCCGTAGCGGGCCGCCAGATAGGGAGCGATGGCGTGATCCTGAAGAAACCGCCGGCCGGTCGTTTCGCTGACCTCGGCCTCGGGCCAATCCAGCTCGCCGTCCAGGATCAGGATGGGGCAGCTCTGATGGGCCTGGCCGACCTGGTCGATGACAGGCTGGCGCGGGCGCGGATGGTCCAGATAGACGACGTCGAGCGCATCGCGAAGCTGAGGATAGAAGGCCAGGACACCCTCGATATAGGCCCCGGGCGGGCAGAACCACGGACCGCCCTGGTCATCGTGCCAGTCGGGGTTCAGCAGGAAGAGTCGCTCGGTCATCGGCGTGGATATATCCGAGTTGAGGCCGTCGGCGCGACCGCTATTCGCACGATGCGCCAAACCCCGGCGCCCTCAGCGCCAGAAGGATCGAAGAGCGCGCCTGCTGCGTGATCGCCCCGGCGCCTTGCAGCACGCAGCCGACCGCCGTGTTCGAGTTGGGCGCCAGAAGGCCGTAGGTCAGACCCTCCTGCGCCAGACGCGCCTGGGCGCCCTTCAACGTTTCGACGGCCGTCGCGACGCGCGCCGGCTCATTGGTGATGCGCGTCATCTCGTGCAGCGCCTCGCCCGAACTGGGGAAGTCATAGGCGTTCGGATCGAACGGCGCGATCTCGGCCGACAGGCGTTCGGGATGAATGTCGATGCCGAACTTGGCGTTCTGACTGGCGGAGAAGGCGATGGCCGGTCCGTTCTCAGGCACCACCAGAATATAGGCATGGCGCGGAAACAGCAGATATTGCGCCATGAACTTGGTCACCGGCACCAGCGGCATCCCGTCCGGTCCCAAGGCATGGGCACCGACATAGACGCCCGACGGCACGCTGCGCGCATCGATCCGACCGTTCAGCTTCAGGATACGATCGACCATGACGTGGTCGAGCAGAAAGACGCCGTCATCCGCCTCGCGCTCCAGATAGGCATGGATGGCGGCGGTGTCGGGCGCTGGTCCCAGATCGCGACCATAGACGGTCGGAAAGGCGGTCGGCGACATCGGTTGGCCGTCGGGCGGGCTGAACCACAGCACGCGCAGTTCGTGAACCGTCCGCGCCAGGGGGTCTTCGCCCCGGAACGTCGACAGGCTGAGCACCAGATTGACGACGGCGAACAGGGCCACGAAGCCGACCAGCCCCTGCCCTGCAATCACCGCCCACCGCCGCCAACCGCGCAGCGGATGACGGGCGTGCCGAATCCGCTCCAGCAGGCGGCGCGCACGGGCAGGCTTTTTCGACATGCGTTTCCCCGACCGTTCAAGCGCACGACAAATGCGCCCGAACGGTCAAGGTTGCATCAGACGCGCAGGACGACCGTCTCGACGATGGGACGACGATCCCAGATCTGTTGGCTGGCCTTTTTCAGCACGCGGGCGACGGCCTGTTCGATGACCATTTCATCGTCCAGAGCATCGCCCTTCAGGCCCTTGACCACCTGTTCGACGCGTTCGGCCAGCTTGTCCAGCGCATCGCCGAGCGGCGTGGCGGTATCGCCGGGCAGGCCGACGCTGCGGATGTCGATGTCGCTGGCGATGCGACCGCGCTTGTCCAAAGCAAAGCTGACGATCAGCACGCCGTTGGTCGAGGCGTGACGACGCTCCTTCAGGGCCTCGCCTTGCTCGGTCACCAGCATGCCGCCGTCGACATAGAGGCGGCCGTTCGGCACCTCGTCGATGATCTTGGCTGGGCCAGGGGCCAGGCGGACCATGTCGCCGTTGCGCGGCGTCACCGTTTCGGGAACGCCCATGTCCTTGGCCAGGTTGGCGTGTTCCAGCAGGAAGCGGCGCACGCCGTGGGTCGGCACCGCAATCTGCGGCCGGGCCCATTCGTACATCTGCTTCAGCTCGTCACGGCAGGGGTGGCCCGAGACGTGGATGCCGGGGTGATCCTTCTCGGTGTAGAGACGCACACCGCGATCCGCGAGGCGGTCTTGCAGATTGCCGATCGCCAGTTCGTTGCCGGGGATCTGGCGCGACGAGAAGATGCAGTGGTCGCCCAGACCCAATTTCACGACCGGATGGGTGCCGTCAGCGACGCGCGACAGGGCCGCCCTCGCCTCACCCTGGCTGCCGGTGCACAGATACAGGATCTGATCGGCGGGCCAGACGCGGGCCTCCTCGTCCGACAGGAAGGGCTTCACGTCCTTCAGCATGCCGACGTGCTTGGCCGCCGCCGTGATTCGGTGCATCGACCGGCCGGCCAGGGCCACGCGACGCCCGCAGGCCTCCGCGGCGCGGATCACGCTGTCCATCCGGGCGACGTTGGAGGCGAAGCAGCCGACGGCGACGCGCCCCTTCAGGCTGGCGATCAGCTTGGAGATGGCGACGGCGACATCGCCCTCGGACCCGGCGACGCCCGGCACGAAGACATTGGTCGAATCGCAGACCATGGCCAGCACGCCTTCGTCGCCCAGGGCGCGGATGACGGGGGCGTCGGTCTTGGTCCCGATCACCGGCTGGTCGTCGATCTTCCAGTCGCCGGTGTGGAACACCATTCCCAGCGGCGTATCGATGGCCAGGCCGCTGGGCTCGGCGATCGAGTGGGTCATGTTGACGAAGGTCACGCCGAAGGTGCCGATATCGACGGTCCCGCCCAGCGGCACCTCGATCAGTTCGACCTCGTCCAGAATGCCGCGCTCGCGCAGCTTGTCGCGGATCAGATAGGCGGTGAAGGGCGTGGCGTAGATCGGCGCCTTGATGCGCGGCCACAGCCAGCCCAGGGCGCCGATGTGATCTTCGTGCGCGTGGGTCAGCACGATGCCCTTGATATTCTCACCCTCCAGGAAGGTGGGATCGGGCACGATCACATCCACGCCGGGCGTAGACAGGTCACCGAAGGTGACGCCGACATCGACGATCAGCCATTCACGGTTCGCCTCTGGGCCGAAGCCATAGGCGTTCAGGTTCATACCGACCTCGTCCGAGCCGCCCAGCGGCAGGAAAACGAGTTCGTCTTGGGTTTGCTTTTTCATTCAATCAGTCAAATGGGCGTTACGACGCCAGATTTCGAGGAGGCCGCGAATAGTCAGGTCGGGATCGAAGTGATCGATGCTGTCGGTCGCGCCTTCGAACAGGCTGGCGACCCCGCCGGTGCCGACGACGGTCATGGGCTTGCCCCACTCCGCCTTGATGCGCCCGACCAGGCCTTCGATCAACGAGATATAGCCCCAGAAAACGCCGGACTGCATGGCCTCGACCGTGCCCTTGCCGATGACGTTCTCGGGTTTCTGAATGGCGATGCGCGGCAGTTTGGCCGCCGCCTCGTGCAGCGCCTGAAGCGACAGATTGATGCCGGGCGCGATCAGACCGCCCTCGAAGGCGCCGTCGCCCGAGACGATGTCGAAGGTCGTCGCCGTGCCGCTGTCGATCAGCAGAAGGTCGCCGGGATACATCAGCGAGGCGCCCACAGCATTCACCAGACGGTCGGCGCCCGCCTCGCTGGGCTTGGCGATCCGCACCTCGATGCCCAGCTCGGCGTTCTCGCCGATGACCAGCGGTTCGATGTTCAGATAGCGCCGCGCCAGGTTGCGCAGGTTGAAGATCGATTGGGGCACGACGCTGGAGATGATGCAGCCGCTCAGCGCCCCGAAGGCCAACCCCTTCATCACCATCAGCTGGTTCAGCCAGACGGCGTATTCGTCGGCCGTGCGGCTGGCCTCGGTCGCGGCGCGCCATTGGGCGATCCAGTCCGTGCCGTCGTGGACCGCGAACAGCGTATTGGTGTTGCCCTGCTCGATGGCGAGAAGCATCAGGCGGCTTTCCCGAAGAAGACATCGCCGGCGGAAATCAAACGCACGGAGCCGTCGGCAAGGCGCAGGCGCAGGGCGCCGTCCGGCTCCACGCCCTCCGCCAGGCCTTCAAGCGTCTCATTGTCCAGACGCGCGACACACGGTCCATTCAGCCCTGTCAGGCGGCTGGTCCAGGCGTCGAGCACGGGCTCGAAGCCCATCGTCTGCCAGCGCCCCCACCAGACCGCGAAGGTCTCGGCCAGGATTTCGGCGGCGGCCTCGATCGGCGGGACGTAGGCCAGGTCGGCGCGCAGACGTTCGGCAACCGAGGTCGCCCCCCGCTCGGTGCCCTCGGGCGCATGGGCCAGATTCACGCCGATCCCGACCGCAAGCCACAGGTCGCCGTTCGCATACCGGCCGGATTCGACCAGAATGCCCGACACCTTGACCCCGTCCAGCAGGACGTCGTTGGGCCATTTGATCGAAACGAGCGCGGGCGAGACGAAGACGTCCAGCAGGTCCGCGACCGCCAGGGCGGCGATGAAGGTGGCCTGGGCCGCCTCCGCCGCCGACTTGGGCGTGGTGATCAGAAGGGTGGCGGCCAGATTGCCTTGATCGGTGTCCCACTTGCGACCCCGCCGACCGCGACCGGCGGTCTGGCGGCGCGCCACGATCCAGCGCGGGCCCGCCTCTCCGGCCTCGGCGAGGCGGCGCGCCTCGGCGTTGGTCGAGTCGATCTCGTCGAGGATGACCAGTGGGACGGGCGCCAACGCCCTACCCGTTCCCGAAGCCGGCGCTCGCAGCCTTGGTCAGCGGCTCCAGCCAGGTCAGACCGACGATCACCAACGGGAAGGCGAAGGCGGCGCAGGCCCAGCCGATCCACTTGGCCTCGACCGGCGCGGCGTCGGTGGCGATGTCATCGACCGGCGCATCGAACCACATCAGCTTGAGGATGCGCAGATAGTAGAAGGCGGCGACGACCGAGGCGACCAGACCGGCGGCCGCGACGGGCCACAGACCTGCATCGGCGGCGGCGCCGAACACATAGTATTTGCCCCAGAAGCCCGAGAACGGCGGCATGCCCAGGACCGACAGCGACAGGATGGTCAGGGCCACGGCCGTCAGCGGCCGATCCTTCTTCAAGCCAGCCAGATCAGCGATGCGGCGGATCGGACGGCCCGACTTGGACAGGCTGAGCAGGATGGCGAAGAAGCCCAGTTGATCGATGACATACAGCGTCATGAACATCAGCATGGCCTGCAGGCCCTCGGCCGTGCCTGCCGCGATGCCCAGCAGGGCGTAACCGATGTTGGCGATCGAGGAATAGGCCAGCAGGCGCTGGATGTCCTTCTGCGCCAGACCGCCGAAGGCGCCGACGACGAAGCTGATCAGCGAGATGGCGATCAGGACCTGCGACCACTGGGCGTGGGCGTCGCCGAAACCGTTTTCCAGCGCGCGAGCGATCAGCACCATGGCCGCCACCTTGGGCGCCGTGGCGAACAGGGCCACGACCGGCGTCGGCGCGCCCTCATAGACGTCGGGCGTCCACATGTGGAACGGCGCGGCCGAAACCTTGAACGCCAGGCCGCAGATCAGGAAGACCAGGCCGAAGACCAGACCCGGGCCGGGATTGTCGGCGGCGACGGCGGCGATGTCCTCGAACCGCATCGAGCCGGCGAAGCCGTAGATCAGGCTGGCGCCATACAGCAGCAGGCCCGACGACAGCGCGCCCAGAACGAAATACTTCAGGCCCGCTTCCGACGCCTTGACGTCGTTGCGGTGGAAGGCGGCCAGAACATACAGGGCCAGCGAGTGCAGCTCGATCCCGACGTACATGGAGATCAGGTCGCCCGAGGACGCCATCATCCCCATGCCGGCCGAGGCCAGCACGATCAGGACCGGATATTCGAACTTGGCGATGCGCGTGCGCTTCATCCAACCGTCGCCCAGCACGACCGCAACGGCCGCCGACAGATAGATCAGGCTCTTGGCGTAGATGGCCAGAGGATCGGCGACATAGGCACCGTTGAAGGCGACGCCCCAAGGTCCGACGATCGAGATGACCGATGCGGCGATCAGCAGCAGGACCGACAGGATCGAAACCAGACGGGCGCTCTTGTCGCCGATGAAGGCGCCGACCATCAGCAGGACCAGGGCGCCGACCGCGAGGGTGACTTCCGAGGCGGCGAGATGCAGGGCGGAGGATAGATCAGGCATCTGTAAGTCTCACCCGCCGATCGCGGCGCGATACGCGCTGGTCAGGGCCTCGACAGCAGGCCCGGTGTAATCGAGGACGGAGGCCGGATGGACCCCCAGCCAGATGGTGCCGACGATGAGGGGCACGAACAGCAGCAGTTCGCGCTTGTCGATGTCGGTGATGGTCTCAAGCTTCGGATTAGTGATCTCGCCGAACATGACCGCGCGGTACAGGGTCAAGGCGTAGACCGCCGAGAAGATGACGCCCGAGGCCGCGACCAGCGCCGCCCAGGTCGAGGCGTTGTAGGCCCCCGTCATGGTCAGAACTTCGCCGATGAAGCCCGAGGTGCCCGGCAGGCCGACGTTGGCCATGGTGAACATCAGGAAGATGGCGGCGTACCACGGCATCTTGGACGTCAGGCCGCCATAGAAGGCGATCTCGCGGGTGTGCATCCGGTCATAGACGACGCCGACGCACAGGAACAACGCGCCCGAGATCAGGCCGTGGCTGATCATCTGGAAGATGGCGCCCTGCATACCGATGTCGTTGCCGGCGAAGATGCCCAGGGTCACAAAGCCCATGTGGGCCACGGACGAATAGGCGATCAGCTTCTTGATGTCCGTCTGACGCCAGGCGACCAGCGACGTATAGACGATGGCGATCACCGACAGGGTGAAGACCAGCGGCCGGAACATCTCCGACGCCATCGGGAACATCGGCACGTTGAACAGGATGAAGCCGTAGCCGCCCAGCTTCAGCAGAATGCCGGCCAGGATGACCGAACCGGCCGTCGGCGCCTGAACGTGGGCGTCGGGAAGCCAGGTGTGAACCGGCCACATCGGCATCTTGACCGCGAACGAGGCGAAGAAGGCCAGCCAAAGGATCGGCTGGACGGTGGGATCGAAGGCGAAACGCTTCAGCTCAGGAATGCTGGTGGTGCCCGCCTCATGCGCCATCCACAGCATGGCCAGCAGCATCAGAACGGACCCCAGCAGGGTGTAGAGGAAGAACTTGTAGGCCGCATAGATGCGGTTCTGACCGCCCCAGATGCCGATGATCAGGAACATCGGGACCAGGGTGCCTTCGAAGAAGATGTAGAAGAGGAACAGGTCCAGCGAGGTGAATACCCCGATGACCAGCGTCTCCAGCACCAGGAAGGCGATCATATATTCGACGACGCGCGTCTCGACCGACTTCCAGCTGGCCAGGATGCAGATCGGCATCAGGAAGGCTGTCAGCAGCACGAACAGGATCGAAATCCCGTCGACGCCCAGATGATAGCTGGCGCCCGCGAACCACGGGACCATCTCGACGAACTGATAGCCGGTGTTAGCGGGATCGAAGCCGGCGACCAGCACGACCGACACCGCCAGGGTGACCAGGGTGGTGATCAGCGCGATCCAGCGCGCGGCCGGCCCGGCCGCATCGGCCGACTTTGACGTCAGCCGGGCGGCGAAGATCGCCAAGGCCCCGACCAGGGGCAGGAATGTAACGAGGCTCAGGATGTAGGGCACGAGATCAGGCTCCCCACGCGAGGATGGCGAAGGTGAGCAGACCGGCCACCCCGAGCAGCATCACGAAGGCGTAGTGATAGACATAGCCGGACTGGATCTTGCCCAGTCGAGCGGCGGATTTCAGCGACACCCAGGCGGCGCCGTTCGGGCCCAGACCGTCGATGATCTTCACGTCGCAGATCTTCCAGAAGAAGTTCCCGATGGCGCGGAAGCCGCGCACGAAGACGAAGTCGTATAGCTCATCGAAATACCACTTGTTGTAGAGGAAGCGGTAGATGACGCCGTTCCGCTCGGCCATGCGACGACCCATGCCCTCGCGAGCGACGTAGATCCAATAGGCGAAGGCGGTGCCGATCAGCGTCAGGATCAGCGGCGACCATTTCACCCAGGTCGGAACGTCGTGGCTTTCGTGCAGGACGTGGTTGTTCGAGCCGGTGAAGATCGCGCCGCGCCAGAACTCGCCCTCGTGGTGGCCGATGAAATGCGGCGCGAAGACGAAGCCGGCCGCGACGGCGCCGACCGACAGCAGGATCAGCGGGATCAGCATGACGAGCGGGCTCTCATGCGGCTTCAGCGGACCATGATGACCGTGGTCGTCATGCGCATGGTCGTCGTGATGATCGCCGACCGGCTCGGAATGGGTCTCGAGCTGGGCGTGGGAAGCGTGGTCGTCAGCATGATGGGCGTCGCCCTCTTCCTTCCACACCGGCTTGTTGTGGAAGGTCATGAAGACCAGGCGCCACGAATAGTAGGCCGTCAGACCGGCGGCGATGATGCCGACGAAGAAGGCGAACAGGCCGATGGCCGAGTGACCCGAGGCCGCCGAGGCATAGGCGCTCTCGATGATCGAATCCTTGGAGTAGAAGCCGGCGAAGCCGCCGACGCCGGGGATGCCCAGGCCGGTGATGGCGATGGTGCCGATGGTCATCACTGCATATGTGACCGGCAGCAGCTTCCACAGCCCGCCCATCTTCCGCATGTCCTGCTCGTGGTGCATGCCGTGGATCACCGAGCCGGCGCCCAGGAACAGCAGGGCCTTGAAGAAGGCGTGCGTGAACAGGTGGAACATGGCCGCCTGATAGGCGCCGACGCCCGCCGCGAAGAACATGTAGCCCAGCTGCGAACAGGTCGAATAGGCGATGACCCGCTTGATGTCGTTCTGGGTCAGGCCGACCGTGGCGGCGAAGAGGGCCGTGATGGCGCCGATGATGGCGATGATCTGCGACGCGCCCGGCGCATATTCATAGATGGGGCTCAGCAGGCAGACCATATAGACGCCGGCGGTGACCATGGTCGCGGCGTGGATGAGCGCCGACACCGGGGTCGGGCCTTCCATCGCGTCCGGCAACCAGGTGTGCAGGAAGAACTGGGCCGACTTGCCCATGGCGCCGATGAACAGCAGGAAGCCGGCCAGATCCAGCGCGGACCACTGGACGCCCAGGAACTCCCACGTCGTGCCGGCCTTGGTGGCGATCAGCGGGAACAGTTCGGCGAAGTTGATGGTGCCGTACATCCAGAAGATCGTCATGATCCCCAGCACGAAACCGAAGTCGCCGACGCGGTTGACGACGAAGGCCTTGATGGCGGCGGCGCTGGCCGTCGGCTTCTTGAACCAGAAGCCGATCAGCAGATAGGACGCCAGGCCCACGCCTTCCCAGCCGAAGAAGATCTGCATGAAGTCGGCCGCCGTCACCAGCGCCAGCATCATGAAGGTGAACAGCGACAGATAGGCGAAGAAGCGCGGCCGGCTGTCGTCCTCGGCCATGTAGCCCCAGGAGTACAGGTGAACCAGCGACGACACGCTGGTGACTACGATCAGCATGGTCGCCGACAGGGCGTCGATGCGGATCGACCACGCCGACTGGAAGTCGCCCACGTTGATGAAGGGCGCCAGGCGAATGGTGAAGGGCTCCATATGGCCCCAGGTCCATTGGCCGAACACCGTCCAGGCGACGGCGCACGAGAAGAACAGCAGGCCGGTCGTGACGGCCTGCGACGGGATGTTGCCAATCCGGCGTCCGAAGAAGCCGGCGATGGCCGCGCCCAGCAGCGGCGCGAAGATCCCGAGAATGACGAGGGTATGGAAGGTCACGCTCAGCCCTTCATCACGGAGGCGTCGTCCACGGCGATGTCGCCGCGGTTACGGAAGAAGGTCACCAGGATCGCCAGGCCGACGGCGGCCTCGGCCGCGGCGACGGTCAGGACGAACATCGCCATGATCTGCCCGCTGATCTCGTTCAGATAGGCCGAGAAGGCGACGAAGTTGATGTTCACAGCGAGCAAGATCAGCTCGATCGACATCAGGATGATGATGACGTTCTTGCGGTTCACGAAGATGCCGAACACCCCGATGGTGAACAAGATCGCAGCGACCGTCAGATAGTGGGTCAGACCGATCATCAGAGAAGCTCCTCGGCGCTGACGCCTTCGCCCGTGGCGGCGGACTTGATCTCGACCGACTTGCGACGGTCACGGTTCACCTGGTCGCCGGGGTTCTGGCGTTTGATGTGCGGCTTGTGGCGCAGCGTCAGGGTGATTGCGCCGATCATCGCGATCAGCAGCACGATCCCGGCCGCCTGGAAGAAGTAGACATAGTCCGTGTAGAGCACGCGGCCGATGGCCTCGACGTTCGTCACGCTGGCGTCCGGCGCGCCCGGCGCCGGCAGGCCCGCAGCGGCCCCGCCCTGAACCACGGCGACCGAGACGATGATCATCTCCACCAGCAGCACGGCGGCGATGATGGCGCCCAGCGGCAGATAGCGCGCGTACCCTTCGCGCAGCTTCAGGAAGTCCACGTCCAGCATCATGACGACGAACAGGAACAGCACCGCGACCGCGCCCACATAGACGACGACCAGCAGCATCGCCAGGAACTCGGCGCCCAGCAGGACGAACAGACCCGCCGACGAGAAGAAGGCCAGGATCAACCACAGCACGCTGTGCACCGGGTTGCGCGCGGTAACGACCAGAAGGCCGGAAACCGTGGCGACCGCCGCCAGCAGATAGAAGGCTATGCCTTGCAGCATGTCGGGACGAAGCCCCTTTCGTATCGGCCGCGACCCCGTTCAGGAATCGCCGACCCGTTTAGCGAGATGCGCCTTAGCGGTAAGGCGCGTCGAGTTCCAGATTCTTGGCGATCTGCCGTTCCCAGCGGTCGCCGTTATCGAGCAGGCGTTGCTTGTCGTAGAGCAGCTCTTCGCGCGTCTCGACGGCGAACTCCGAGTTCGGGCCTTCAACGATGGCGTCCACCGGGCAGGCCTCCTGGCACAGGCCGCAGTAGATGCATTTGACCATGTCGATGTCATAGCGGGTCGTGCGGCGGCTGCCGTCGGCGCGCGGCTCGGCCTCGATGGTGATGGCCTGGGCGGGGCAGATGGCTTCGCACAGCTTGCAGGCGATGCAGCGTTCCTCGCCGTTCGCATAGCGACGCAGCGCGTGCTCGCCGCGGAAGCGCGGCGACTGCGGATTGCGCTCGAACGGATAGTTCACCGTCATCTTGGGACGGGCCATATATTTCAGCGACAGACCGATGGCGCCGATGACGTCCAGCATCATCGCGCCCTTGGTCGCCTGGACGATACGGGTGAACATCAGGGCTTATCCTTGGGGGCGGGCGTCGTCTTGGAGGTAGCCTGGCTGGCGCGCCAGTCCTGTTCGATGCGGTCCTGGCGTTGCTGCCATTGATAGCTCGACTCGGGCATGCGCGACGCGTCGGGCGCGCAGGCTGCGGTCATCGTCACAAGACCGAGGCCGATGATGAGGCCGCGCATCACGACCCCACCACGAAGACGCGCCAGGCCGATACGATCACGACCGCGACCAGCGATGTCGGCAGGAAGATTTTCCAGCCCAGACGCATCAGCTGGTCATAGCGATAGCGCGGCACGAAGGCCTTCACCATCGAGATCATGATGAACCAGAAGACCGTCTTGGCCATGAAGGTCAGCAGATAGATCGTATAGGCGATCCAGGCCGGCAGCCCATCCATCCAGGCCTGCGGCACGCCGGGATTCCAGCCGCCGAAGAACAGCAGGCTGATCATCGCTGACATGAAGACGATGTTGACGTACTCGCCCATCATGAACAGCAGATACGGCGTCGAGCTGTATTCGACCTGATAACCGGCGACCAGTTCGGACTCGGCCTCGGGCAGGTCGAACGGCGGGCGGTTGGTCTCGGCCAGGGCCGAGATGAAGAAGATGATCGACATCGGGAACAGGATCACGACCAGCGGCCAGGTGTCAGCGCCGCCGCCGAAGCCGTACCAGTTCCAGAACATGCCCTTCTGGCTGTCGACGATCGCCGACAGGTTCATGGTGCCGGCCAGCAGGATCACATTGATGATGATCAGGCCCAGCGAGACTTCATAGGACACCATCTGCGCCGCGGAACGCAGCGAACCCAGGAACGGATACTTCGAGTTCGAAGCCCAGCCGCCCATGATGATGCCGTAAACGCCCAGCGACGACACGGCGAAGATATACAGGATGCCGACGTTCAGGTCCGACACGACCCAACCGGGCGCGAACGGAATGACCGCCCAGGCCATGAAGGCCAGGATCACGGTGATGATCGGGGCGATGATGAAGACCGCCTTGTCGGCGCCGGCCGGAATCACGACCTCCTTCAGCACGAACTTGATCATGTCGGCGAAGGATTGAAGCAGACCAAAGGGGCCGACGACGTTCGGACCCTTGCGCATCTGCACGCCGGCCCAGACCTTGCGGTCGGCGAGCAGCAGGAAGGCGACGGCGATCAGCACGCCGACCGTGATCAGCAGGACCTGGCCGACCGTGATCAGCGTCCAGCCCAGAGGCGTGGCCCAGAAGGAAACGGGGTCCATGGCTTACTCCGCCGCCATTGCGACCGGCTGGGTCCGCAGGGCGGACAGCTCGGCCATCGTCGCGCTGGCGCGCGCTATCGGATTGGAAAGATACGGGTCGGTCACCGCCGACACGAAGGCCCGGTCGTCCAGATCGCCCTTGGCGCCCAGGGCCGCCACGTCGAACGCCGCCGGCGCGGGCAGATAGTCGATCCGGCCGAAGGTCGGATGATCGCCCATCAGCTTGGCGCGCAGTTGCTCCAGCGTGTCATAAGGCAGGGTCTTGTCGACGCGCGCCGACAGGGCGCGGATGATGGCCCAGTCTTCCTTGGCTTCGCCCTTGGGGAAGACGACGCGTTCGGCCATCTGCACCCGGCCCTCGGTGTTGACGTACAGGCCGGCCTTCTCGGTATAGGCCGCACCCGGCAGGATCACGTCCGCGCCGTGCGCGCCGCGGTCGCCATGGCTGCCCAGATAGACGCGGAAGGCGTTCGAACCGGTCGGATTGACCTCGTCGGCGCCCAACAGGAACAGAACGTCCAGCGCATCCGGCTTCAGCATTTCCGCGACGGTCAGGCCACCGTCAGCCGGCACGAAGCCCATGTCCAGACCGGCGACGCGCGACGCCGCGTGATGCAGGACGTTGAAGCCGTTCCAGCCGTCAGCGACCACGCCGACCTTCTTGGCCAGGGCGCCGAGTGCGTTCAGGACGGCCGGACCGCCCTCCCCGCCCAGCGCGCCGGAGCCGACGATGATCGCCGGACGCTCGGCCTTGGTCAGGAAGTCCAGCGCCGACTTCGGCAGCTTGGCCAGGGTCTGCGTACCTGCGCCCAGATAGGCGTAGTCGAACGTCAGGTCAGCCTGTTCGCCGATCAGACCGATCTCCATGTCGCCCTTCAGCCAGGCCTTGCGAAGGCGGGCGTTCAGCAGCGGCGCCTCGGTGCGCGGGTTAGCGCCGACGATCAGAACGGCGTCAGCCTTTTCAATGCCTTCCAGGCCGGAGTTGAAAAGCCATCCCTCGCGCGGGCCGTAGCCCACGGCGGCGCCGTCCTGGCGGCAGTCGGTATTGTTCGAGCCGAGCGCGCGGAACAGATCCAGCGTCGCCTTCATCGACTCGGCGTCCTGCAGATCGCCGGCGATCACGCCGATGCGGTCGGCCGGTGCGGCCTTGAGCTTGGCGGCGACGGCGTCCAGCGCCTCGTTCCACGAGGCGGCGCGCAGCTTGCCATTCTCACGGATCCACGGACGGTCCAGACGACGCGCGGTCAGGCCGTCGACGACGTAGCGGCTCTTGTCCGACAGCCACTCCTCGTTGATGCCCTCATTGACGCGCGGCAGCACGCGCATGACCTCGGACCCTCGGTAGTCGGCGCGGATGTTCGAGCCCAGGGCGTCCATGACGTCGATGGTCTCGGTCTTCTTCAGTTCCCACGGACGATAGTGGTACTGCCACGGACGGTGCGTCAGGGCGCCGACCGGGCACAGGTCGTTGACGTTGCCCGACAGTTCCGAGGCGACCGACTTTTCCAGATAGGTCGTGATCTCGGCGTCCTCGCCGCGCGAGATCATGCCGATATCCGGCACGCCCGCGACTTCGGTGATGAAGCGGACGCAGCGCGTGCACTGAATGCAGCGCGTCATGAAGGTCTTGATGGTTGGACCCATCGCCTTTTCTTCGACCGCGCGCTTGTTCTCCGAATAGCGCGAGCCGTCGCGGCCGTAGCCGACCGACTGGTCCTGCAGGTCGCACTCGCCGCCCTGGTCGCAGATCGGGCAATCCAGCGGGTGGTTGATGAGCAGGAACTCCATCACCCCTTCGCGGGCCTTCTTGACCATCGGCGTGTCGGTGAAGATTTCCTGGCCGTCGGCGGCCGGAAGCGCGCACGAAGCCTGCGGCTTCGGCGGTCCAGGCTTCACCTCGACCAGGCACATGCGGCAGTTGCCGGCGATGGACAGGCGCTCGTGATAGCAGAAGCGCGGAATCTCTTGTCCGGCGCGTTCGGCGACCTGGAGCACGGTCATGCCGGGCTCGAACTCGGTTTCGACGCCGTTGACCTTGGCGATAGGCATCAGCGGGCCTCTTGCTTGGCGGCGGGAGCCGCCATTTGTACATCCACGGACATCCGCTGACCGTCGCGGAACAGGCCCGCACCGTCGGCTTCCGCCCGGCATTCGAATTCCAGCCTGCCGCCATCGACCGGCGCGCGCCACGACACCTGGGCCGTGCGTTCGCCGGTGGCGGTGAAGACGACCGCGTCGCCTTCCTGGCCATACATGCGGTTCACCACATCGCGGCAAGCCGCTTCGAGGTTCGCCGGAGCCGCCGCCGTCGCGACAGGCGCTACTTCAGCGGGAGCGGCCGTCGCGGGCGCGGTCGACGCTTCAGGCGCAGCCTTTTCCCGCTCGCCGCAAGCGGCGAGCATCGGAAGCGTCAGCAACAGGGCGACGGCGAGGCGCATCTCTACTCCGCCGCGATCGCGTGGCCGGCGAAGTTCGCGCGGCGGCTGCGATAGTTGGCGATCCGCTCTTCGATCTCGTGACGGAAGTGACGGATCAGGCCCTGAACCGGCCAGGCGGCCGCGTCGCCCAGGGCGCAGATGGTGTGCCCCTCGACCTGTCCGGCGACGTCCAGCAGCAGGTCGATTTCCGACGGATCGGCCTCGCCCACGGCCATCCGCTCCAGCACGCGCCACATCCAGCCGGTGCCTTCACGGCACGGCGTGCACTGGCCGCAGCTCTCGTGCTTGAAAAAGTAGCTGATGCGGGCGATGGCCTTCACAATATCGGTGGATTCGTCCATCACCGTCACGCCGGCGGTGCCCAGCGAAGAGCGAACCTCGCGCATGGAATCGAAGTCCATCAGGACCGTCTCGGCCTGTTCGCGCGTAATGACCGGGCAGGACGCGCCGCCCGGGATGATGGCCTTCAGATTGCTCCAACCGCCGCGCACGCCGCCGCCGTGATCCTCAATCAGCTGACGCAGCGGGATCGACATGGCCTCTTCGACCACGCAGGGGGTGTTCACGTGGCCCGACAGGGACATCAGCTTGGTGCCGGTGTTGTTCGGACGGCCGAAGCTGGCGAACCAGTCGGCGCCGCGACGCAGGATCGTGCCGACGACGGCGATCGACTCGACGTTGTTCACCGTAGTCGGGCAGCCGTAGAGACCCGCGCCGGCCGGGAACGGCGGCTTCAGACGCGGTTGCCCCTTCTTGCCTTCCAGCGATTCCAGCAGCGCCGTCTCTTCGCCGCAGATGTAGGCGCCCGCGCCGTGGTGGATATAGACGTGGAAGTCCCAGCCGTGGACGTTGCCGTCGCCGATCAGCTTGGCCTCATAGGCCTGCTTGACGGCGGCTTCCATCCGCTCGCGCTCCAGCACGTACTCGCCGCGCAGATAGATGTAGCAGGCATGCGCCTGCATCGCGAAGCTGGCGATCAGCGCGCCTTCGATCAGCAGGTGCGGATCATGACGCATGATCTCGCGGTCCTTGCAGGTCGCGGGCTCGGACTCGTCGGCGTTGATGACCAGGTAGTGAGGACGATCCTTCACTTCCTTGGGCATGAACGACCATTTCAGGCCGGTCGAGAAGCCCGCGCCGCCCCGGCCGCGCAGCCCCGAGGCCTTGACGTTGTTGATGATCCAGTCGCGCCCAAGGTCCAGCATGTCCTTGGTGGCGTTCCAGGCGCCGCGGTTCTTCGCCCCGTCCAGCGTCCAGTCGTGGAAGCCGTACAGGTTGGTGAAGATGCGATCCTTGTCTTCGAGAATGCCGACCATGGCCCTCAGAGTCCTTCCGCCAGACGGCGCTTGTGGTGGCGCGTGCGCATCCAGATGGCCGCGATGACCATCACCCAGCCCGCCGCCAGCATGAAGTAGGAGAGATTGACCGCCCACGGTCCGACTGCGCCCTGACGCGAGATCAGGATCAGAACGGCCGCGCCGACGACCATAGCCAGGCCGCCCGCGCGCAGCGGACGCCCGACGTTGCGCAGTTCCTTGCGGTAGGCTGCGCGGCCCTCCTCGGTGTTCAGATCCGGCGGCGACATCAGGCCGGGGCCTTCTCGACCGGTGCCGGGTCGCTGTTCGGCAGCTTCTTGATCGGCTTGGCGGCGGAGCCGTCATACAGCGTCGCATCGAGCAGGGTCTTGGCCCCCCCCTCCGGCGCCGCATTGGTGCGACCGATGTAGGAGCCCGGCTCGGGCGTCTTGCCGGCGGCGAAGTCGTCGATGATCCGGCCGATCGTCTCGGGCGTCAGGTCCTCGAAATAATAGTCGTTGATCTGGGCCATCGGCGCATTGGAGCAGGCGCCCAGGCACTCGACTTCCTGCCAGGTGAAGCGACCGTCGGCGGACAGATGATCCTTGGGACCGATCTTCTCCTTGCAGAGGCGCATCAGCTCATTGGCGCCGCGCAGCATGCACGGCGTGGTGCCGCACACCTGGATCAGCGCCGTCTTGCCGACCGGCTCCAGCATGAACATGGTGTAGAAGGTCGCGACCTCCAGCACCCGGATGTAGGCCATGTCCAGCAGCTCGGCGATCGCGCGGATAGCGGGTTCGGACACCCAGCCTTCCTGCTTCTGCACCAGCCACAGGATCGGGATCACCGCCGACTGACGGCGGCTTTCGGGATACTTCTTGATCCACCATTCGGCCTTGGCCGTCGTATCGGCCGAGAAGGCGAACGAGGCGGGCTGTTCCTTGGCGAGACGACGAACGCTCATCGGTCCACTTCTCCGAAAACGATGTCGAGCGAGCCCAGGATGGCGGACACGTCGGCCAGCTGGTGGCCACGGTTCATCCAATCCATCGCCTGCAGCGAGCGGAAGCCCGGCGCCGAGATCTTCACGCGATAGGGTTTGTTGGTGCCGTCCGACACCAGATAGATGCCGAACTCGCCCTTGGGCGCCTCGACCGAGGCGTAGACCTCGCCCTCGGGCGTCTTGAAGCCTTCAGTGTAGAGCTTGAAGTGGTGGATCAGCGACTCCATCGAGCGCTTCATCTCGCCACGGCGCGGCGGGACGATCTTGTTGTCCTCGACCATCACCGGCTCGCCGGGGCAGTTGCGCAGCTTGTGGATGCACTGCTCCATGATCCGCACCGACTGCTTCATCTCCTCGATGCGCACCAGATAGCGGTCCCAGCAGTCGCCGTTCTTGCCGACGACCACGTCGAAGTCGAGCTCGGCATAGCACTCATAGGGCTGCGACTTGCGCAGGTCCCAGGCGATGTTCGAGCCCCGCAGCATCACGCCGGTGAAGCCCCATTCCAGGGCCTGCTGTTTGGACACCACGCCGATGTCGACGTTGCGCTGTTTGAAGATGCGGTTTTCGGTGACCAGGCTTTCGATGTCCTTCAGCGCCGGCGGGAACTCGTGGCACCAGCGGCCGATGTCGTCGATCAGGTCCATCGGCAGGTCCTGGTGGACTCCGCCGGGACGGAAGTAGTTGGCGTGCAGACGGGCGCCGCAAGCGCGCTCGTAAAACACCATCAGCTTTTCGCGTTCCTCAAAGCCCCAGAGCGGCGGCGTCAAGGCGCCAACGTCCATGGCCTGGGTCGTCACGTTCAGCATGTGCGACAGGATGCGGCCGATTTCCGAATACAGAACGCGGATCAGCTGCGCCCGGTACGGAACCTCGATGCCCAGCAGCTTCTCGATCGCCAGGCAGAAGGCGTGCTCCTGGTTCATCGGCGAGACGTAGTCCAACCGGTCCAGATACGGCACGTTCTGAAGGTAGGTGCGGGCCTCCATTAGCTTTTCGGTGCCGCGGTGCAGCAGGCCGATGTGCGGATCGACGCGCTCGACGATCTCGCCGTCCAGCTCCAGCACCAGGCGCAGCACGCCGTGCGCGGCCGGGTGTTGCGGACCGAAGTTGATGGTGAACTTGCGGTCTTCCATCTCGCGCGCATGGGCGGTGCGGGTGTCGAGGTCGTCCTCGAACACATCGACGCCTAGCGGCGGCAGGGTGGGGTTTCCGTCAGCCATTACGCCTGGCCTCCCGCCTTCTCGTCGCCGGGCAGAACCGGCGCGGGGTATTCGGCGCCCTCCCAGGGCGACAGGAAATCGAAGGTGCGGAATTCTTGAGTCAGCTTGACCGGCTCATAGACCACGCGGCGCTGTTCCTCGTCGTAGCGGACCTCGACATAGCCCGTCATCGGGAAGTCCTTGCGCAGCGGATGGCCTTCGAAGCCATAGTCCGTCAGCAGGCGACGCATATCCGGGTGGCCAGAGAACAGCATGCCGTACATGTCGTAGGCTTCACGCTCGAACCAGTTGGCGGCCGGATAGGCCGAGATGACCGAGGGCACCGGCTGGGTCTCGTCGGTCGAGACCTTGACCCGCAGGCGCGCGTTCCGCGTCATCGACAGCAGGTGATAGACCACCTCGAACCGCTCCTTGCGATCCGGATAGTCCACGCCGCACAGGTCGAGCAGCTGCTGGAAGCCGAATTGATCGCGCAGGGTCGTCAGCACCTCGACGATCTGCTCGCGCGGCGCGACCAGCGTCAGTTCGCCGAACGCCACCTGAGCCTCGACGCCCAAGGCGCCGACCATCTCGGCGCCCAGCGGCGTCAGCGCGGCTTCGTGTTGCGCTTGAACAGCCAGAGAGGTCATCGGTCGATGGTCCCCGTGCGACGGATCTTCTTCTGCAGTTGCAGCAGGCCGTAAAGCAGCGCCTCGGCCGTCGGCGGGCAGCCGGGCACATAGACGTCCACCGGCACAACGCGGTCGCAACCGCGCACGACGCTGTAGCTATAGTGGTAGTAGCCGCCGCCGTTGGCGCAGCTGCCCATCGACACGACGTAGCGCGGATCGGGCATCTGGTCGTAGACCTTGCGGATGGCCGGGGCCATCTTGTTGGTCAGGGTGCCGGCGACGATCATCAGGTCCGACTGACGCGGGCTGGCGCGCGGCGCCATGCCGAAGCGCTCGACGTCGAAGCGCGGCATCGACATCTGGATCATCTCGACGGCGCAGCAGGCCAGGCCGAAGGTCATCCACATCAGAGACCCCGTGCGGGCCCAGTTGATGACGTCGTCGGCGGCGGCGACCAGATAGCCGCGCTCGCCGAGCTCCATGTTCACGGCCTCGAAGAACTTGTCGTGGACCTTGGGATCATAGCCCTCGACGGTCGAACGCGCGCCGGCGCCGGCCGGAACCAGGGGCGCGCCCGATGCGGACACCAGGCCTGCGGGCTTGGAAGCGGCGACTACTCCCATTCCAGGGCTCCCTTCTTCCATTCGTAGATGAAGCCGATGGTCAGCACGCCCAGGAAGACCATCATCGACCAGAAGGCGAAGACCATGCCGGCGTGCGACAGATCGAACATCGACACCGCCCACGGGAACAGGAAGGCGACTTCCAGGTCGAAGATGATGAACAGGATCGACACCAGATAGAAGCGGATGTCGAACTTCATCCGGGCATCGTCGAAGGCGTTGAAGCCGCACTCATAGGCCGACAGCTTCTCGCTATCGGGGCTTTTCGGCGCCAGCAGCAGCGGCAGCACGATGAAAAGAATGCCGATGAAGGCGGCTACGCCGGCGAAGACCAGGACCGGAAGATATTCGAGAAGGAATGCGTTCATTCGAAGAACCTCGTCCGCCGGGGAGAGGCGGGATTCGGCGCTTCTTAGACCCAAGACCGCCGCCGTTCAAACCCCTGCGACTATTGGATTTTCATTGAGAATGGCTCGCAACTTTGCGCGCCATATGTCGCAGGGCCGACGCTTGCGCGGCGCAGGGCTGCAAAGGCCTATTGGCGGGCCGATCGCGTAACCGAAAGTCATCCGAATGAGCCTAGCCAGCCGCGCCCTGAACGCTGTCGAACGGATCGGCAATCGGCTGCCCGATCCTGTCTTCCTGTTCCTGTGGCTGATCGGCGGTCTGATCGTCCTCAGCATGGTCGGCGCCGGCCTGGGCTGGTCGGCCGTCAATCCGGTCACCGGCGATCAACTGGTCGCAAATAGCCTGCTGTCGGCCGAGAATCTGGAACAGTTGATCATCGGCATGCCGCGCACACTGGCGGACTTTCCGCCCCTCGGCATCGTCATCACCATTATCTATGGCGCTTCGGTCGCCGAACGCACCGGGATGTTCGCGACCGCCATTCGCGGCGCCCTGCTGAACGCCCCGCGTTCCATACTGACACCCGTCGTCGTGATCACCGGCATGGTGTCCCATCACGCGTCGGACGCCTCCTATGTCGTGGTCATCCCGCTGGCGGCCGTCATCTTCGCCGCTGCGGGCCGCCATCCGCTGGCGGGTCTGGCCGCGGGCTTCGCCGCCGTGTCGGGCGGATACGCCGGCAACCTGTTTCCCGGCGCCAGCGACGCCCTGATCCTGGGCATCACCGAGCCGGCCGCCCGCCTGATCGATCCGTCCTATTCCGTGAACATCGCGGGCAACTGGTTCTTCATCGTCGGCGTCGTCTTCGTCTTCACCCCCATCGTCTGGTTTCTGACCGACCGGGTGATCGAGCCGCGCCTCGGCGTCTGGAAGCCGTCAGAGGGGGTCGCCGCCCCGAACGCTTCGGAAAAACAGCCCCTGACCGCCGCCGAAAGGCGCGGCCTGAAGTTCGCCGGTCTGGCGCTTCTGGGAATGATCGCGCTCTGGGCCCTGCTGACCTTCATACCGGGCTCGCCGTTCGTCGATCCCGAGGTGGATCCGGAGCAAAAGTTCAATCCGCTCTACAAGTCCCTGGTCGCCTTCTTCGCCATCACCTTCTTCATCACCGGCGGCGCCTATGGCGCAGGAGCCGGCACGATCCAGTCGCACCGCGACATGGTCACGATGATGCGCGACGGCATCGCCCAGTTGGCGCCCTATATCGTGCTGGCCTTCTTCGCCGCCCATTTCGTAGCGATGTTCAACTGGTCGGGCCTGGGGCCGATCCTGGCGGTCAATGCGGCGGCGGGTCTGAAGACCCTGGCCCTGCCCGCCCCTCTGCTGCTGATCTGCGTGGTCTTTGTCTCGTGCTTCTTTGACTTGTTCATCGGCTCGGCCTCGGCCAAATGGTCGGCCCTGGCACCCATCGTGGTGCCGATGTTTATGCTGCTGGGCATTTCACCGGAGATGACGACCGCCGCCTATCGCATGGGTGATTCCGTCACCAACATCGCCACACCGTTGATGAGCTACTTCCCGCTTATCCTGACCTTCGCCCAGCGCTGGGATCCGCGATTCGGCCTCGGTTCCTTGATGGCGACCATGCTGCCCTACGCCGGGGCCTTCCTGATCGCCGGTTTGGCGATGGTGGCGGCCTGGGTCGCCTTCGACCTGCCGCTGGGGCCGGGGGTCGGCGTCCACTATGAGCCGCCGCCTCCCGCCGTGGCGGCCCATGAGCCTGCCGACGGCGGCGTAGCGGGCCCGCACAGCCCGCCCCAGGCGGCGATGGTGGCACCGTCCACAGCCCCTTCGCGTTGAGCGGCGCGTTTCTCCGAAAAGGTCGCTTGACGCGATGTGTCAGCCCGCCTAAACGACGCCCCTCGCCGGGGCGCATAGCCGCTTTGGCCGGGAAACGCGGGTGTAGCTCAGTTGGTTAGAGTGCCGGCCTGTCACGCCGGAGGTCGCGGGTTCGAGCCCCGTCACTCGCGCCACTCTTTCTAGAAATAGAAGAGTGGCGCACACCGCCTTCCCAAAAAGCTTTCGAAACAGCTCAAAAGTTTCGACCTGATACGCGGGTGTAGCTCAGTTGGTTAGAGTGCCGGCCTGTCACGCCGGAGGTCGCGGGTTCGAGCCCCGTCACTCGCGCCACTTCTTTTCAAGACATCGATAAAAGAAGTGGCGCACTCCCGTTTTCGGAAACGCGCCATTCGAACGCGTCGTGGCCCTGGCCGCCTCAGTGCAGCGGCAGTGCAATATCCGGGTTCACGAAAGCCGCTTCGCCCGTCAGCTCGCCATAGACCATGCAGAGGTCTTCGAAGACGCGGTTCCAGGCGAACTGGCTGACGGCCTTCTCGCGCGCCGCCCGACCGATCGCTTCGATGTCGCGCGTGAACAGGGCCTCGACCGCCTGGGCGTAATCGTCGGCGTCCGCGCTGGCGGCCAGTTGCCCCACGCTTTCGTCGACGGTTTCGGCGACCCCGCCCGCGTTGACCCCGACGACGGGCCGTCCGCAGGCCATGGCCTCCAGCACGATCAGCCCGAACGGCTCCTTGTCATTGGCGTGAACGAAGGCGTCGCAGCTGGCGATGATCTTGGCGACCGCCTTGGGATCGCTTTCATAGGGCATGGAGATGACGCGATCTTCCTCGGGCATCCCCGCCCCAGCGCCGACCAGAACCAGATGATAGGGGGCGCCCAGCTTCTGCACCGCTTCGATCAGCACATCGACGTTCTTTTCCTTGGCCGGACGACCGGCGAAGCACAGCAGGCGCGCGTCGTCGCCTAAACCCAGCTGTTTCAGCAGCCACTGCCGGTCACGACGGTCCGGACGGAAAGTGTCGATCTCCACGCCCAGAGGCCGAATGACGATGTTGTTCACACCCGCCTCTTCCAGGCGCCGTGCGATAAAGCGGCTGGGCGACACCACCCGATCAAACTGTGAAAACAGCTTCGCCCAGCGCTTTTCCACCGGCTTCTTGGCCCATTCGCCGAAATGCAGCGCCGCGAGGCCCGCCGGATCGGAGTGGCAGAAGCCGACGACCGGGCATCCGACTCGCTGACCGGCCTCCAAAGCCCCTTGCCCGGGCGTGTAAGGATCTCCGGCCTCGATAATCGACGGCTTCATAGCCGCAACCCAGGCGCTCCAGCGTTTGACTGAACTGGGCCAGCGATAGCCATCGCCGAACGGCAGCTTGGTCGCCCTCAGTTGCACGATGCCGTCAGCGCGCGCCTTGTGACGCGCGCCGGGCACGATCAGCGAGTGACTGACCCCCGGCCGATTGGCCTCAATCCACGCCTTCTTGGACAGGATATAGCGCTTCACCCCGCCCGAGCGCGGTGCATAAAGCATTGTGGTGTCCACCAAGCGGGGCCGCTCGTCCATCGCCGCCGCCTTCAGAGCCCGCAGCGTATCGGCGACTTCCACATCCAGCCCCGGAATCAGTCGGAGTTCGCTTTCCTGGACGTCGAGGTCTGTCATGCTCATGGAGTGTTCTCGCCTGGTCTGGGCTGTCGAACGCCGGAGGGGTTCGATGGATGCGTCCACGGGACGCGGCCTTTGGACCGTTCGACGCCCGTAGACCCGGGCGCGGCAAAGCTCAAGTGCGCGCCGTCGCGATTTCCTCCGCATTCGGCCTATGAGGCATCGACGAGCGAACGCGGGTCGCCTTACAGGATCGCCTCAGGACCATCACGGCCTTGCATTCGCCTCAAATTCGATAAACTTGGAACGCTGGCGCGGACCCTGCTAAGGGGTCTCCCGTAACGTGACGCGTGACCACCAGGGGTTTCTACCGAATGCGTATTTTGCTCGCGACCGCCGTGGCGATCGCCCCCTTGATGGTCGCCACCGGATCCCAGGCCGAGATCGTCATCTCGAACGCCCGGACCACGCCGATCCAGACGTCCAATGCGACGGGCACGGCGGCCGACAACATCCGCATCGCCAGCGGCGGCAGCGTCGCTGTCGCCACCGGCGCGGCGGTGAACCTGAACAGCAACAACACGGTCGATCTGGACAGCGGCAGCTCCATCACGATGGACAAGTCGGCCGACGGCTCGACGGGTCTTCTGGTCAACGGCGGCAACACCGGATCGGTGATCGTCGGTGGCTCGATCACCGTCAACGACACTCAAGAAACGGCAGACATCAAGGACACGGACGGCGACGGCGATCTGGACGGTTCTTTCGCCACCGGAACTGGCCGCTACGGCGTACGGGTCACTGGAGCCTCGCCCTTCACCGGCAACATCCTTGTCGAGGGCACGGGCGTCATCGCCGTCGAGGGCAACAACTCCTACGGACTTGCGGTCGAATCAGCGCTGAACGGCAAACTCCAAAGCCTGGGCGCCGTCCGTGTCACTGGCAACGACAGCGCCGCCATCCGCACGACGGGCCCGATTTCCGGCAATGTCGATCTCGCTGGCGCCATCTCCGCTCTCGGCGCCAATGCGACGGGTGTGTCCATCGAGGGCGATGTCGGCGGCGCGCTCAAGATTCATTCCTCGGTCGTCGCCACGGGATATCGGTACACCACCCCGCCAGCCGCGCGCCCAACAACCGGCACATTCGACAACGCAACAACCCTCTTCCTAGACGAACTCGACGCTGACGATCTGCTGCAGGGCGGACCGGCTGTGCGCGTTGGCGCCAATGTCGCCGGCGGCGTGCTTCTGGATAAGGCGCTCGCCTATTCTGCTGCCGGCATCGAAGGCGACGACGACGGAGACGGCATCAAGAACGGCGACGAGGACGATGACGGCGACGGCGTCAAGAACCGCGACGACACGGACCGCGACGGCGACGGCGTCCCGGACGCCAGCGAGACGACTGCCTCCCTCACGTCGCTAGGCGGCGCGCCTGCCCTGCTGATCGGCTCGACGACCAACACCGTGACCCTCGGCGCCGTCGGTACAGGCGACGCGGCCTATGGCCTGATCAACCGCGGCACCATTGTCGGTTCCGGCCTCTATTCCGGCGTGGAGTCGCGCGCCGTGCAACTCGGCGTGACCGGTGGCCAGGCCGTCAACGTCGTCGGCGGCGTGCGTAACGAGGGCGGCATCTCATCGACCGCCGTGAACGCCAACGCTACCGGTCTTTGGATCGGCTCGGGCGTGACCGTTCCTACAATCAACAACTCCGGCTCCATTCAGGCCGTCGCTTCGGGCAAGCAGACCCAAAGTGCTACCGGTATTCTGATTGGTGCGGGGGCCAACGTTGGCTCCCTAACCAACACCGGCAATCTCGTCGCCACGTTCGGAGGCAATCAGGGTTCGGCAACCGTTATTCGTGACCAGTCCGGCAGCCTGACCCAGTTGAACAACGCCGGTTCGATCATCGGGGCGCTCAGCCTAGACACCACTGACACGAATCCCGTAACTGGCACTGTCACCGCCATCGACCTGTCGGCCAACACGACCGGCGTCACCCTACGTCAGTATGGAATTTCCGCCGCAGCAGGCAGCACGGCGACCGACACGGACGGCGACGGCGTGCCGGACGCGAACGAACCGGCCATCGTCGGCGCGATCAAGCTCGGCTCTGGCGCCGACACGGTCAATATCGAGAACGGCGTCGTCAACGGCGACATCGATTTCGGCGCCGGCGCCGACCGGCTGAACATCAGCGGCGGCGCGGTCGTGACCGGCGCCATCGCCAACAGCGATGGCCTGCTGGACATCAATGTGTCCAAGGGCACCCTGGCCGCCACCCAGACCGGCGCCACGGCCATCTCCAACCTGAACATCGGAGCCGAAGGGACGTTGCTGGTCAATCTTGACCCCGCCAACGACCGCGCTGGCGGCTTCAACGTCAGCGGCAATGCGACCCTGGCGACAGGGTCCACCCTGGGCGTCCGCTTCTCTTCGCTGATCGATCAGCCTGAGCGGTTCAACGTCATCACGGCCGGCACGCTGAATGTGGGTCAGATCAACCAGACCCTGCTGTCGGACAACTCGCCCTATCTCTACGTCGTGCAGGGTGGCGTCGCCGGCAACACCGTCTATATCGACGCCCGTCGCCGCACGGCTTCCGAGGCTGGGCTGATCCCGGTCGAGGCGTCCGCCTACGACGCCGTCTATGGCGCGCTGGGCTCCAATGAGGCGCTGCGCAACCTGTTCCTGTCGCAAACGTCGCGCGACGGCTTCATCGACGCCTATGAGCAGATGCTGCCCGACCACTCCGGCGGACCGCTGATGTCGCTGTCGGCCGGCGTGGACGCGGTCACCCGCGCGCTGACCGGACGTAACGCTGCCGCTGCGCCGGGTGAAACCAGCGCCTGGGTCCAGGAGATCAACTTCTACGCCGACAAGGACAAGACCGACTCCTACGGCTTCCGGTCCGAAGGCTTCGGCGTCGCCGGCGGCGTCGAAAAGGGCACCAGCCTGGGCGCCGTCGGCATCTCGGCCGCCTTCACCTCGTCCGACATCAAGGATCCCGAGGCCGAGGCCGAAGAGGTCCTGTCCGCCAACCTGCTGGAGCTGGGGCTCTATTGGCGCGCCCAGGGTCAGTACTGGACGACCTGGGCCCGTGCCGCGGGCGGTTACGCCTCCTTCAGCGCCGATCGTTCGCTGGTCGCCACCGGCGTCTATCTGAACAACAAGTCCGACTGGCACGGCTGGACGGCGGCGGTTGCCGGCGGCGCCTCCTATGAGCGCAACTTCGGCCGCCTGAACATCCGCCCCGAAATCTACGGCGAGTATTTCAGCCTGTCGGAAGGGTCGCGCAGCGAGAAGGGCGGCGGCGACGGCTTCGATCTCGACATCGATTCGCGCGACAGCCACATCTTCTCGGCGGTGGCGGCGATGAACGTCGGCTATGGCTTCGGCCGCAACGGCTGGATCCGTCCGGAACTGCGCATTGGCTATCGTCAGAACATCTCGGTCGACGCCGGCGAAACCATCGCCCGCTTCGCCAGCGGCGGCCCGGACTTCATCCTGTCGCCGGACGCCATCGAAGGCGGCGGGCCGATCCTGGGCTTCCGCCTGAACTTCGGCAACGAATTGGGCATGCTGTCGCTGACCGGCGACGCCGAGCTGCTGGAAGACTACGTCCGCTACTCGCTGCTGCTGCGGGCCAGCTTCCGCTTCTGATCGCACCCTGATTCACACAAACGAAAGGCCGCCGGATCGCTCCGGCGGCCTTTTTGTTTGGTAGGCGGCGACGGGTTCGAACCGCCGACCCTCTCGGTGTAAACGAGATGCTCTGACCAGCTGAGCTAGCCGCCCCCAAGGGAGAGACGGGCTTATGCCCGTCGCGCCTCAACCGTTCAAGGCGCTTTTCAAACCTTCACCCGGGCGAAAGCGCGCGGTGCGCGAGGCCGGGCGCGCGACGGCAGCGCCGGTCTGCGGGTTACGGGCGACGCCAGCCTTGCGGTCCACGGCGACGAAACTGCCGAAGCCGATCAGCTTCACGTCCGCGCCCCGCGTCAGCGACTCGGTCACGCCGTCCGTGAACGCCTCCAGCGCCGTCTTGGCCTGGTCGCGGCTGATGTGCGCCGCGCTGGCCATCCGGCCGATCAGTTCCGCCTTGGTCATCCGTCCCCCTCCAGAACGAATCACTAAAGGACAGATCGGCGGTTGCGTCAAAAACGAAAACGCCGCCGGTGGGGTCACCGGCGGCGCTCGCTGTTCAACTCGGCGTTAGTGGCTGACCGCCGCCGCCGGCCCTTCTGGAGCCGCGACCGGGGCCGGCAGGGGTTCGGCCGCCTCGTCCCACTCCACCGGCGTCAGGGTGCCGACAAGCGCCCACTTCAGCGCCTCGTCCGCCGTGGAGATCGGCACGATCTCCAGCGCCGACTTCACATTGTCCGGCACGTCGGCGAGATCCTTCTCGTTCTCCTGCGGGATCAGCACCGTCTTGACGCCGGAGCGCAGGGCCGCGAGCAGCTTCTCCTTCAGGCCGCCGATGGCGGTGACCCGGCCGCGCAAAGTGATCTCGCCGGTCATGGCGATATCCTTACGGATCGGAATGCCAGTCAGGACCGAGACCATCGCCACCGTCATGGCCACGCCGGCGGACGGGCCGTCCTTGGGCGTGGCGCCATCCGGCACGTGGACGTGGATGTCGGTCTTCTCGAACACCGGCGGCTTGACGCCGAAGGCCAGGGCCCGCGAGCGGACATAGGACGCCGCAGCCGAGATCGACTCCTTCATCACGTCTTTCAGGTTGCCGGTCACGGTCATGCGCCCGCGACCCGGCATCTTGATGGCTTCGATGGTAAGGATGTCGCCGCCGAACTCGGTCCAGGCCAGACCGGTGACGATGCCGACCTGATCTTCCTCGTCCGTCTCGCCGTAGCGGAACTTCTTGACGCCCGCATAGTCGGCCAGTTTGGCCTCATCGACCGTGATCGACTTGGCGCCCGTCTTGGCCATCTCGCGCACGGCCTTGCGCGCCAGACCGCCCAGAGCGCGCTCCAGCGAACGCACGCCGGCCTCGCGGGTGTAATAGCGGATCAGGTCGCGGATCGTGTCTTCCGGGACGATCAGCTCGCCATCCTTCAGACCGTGGTCCGCCAACTGCTTGGGCAGGACGTGGCGCTTGGCGATCTCGACCTTCTCATCCTCGGTGTAGCCCGACACCCGAATGATCTCCATCCGGTCCATCAGCGGCTGCGGCATGTTCAGGCTGTTCGCGGTCGTCACGAACATCACCTGGGACAGGTCGTAGTCCACCTCCAGATAGTGGTCGCCGAAGGTCGAGTTCTGGGCCGGGTCCAACACCTCCAGCAGGGCCGACGACGGATCGCCGCGCCAGTCCGATCCCAGCTTGTCGATCTCGTCCAGCAGGACGAAGGCGTTGGTGGTCTTGGCCTTCTTCATCGACTGGATGATCTTGCCGGGCATGGAGCCGATATAGGTCCGGCGGTGACCCCGGATCTCGCTTTCGTCGCGCACGCCGCCCAGCGACATGCGGACGTACTCACGCCCCGTCGCCTTGGCGATAGACTTGGCCAGCGAGGTCTTGCCGACGCCGGGAGGGCCGACGAGGCACAGGATAGGGCCTTTCAGGCTGCCGGTGCGGGCCTGGACCGCCAGATACTCAATGATCCGTTCCTTGACCTTCTCTAGGCCGAAGTGATCCTCTTCCAGTATGTCCTCGGCCTTGGCCAGATCGATCGGCTTCTGCTTGGCCTTTCCCCAAGGCACGGACAGCAGCCAGTCGAGATAGTTGCGCACGACGGTAGATTCCGCCGACATCGGACTCATGTTGCGCAGTTTCTTGACCTCGGCCTCGGCCTTGGTGCGCGCCTCCTTGGACAGGCGCGTCTTACGGATGCGCTTCTCCAAGTCCATGATCTCGTCGCGCGCGTCGTCGGTCTCGCCCAGCTCGCGCTGGATCGCCTTCATCTGCTCGTTCAAATAATATTCGCGCTGGGTCTTTTCCATCTGGCGCTTCACGCGCGAGCGGATCTTCTTCTCGACCTGAAGGACCGAAATCTCGCCCTCCATCAGCCCATAGACCTTCTCCAGCCGCTTGGGCACGTCGAAGGTTTCCAGCAGGCCCTGCTTGTCGGCGATCTTCACCGACAGATGGGCCGCGACCGAGTCCGCCAGCTTGGAGGCGTCGGTGATCTGGGGGATGGAGCTGAGGGCCTCGGGCGGAACCTTCTTGTTCAGCTTCACATAGTTTTCGAACTGCTCGACCACGGCGCGCAGCATAGCCTCGGCCTGCGACGCGTCGCCGGCTTCATCCTCGATCTCGACGGCCTCGGCCTCGAAATACTCCTCACGATCGGTGAAGCGGGTCAGGCGCGCGCGGCCCTTGCCCTCGACCAGCACCTTCACCGTGCCGTCGGGCAGTTTCAACAGTTGCAGCACCGAGGCCAGCACGCCGATGGGATAGATGGCGTCAGGCGACGGATCGTCGTCGACGCTGTTCTTCTGGGTCGCCAGCAGGATCTGCTTTTCCCCCTTCATGATCTCGTCCAGCGCCTTCACCGACTTTTCGCGTCCGACGAAGAGCGGCACGACCATGTGCGGGAAGACGACGATGTCTCTCAGCGGCAGGACGGGCAGGATTTTTGGTTCAGTCATGATGCGTACTCCTGGGCCATTGATCATCTCCGGCCCGCCGCCAGGGTCCGCCGGGCAAGAGGCCCGACCGGCGCATGACGGCCCGTCGATTCCGACGGCGTTCGGATGAGTATGTGGTTTGAAAGACCCGCGGTTCAAGCGTGACCGCGGAACGGCCCACATCTGCGTGGCGACAAGGCCGCCGATCGCGCTGCTTTAGGTCCGCATTACGCCCGGCGACGCTTTCGACATGGCCGCTTTACGGGGATCGGGCGTCTTCTGCAGATCCAAGGAGATGACCATGAGCCGTTCGCACCTGTTGGCCGAGACCCTGAAACGTCCAGCCCCGCCGCCGACAACCCTTCAGATGGCTATGACCTTCATCGGCGCCCTGTTCGGCGCCTCGATCCGCAAGGGCCGCGTGCGATGATGCAGGGCCATATCGAGGGCGGCGTGACACGCGCCGCCCCTCCCCGACGATACAGGGTCGTGCCTCGCGCCAGCGGTTGGGCCGTGGCGGTCAACAACGCCTGCACCCGCCCCCTGCCCGATCGCATCTCGGCCGAACGTCTCGCCGCCCGACTTCAGGCGGAGGCCGACCGCCTGAACCGCGACCAACACCGCTTCACATAATGATTACGCCCCTTGCCTCACCACCCGCCGTCGAAACCCTGACGATCCGGCCTGTCAGCGATCGCTGGCGCATCACCTCAAGCGACGGCCTGTTCGAAGGCGTCTTCACCGACGCCAAAAGCGCCGTCCGATACGCTAGAGCGGAGGCCGACGCGCACCCAGGCCATGTGCTGATGCTGGCCGAACCCGCCTGATCGCCCCAGGTCGAGAAAAAGGCCGGAGCGATCTCGCTCCGGCCTTTTTCATTTCAGCGCTGGTCGTCAGTTCAGGCGGCGCCGTCGGCCTTCTTCTTGGAGGCTTCCGAGTAGATCAGCAGAGGCTGGGCCTTGCCGTCGATGACCTCGGCGTTGACGACGACTTCCTCGACGCCTTCGAAGGTCGGCAGTTCAAACATGGTCTCCAGCAGGATGCCTTCCAGGATCGAGCGCAGGCCGCGTGCCCCGGTCTTGCGGGTGATGGCCTTTTTGGCGACGGCGATCAGGGCGTCGTCCGTGAAGGTCAGTTCGACGTTCTCCATCTCGAACAGACGCTTGTACTGCTTGACCAGGGCGTTCTTCGGCTGGGTCAGGATCGTGACCAGCGCCGTCTCGTCCAGGTCTTCCAGCGTCGCCAGCACCGGAAGACGGCCGATGAATTCGGGGATCAGACCGAACCGCATCAGGTCGTCAGGCTCGACACCCTTGAGGATGTCGCCGGTGCGACGTTCATCGATCTCCTTGACCTGGGCGCCAAAGCCGATCGAAGCCCCTGCCCCGCGCGCCGAGATGACCTTCTCCAACCCAGCGAAGGCGCCGCCGACGATGAACAGGATGTTGGCGGTGTCGACCTGCAGGAATTCCTGCTGCGGATGCTTGCGACCGCCTTGCGGCGGCACGGAGGCGACGGTGCCTTCCATGATCTTCAGCAGGGCCTGTTGCACGCCTTCGCCCGACACGTCGCGCGTGATCGAAGGGTTGTCAGACTTGCGCGAGATCTTGTCGATTTCGTCGATATAGACGATGCCGCGCTGGGCCCGCTCGACGTTGTAGTCCGACGCCTGCAGCAGCTTCAGGATGATGTTCTCGACATCCTCGCCCACATAACCGGCTTCGGTCAGGGTCGTCGCGTCGGCCATGGTGAAGGGCACGTCGATGATGCGCGCCAGCGTCTGGGCCAGCAGCGTCTTGCCCGAGCCGGTCGGGCCAATCAGCATGATGTTCGACTTGGCCAGTTCGACGTCGTTGTTCTTAGTCGCGTGGTTCAGGCGCTTGTAGTGGTTGTGGACGGCGACCGAGAGCACCTTCTTGGCGTGCGCCTGGCCGATGACATAGTCGTCCAGCACGTCGCGGATTTCCTTGGGCGTGGGCACGCCGTCGGTCGTCTTCTTAAAGCCGATCTTGTGCTCTTCGCGGATGATGTCCATGCACAGCTCGACGCATTCATCGCAGATGAAGACGGTCGGGCCCGCGATGAGCTTGCGGACCTCGTGCTGGCTCTTTCCGCAGAACGAGCAGTAGAGGGTGCTTTTGGCGTCGGTGCCGGCTGCTTTGGTCATAGACCCTTATCTCACTCCCGCGGGTCGGACCGAAATGGCCCGAAACGCGCTTCCCTCACATTGATTCCAGCACTCTGGATGCGAAGGTCTTCAAAAAATGACAATCACCCATCACACGTTCCGGAACAACCCCGAAGGCGGCAAGGGATTGTTGCAGTGCGTGGATGGATCAGTGTCGACGGGGATCAAGGCGAATGTCTGACATGGGTATTGTGCAGGAAATACGCCAGTCCACGGGCAATGGACCTGCCATTGTCGCCTTTGATTTCGACGGCACGCTGACGATTCGCGACAGCTTCACCGAGTTCCTGCGCTGGCGCGCCGGTCCGGGCGCCTGGGCGCTGGGGCTGGTCAAGCTGGCCCCCGCGCTGGCCGCCTACGCCAAGGATCGCGACCGGGGACGGATCAAGGCGGCCTCCGTCAGGGAATTTCTGCTTGGCGTAAGCCGCCAGACGCTGGAAGCGGAAGCCGCAGCCTTCGCCGAAGAGATCTGGCCCCGCTTCATGCGCCCCGATGCGCTTGAGGTGTGGAACGACTGGGGCCAACGCGGCGCGCATCGCGTCATCGTGACCGCGTCGCCCACGACGACCGTCGCGCCATTCGCCCGAAAGCTGGGGGCCGAGGCCCTGCTGGGCACCGAGTTCGTCTTCGACGCCGATGACCGGATCACCGGCGACTTCGCCGGTCCGAATTGTCGGGGTCAGGAAAAGGTGCGGCGGCTGAAGGCGGCCTATGGTGAAGACATGACCCTGACGGCCGCCTATGGCGACACCTCGGGCGATACCGAAATGCTGGCGATGGCCCAGCAGCCGGGTTTCCGGGGTTTCCGTCAGAAGCCGTAAGGCTTAGTTCCCGTCGGCGTCCACGTCGAACACCATCGCCTTGCCGCGCGAAGCCGGATCCCAGCCGGCCTCGATCGCTGAGGCGATAGCGGTGCGGACGGCGTCGACATTGACGCGCTGCTTTTCCACGTCCGGTCGGCCATTGGGCCGAAGCGGCGGCGGAAACTGTACAATCGCTTCACGCTTGAAGTCCGCGTGGCGAAGGGACACAGCCATCCCCTCCCAGACGTTGCCGCCCTTGGGTTGAGGTTGGCGACGAAGCTCCCAGACGTAGCTTTCGCCATCGACATCGACCGTGCCGCTTTGATCTCGTGTAAACTGCATGGCGGTTCCGATAGCACAAAATGAAAAGGGCGCGCCGCAATGGGCGCGCCCTTTCGTCTTTCGACAGCTGTCTTAGTTGCCGGGCGTCTTCACGCCGTCGGCGTCAGCCTGCTCGCGGCGATCATAGACGTGGTCCACGATGCCCCAGGCCTTGGCTTCCTCGGCCGACATGAAGTGGTCGCGGTCCAGCGTCTTTTCGACCTCCTCATAGGTGCGGCCGGTGTGATGGACGTAAATCTCGTTCAGACGACGCTTGGTGTAACGGATGTCGGCGGCATGCAGTTCGATGTCCGACGCCTGACCCCGGAACCCGCCCGAGGGCTGGTGCACCATGACTCGCGCATTCGGCAGGGCGATACGTTGGCCAGCGGCGCCCGCCGTCAGGATCAGCGAGCCGGCCGAGGCCGCCATACCCATGACCACAGTCGAAACCGGGCTCTTGATGTATTGCATCGTATCGTAGATCGCCAGCGCCGAGGTCACCTGACCGCCGGGGCTGTTGATATACATGCTGATTTCCTTCTTCGGGTTCTCCGATTCAAGGAACAGCAGCTGGGCGCAGATCAGCGACGCCATACCGTCCTCGAATGGTCCCGTCAGGAAGATGATCCGCTCGCGCAGCAGACGCGAGAAGATGTCGAAGGAGCGCTCGCCGCGGCTGGATTGCTCCACCACCATCGGCACCAGGTTCATGTTCATCAGTTCGATCGGATCGCGCATTTAGCCTTCTCGGATGCAGTGGCGACGATTCAGCGTCGTCAGCCGGTTATGCTGCATATCGCGTTCGATGACACCCTGCGCAAGACGCCGGGTTCAATCGGACTGCGCGTCTTGCTGGTTCGCCGCTGCACGACGTCCTTTCTGTAGTCGTTCCGCGACCGCCGCCTCCTGCGCGGCGGCGGATGCGCGATCGGGCTCCGCTTCATATAGCGCTTGCAGATAGGCGCGGTCCCAGTCCGTGAGGCCGGTCACGTTCTGAGGATCACCAAATAAATTCAGCACAGTGGGCTGATCGGAGTAGTCGGCGCGGGGATCGACCTGCGCCAAGACGACCATCGCGGCGTAGTCCATCAGAGCCGGCAAAAGGACGCCACTGGCCTTGGTCATATCAATGACGACGGTCGCTGAGTTCAGGTCGTACCGCAGTGGCGACCTCATGCGGCTGACGGCCCGCGATCCAATCGAGGGCGGCTCTCCACCGGCGACACGGGCCGCCAGTTGGCCAGTGTCTGCTGAGACTGGCAGGGAAATGTGCCACCATCGCACTGGCGCATCGCTGGTTTTGAACCGTTCCAGCGCCGCCAAACCCATGTTCGTGTTGTCGATCGGAGGACGGAAACGACGACGCCAACCTTCCACCAGCGCAGATGCGACACTGGGACCATCCTCCGTGGCGATTATGAGCACATTGGCCGAGCAGCCAGGCTCGCCCACTCGAATTTCAAGATCATGAGCGATTTCGCCGATGCGATCGGCAAGCATCTGACCGTAGGGCGCCTTCAATCCGGCGACGCTGACGCACAGCGGCGTATTCCACCGTCCAAGCCGCGCACCGGCGGGCGCGGTCGCAACACGCTGGACAAACTGACGCGCAGCCTGTCGCGGCGACTGACCCTCGACCGTGATCTCCTCCAGATCTGTCGGGGGCGACTGTCCCGGATCCTGCGCCTGCGCGCCTGCGGTAATGAGGGCGGCCAGCGCGACAGCGGAAAAAGACATTGACGACATACCTGAAAAGCAAAATGGGCCCGCACTGCGGACCCATTTGACTTACAATCCAGACGCCACAACCGCCAGTTACGGTCGTGTAATCGAGCGGAAAATCAGCCCTCGTCCTCGTCTTCCTTCAGCAGCTCTTCCTTCGTGATCGGTTTGTCGGTCACGTCGGCGACGCCCACGATCAGGTCGACGACCTTCTCTTCGTAGATGGGCGCGCGCATCTGGGCGGCGGCGTTGGGGTTCTGGCGGTAGAAGTTCAGGACGGCCTGTTCCTGGCCCGGATAGTTGCGGGCTTCCTGCAGGATGGCGGCGTTCAGTTCCTGGTCGGTGACCTGGACGTTGTTGGCGCGACCGATTTCGGCCAGCACCAGGCCCAGACGCACGCGACGTTCGGCGATCTTGCGGTATTCGGTCTTCAGGTCCTCGTCCGACTTGGCGGCGTCTTCTTCCGGCAGACGACCAGCGGTCTTGTCAGCCTCGACCTGCTGCCAGATGCCGTCGAACTCGGCGTCCACCATCTTCGGCGGCAGCGGGAAGTCGTGGGCCTCATCCAGCTGGTCCAGCAGGGCGCGCTTCAGCTTGAAACGGGCGGCGCCGGCGTATTGCTGGTCCAGGTTGGACTTCAGCAGTTCCTTCAGCTTGTCCAGCGACTCCAGACCGATGCGGGTGGCGAAATCGTCGTCGATTTTGGATTCGGCTTCCGCCTTGATGGCCTTCACCTTGATGTCAAAGGTGGCTTTCTTGCCGGCCAGATGGGCGGCTTGATAGTTCTCGGGGAAGGTGACCTCGATGGTCTTCTCTTCGCCGACCTTGGCGCCCGTCAGCTGCTCTTCGAAGCCGGGGATGAAGCGGCCCGAGCCGATCACCAGGTCCGCGTCCTCGGCGGCGCCGCCTTCGAAGGGCTCGCCGTCCAGCTTGCCCAGGAAGTCGATCGTCAGCTGGTCGCCCTCGGCGGCCTTGACGGTCTTGCCCTTCTTGTCTTCGTAGGTCTTGGCCTGACCGGCCAGTTCCGTCAGGGCCTCGTCCAGATCGGCGTCAGACGCTTCATAGGTCGGGCGCTCCAGCTTCAGGGTCTTGGGATCGACCGGCTCGAAGTCCGGCATGATTTCCAGCGACATTTCATAGGCCAGGTCTTCCTGACCGGCGATGACCTTGTCCATGTCCGAGGTCAGCTTCATCTCGGCCGGCGCGGCGGGACGGATATTGGCCTCGTCGAGCGCCTTCTGGCTGGTTTCGTTCAGCTCGGCGTTGATGATCTCGCCCATGAACTCACGGCCGAAGGTCTTTTTGACGTGGGCGACCGGCACCTTGCCCGGACGGAAGCCCTTCAGCTTCACCTGCGGGGCGACTTCCTTGACGCGGGCTTCGAGCTTTTCGTTCAGCTCCGCGACGGGAATGGTGACCGCGATCACGCGGCTGAGGCCTTCGTTCGACTTTTCGACGACTTGCATGGTCGGGATTCTGACGCTCTGGGGCGCATGAGCCATCGAGACGGCCGGCGCGGAATGGATAAAGCAAGAAGGCCGCCCCGTGTGGAGCGGCGCCTCGAAGCCCGCCCTTATGTCGAGAAGGGCCCGAAAGGTCAACGCGGGCGTAGTCAGAGCCGGTGGTTTCGCGGCCTTTGCGTGGCTATGTTGGCCAAATGAGCCAACCCGCCTCCCCCATCGGCGTCTTCGTCACGCCCGTCACCCCGCTTCAACAGAACTGCACGACCGTCTGGTGCACCGCCACCAACAAGGCCGCCGTGATCGATCCTGGCGGTTCGGTCGATGCAGTCCTGGGCGAGGTCACGCGGCGCGGCCTGACGCTGGATCAGATCTGGATCACCCACGGCCATCTGGATCACGCGGGCGGCGCAGCAGAAATGCAGGAAAAGACCGGCGCCCAGATCACCGGCCCTCAGAAGGCCGACCAGTTCTGGATCGACCGTATCGTGGAAAGCGGCCGGATGTACGGCCTGCCTGACGCCCGCCCCTTTACGCCCGACCGCTGGCTGGAAGATGGCGACACGGTATCGCTGGGGAAAACGACCTGGGACGTGCGCCATTGCCCCGGCCATACCCCCGGGCACGTCATCTTCTTCAATCGTGCGGCGCGATTCGCTCAGGTGGGCGACGTTCTGTTCAAGGGTTCGGTCGGCCGCACCGACTTCCCTATGAGCGACCCGCCCGCACTGATCCGCTCCGTGATCGAAAAGCTCTGGCCGCTGGGCGACGACGTCACCTTTGTGCCGGGCCACGGGCCGATCTCCACCTTTGGTGAAGAGCGACGGACCAATCCGTTCGTGTCTGACGCCGCAATGCGACAGGCCCCGATCCAGCGTGAGCCGTCGGGGCCTGCCTGAGCCTGCTGATCGCGTGGTTTATCGGCGCAGGATCATGCCGATGATGACGCCGATGCCCAGTGCATAGAGCGTCGCCTTCATCGGATTGTCCTGAATGTCTTCCTGCACGCGATGAACGCGTCCGGAAATCTTCTCACGCACCAGGCCCGCATCTTCTCTGACGGCCTGACGGACTGAAGTGGTCTTGCCCAAGCTGCGGCCCTCGCCTTGGGCGAGAATTGCGTCGGCCTGTCGGTCCAGACGTTGGGTCAGATCATCGTCCTCCAGGACGATGTCGTCGGGTGATGTCGCGCCTATCGGGGTGTTGGTCATCTCGATCTCCGTGGTTCGCTGAACAAACCGGTGTTGCGACTCATGGTTCCTTTTTGAACGCGGGCGATCAGGGTGCGTTGGTTGATCGCACAAGGAGCCGCTCATGACCTATATCGAACCCACTCCGACCACGCCGCAACCCGAGATCCAGCCTGAGCCGGCGCAGCAGCCGGAAATACAGCCTTCAGACACGCCCGATGAAGTTCCGCCGATGGAACCGGATGTTGGCGGCGAAGGTGATTCGCGACCTTACGGTGCTGGGTAAAGTCAAACTCACGAGCCCTTGAGGATCGTGACAGTAAAACGGAGTTCCCGACGGAACCGTCACCGAGTCACTGGGTTCACCTCAGCAAGCGCAACGGCAGCACTGAAAGGAACACGATGGACAGCCAACCCACACGCCCCTCCGGCGTTTCCAAGCGAGGTTTCGCCTCCATGGATCCCGAACGTCAGCGCGAAATCGCGCGCAAAGGGGGCGCAAGCGTCCCCAGCGAAAAACGCAGCTTCTCCCAAGACCGCAGCCTCGCCGCACAGGCGGGCCGCAAGGGTGGAGAAGCGTCGCACGGAACCAAGAAAGACGCGGACGCCGCCGACGGGCAATAGTCGGCGGAACTCGATACAAACAAGGGCGGCCCATCAATCGATGCGCCGCCCTTTTTCTTGCCCGCGATCAGCCGCGCATTCGGCTCAGGCGCGCAGGACTGCCAAGGCGACGCTCGGCGCCGGAGAGGTATCAATGCGGACAACCGTCCAGCCGGAGGCGGCCGCCATGGCTTGGATCGATCCAGGCGTGAACTTGCGCGAGCTTTCGGTGTGGATCGTCTCGCCGGTCACGAAGCGGAATGTCCGATCTCCGATGCGCGCGGTCGTCGGCGCGATCGCTTGCAGATGCATTTCCATGCGCGAGGCGTCCGGGTTCCACACGGCGCGGTGAACAAAGGCGTCCACATCGAAATCAGCATCCAACTCGTGATTGGCGCGGATCAGAACATTGCGATTGAAGGCCGCCGTGACGCCTTGGCTGTCGTCATAGGCGGCGACCAGGATCGCAGGGTCTTTGACCAGATCGACGCCCAGAATGAACAACGCCCCCTCGCCCAGCATCCGACGCGCCGCCGCCAGGAACTGCTCGGCCTCGTCCGGTTGCAGATTACCGATGGTCGAGCCGGGGAAGAAGCCGATTCGCCGTCCCGACGGCAGATCTTCGGGCAGCGGCGCCAAATGCTCGAAGTCCCCCAAAACCGGCTGCACGCGCAGCGTCGGATAGTCATCGCGGACGCGAATGGCGGCGTCCATCAGAGCACTCTCGCTGATGTCGAGCGGAACGTAGGCGCCGAGGTCGGTGGCGGCGTCCAACAAAATCCGCGTCTTCTCGCTGGCGCCGGATCCGAATTCGACCAGCACCGCGTCGGGGCCAAAGTCGGCCGTCAACTCTGCTGCGCGATCGCGCAACAGCGCCATTTCCTGCCGGGTCGGATAGTATTCGGGCAGCACGGTGATGTCTTCGAACAGGCGCGACCCGTCCGCGTCATAGAACCACTTCGGCGGCACGGCCTTTTGCGCACGCGACAGCCCTTCGATCATATCCTTTCGAAAGGCGGCGGTTTGGGCGTCGTCCGCTGCGGCGTCTCGCGCCACGGTCCGATCTTCAGCCAGTCTCAAACCCATGAAGGCCCACCTCTGTTGGGGATAGAAGAAGTTGCGATAGGTGATGCGGTCATGGCCCGGCGGTGTGGCTAACGATCCGCCTCGCAGCACCATCTGATTGGCCATGAACTTGCCGTTGTATTCGGCGGCGGTGCCCGGCGTCGGCTGAAAACCGGGATAGGGCGCATAGGCGCTGGACGTCCACTGCCACACTTCGCCAGCCAGGTTCGAGAACGCATCAGGCGAAGAGGCGGCGGCATGTTCCCATTCCGCCTCGGACGGCAGTCGCTTGCCGGCCCAACGGGCAAAGGCGTCGGCCTCATAAAAGCTGATGTGGCGAACCGGCGCAGCAGGATCGACAGGTTTACGCCCCGTCAGACCCATCACGGTCCAGTCGCCATCCGCCAAACGCCAATACAGCGGCGCGGTCCAGCCCTCAGCCTTGACCGTCGCCCAGCCGTCCGACAGCCACAGGTCGGAACGCGAATAGCCGCCATCCTGGATGAAGGCGATCCAGTCGCCGTTGGTCACCAAATCCGCAGCCAGAGCGAACGGCTCCAGCCAGACACGGTGCGCAGGCCCCTCATTGTCGAAGGCGAAGCCCGCTTGGTCGTGGCCGATCGTCACCAGACCGCCGTCGAACGCCACCGTTCCACCACGCCTGATCTGGAGCGTCTCGGCTCTGGGCTCGATCTCATAGGCGGCGGGGTCGAGCGGAGAGCGCGACATCAGGTTCAGCACATCCATCAGGAAAAGCTCCTGATGCTGCTGGTCGTGGTGCAGACCCAGCTCGAACAGATAGCGTTGATGGCCGCTGGTCTCGCCCTGCGCCAGCCAGGCTACCATGCGGCGGTCGATCTCTCGGCGATAGGCCAGGACCTCATCGACGGAGGGGCGAGTCATCAGCCCGCGCTGGTCCCGCCTGACCCGCTCGCCCAAGGCCTCATAGTAGGAGTTGAACAGTTGCTGGAAACGCGGATCCACCGGCTGGTATCCGGGATCAGACGACAGGATCATCGCTTCGAAAAACCAGCTGGTGTGCGCCAGATGCCATTTCCCTGGGCTGCAATCCGCCATCGACTGGGCTGACAGATCCTCGGCAGACAGACCTTCAGCCAGAGCGATCATGCGCGCGCGAACAGACTTGAACCGCGCCACGTCTGACGCAACCCGCGGGTCGGGCTCGGAGCGCGCATTCATGTCAGCTGTCCCGTCCGACACCAGCCCCAGCGCCTTGTCAGTGCCGAAAAAACGCACCAACAAGGCCAAGGTTCCCAAGCACTTGGCGTTCGGGATCACATATCAGCGCATCGGGCGGCCGCCATGTTTGGCGTATTCCAACCGCGCGATGGTGCGATTATGGACTTCGTCCGGGCCGTCGGCGATGCGCAAGGTGCGGACACCCGCGTAAAGCTCGGCCAAAGGCGTGTCGCCCGAGACACCGGCGCCACCAAACGCCTGAATGGCGTCGTCGATGATCTGCAAAGCCATCTTCGGCGCGGCGACCTTGATCTGGGCGATCTCGGAACGCGCGTTCTTGGCTCCCGCCTGATCCATCATCCAGGCGGCCTTCAGCACCAGCAGGCGGCACATCTCGATGTTGGTGCGAGCCTCCGCGACGCGCTGTTCCCAGACCGAGTGTTCCGCCAACTGCTTCTTGAACGCCGTCCGGCTCAGCAGCCGCGTCACCATCAGTTCCAGCGCCCGCTCGGCTGCGCCTATCGTGCGCATGCAGTGGTGAATACGGCCCGGGCCAAGCCGCCCTTGGGCGATCTCGAAGCCCCTGCCCTCGCCCGCGATCAGGTTCTCGACCGGCACGCGGACGTTCTCCAGCACGACCTCGGCATGGCCGATCGGCTTTTCGTCATAGCCGAACACCGACAGCATCCGCTCGACACGGAATCCAGGCGTATCGGCCGGCACGATGATCTGCGACTGCTGGGCGTGGGATGCGGCGTCCGGATCCGTCTTGCCCATGACGATGGTCACGGCCAGATTCGGATGGCCCATATTGGTCGACCACCACTTGCGGCCGTTGATGACATAGTGGTCGCCGTCGCGCTCGATCCGGGTCTGGATGTTGGTGGCGTCGGATGAGGCGACTTCAGGCTCGGTCATCAGGAAGGCCGAACGGATTTCGCCGGCCATCAGGGGCTTCAGCCAGCGCGCCTGCTGTTCGGCGTTCCCGTACATATGGAGCACCTCCATATTGCCGGTGTCGGGGGCGTTGCAGTTGAACACCTCGGCCGACCACAGATGCCGCCCCATCATCTCGGCCAGCGGCGCGTATTCCAGATTTGTCAGACCCGCCCCGTGTTCGCCGGGCAGGAACATGTTCCACAGCCCGGCCTCCTTCGCGGCCGCCTTCATCGTCTCCATGACCGGCGGCTGACGGTTCGTATCTTCGCGCACCTGGGCGAAATATTCAGCTTCGCGCGGGATGACCTGCTCGTCCAGGAAGCGACGGACGCGGGCGTGCCAATCCAGGGCGCGGTCGGAATGTTTGAAGTCCATGTCGTTTCCTCTTTCCCGTTCGCGTCTCTGCCGGACGCTCGATACGAAAACGGCGCGGTCCCTGGTCGGGAGCCGCGCCGCCATAACTGGTCGTTTAGACCGGCATCAGCGCTTCAGCAGCGGAGCCAGTTTCTGGGCGATCATCATGTCGCCGGCGATCTTCAGCTTGCCCTGCATGAAGGCCATCATCGGGTCCAGCTTGCCTTCCGACAGGGCCATGAAGTCATCCCACTTCATCGAGACGGTGGCGTCGGCGGGCTTGTCTTCGTTGGTGACCGTATTGGGCGTGGAGGCGCCATCGATGTAGATCTTGCCCTCGTCGCCGAGGTCGAGCTTGACGGTCTTGCCGAGGCCGGAGTTGTCGCCGACGGCGCCGCGGATGTGTTCGGTGACTTGTGCGAGATCGGGCATTGGGGGCGTCTCCCTGTTGGACGTTGTGAACTATGGGTTAGCCCGCATCGGCGGGGGCGCCAAGATCACGTCGGGGAAAGCTCGGTCACTTCTCGTCAGCGGAGCTGGAATACAGGCTGGCTGCGCCTAGCGCGACCATGAAGAAGGCGAACGCCGTCACGATAGCGGCGACGAAGGGAACAGCGGATTGCGGCATTGGAAATCTCCTCTGCCTTCGTTCTGAGCGCTATCGCACCAGGGCGCCTTGATCAGGATCAAATCCTTATTTGTCGGGATCGCCGTCGCGGAACCGCCACTTCATCACAAGCACGCCGGACGCCATCACCAAGGCGCATGCGTTGGCGACCGTGACAGGCCAGGCCTTCGTCATGATCCCATAGACGACCCAAAGCACGAAACAGGTCACGGTCAGGGAATAGGTCTTCAAGCTGACCGATGACGCGTCGCGCTCTTTCCAAATCTTGACCGCCTGAGGCGCGAAGCTAGTGATCGAGCAGATCGCAGCCGCCGAGCCAACGATATTGGCGACAAGGTCGCTCATGCCGCGATCGTCGACATGACGTTGAGGCTAAATCTGCACATGCCGCACTCTCAGCGGCCGCCCCAAGGGATGTCAGCGTCGGACGCCAGGCGGCGGCCGTCTGGCCTGGGTCACCTGTTCGAAGGCGTAACCCAGAGAAAGGATGCGCGCATCGTCCCACTTCCCGCCGAGGAAGCTGATTCCCACCGGCATTCCCCGATCAAAGCCCATCGGCACGGTCAGGTGCGGATAGCCAGCGACGGCGGCCAGTCGGCTGGCCGATCCCTGCATATCGTCGTCGTCCTTGGGATCGTTGGTCCAGGCGCGCGACGTGGTGGGCGCGATCAGGGCGATCACGCCATTCTCCCTCATCAGTCGATCGATGCCCTCCGGCCCCGCCAGTCTAAGCGAGGTTGCGCGCGCCTCCAGATAGTCAGCGTCTGTCAAATCGCCCATCGCCTGGGCGCGCTCAAAGATGTCCTGACCGAACAGCACCGTCTCGCGCGGTTCGGCGGCGTTGAAGGCGATGACGTCGGCCAGGGTGCGGGTGCGGACCTGCTGCGGGTCGGTCGAGGCCAGATAGAGGTTCAGATCGTGCTTCAGCTCATAGAGCAACACCTTGAACTCGGCCGCGCCGATGGCGCGACCGTCCGGTCCCTCGGGCAGATCGACCAGCACGGCGCCGGCATCGCGCAAGGCCTTCAGGTTCTGCTCGAACACCGCCTGCGTTTCGGGCGAGTAGCCTTTCAGGAACCGCATCACCCCGATCCGCGCGCCGCGCAACGCGTTGGCGTCCAGCCCGGCGGCGTAATCGACCTTGCGCGCATCGGCCTCGACCGTCGCCGGATCGGCCGGATCGGACCCGGCGATGACGGTCAGCACCCTGGCCGCATCCCTGACGGTGGTCGCCATCGGCCCGGCCGTGTCCTGCGAATGGCTGATCGGCACGATGTGGGTGCGCGAGACCAGGCCCACGGTCGGCTTGAACCCGACCACGCCGTTGACCGACGCCGGGCAGGTGATCGAACCGTCCGTCTCCGTCCCGATGGCGACGGGCGTCAGCCCCAGCGCCATCGCCGCCCCGCTGCCGGACGACGACCCACAAGGCGTGCGCGCGGGATCGTAGGGGTTCAGCGTCTGGCCGCCGACGGCGCTCCAGCCGCTGATCGAGTCCGACGACCGGATATTGGCCCATTCCGACAGATTGGTCTTGCCGACGATTACGGCCCCAGCGGCGCGCAGGCGCGTGACCAGCGGCGCGTCCCGTCCCGGCGCATTGTTTGCCAGCGCCAACGATCCGGCGGTGGTCGGCATGTCCGCCGTCTCGATATTGTCCTTCAGCAGGATCGGCATGCCGGAAATCGCAGACACGCCCCGGCTGGGTGATGTCGCGGTCCAGACCAGCACCGAATGGGCGCTGTCGTTCGCCCGCCCCGCCGCGACCACGGCGGATGCAGCTGGATAGGCGCCCTGCCCGGTCGCGCAGCCCGCAAGGGCCAGCGCGACCGCAGCCGCCAGAATCAGTCGGCCTTGGGTTCGGCCCGCTTGCCGATCGTGCGGTCCAGGAAGTCGAGATAGGTGCGCCATTGTTGCAGTTGCCTCGGATCGCCGCGGACGCCGTGCCGCTGGCCGGGATAGAGCATCATCTCGAACGGCACGCTCTTGGCCTGCAAGGCGTCGATGACGCGCGTCGCATTGCCGAAGATGACGTTGTCGTCGGCCATGCCGTGCAACAGCAGCAGGCGCCCCGTCATGTCGTCCAGTCGCGGCAGGACGTCAGTCGCGGCATAGCCCTCCGGATTGGCCTGGGGCGTGGACATATACCGTTCGGTATAGTGGGTGTCGTACAGGCTCCATTCCGTCGGCGCCGCGCCCGCCAGGGCCGAGGCTAGGCCGGCGTCCTTGTCGGTCAGGGTCAGCAGGCTGAGGAAGCCGCCGAAGCTCCAGCCCATCACCGCGATATGGTCGGCATCGACGTAAGGCAGGGTCTTCAGCCATTGCGCGGCCTGGGCCTGATCCTCGACCGCCGGAATGCCCAGACGGCGATAGATGCTGGTCTCGAACGCCTGCGACCGGTCACCCTCGCCGCGATTGTCGACGCGGAAGACGATGTAGCCCGCCTCGGTCAGCAGTTGGTTGGTCAGCGGCTGCCAGCTCTTCTGCACGCCTGCCCCGGTGCCGGGGCCGCCGTAGACCTGCATCACCACCGGATACTTCTTGGACGGATCGAAGTCCGGCGGCGTGGTCATGCGCCACACCAGGGTCTGACCATGGCTCTGCATCGTGCCGAACTCAGGCGTGCGCAGGCGCGAGACGTAAGGGGCGAACGGATGGCTGGCGTCGAGCTTGTTCTCTTCGATCCAGCGCACGCGCGTGCCGTCGATGCGGTACAGCGCCGACTGCGTCGGGGTCGCCGGGTCCGAATAGTTGCCGACATAGGCCGTCGCCGGCCCGTTAACCGACACCGTCCACCAGCCGCCGCCCGGCGTCACCGCGACCGGATCGACCGTGCGGTTCAGGTTGGCGCGGAACATCTGCTGCTCGATCGGCAGCTCCTTGCCGTCGCGCATCGAGGCGGTGAAATAGACGTCGCCGGTCTGTTCGTTGACGCCGTCCAGATGTTTGACCGGATAGTCGCCGCGCGTGATGGCCCGCAGCCGTCGCCCGTTACGGTCGTACAGATACAGGTGCCGCCAGCCCGAATCCTCATTGGACCAGATGAACCGGCCGTCAGACAGGACGCGGAAGTCGTCGTTCAGATCGACCCAGGCCTGCGCCTTCTGGCTCAGGATCACGCGTGACGCGCCGGTCGTCGGATCGACGCTCAGCAGATCCAAAGTCTTCTGGTCGCGAGACTGGCGTTGGACATACAGTGTCTTGCCGTCGCCGGACCAGTTCACCCGCGCCAGATAGACGTCGGGATTGGATCCCAGGTCCACCTTGACCCGGCCCCCGCCCTGCAGGTCGCGCACATACAGTTCGACCACCGCATTGGGTCGGCCTGCGCGAGGATAGCGCTGCTCCACCATCGTCGCGCCGCCGCCGGTGATCTCGAAGCGCGGCACGATATCGACCGGGCTTTCGTCCACACGCGTCATGGCGATGTAGCGCTCGTCGGGGCTCCACCAGTAGCCGGTGTCGCGATCCATCTCCTCCTGGGCGATGAACTCGGCCGTAGCCCAGGTGATCAGACCCGCGCCGTCGTCGGTGATCGGCGTCTCCTTGCCGCTGGCCAAGTCATAGACGATCAGGTTCTGGTCGCGGACATAGGAGACATAGCTGCCCTTGGGCGATACCTTGGCGTCGATCTCGTCGGCGGGCGTCTCGGTCAGGCGGCGCACCTTGCCGTCCGCCCGGTTCGCCAGGAAGATGTCGCCTTCCAGCGGCGCCAGGATGTAGCGGCCCTGCTGGTCCCAAGAATATTCGACCACGCCGCGCGCACTGATCCGCATCCGCTCGCGCCGGGCTTTTTCGGCCTCCGACAGTTCGCCGGCGTCGGGAACCAGCGCCCGTGCGTCGATCAGCTTGTAGGGTTCGCCCTCACCCGTCGGCGCGGCCCACAGGTCCTGCACATCCACATTGTCCTCGCGCGAGCGCAGGAAGGCGACCAACTGGCCGTCAGGCGACAGGCTGACCCCCTTGGCCACCGGCCCGTTCAGGCTGGGGCTGGAAAACACCCGCTCGGGCGTCAGGATGTTGGAGGGCGTCTCCTGCGCAAGCGCCGAACTGGCGGACAGGAGGATGGTCGAGGCGAGAAGAAGGGTGCGCATGGGTCGGGACGCTAGCGGTGCTTCTGCAAGCCGTCACGAGGAAATGTCGTCGCCGTGTGAAAGGCTTGTCCTTCCCTGCGAGGGGTTCTCAGATTAGAGAGACGCACGATGACAGACGCCGCCCTCTCCCCCGCCCCCGTGAAAGCCAGTCCGTTTAACGAGCTGGAGGTTCTGTGGGTGCGCCACTGGACCGACAGCCTGTTCAGCTTCGGCGTCAAACGGCCCGAGGACTTCCGCTTCCGCTCGGGCGAGTTTGTGATGATCGGCCTGCCCGGCGAAGACGGCGGAAAGCCTGTTTTGCGCGCCTATTCCATCGCCAGCCCTTGCTGGGCCGAGGAGCTGGAGTTCTTCTCGATCAAGGTCGCCGACGGCCCCCTGACCTCGCGCCTGCAGAAGATACAGCCCGGCGACACCGTCCTGATGGGCAAGAAGCCGACGGGCACCCTGGTGCTGGACGCCCTAACCGGCGGCGAGCGCCTGTTCCTGATCGGCACGGGAACGGGTCTGGCGCCCTGGCTCAGCGTCGCGCGCGATCCAGAGACCTATTCCCGCTTCGGCCATGTCTATGTGATCCACACGGTCCGCAGCGTCGCCGACCTGGCCTATCGCGACTTCTTCACCCGCGAGATCCACGACGATCCACTGATCGGCGAAGAGGCCCAGGCACAGCTGACCTATTACCCCACCGTGACCCGTGAGGATTTCGAAACCCCCGGCCGGATCACCGACCGCATCAAGTCCGGCGACTTCTTCCGCGACCTGAACCTACCCGAAGGGTTCGACCCCGCCCGCGACCGCGCCATGCTGTGCGGCTCCATGGCCATGATCAAGGAAGCCGGCGAACTGCTGGAGACCTATGGCCTGAAGGAAGGCTCCAACGCCGAACCGGCAGACTATGTGCTGGAGCGGGCCTTCGTCGGTTGACGGCCTTGGCTTGGGCCGCCTGACCCGCTAACCCCACGCCCATGTCAAAGCCTGCTCTTGTCGCCGTCGATGCGCGCGTCGATCCCGCCGAATGCCAGTCGATGGCCGAGGTCCGCCAGGGCGTCGACGCCCTGGATCGCGCCCTGGTCGCCCTGCTGGCCGAGCGCCAGCGCTACATGGACGCCGCCGCTCGCATCAAGCCCGGCCGCGACGCCGTCTTCGACCAGGCCCGTATCGACGACGTGGTCGCCAAGGTGCTGGTCTCCGCCGAGGCCCACCATCTCTCGCCCGACATCGCCGAACCCGTCTGGCGCCTGCTCATCGACCGCTGCATCGCCCACGAGTTCGCCACCTATGACCGCACGCGCAGTTGAACGTGACAAGCCCGTCTAGGTCTTGAGACTTCTCAGCATGATTTCGTGGCGATAGGCCGCGACATCAGCCAAGGCCGCCTCCAGCGCATCGCGCACCCGCTCCACAGCCGGCGCGGCCAGCTTCTGATCCACTGCTTCCGCCTCGGCGCAGATCATCGCCAGGTCTCGCGCGCCGATGCCCGCCGCCGCGCCCCGGATCGTATGGACCCCGTCGCGCCAGCCCTCGACCTTGGGATCCAGCATGACGGACCACAGGCCGGCCTGATTGACGAACAGGCCCAACACCTCCTCATTGATGGCGTCGTCCCCGCCCGTCATGCCGTTCAGCACGGCGAAATCGACGGCGCCCGTCAGATCGCGCAACGCCATCAGGCCGCCGTCTCCTCGCCCTTGGCGAGGCGGGAGTTCCGCGAGGACCACAGCAGATAGATCGCCACGCCGACCACGTTCCAGACCACGAAGCCGATCTGCGTCACCGGCTTCAGGCTCAGGAAGAAGACCAGGCAGCCGATCACGCTGACCGCTCCAACGACCGGCCATAGCGGCGCCTTGAACACCCGCTTGCGACCCGGCTCGCGGATGCGCAGCACGATCAGGCAAACCCCGACCGAGCAGAAGGCCGCCAGCGTCCCGGCGTTGGCCAGCGACGCCAGTTCGTCCAGCGGCAACAACCCTGCCAGAATCGCCACGACGATGGCGGTGAACACAGTCACCACCGCCGGCACGCCCCGGCTCGATACCTTGGCCAGGCGACGCGGCAGCAGGCCATCGCGCGCCATGCCCAGGAAGATGCGGCTTTGCCCGAACAGGAAGGCCAGCAGGACGGTCGGAAGCGCGATCACCGCCGCAGCGGCGATCCACTGGGCCGCCGTCCCGTGCCCCATCTGACGCAGAATCAGGGCCAGCGGCTCGGGGCTGCTGGCGAAGGTCGCGACCGGCCGCGCGCCAATGGCTGCGGCCGCGACCACCAGATACAGCGCCGTGCAGATCAGCATAGAGCCGACGATGCCGATGGCCAGGTCACGTTCGGGCTTCTTGGTTTCTTCCGCCGCCGTCGAGATCGCGTCGAAACCATAGAAGGCGAAGAAGATGATCGCCGCCGCCGCCATCACCCCGGTCTGGACGAAGGGCGCGCCGAAGCCGTTGGGCATGAAGGGCGTGAAATGCTCTGGCTTGAACGCAGGCAGGGCGATGGCGACGAACACCACCAACGCCGCGATCTTGATCAGAACCAGCACCGCGTTCAGCGTGGCGCTTTCCTTGGTGCCTAGCAGAAGCAGGCCCGTCACCACCCCTATGATGGCCACGGCCGGCAGGTTGATGACTCCCCCCGCATGCGGCCCGGCGACCAGCGCCGTCGGCAGATCGATCCCCAGCCCGCTCAGGAAACCGACCGCATAGCCGGACCAGCCCACCGCCACGGCGCTGACGACCAGCGAATATTCAAGGATCAGGCTCCACCCTACGATCCAGGCGATCAACTCACCCAGCACGGCATAGGAATAGGTGTAGGCGCTGCCCGCCGTCGGCATCATGGTCGACAGCTCGGCATAGCCCAGAGCGGCGCAGGCGCAGACTAGTCCCGCGAGGCCGAAGCTAATCAAAACGGCCGGACCCGCCAACCCCGCCCCGACCCCGATCAGTGTCAGGATGCCGGTGCCGACGATGGCCCCCACGCCCAGGGCCAGCAGGTGCGGCCAGCTCAACGTCGGCTTCAGCCGCGGTCCGTCGTGCGGCGCCATCATGGTGTCGATCGATCGACGCCGGTTCCAGAAGGCCATGATGTTCGCTCCCCCGCCGCTTGCCGCGGCTGATTCCACGGGGACCATACTCCGTCGCAGAAAGTTTGCGAAAGCGCTTGCCAACCCCCGAACCGCTGGGTAGTAGGAGCGCCCTTCGGCAAGGCCTCGCCCCCCCGAAGACGCAGACGATCGGTCGGGTGATTAGCTCAGTTGGTAGAGCAGCTGACTCTTAATCAGCGGGTCGTAGGTTCGAACCCTACATCACCCACCATCGTCTTTCTTCAGAATGTATGGATACACGGCTGGCTGGCTTTACTGCGAGGCTAGATCGCGTTTTTCGCCGGTTTGTATCGGCCCGTCAGAGAACCAGGATCGACAAGCGCGGCAGTTCGCGCAACTGATCGCACGGGCGGCCGCCGCCCTGCCCGACCACTCCACCACCTTCACCGGTTACGCCCGATGACTCCTGCTCCGCTGAAACGCATTCTGATCGTCGGGGGCGGCACGGCCGGCTGGATGGCCGCCGCCGCGCTGGCGCACGTCACGCGCGGCACGGTGAAGATCGAACTGGTCGAGTCCGAGGTTATCGGCACGGTCGGCGTCGGCGAGGCCACCATTCCGCCGATCCTGCTGTTCAACCAGTTGCTGGGCATCGACGAGAACGAGTTTGTCCGCGCCACCCAAGCCACCTACAAGCTGGGTATTCAGTTCAACGACTGGTTCCAGAAGGGCCGGAGCTATTTCCACCCGTTCGGAACCTATGGCACGCGCATCGACGCCGCCTCCTTCCACCAATATTGGCTAAGGCTGAACAAGGCGGGGCTGGACGACGACCTGGACGCCTATTCCGTCACGACGATGGCGGCGCGCATGGGCCGGTTCACCCGGCCTGACACCGACCCGCGCGGCGCCGGCTCGCAGATGACCTACGCCTTCCATTTCGACGCCGGCCTGTACGCCAAGTTCCTCCGCCAGCGCGCCGAGTCGCAAGGCGTCGTGCGTCATGAGGGCAAGATCGCCGACGTGCGCCTGCGCGACGGCGACGGCTTCATTCAGTCGGTGCGGTTGGACGACGGCCGCGAGCTGGAGGCGGACTTCTTCATCGACTGTTCGGGCTTCCGCGGCCTGCTGATCGAAGGGGCGCTGAAGACGGGCTACGAGGACTGGACCCACTGGCTGCCCGCCGACCGTGCGGTGGCCATGCCCTGCACCCGCGTCGGCGATCCGACGCCCTACACCCAATCGACGGCCCTTGAAGCGGGGTGGCGCTGGCGCATTCCGCTGCAGCACCGCACCGGCAACGGCTATGTCTATTGCAGCCCCTTCATCTCGGACGACGAGGCCCAGGCCAAGCTGCGCGCCTCCCTGGACGGCGAGGCGATGGCTGAACCCAACTTCCTGCGGTTCACCACCGGTCGCCGAAAGAAGACCTGGAACAAGAACTGTCTGGCCTTGGGCCTGGCGTCGGGTTTCCTGGAACCGCTGGAGTCGACCAGCATCCATCTGGTGCAGTCAGGCATATCCAAACTGCTGCTGCACTTCCCCGACACTGGCTTCGCCCAGGCCGATATCGACAACTACAACCGCATGATGCGGCTGGAGACCGAGCGCATCCGCGACTTCATCATCCTGCACTATCACGCAACGGCGCGCGACGACTCGCCCCTGTGGCGCCACGTGCGGGCCATGCCGATTCCCGAGACGCTGAAGCAGAAGATGGACCAGTTCCGCAGCCGGGGCCGCATCTTCCGCTATGAGGACGAGCTGTTTCAGGAGACGAGCTGGATCGCCGTGCTGCTCGGCCAAGGCGTCATCCCCGAGCGGCATGATCCGATCACGGAGACCATCCCTCTGGAGCAGGTCCAGCAATGGTTGCAGAAGATGAAGGCGATGATCCAGCAGGGTGTGGCGCGGATGCCGACCCACGAGGCCTTTATCGCCGCCAACTGCAAGGCGCCGCGGATCAACTGAACGACTCGACACGACCAACCTGATTAGGTCTGAACAGACCGTTGAGCTCTTGGATTTCGCGCGGCGTGGCTTAAATGCCGATGCCTGCCGCTGAACGGAATCCGACCTATGGCCGACTACGACTACGACCTCTTCGTCATCGGCGCCGGTTCGGGCGGGGTGCGAGCGGCGCGGCTGACGGCGCTGGACGGCAAGAAGGTCGCGGTCGCCGAGGAATATCGGGTCGGCGGCACCTGCGTCATTCGTGGCTGTGTGCCCAAGAAGTTCATGGTCATGGCGTCCGAGGTCAGCCACGCGCTCGAGATCGCCGAGGGTTACGGCTGGTCGTTCGACAATGCGAAGTTCGACTGGCCGACCTTCCTTGAAGCCAAGGACGTCGAGATCGCGCGCCTGTCCGGCATCTATGCCGCCAATCTGGGCAAGGCCGGGGTCGAACTGGTCCACGGGCGGGCGGTCCTGAAAGACGCCCACACGGTCGAGATCGTCGGCAAGGATCGCACCATCACCGCCGAGAAGATCCTGATCGCCACGGGCGGCCGTCCTTGGAAGCCGGACGAAATGCCGGGGATCGAGCACGCGATCACGTCCGAAGAAGCCTTCCACCTTCCGGAACTCCCTAAGCGCATCCTGATCGCAGGCGGCGGCTATATCGCGGTGGAGTTCGCCGGCATCTTCGCGGGCCTAGGCGTGGAGACGACCCTGATCTATCGCGGCCCCAACATCCTGCGCGGCTTCGACGACGATGTGCGCGCGCACCTGGCCGGAGAGATCGAAAAGCGCGGCATCAAGGTCATTCTGGGATGCCAGCACGAGAAGATCGAAAAGACCGACACCGGCTTGGTCAACCACCTCGAAAACGGGATGAAGCTGGAGACGGACGTCGTTATGTTTGCCACCGGCCGCATTCCTTACGTCAAGGATCTGGGGCTGGAGAGCGCAGGCGTCGAGCTGAATGAAGCGGGCGCCATCAAGGTCGATCCCCATTCGAGGACGACGGCCGACAATATCTGGGCCATCGGCGACGTCACCGACAGGATGAACCTGACGCCCGTCGCCATCCGCGAAGCCGTCGCCTTCCATCAGACCGTTTATCGCGACAATCCCCAGCATTTCGACTACGAGGCCGTGGCCACTGCCGTCTTCAGTCAGCCGCCGGTCGGGGTCGTGGGCCTCAGCGAGGCGGAGGCCCGCCGCTCCTGCTCGAACGGCGTCGATGTCTATGTCACCCGGTTCCGGCCCATGAAATACGCCTTCACCGGCTCGGATGAGCGGGTGCTGATGAAGCTGGTGGTCGACGCCGACAGCCAGCGCGTGGTCGGCGTTCACATCGTTGGCCCCGACAGCCCCGAGATGATCCAGCTGGCCGCCATCGCCGTGAAGGCCGGTCTGACCAAGGCCCAGTGGGACGCCACCTGCGCCGTCCACCCGACCATGGCGGAAGAGCTGGTCACGCTGAAGGAAAAACAGTCGGGCGCGACCTCCGCCGGCTGACGCGCGCTCTCAGGGCCGGGGCCGCTCGCGGAACCGTTCCAGCAGGTCCAGCCGCGCGCTGAACGGCACGGGCGTCACGGTCGGTCCCGGATTGACGAAGTTCATCAGCCGGGTGTCTCTCAGCGTCGCCGCGGGCCAGCGCGGCCGCCCAACGCCGTTGGGATCGCCCGAGCGCGCGAATGCGGTCCAATAGCCCATCATGGCCTCCGACGCCTTCCGGTCCCGATCCTCGACCGGATACGGCAGGGTGTTCAACGTGCCGAACACATAGGGCCGCTCGATCGCATGGGTCGCGCCGCCATGCGGCTCGGGATTCTGCGGCGACGAGATATCGAACCGATAGAGCCAGGCCGGATGGCCCGCCTTGGCATGCAGCCGCGCCAGCATCCGGGCCGGCTCGGAGAACACCAGATCCGTGATCGCCAGCTTGTCGAACGCCTCCAGCCCGCCATAGGCCTGGACGGCGTCGGCGCGCTCGAGCCAGGTCATGTCGTCGTCGATCTGACCATAGCCGTTGCGATCCGTGGGCCGCATCCACCAGAACTCGGCGCTGTTGCTGCCGATGATGAAGGGCACCGGGGCCTGCCGCCCCGCCTTGAACGCCGCCTCGACGGTGGACAGCACGACTCGCCCGTCGATCAGCGTCAGGTCGCCGTTGGCGAAGACCGGAGGCGGCGTCAGGAACAGATCGGCCGGCGCCGCGCGCAAATCCGCCGCCGTTCGCAGTCCCGCGCCGTAGGCCCAGACTTCGCCGCGCTCCCGCGCTGAAGGCGCGCCATAGGCGCCCTTGCGGTCCAGCGGCGTCTGCAACTCCCGCCCCAGGCCGGACTGAACGATCGCCCGATCGAACAGACCGCGCGCCGGCGGAGAAATCATCAGCCGCGTGACGATCGCCCCGCCCGCCGATTCGCCGAAGATGGTCACGTTGTTGGGGTCGCCGCCAAAGGCCGCGATATTGGCGCGCACCCATTTCAGCGCCGCCGTCACGTCCATCAGGCCGTAATTCCCCGCCGCCTCGCCTGCCGGACGCTCGGCCGCCAGCGCCGGATGATCGAAGAAGCCCAGCCGCCCCAGCCGATAGTTCAGCGTCACCACGACCATGCCGCGCTTGGCCAGGTTGGTTCCATCATACAGCGGCGCGGTTCCCGACCCGTTCACCAGGCCGCCGCCGTGGATCCAGACCATGACCGGCGCGGGCTGAGCCGCGCTGATGGGCCGCCAGACGTTCAGGTTCAGGCAATCCTCGCTCATCGGCAAGGGACCGACGCCAGGGTCGCCATTCGGGGGCGCCTGAATGCACAGCGGGCCATAGGCCGAGGCGTCGCGCTGGCCCTGCCAGGTCGGCGCGGGGCCGGGCGGTCGCCAACGCCGCTCGGCCGTCGGCGGCGCGGCATAGGGAATATTCTTGAACGCCGCCACTTCGGCATCGGCGCGTCCGTTCAGGACGCCCTGCGGAATGCGGACGGTGGGCTGGTCGGCTGCGGGCGCCATCATGAGCGAGAGGGTGGCGAAAACGCCGGCGATTGTCATGCGCGCTGATTAGCAAATTACGGCGGCGCGCCAATAATCTTACGATCACAGTTCACGACACGCGACGAGAGAACCGATTTCGATATGGCGCGTTATCGCCAAGCTGTGCGGGGTAGGCGTTGAACGAAACAGTGAAATCAAGCGACCTGACCGTCGATCTGGGCGCGGCTTTTGAAGCCTCCCCCAATCCATACGTGCTGATTACGCCTGACCTACGCATCGCCGAGGTCAACCAGGCCTATATGGATGTGACCGGAGCCAAGCGCAGCGATGTGCTGGGTCAGCCTCTCTTTGCCGCCTTTGACTCCGGCCCCGGATCCGATGCCCCTGAGAATGTTAGACAGGTGCGCGCCTCGCTTGAAAAGGCGCGAGACACACGTCAACGCGATCATCTCGCCGTGGTGCGCTTTTCGATGCCTCGAGTGCTAGCTGACGGCACCGAGGGTTTTGAGGAACGTCTGTGGAGCGCCACCCATACGCCCATCTTGAACGCCGACGGCGAAGTGGTCATGCTGCTTCAGCACACCACGGATGTGACGGACCTGGCGCCCGTCATCCGCCCGGATGAGCCGACCACCGCGCTGGACGCCATCGTCGGCGGCTCGGTCCTGCGTCGCGCTCAGTCGGTGCAGGAGGACAATCGTCGCCTCGAGACCGAGCGCAATCGTCTCGTTGAAATGTTCATGCAGGCGCCCGGCTTCGTCGCCATCCTGTCCGGGCCGGATCACCGGTTCCAGATGCATAACGACGCCTACAGCCAACTCATCGGTCACAGGGATATCGCCGGAAAGCCCGTCAGGCAGGCCCTGCCGGAACTGGAAGGCCAAGGCTTCTACGAGTTTCTCGATAGCGTCTTCGCCACAGGCGAACCCTATGAAGGCCGCGAAAGCGCGGCCCAACTGCAGCGCAAGCCCGACGGGCTGCTCGAAACCGTCTATCTCAACTTCATCTATCAACCGATCCGCGACGACTCAGGCGCGGTCGTCGGCATCTTCGTTCAGGGCCACGACATCACCGAAAACGTCCTGGCCGCGCAGCGTCAGAAGCTGATGATCGACGAACTGAACCACCGCGTGAAGAACACCCTCGCGACGGTCCAATCCATCGCCATCCAGACGGCCCGTTCCAACACCGACCCGGCCAGCTTCGCCGAGACCTTCCAGTCCCGGATCATGGCGCTGTCGCACACCCACAATCTGCTGACGCAAAGCCATTGGGAGGGCGCAGACCTGCGCGCCATTTTGGAGCACGAGACTGAAGCCTACGGGCCGACCCGAATAAGCCTGAATGGCCCGCCGGTGTCGCTGGAGCCCGCCGTCGTCCTGTCTCTGGGCATGATCTTCCACGAGCTTGCGACGAATGCCGCCAAATACGGCGCCCTGCATACGCCGGACGGTCGTATCCTCATCGACTGGGGTTTGGCGGATCAGCGCGACCGGAAACTGAAGCTGAGCTGGCGCGAAATCGGCGGGCCGAAAGTTGCGGTTCCGGACAGAAGAGGCTTCGGTAGCCGTTTGATTGAACGAAACATTCGACATGATCTGGCGGGCGAGATCGATCTGGTCTACGCCCCTGACGGATTGATCGCGGAACTGACGGTTCCACTGGACAGGACGGCCGCACAATGACTCAACCTCTGACCGGTCGCCGTGTCCTCGTGGTCGAAGATGAGTCGCTCGTCGCCATGCTTCTGGAAACGATTCTGGAAGACATGGAATGCGTGCCGATCGGTCCCGCCTCCAATGTGGACGACGGTCAAAGACTGGCCCGGGACACGGAAAATCTCGACGCCGCCTTGCTGGACGTGAACGTCGCCGGCCGTCAGGTTTTTCCCGTCGCCGAGGCGTTGAAGGAACGCGGCGTGCCGTTCGTCTTTTCAACCGGCTACGGCGAAGGCGGTTTGCCCGACGAATGGCGCGGCCAGCCCACGATCCAAAAGCCCTTCACTGAAGCCGCCATCCGCGACGCCCTGATGAAGGCCATGGGCGTCGCCGAAGTTTAAAGACCTACTTTAGCACTGTAGTAAAGCAAGGGCCTGCCCAACCAGTAGCTAAGCTCGGCCGGTCGTAAGATATCCCAGATCACAAGGTCGGCCGCCTTACCGACTTCGACAGTCCCGATCTCACCCAACAGACCCAGCGCCCGCGCCGCCTCCCGCGTTGCGCCGGCCAAAGCCTCTTCCGGCGTCAGACGGAACTGCACGCAGGCGAGGTTGAGCGCGGCGGTCATGGAAGCGATGGGAGAGGTGCCGGGGTTGCAGTCGGTGGCGACGGCCATTGGCACGCCGTGCCGGCGCAGTCGATCGATGGGCGGCGCCTGGGTCTCGCGCAGCATCAGATAGGCGCCGGGCAAAAGGACGGCGACCACGCCGGCGGCGGCCATGGCGGCGACGCCTTCCTCGGTCGCATGTTCGATGTGATCGGCGGACAGAGCCTGATAGCGCGCCGCTAGGGCAGCACCACCGCCGTTCGACAACTGGTCGGCGTGCAGCTTGACCGGTAGCCCCAGCGCGCGCGCCTTGTCGAAAAGACGCGACACTTCTTCGGTCGAGAAGGCAATGGGCTCGCAGTAGGCGTCGACCGCGTCGACCAGACCTTCGGCATGGGCGGCGGGCAGGATGTGGTCGATGGCCAAGCCTACATAGGCGGCCCGGTCGTCGCGATATTCAGGCGGCACGGCATGCAGGCCCAGATAGCTGGTACAGACACGCACGCCGCCCTCGCGCCCGATCCTGCGTGCGACGCGCAGCATCTTCAGCTCGGTCTCAAGGTCCAACCCATAGCCGGACTTGATCTCGACGGTGGTGACCCCTGTGGCCATCAGCCCCGCCAGACGCGTCATGGCGGAAGCGAACAGGTCGTCCTCAGACGCCGCCCGCGTAGCCTTGACCGAGGAGACGATGCCCCCGCCGGCGCGTGCGATTTCCTCATAGGTCGCGCCGCCGAGCCGCTGTTCGAACTCGGCAGAACGGTCTCCGCCGAACACCAGATGGGTGTGGCAGTCGATCAGGCCAGGCGTGATCCATCGCCCCTCCAGCCGCTCGGTTTCAGCCGCCTCTACGGGCGGCAGGTCAGCGCGCGGTCCCACCCAGGCGATGCGGCCATCGGCGACGACCACGGCGGCGTCCTGAATCGCGCCATAAGGGACCGCTCCCTCGACCATGGTGGCTACATGGCAATCGATCAGCAGACGATCGGCCTTCATCGGCGAGGCTCCTTGGCCAAAACGGGTGAATGGGCTGACGAGAAACGCGCGACCAGATCGTAGCGGTCGCCGGGGAAGGTCTGCCAGACCCGCGTCACCCCCTGCCCGTCCCGCCACGTCCGCCGCTCGACGCACAGGCAGGCGGCGCCGGGCTTGAGTTCCAACAGGCGTGCAGCGCGGGCGTCGGCCGCGATGGCCGAGATGCGGTTCTCCGCCTCGGTCCAGGGCGCGGAGTCCAAGAGCCAGCTTCCCGGCGGAACCGTACGAAAATCGACGTCTATGGCTTGAGGCGCCGCGCCGAGCGCGATGAGCCGATATTCCAAAGCCAGGGGCGCGCCGTCGGCGCTGTGCAGACAGGTCAGATCCAACAGAAGACCACCCGACGCCAGTTCAATTTCGTCCGCACCGTCCGGCTCGCGTTCGATCCGCTCCAGCAGGACATAGCCGTAAGCCTGCCCCCGCTCGACCACCTCCGCCCGCAGGTCGGGAATGGCCAGGACGGCGGCATGGGCCTTGGGCTGGGCGACGAAGGTGCCGGCGCGGCGACGGCGCGTCACCAGTCCCCGCCCCGCCAGTTCGGAAATGGCCTTGGACACCGTCATGCGCGAACAGCCGTAGCGTTCGGTCAGCTCATGCTCGAACGGAATCCGGTCGCCGGGCGACAGGTCGCCGGACAGGATACGCCCCTCCAGATCGGCGTAAATGCGGCGATGCAGGCTCACCCCAGCACCGTCGCCAGCGCCTTGCGATAGCGCGCCTCGATCGCGTCGCGCGCGATATGGCGGCCGTCCTTCACGACCTCGCGCCCCGCGCGCCAGACTGACGAAATCGAGCCCGTCGGAGCGCCGAAGATCCAACTGTCGAGCACCGCATCGCCTGATCGTCCGGCGAAGGCGACGCCGCTCGTATCTAGCGACACGATGTCCGCCGACGCGCCGACGCTCAGACCCGATGCGGCGCCGGTGGCCTGGGCGCCGCCCGCCAATGCGCGCTCGAACAGAGCGCAGCCCGTCGAGCGCTGGAGGTCCGCCATGACCGCACGGCCGCGCAGCGCCAGACGCTGGCTGTATTCCAGCATCCGCAGTTCTTCGGCCACGCCGATCTGGACGTTGGAATCCGTGCCGATGCCGAACCGCCCGCCAGTCCGTGTGAACTCGGCCGCCGGAAAGACACCGTCCCCCAGATTGGCCTCTGTGATCGGGCACAGGCCGACGACGGCGCCGCGTTCGACCAAGCCACGCCATTCGGCCTCGGTCACGTGGGTGGAGTGGATCAGGCACCAGCGCGGATCGACCGGCGCATTGTTAAGCAACCATTCGACCGGCCGCGCCCCCGACCAGGCCAGGCAGTCCGCGACTTCCTTGGTCTGTTCCGCGACATGGATATGGATCGGCCCGTCGCCCGCCAGCGCAGGCATGGCCGCCAACTCTTCCGGACTGACGGCGCGCAGGCTGTGCGGCGCGACCCCGACCACGGCGTCGGACAGATCGGCGGTCAGGGTCCGGCATCGCGCGACCAGATCGGCGAATCCGTTCAGATCGTTGATGAAACGCCGCTGTCCATGCGCCGGCGGCTGTACGCCGAACCCGGCATGGGCGTAGAAAACCGGCAGCAGGGTCAGGGCGATGCCCGTCGCCTGCGCCGCCGCTGTGATCCGCGCAGCGATCTCGGCCCGGTCCGAATAGGCCGCGCCCGACGGGTCATTGTGCAGATAGTGGAACTCGGCGACGCGGGTGAAGCCGCCCTCCAGCATTTCCATGAAGGCCAGGGCGGTGATGGCCTCGATCTCTTCCGGCCCGCCCCGATCAAGGAAGCGGTACATTAACTCGCGCCACGTCCAGAAGTCGTCATCCGAAGGTCCCCTCGCCTCGGTCAGGCCCGCCATGGCGCGCTGAAAGGCGTGGCTGTGAACATTGGCGACGCCCGGCAGGGCGACACCGCCCCCTTCGTCAGCCGGGCTGCGCGCAACTTCTTTGTCCAGACTGACAATCCGTCCGCCAGCCACGCCGATCCGCACATCTTGCGCCCATCCCTCCGGCAAGAGGGCCGCGTCGAACCAGAGGGTGCGATCCACAGGCTGCGGCTGAAGGGTCACTGGACAGGTCCGTGCGGTTGCGATCAATATGTCTAGACATACCACGATGGATCGATTTGGCGAGGGAGGCCGAACGGATGCAGGACTGGCTGACCATCCACGAAGGCACGGCGCCGCTGGTGATCGGCCTGCCGCACACGGGGACCGACATTCCGCCCGCCGTCGAGGCGCGGATGACCTCATCTTGGCTGGCCCGCAAGGACGCAGACTGGTGGGTGGATCGGCTGTACGACTTCGCGATCGACATGGGCGCGACCCTGGTGCGAACGGGCGTGTCGCGCAGTGTCATCGACGTGAATCGCGATCCGTCGGGCGTCTCACTCTATCCCGGCATGACCACGACCGGCCTGTGTCCGACCGAAACCTTCGACGGCGAGCCGCTGTATCGCCCAGACCAAGAACCCGACGCGGCCGAAATCGCCGAGCGACGCGCGACTTGGTTCGATCCCTATCACGCCGCCCTGCAAGCCCAGCTAGAGCGACTGCGCAGCCGAGGTCCGGTCGTGCTCTACGACGCCCATTCCATCCGGTCCGTCGTGCCGCGCCTTTTCGAGGGCGAACTGCCTCAGTTCAACATCGGCGACAACGACGGCGCCACCTGCGCCGGCGAGCTGACGCAGGCTGTCGAAAAAGCCTGTGTGATCAGCGGCGACAGTGTCGTCGTCAACGGCCGCTTCAAGGGCGGCTGGACCACGCGCCACTACGGCCAACCCGACGCAGGTGTTCACGCCATTCAAATGGAGTTGGCGGACCGGGGCTACATTCTCGATCCCGCCGGACCGGTGTCGCCAGAAAACTGGCCCAGCCCCTATGAGCCGGACCGCGCCGAGCCGATGCGCGGCCATCTGCGCCGCGTCCTGACCGCCTGCATCGCCTTCGCCGAGAGCCAACGATGAACACGCCCAACGCCCGGATCGTCCGCAGCCCGCGCGGCCCGGAAAAGACCGCCAAGACCTGGGCCGCCGAAGCGGCCATGCGGATGCTGATGAACAACCTGGACCCCGAGGTCGCCGAGCGGCCCCAGGACCTCGTCGTCTATGGCGGCATCGGCAAGGCGGCGCGGGATTGGGCGGCGTTCGACAGAATCGTGGAAAGCCTGCAGGCGCTGGAGGCCGACGAGACCCTGCTGGTTCAATCCGGCAAGCCGGTCGGCGTCTTCCGCACCCATTCCGACGCCCCGCGCGTGCTGATCGCCAACTCCAACCTGGTGCCAAAGTGGGCGACCTGGGAGCATTTCAACGAACTCGATCGCAAGGGCCTGGCCATGTATGGCCAGATGACTGCCGGGTCTTGGATCTACATCGGCACCCAGGGCATCGTTCAGGGCACCTACGAGACCTTCATGGAGGCGGGCCGCCAGCACTACGGCGGCGACTGGTCGGGCAAATGGATCCTGACCGCGGGTCTCGGCGGAATGGGCGGGGCCCAGCCCCTGGCCGCGACAATGGCCGGTGCTTCCTGCATCACGATCGAATGCCAACGCAGCCGCATCGAGTTCCGTCTGCGGACGCGCTACGTCGACGTCATGGCCGAAAACCTGGACCAAGCCCTGGCGTTGCTGGAGCAATCGTTCCGGGACAAGAAGCCGTTGTCGATCGGCCTGTTGGGCAATGCAGCCGATCTGTTGCCTGAAATGGTTCGCCGCGGCGTGCGGCCCGATCTCGTCACCGACCAGACCAGCGCGCACGATCTGATCAACGGCTACCTCCCCTCGGGCTGGACCGTCGCGGAGTGGGAAGACAAGCGAGTCAGCGATCCAAACAGCGTCGCCGCCGCTGCACGGGCCTCCATCGTCGCTCATGTGAAGGCCATGCTGGACTTCCAGGCAATGGGCGTGCCGACCACCGACTACGGCAACAACATCCGTCAGGTCGCCTTCGACGCGGGCGTCTCCAACGCCTTCGACTTCCCCGGCTTCGTGCCCGCCTACATCCGCCCGCTGTTCTGTCGGGGGATTGGTCCGTTCCGCTGGGCGGCCCTGACCGGCGATCCGGAAGATATCAGAAAAACAGACGCGGCCATGAAGCGCCTGTTTCCCGACAACGCGGGTCTGCATCGCTGGCTCGACATGGCGGGCGAGCGCATTGCTTTTCAAGGCCTTCCGGCCCGCATCTGCTGGATCGGATTGGGTGATCGCCACCGCGCCGGCCTGATGTTCAACGACAAGGTGGCGTCGGGCGAACTGTCGGGGCCGATCGTCATCGGCCGCGATCACCTGGACAGCGGTTCGGTGGCCAGCCCGAACCGCGAGACCGAGGCCATGTTGGACGGGTCTGACGCGGTCTCCGATTGGCCTCTGCTAAACGCCCTGTTGAACACGGCCTCGGGCGCCAGCTGGGTGTCGCTGCACCACGGCGGCGGCGTCGGCATGGGCTATTCCCAGCATTCGGGCGTCGTCATCGTCGCGGACGGGACCCCGGAGGCCGCCCAACGGCTTGAGCGGGTGCTGTGGAATGACCCCGCCACGGGCGTCATGCGTCACGCCGACGCCGGCTATGAGATCGCCCGTTCGGCCGCCCGCGAGCACGAACTGAACCTTCCGAGCCTGAAGGCCTGAACCATGACCGCGATCTTCCTCGGCCAATCGCCTCTCACCCTGGCGCAACTTCGTGCGGTGCTGGAGGGCCCCGCTACCGTTTCACTGACGCCCGACGCCTGGGCCGATGTTGACAAGGGCGCAGCGACCATCGCCGCCATCGTGGCCGAGGGGCGCACCGTCTACGGCGTCAACACCGGCTTCGGTCTGCTGGCCAACACCTCCATCGCGCCTGAAGATCTGGAGACGCTGCAGCGTAATCTGGTTCTCAGCCACGCCTGTGGAGTCGGGCCGCTGCTGCCGGATGCGGTAACCCGTCTTTTGATGGTGCTGAAGATCGCCAGTCTGTCGCGCGGCGCCTCCGGCGTTCGGCGCGAAACGCTGGAGGCCCTGATCGCCCTGGTCAACGCTGACATCCTGCCCAGCATTCCGTCCAAGGGATCGGTCGGCGCATCGGGCGACCTGGCGCCCCTGGCCCATATGTCCTGTGTCCTGATCGGCGTGGGCGAGGCGCGGCTGAACGGCGAGACCTTGGAGGCCGAAGCCGCTCTGGCGAAGGTCGGCCTTACGCCTCTGACGCTGGGCCCGAAGGAAGGTCTGGCCCTGCTGAACGGCACCCAGTGTTCGACGGCGCTGGCCCTTGCCGGTCTGTTCGCGGCCGAGGCGGCGTTCGCGGCCGGGATCGCCGCCGGAGCCTTGTCGGTCGATGCGCTGAAAGGTTCCGACGCCCCCTTCGATCATCGCATCCACGCCCTGCGCGGCCAACCGGGCCAGATCGCCGTCGCCGCCCGCCTGCGCGAGTTGATGGCCGGCTCCGCCATCCGCGACAGTCACCGCGACGACTGCACCAAGGTCCAGGACCCCTACTCCCTGCGCTGCCAGCCCCAGGTCATGGGCGCAGTCCTCGATGTGCTGACCAGCGCCGCCGCCACGCTGGCGCGTGAAGCCAACGCCGTGACCGACAATCCGCTGGTCTTCATCGAGGATGGCGACGTGATCTCGGGCGGAAACTTCCACGCCGAACCCGTTGCTTTCGCTGCCGATCAGATCGCCATGGCTCTGTGCGAGATCGGCAATATTTCGGAACGTCGCACCTCGATTCTGGTCGATCCCAAGATGAGCGAACTGCCCGCCTTCCTGGTCAAGGAAAGCGGCCTGAACTCCGGCTTCATGATCGCCCAGGTGACGGCTGCCGCCCTGATCGCCGAGAACCGCATGGTCGCTCATCCGTGCAGCGTGGACACCGTGCCCACCAGCGCCAATCAGGAAGATCACGTCAGCATGGCCACCCACGGCGCCCGCCGCCTGCTGGACATGGCCGAGAACACGGCGACAGTGGTCGGTATCGAGCTTCTGGCGGCGGCGCAGGGACTGGAGTTCCATCGGCCGCTCACCAGCTCGCCGGCGCTGGAACAGGTCTTCGCCATCGTGCGAGAAGCCGCAGCCCCCTATGCCAGCGATCACTATTTCGCCCCGGACATCGCCCGTGCGACCGACGCCGTGCGCGCGGGTCGTTACCGACCCTTTGCGGCGGATCTGCTGCCTTCGGCCTGATCCGGCTCAGCCGCCGAGAACACCTAGGTGTTCCAGCAGGATGGCCGTGCCCAGACCGATCAGCGCCACGCCGCCGATGATCTCTGCGGTTTTGCCGAAGCGCGTGCCAACGGCCTTGCCGATCAGCATGCCGATGGTGGTCAACACGAAGGTGGTGAAGCCGATCGAGGCGGCGATCACCCAGATATTGGCCCCGATGAAGGCCAGCCCCACGCCGACGGCCGCAGCGTCGATGCTGGTGCCGACCGCCGTCGCCACGAGCGCCCAGGGGCCGGACCGGCGCGGCGCCTCATCCTCGTCCGCGCCGCGAGGTTGAACGCCTTCCCAGATCATCTTGCCGCCGACGATCAGCAGCAGGGTGAAGGCGATCCAGTGATCCACCTTCTCGACCAGGCCGGCGGCGATGATGCCCAGTCCCCAGCCGATCAGAGGGGTGATCGCCTCGATCACGCCGAAGACCAGACCGGCCTTGACGGCGTCCTTGACGGCGGGTCGATGCGACGCCCCGCGTCCTACGGCGGCCGCAAAGGCGTCCGTGGACATGCTGAGCGAGAGAATGGCGATGGCGCCTGGGGTCATGAAACAGCACTCGACCGGACGCGTGACAGCGGTCCTGAACCGGCCGGTCGCGGCGTCAGGACACGCTGGTCTCGCTAGGCGGTGGTTCCGCTGATCGCGCCACGCGCCGAAGCGCGAGTATGTTGACGCGATCCCGACGACGAACGCCGGAAGCTACTCCCCAACAGGAGGCGGCTCTCTACACGCCGCTTGCCGCGCTTGGCAACCTCACAGGTCGATCAGGCGCCCGACTTGGGCGCCATCGCGGCGGGCGCATCATCGCGGGCCGAGGTCGATGCGCCGGCCGGTTGGCGCTCGACCGTCAGGGCATAGGCGCCCATCTGATTGGGCCCGTAGGCGCGAGCGCGCACGACGTACCAGCCGTCGTCCGGCGCGGTCCAATCCAGCTTGGCGTGCGCGTCGGACAGGCCGTCGTCATCGGTGGCCAGGCTGGTGAAATCGCCGTCCTCGTCTTCCTGGCCAAGGTCGATGAAGGAATCGAAGGCGTTCGACACCATCGTCAGACGCAGCTTCTCGTCCTTCTTGGCCTGGAAGCGGTAGGCGTCGAAGAAGGCGCCTTCGTCGCTGAGCGCCGCGCTGTTCGACAGAGTTCCGCGCACGGTCGACCCGATCAGCAGGCTGCCGGGCTTGGGCTCTGGCCCGCGATCCAGCAGCTCCAGTGAATAGAGGCCCTTGCCTTCCGCATCCAGCGGCATGGCGCGGACCACATAGTTCCCGTCCGACGGCAGGGTGAAGTTCAGCCTTGAATCGGTGCCCTCGGCCAGGCCGTCGTCATCGCTGGCCAAGGCCTCGAACTCACCGTCGGCCTTGCCGATCTCCAGATAGGCGTCGAAGTCGCCGGACCGCAGGATCGCCTGGACGCGCTGGCCTTCCGTTCCAGCAAAGACATAGGCGTCATAGCGTTTGCCATCGTCGCCCTGGGGGTCCTCGTCGGTGATCTCGCCCTCCACGGTTTGACCCAGGGTCGCCGTGGTCGGCGGCGGCGGCGGCGCGGTTTCGGTCAGCTTCAGCGTATAGTCGCCCTCGGCCTCGTCGCTGAATCCGCGCGCCTCGATGATGTAGTCGCCGTCGGCGTCCAAGGTGCGCGCGATGCGGGCGTCGGTGCCCGAGCCGGCGCCGTCATCGTCCTCCGCAAGGACAGTATCGTCCGAAGCACGGCGAAGCGTCAGATAGGCGTCGAAGTCGCTCGACTTCATCTCAATGGCGACGCGCTGGCCGTTTGTCCCGGTGAAGCGATAGGTCTCCGCGCGCTGACCGCCGTCGTTCGTGGCGCTGTCCGAGCCTAGTTCACCCTTGATCTCGTCACCGATCGCGATGGGCTTTGACGGCGGCGCGGGCGGCGCCTCGGCCAGGACCAGTTCGTAGCGACCCAGCCCGTCTTCCAGCGACGTGGCCCGGATCACATATTCGCCGGCCGTCGGCGCCGTGAAGGTCAGCCGCGAATTCAGCCCGCCGCCGGGCGCATCGTCGTTCGAACTGATCTCGACGAAATCGGGACCGTTCATCCGCCCCACCCGCACCAGGGGATCGAAGGCCTCGGAATCCAGCGTCACCACAAACCGATCGCCGGCATTGGCGCGGAAGGCGTAGGCGTCATAGCGGCCACCGCCTTCCTGCTCAGGATCGCGAGTCGTCAGTTCGCCGCTCTGGGTGGCCCCGACGCGAATGCCGCCGGGTCGCGGCGCACGCGGGGGAGCCGGGCGTTCCTGCAACGACAGCTGATAGTCGCCGCCGTCCAGTCCGCTCAGCGTCCGGGCTCTCAGAACATAGGTCCCCGCCTGCTCCGGCGTGAAGCGCAGCCGCGCATCGGTGTCGTCCCCCAATCCGTCGTCATCGGACGCCAGCGGATCGCCCGCTGCGCCTTCGGCATAGACTTCCAGATAGGCGTCGAAAGCGTCCGATCTCAGCGTGGCTTCCAGTCGCTGTCCCGCCCGCGCCTCAAACCGATAGTCGTCATAGCGATATTCGTCATCCGCCGCCTTGGCGTCGCCGTCCGTCAGGGCGCCGTTCACGTTGGCGCCGATGCGCAGAGACTGCGCGTCCTGGGCCACGGCCGGCGCGACCGCCCACAACATGGCAAGGGTGCTGACAGCGGCGACAAGCGACGGACGGTTCATGAATTCCTCCAGCATAGGCTGCGGATCATAGACGCCGAACCGTGACGGCTGTAAATCGCCGCCATCCTGATTTCCCGCCAGACGGAGCTGCCATGTCGGCCCAATCCACGCCTGCGACCCTGATCGACGGCAAGGCCTTCTCGGCCGCCCTGGTGGAACGCGTCGGCGCGGCCGTCGCCCGGCTGGAGGCCGCGCACGGCGTCAAACCCGGCCTGGCCGTCGTCATCGTCGGCGAGGATCCGGCCAGCCAGATCTACGTCCGCAACAAGGGTGAGACGACGCTGCGCGCCGGCATGCGCTCCGACACCCACCGCCTGGCCGAATCGACCCGGCAGGACGAACTGCTGGCCCTGATCGCTCAGCTGAATGCGGATGCGGGCATCCACGGCATCCTGGTCCAACTGCCCCTGCCCGCCCACATCGACGCAACGGTGGTTCTGGACGCCATTTCGCCGGACAAGGATGTGGACGGCTTTCATGTCGTCAACGCCGGTCGTCTGGCCGTCGGCCTGCCGGGTCTGGTCCCCTGCACCCCCCTGGGCTGTCTGATGCTGCTGAAGGATCGGCTCGGCGATCTGTCGGGCATGAACGCCGTCATCGTCGGCCGTTCCAACATCGTCGGCAAACCGATGGCGCAACTGCTGCTGGCCGAAAGCTGCACAGTCACCATCGCCCACTCGCGCACGCGGGATTTGCCCGAGGTCTGCCGCCGCGCCGACATTCTGGTCGCCGCCGTCGGTCGGCCCGAGATGATCAAGGGCGACTGGATCAAGCCGGGCGCGACCGTCATCGACGTGGGCATCAACCGCGTCCCCTCGGCTGATCCCGTCAAGGCCGCCGAGGGCAAGACCCGCGTCGTCGGCGATGTCGCTTTCAAGGAGGCGGTCGAGGTCGCAGGTCGCATCACGCCGGTGCCGGGCGGCGTGGGGCCCATGACAATCGCCTGTCTGCTGGCCAACACCTATTCGGCCGCCTGCCGCCTCAACAATATCCAACCGGAGCCATTGGACGCTTGATGCATTCATTGGGCCGGTGAATAGTCCCGCTGAACGGCGCTATCGCCGAACGGGAGATGTCATGGTCCGCCTCAATGCTCGCGCCGTCGCTCTGACCGGTGCTCTGATGATCGTCCCCGCCGTGGCGGGCTGCGGCTACAACACCATTCCGACCAAGCAGGAACGCGCGGAGGCGGCCTGGGCCGATGTGCAGAGCCAGTATCAGCGCCGCGCCGACCTGATTCCAAACCTGGTCGCGACCGTTCAAGGCGCCGCGATCCAGGAACGCACCACTCTGACCGACGTGATCAACGCCCGCGCTCGCGCCACCTCGGTCAACGTCTCGGCCGACGACCTCGATAATCCGCAGGCCTTCCAGCAGTATCAGGAAGCCCAGGGCCAGCTGTCCGGCGCCCTGTCGCGCCTGCTGGTGACGGTCGAAGCCTATCCGCAACTTCAGGCCAACCAGAACTTCCTGACCCTGCAGTCCCAACTGGAAGGCACCGAGAACCGCATTCAGATCGCGCGCCGCGACTACAATGAGGCCGTGCGCGACTACAACACGACCTTGCGCACCTTCCCGCAGGTGATCTGGGCCAAGACCCTGCACGGCGGTTCGCAGCCGATGCAGCTGTTCACCGCCACCGCCGCCGCCCAGTCGGCGCCCCAGGTCAACTTCAACCTGAACGCCCCGCCCGCCAACGCCTCGGCACCCGGCGGTGGCGCACCGGCCGTGGCGCCGGGCGCGACCCCGCCCGCCCAGTGACGACCCTCCAAGCGGCGGCGCGGCGTTCGCCTGGCGTCGCCGCCCTCCTTTTCAGCCTTGCCTTCGCCTTGCTACTCGCCCTTCCGGCGGCGGCGCAGAGCAAGATCGACTTCCCGCCCCTGACCGGCCGCGTGGTCGATCAGGCCAATCTGCTCGATCCGGCGACAGAACAGGCGCTGACAGACAAGCTGGCGGCGCTGGAAGCCAGTTCGACCGACCAGTTGGTCGTCGTGACGGTCAACAGCCTCCAGGATCAGGAGATCGAGGATTACGGCTATCAGCTCGGTCGCGCCTGGGGCATCGGTCAGAAGGAGAACGATAACGGCGCCTTGCTGATCGTCGCTTCGAATGAACGCAAGGTCCGCGTGGAGGTCGGCTATGGGCTGGAGCCCATTCTGACCGACGCCTTCTCGTCCCAGGTCATCCGCAACGACATTCTGCCGTCGTTTCGAGACGGCGATTACCAGGCGGGGGTGATCAAGGGCGTGGATGCCCTTATTGCTCAGTTGTCGCTCGACCCGGCGGAGGCGCAGGCGCGCGCCCAGGCCGCCGCAGCCGAGCAAGCCGACACCAAGAGCGAATCCGTCATTCCGCTGGTCATCATCGCCGGGCTTTTCCTGTTCATCTTCTTGATCGCCATGCGGTCCGGGCGCGGACGACGCAGCAATGCCAGCTCAGTCCTGTTGTGGGCCGCGTCAGAGGCGCTGCGGAACTCCGGCAGAGGCGGCGGCGGTTGGGGCGGCGGCGGTGGCTTCGGCGGGGGCGGGTTCGGCGGCGGCGGCGGCAGTTTCGGCGGCGGCGGCGCCTCGGGGGGATGGTGATGCAGATCACGGACAACGACCGCACCCGCATTGCCGAAGCCATAGCGGCGGCCGAGCGTCAGACGTCGGGTGAAATCTTCTGCGTCGTCGCGCGTCGTGTCTCGACCTATGTGGACGTCAGCCTGGCCTGGGCGGCGGCGATGGCGCTTTTGGCCCCGATCGTCTTTGTCCCGTTCGTGCTGGATCTTCGCTGGCCCAGCGATGGCTGGGAGGCGGCACACCAGGCCGCGCAGGACGCCACGACGGCGCAGGCCCTGGGTCTTTATGCCCTGTCGCAGGCCGTCGTCTTCGTTGCTGTCTTTCTACTGACCCGTATCCCAGCCGTGCGCCGTCTCGTGACGCCCGCCGGCGTCAGGCGCGGCCGCGTCAGGGAGGCGGCCTTGCAGCAGTTCATGGCCCAAGGCGTCCATGTCACGCGCGAGCGCACGGGCGTGCTGATCTTCGCGGCCATGGACGAACATCAGGTCGAACTGATCGCCGATGAGGGCATTTACGCCAAGGTCGATGAGGACGCCTGGGCCCAGGCCGTCGCGGCACTGACCCGCGAACTGCGCGCCGACCGCCCCGTCGATGGTTTCGCAGCGGCCATCGCCCTATGCGGCGAGGTTCTGGCCCGCCACTTTCCACCGCGCGCCGACAACCGCAATGAGTTGCCCGATCATCTGATCCTGCTCTGATCGTCGCATCGGGGTCGCATTCGCGCGCCAGAAGGCCTAGCCCACGGTCAACGTTCAAACAGCCGCCAGCTCATGCCTCGCCTTCTTACCTACAATGTCCACCGCTGCGTCGGCACGGATCGCCGTCTGGATGTCGGCCGGATCGTCGCCGTCATCGCCGAGTTCGAGCCGGACATCGTCTGCCTGCAGGAACTGGACGTGGGCCGCGCGCGCACGGGCGGGGTCGATCAGGCCGAGGCGATCGCCGACGGTCTGGCCATGACCTCGCGTTTCCATCCAGCGATGCGGGTCGAGGCGGAACAGTACGGCGACGCCATCCTGACCCCGCATCCCGAACGGCTGATCCGCGCCGGCGCCTTGCCGACCGTGAGCGGCATTCCGGGTCTCGAACCGCGCGGCGCGATCTGGTCGGAAATCGAGATCAACGGCACGGCCGTCAACGTCATGAACACCCACCTGGGTCTGGTTCCGCGCGAGCAGCGGCTTCAGGCCGCCGCGTTGGCCGGATCCGGCTGGGTCGGCGGATGCACGGGACCGATCCTGCTGGCCGGCGATTTCAACGCCACCTCCATCACCCGGCCCTATCAGACCTTATGCCGCAGCCTGCAGGACTGCCAGCGTCAGTTAGGCCAGAAACCCAGTGTGAAGACCTTCCCTTCGGCCTTCCCCGCCATCCGCATCGACCACTGTTTCGTCAGCCCGCATATCCGCATCCGCGCGGTGCGATCCGCCTTCTCGCCCCTGGCCCGCGTCGCCTCGGACCACCTGCCGCTGATCGTCGATTTCCAGGTCGTTCAACCCGGCGCGTGACCGCCCTCGGACGCTGGTCGCGTGCGTTGCGAACGGTTCAGACGCTTCCAAGGCCGCCAGGCGTCGCTGGACGATGTCGGGTCGCCCAGCTGCCATTCCGCAAACATCCGCTGGATACGCGTCGGCGGCTCTGAGCCCAGCGGCTTCAGCCGATCGGTTTCGAAGTTGCAGATCGCCTGCCCCACCGAGCCGAAGACGCCCTCGACCGCCGCATAGTCTTCCGTCGCAACGCCCAGCCAGTGAGCAATCGTCCGGTGACGGTGCGCCGTGATGAAGGCCCGACCGGCCGCATCGACAGGCTCGGCGGCGATGTCGCATTCTGTATCTAGGCCCATCGACCGGTTGTTCAGATTGGTGGACCCGATCCGCAGAAGCCGATCATCGATAATCGTCACCTTGGCATGGACGATGATCCGGTCGCCGTCGGCGGTCAGCGGGGCGAAGGCGAAAAAGCGGTTGTATTTGTCCGCCTGCTCCAGCCGGTGCAGCACCTCGGCCCGGGCCGTGTCCATGGTCATGCTGTCGAACCAGCTCGGGCTCTTGGCGGTCGAGATGACGATGACTTGCGGTCCATCCACCTCGGCCAGTCGTTCGGCCAGCGCGGCGGCGATGACCGGCGAGGTGAAATACTGGTTTTCGATATAGATCAACCGCTTGGCGCGCCGGATGGATTCCAGGTGCAAGGCCTCGCTCTCGCGCACCTCCTGCCGCCCCGACCATTTCGGCTCGGTGCGGGCGATGCCGACGGGCACGTCCGTCATCTGCACCGGCACGCCATCGGGCCAGGGATCGTCCTCGACGTCGTCCGCGATGGTGCGCTCCCAGGTCGCCTTGAACCAGCGTTCGCGCGCCAGATCGCCCAGCGCCCGCGCCGCAGGGCCGTCCATCACGCTCATCACCTCGTGACGCGCCTTGCAGATCAGGCCGCTGGGGAGGGCGCGGCGCGGGTCGCCGTCCAGATGTTCGTCGGAATCCCAGCGATCGGTCGAGATGTCGCCGCCGCCGCAGAAGGCCACCTTGTCGTCGATGACAACCACCTTCTGGTGATGACAGGCGCCGATAGGGCCGGGGGAATCGAGCCGGAACTCCACCATCCGCTTACGGAACCAGCGCTGCGCCTTGTGCGGATAGAAGCCTTGCGACGCGGCGATCAGCAGCGGCGATTTCCAGATGAGCAGTCGCACATCCAGGTCCGGCTTCTTCTTGACCAGCATCCGCAGCTGGCGACCGATCTCGGCCGATTTGTCGCCGGGCCGCGTCTCCGGGTCCAGATGGGTGCGCGGATCGAACTGCCATCCCAGCAGCACGATGGAGCGTTGCGCCTTGTGGATCGCAGACGACAGGGCGTCGAAATAGGCTTCGTTTTCCATCAGCACCGAAAAACGGTGCGCGACGGCGGACGTCCAAAGGGCGGGCCCCGGCTCCAGCAGACTGCCTTCGTAACTGTCGCCGGCTAAAGTCATGCGACCTATCTGTCTGATTCGCGTGACATGGTGTCGAAGCGTCTGCATCCTCCGTTCCACGCGCGTGTCCTTCGGTCAATCTTTCAGGGCGGGATTGTGACGTTCGCCGATTTGGCGCATAAGGAGCGTAGCCATACAGGCTGCGAGGGAGGGTAGAATGCAGGCGCTTGTCGAACTGATCGCTGGCTTCATCGCCCTGCTGGCCGCCGCCGTCCTGACGCAGTTCGGCGTCGACACTCACAACCCCAACCACGGCGACCGCGAAGTGCGCCGTGTGGTGGAGTGTCGGGACACCGGCTCCAACGCCACTCTGCTGTCCGACTCCAAGCGCGACTGCTGAACGCTGCGGCGCTTTGCGCGCTGCATGACGCGGTTCATCGACAGGTTGCGGGCTTGAGTCGGTTTCGTCCGCATCGATCATGCTCTAGGGTTTCCTCGGCGCTGTCGGACGCCCGCGTAGAGATCGAGTTTTTGAGCTTATGAAGTCTCCCAAACGGCCGCCGCTGAAGCTGACCGACGACGAGGCCGTCGCGCCGGTCGAGCTTTCGACCTCAGACGAAATGCCGGTCGATGAGGCGACACCGTCGCTCGACCCGATCCCCGAGCCTGATTTCGAAATCGTGCAGCCGACGTTCGAGCCGCCAATGTCCGAGCGCCGCCGCCGTCGCCTGCTGGAAGAGCAGCGGCAGGCCGAGGAACGCGCCCTTGCCGCCGAACGGGGCGCCGCCCCCGTCAATGCGAAACCGACGCCAGAGACTCCTGTCGATATGGCCGTCGCCGTCGGTCAGCCGCCCGCGCCGTTCGAGCTGTCCAAACCGCCCGCTGTGAAAACCGTTCAAGCCAAGGCCCAGGCCGAGCCGTCAGGACGCCACGCCTATGTGATCGCAGGCGTCGCCTCCGCCCTGTGGATCGGCGGCGTCGCATCCTGGGCTGCTTACGAGTTCGGCGCCGGCGGGGCGGAACTGGATCCGCTGCGGATCGCCATCTACGCCCTTATCGCCCTTGCCCCTGCGGGCTTGGCCATCATGCTGGCCCATGCCGTCCGACAGGGCGCCGGTCTGGCCGCAGAGACCCGTCGCGCCCGGCAACTGGCGGAGGCCTTGGTCGCCCCGACCGCCCTGGCCGCCCAGCAGACCGGCGAGGTGCTTCAGTCGCTGCGTTCCGACATCGATCACGCCACCCTGGCGGCGGAACGCGCACGCAACGACATGGCCCTGCTTCGAGAGGCGCTGGCCCAGGAGACAACGCGCCTGAACGAGGCGGCCGAGAACGCCGGCCGCACTGCGCGTCGTCTCACGGAAAACCTAGGCCGCGAGCGCGACCAGATGCAGACCCTGGGCATCCATCTGGATACGCAGGCGTCGGGCGTCATCGACGCCGTCGAGCGTCAGTCGCGAATGGTCGCTGACGCCTCTGATTTGGCTCAGGCGCAACTGCGTGAAGCCGAGGCCGCCCTCGCCGCGCGCGCCGCCGACCTCGCCGCCGCCGCTGGTGAAGCCCAAGACGCCGCCCGCGTGGCCTCCGACGATCTGGCGCGCCAGACCATTCGACTTGAGAACGCCGGTTCGGGCGTCGCCGAGCAGATCCAGTCCGTCGAAGAAGGCCTCAGCCAGCAGCGCGCCGCCCTGGTCACCGCCGCCTACGCCCTGCGCACCGATCAGGAGGACTTCTCCGCCCAGGTCGAAAGCCAGCGCGCTCAACTGATCGAACATCTTTCCGCCACGCGCAGCGCCGCGGGCGATCTGGATCGCACCACCCAGACCTCGGTCGAGTCCATGCGCGATCTGGTCGAGGCGGCTACCGACCAGTTCCGCGCTCTCGTCGACATGTCGCAACGCGAGGCCGACGGCTTCGATTCCGCCACCAAGCTCGCCCTGGATCGTTTCGAAGCCTTGGCGGCCGAGGCGCGCGACGCCCTGATGGAAGAGACGCGCCGCGCCCTGGAGCAGATGCGCGCCACGGCCGAGGATTCTCGCGCCGCCGCCGCCGACGCCGCCGAACAGGCGCGTCTGCGCACCGACCGCCTGGGCGAATCCTTGTTCGACGCGGCCCAAAAGGCCGACACCGCCGCCGACGCCCGCATCGCCGACGCCCGCCGCATCGTCACCGAAACGTCCGGCCTGGTCGAAGAGACCGGCGAGCGGATGGTCAGCCGCCTGGAAACCCTGGTCGCACGTCTCAACAACGCCTTGTCGGAAATCGACACCGCCGTCGCCGACATCGACGAACGCGCTGCGCGCCTGCCTCAGGAAGCTCGCGCCCGCGCCGACGCCGTGCGCGCCACGGTCGAGGAAGGCCTGGCCTCCCTTTCCGCCGCCTCGCGCAAGGCGGCCGAGGACACCGAGGCGCTGGATGTCGGCTTCCAGGATCGCGTGCGCCGAAACTACGACATGCTGACCGAGGCCGTGCGTCTGATGGGCGTGGTGTCGGGCGATACGACGCCGGCGCGTCGTCGCGAGCCGGCCGCAGAGATCGAAGCCCGGCCAGAACCTCGTCCCGAGCGCCGGACCGATCGCCCAACGCCTCCCGCCTCGCCGCCCGCCGAGGAGCGCAGGTTTGGTCTGCGCAGTCGCCTGCGGCTCGAGCCCGCAGAGACGCCCCCGCCGGCGACGGACAAGGGCCTGGATTGGAGCGATCTGATCGACGGCGACGACGACAACGAGGCGCCGCTGGAACTGGACACGCCCTCCCCTTCGCCTGCCGAGGCCGAGGCGCTGTCCGACCGGGTCGCCGCCGCCATCCGGCGCATGGGCGTCGATCCCAACGCCCTTCTGCCCCGCTCCCGCGTCGAAGAGGCCGCCCGCGCCTTCAGCAATGGCGACCCCGACGCCGCGCGTCAGATCGTGCGTCGCGTCGCGCCGGCCGCTGTCCGCAGCGTGTCTCGCCGTGTCCTCAGCGACGCCGAACTGCGCGCCGACGCCGAACGCTATGTCCGCAACTTCGCAGTCATGCTGAACGCTTCCGCCCGCGCTGGAGACAGCGCAGCGGTTCAGTCCAGCCTGGCGTCGGACAGCGGTCGCGCCTTCATGTTGCTGGATGCGGCAGTCGGCGACCTGGGCTAAGACTTTTGCGGACTTGACGGCGTCGGGAAGTTACAGCCTCTTGCACGTCACCGAACTGTCATGGATGGGGCTATGGCTGGCACGATGAACGAAATCGACAGTCGTGCCAGTGGTGATCGCCGCCCTGGCATCATCATCTGCGCCTATGACGGCGATGATGACGGGTGGGACCTGGTCGAGGATCTGTCGGGCGAAATCTGGAGCCCCAGCGGGGCCCGCGCTGTGCCTATCGCCGCCGCCGATCCCGACGAACTGGCCTCGACCCTGGCCGCCCGTCTCGGCAGCGGGGAATGCCGGGCCGTCCTCCTAGTCGGACGCACGCAAAAGGGCGCAGGCTTCCGGGTCCAGATGCGCGCGGAAAACCGCACCCTCGACTACAAACACCGCCTGTCCAGCACCGGGCCGGGCGTGGCCCGCACCACGGCGCCCGTCGCCGACATGGTTCGCGCCCTGACCGCCGCCGGGCTGCAGGCCGACGCCTCGTCCGACATTGAAGAGGACGCCGGCTCCTATCTTCTCTATCGCGTGCTCTCGGACCTGCCGGATGGGCCGCTGACGCCGTCGATCGGCCTACTGCGCGCGCCCGCCCCCGCCAACGAAGCGGCGGTGCGCAGGGGCGTCAAGGCCGCCGCCTCGGCCATGGCCAGCCACCTGACGCCGCTACCGCGTGTCGGTTAACCCTCCTGGGTCGCAGACATCGACGAACGGGCGGTCTAGGGTTTCGAAATGACAGTGAGTCGCAACCTGATCGTCTTCGCCGCCCTGAACGGCGCCCTGGCCGTGGCGCTGGGCGCCTTCGCCGCGCATGGCGCCGGGCCGCAGATCAAGACCCTGCTGACCACCGGCGCCCAGTATCAGATCGTCCACGCCGTCTTCGCCTTCGCCTGCGCCCAATGGACAGGGGGCGGCGGGCTGGCGCGCCTTGCGGGCTGGCTCGGATCGATCGGCGGCCTGATCTTCTGCCTCGCCCTGGCGGCGATCGCCTTTCTCGGCGTGCCCGCGTTCGGCGCCGTGGCCCCGATCGGCGGCCTGTTGATGATCGCCGGCTGGCTCTGCCTGGCGTTTGCGGCCTTGCGTTCTCGCCCCTGATTTCCTCGTAGAAAGACCAAGCATCCATGGCCTTCCCCACGCCCGCCGAGCCGCGTCGTGTGCTCCACCCCGAGATCGAGGCCTATGCCTCGGGTTGGATGCCGACTGGAGGCGTGCATGAAATCTATTACGAGGAATCCGGCAATCCGCACGGCCTGCCGGTCCTGGTTCTGCACGGCGGGCCTGGCGGCGCGGTCAATCCGGGCATGCGCCGCTTCTTCGATCCGGCCGTCTATCGCATCATCATGTTCGACCAGCGCGGCTGCGGTCAGTCGCGGCCCCACGCCTCGCTGGAAGACAACACGACCTGGACCCTGATCGACGATATCGAGCGTCTACGCGTGTTGTGCGGCATCGACAAATGGGTGGTGTTCGGCGGCTCTTGGGGTTCGACCCTGTCGATGGCTTACGCCATCACCCACCCTGAGCGGGTCATCGCGCTCTTGCTACGCGGCATCTTCCTGCTGACGAAGAAGGAGTTGCACTGGTTCTATCAGGACGGCGCCTCGATGGTCTTCCCCGACGCCTGGGAGCGCTTCATCGCCCCCATCCCCGAGGCCGAGCGCGGCGACCTGATGGCCGCCTATTACAAGCGGCTGATCGGCGATGACGTCGCCGAGCGCGAACGCTGCGCCGTCGCCTGGTCCAGCTGGGAGGGCGAGACCGTCAGCGTCGAGGGCCCCAACGCCCGGCCTGACAAGTTCGCCGAGCCCGACTTCGCCGTCGCCTTCGCGCGGATCGAGAACTGGTTCTTCACCAACGCCGGCTTCTTCGAGGAGGACGGCTGGCTGCTGAAGAATGTGGACCGGATGCGGCATATCCCGTGCTGGATCGCGCAGGGCCGGTTCGACGTGGTGACGCCGATCTCAGGCGCCTGGGCGCTGCACCGCGCCTGGCCCGAGGCGCATCTGGACATCGTCGGCGACGCCGGCCACGCCTCGTCGGAACCCGGGATCGTCGACAGCCTGGTGCGCGCCGCCGACTGGGCTGCAAGCCTTCAGGCATGAAAAAACCGCCGCGCAGGACAGCGCGGCGGCCTTTCCCATTCTGGAGAAATCAGAACCGCTTTGCGGTTCGATTGTCGATGCTCCACGCGCCCGGACCGGCAGTGAAGATGTAAAGGAAGATGAAGCAGTACAGGATGGCCGCGTCGCCGCCGTTCACGGCCGGATAAGGGCTGCTGGGGAAGTGGAACATCCAATAGGCCACGGCCATCTGGCCCGAGGCGATGAAGGCGGCCGGACGTGTGAACAGGCCCAGGATCAGCAGCAGGCCCGTGATCAGCTCGATCACCCCGCCAATACCGAACAGTGACAGCAGTTCCTGCTGACCGGGCTCGGCCCCGGCCGGAAAGCCGAAGACCTTGATGACGCCATGCGCCAGGAACAACAGGCCGGCGACGATCCTGAGCGCCGCCAAGGCGCGGGAAGACCAGCCATTCACTTGATTGAACATTCTCTTTCCTCGCCTTTTTGATGCGTTTGTTCACGGTCGGATCGGGTCCGACCGTGAAGCTTGATCCGAAAATCAGGCGGCGTCCACCAGCACGATCTCGGCGTCGGACAGCGCCTTGACCGTCACGACATCCTCCTGAGCGATGGCCGCGCCGTCGCGGGCGTTCAGCCGGACGCCGTTGACCTCGACCTCGCCCTTTGCCGGCACCAGATAGGCCCGCCGCGCAACGCCCAGCGGATAGTCGGCGCTGTCGCCCGCCTCCAGCGTCGCCGCCACGATCCGCGCATCGGTGCGGATCGGCAGGGCTTCCGTGTCGCCTTCGAAGCCCGAGGCCAGGACTACGAACTGGCCTGACCGCTCGCCCTTGGGGAAGGGCTTGGTGCCCCAACTCGGCGCATCCCCGCGTCGGGTCGGCTCGATCCAGATCTGGAAGATCCGCGTCAGCTCCGGCTCTGCATTGTATTCGGCGTGACGGATGCCGGTTCCCGCGCTCATCACCTGCACATCGCCCGCGACGGTGCGGCCCTTGTTGCCCAGACTGTCCTCATGGGTGATGGCTCCGTCGCGGACATAGGTGATGATTTCCATGTCGGCGTGGGGATGCGGCGGGAAGCCCGTGCCGGCGGCGATCTCGTCGTCGTTCCAGACCCGCAGATTGCCCCAGCTCATCCGCTTGGGATCATAGTAGTTGGCGAAGGAGAAATGGTGTTTGGCGTTCAGCCAGCCGTGGTTGGCGCCGCCGAGAGATTCAAATGGTCTGCGCTCGATCATCGCACTCGTCCTTTCGCGTCGGAACCGTCCGACGCCTTTGCTTGACGCCAAGATAGAGATCGGCGACCGATCAGAAATAGAAACAACCGAAACTCATCGTTTCAGGACGCAAGGCCGCCCATGTCCCGCCTGCCCGATCTGGAGGCCCTGGCCATCTTCGCCAAGGTGGCCGACAACCAGTCCTTCTCCGGCGCAGCCGAGACGCTGGGCCTATCCAAGGCCACCGTATCCAAGGCGATCACGCGCCTGGAACAGCAGCTGAAGACCACCCTGCTTCACCGCACCTCGCGCCGCTTCGCCCTCACCGATGCAGGCCGAACCCTGGCCGCCCGCGCCGCCCACATGCTGGCCGAGGCCGAGGGCGCGGTGTCGGAGGCGTTGGACATGTCCGTCACCCCGCGCGGCTTGGTGCGACTGGCGGCGCCCATGTCGTTCGGCATGGCCTATGTGGCCCCGGCCCTGCCCGAGTTCCTCGCCACCCACCCCGACGTATCGGTCGATTTGCACCTGTCGGACGAGGTCATCGATCTGGTCGGCGGCGGCTTCGATTGCGCGCTGAGGATCGCCGCCCTGGCCGATTCCTCGCTGACGGCGCGCAAACTGCGGCCTGTGGCCCGCGCCCTGGTGGCCTCGCCGTCCTATCTCGATCAGCGGGGCCGCCCCACTCATCCCGACGATCTGGCCCGTCACGCCTGCCTCGGCTACGCCTACATGCCCAGCCCGGACACCTGGCGGTTCAGCAATGAGGCGGGTGAAGAAGTGGTCGTGCATCCGCGCGGGCCGTTGCGCGCCAACAACTCCGACGCCCTGACGGCGTCGTTGTGTGCGGGTCTGGGGCTCTTTCCCCAGCCGGACTTCATCTATTGGAAGGACGTCGCCGATGGCCATCTCGAGACGGTGATGACCGACTGGCGGCTGCCGCCCATCGCCCTGCATCTGGTGGCGCCCAGCGGAGGACCGCGCCCGGCCAGGGTCACGGCCTTCATGGACTATCTGGCGGCGAAGTTCAGCGGACCGCTGTGGCCGGGCGATACGGTGGGGCGCTAACGCTCAACCGCACTTCACTTCGCGCACGATGTTGGTCGCCTCGTCATAGACGAAGTTCACCCGATTCTCGCGATAGTCCATGGTCGCGGCGCAGGTGGTGCACAGCACACGGAAGGTCTGGCCGGCGGGCGCGGTCGGGATGGTCGAACGGTTGCGGCCGACATAACTCTGATAATCCGAAACCTTGCACGCCTTGAAGGCGGTGTCCGATCCGGGCGCAGGCTCGGCGGTGTGGACAGGCGCGCAGGCCGACACGGCCAAGGCGCCAGCGGCCAACAGTGTACTCACGATAATCTTCATGGTCGTCTCCTTGCGTCGAGGTCAGCCGCAGCGGACCTGTTCGATGATGCCGGTCTGTTCGTTGTAGAAGATGTTCAGACGATAGGCGGAGAAGTCCTGCGTCACCGGGCAGGTGGTGCAGGTCACGCGCCGGTTGACGACGTCCACGGGCACTGGGATTTCGGTCCGGGACTTGCCGACAAGATATTGCATCTCGCCGGCCTTGCACACGTCCTCCGTCTGGGCGGTCGGCATCCGGCTGCCGACGGGCGGATTCAACTGGGCCTGCTCGACCGCGCGCGGCGCAGGCGCCTCGGAGACCGGCGTGGAGCAACCGGCCAGCAGAACCAGTCCGATCAGGCCGCCTTTTCCCAGCGCCCTTCGTCCGTTTGACGCCAATAGGCCAGGTTCGCGCCCTGCCCCTTCAGCGCCTTCCAGCGTCCCCGCGCGTGTTGCAAAGCCGGCTCGTCGCGACCGTCGAAAATAATGAAGCATCGTTCGAACCCTTCCGTCCCGCCCAGTTCTGCGTCGTCGACTATGAACAGCGCCTGAGCGCCGTTCAGGTTCTCGCCTGTCTCGCTCAACAGCACAGGCTGGCGCTCGGCATGGGGCTGGTCGGCCCGGCCGTGCGGCAGGAAACTGTCATCGCGAAACGTCCACAGCGTCTCGTCGACCTCGTCCAGACGATGCGAATGCGATGATTTGATCATGGCGCGCCACCCCCGCTCGATCGTCTTTTCGAGCAGGGTTGGCAGCACCTGATCCAGCGATGAACGCTCCAGGTGATAGAACCAGATTTCGGGCTTGTCGCTCACCCGGCTCTACCTCCCGACCGATCAGCCTTCGTAGGAATCCGCGACCATCCGGTCCAGAGTCCGCACAGCGAAGCCGACGCCGCCTTCCGGCACGGTGGGGCTGGGGCTCTTGTTGGCCCAGGCCGTCGGGGCGATGTCCAGGTGCGCCCACGGCACGCCGTTGGTGAAGCGTTGCAGGAACAGGGCGGCGGTGATCGACCCACCGGCGCGGCCGTTGCCGGTGTTCTTCACATCGGCGATCTTGGAATCGATGTGCTGCTCGTAGATGGCCGGGATCGGCATGCGCCAGAAGTTCTCGCCGACCTTCTTGGCCGCGGCCAGGATCGGGTCGGCGACATCGTCGGAGTTCGAGAAGACGCCGGCGTAATCCAGACCCAGAGCCACGATCATCGCACCCGTCAGGGTGGCCAGGTCGATCATGAACTTCGGCTTGAAACGCTCCTGCGTGTACCAGAGGGCGTCGGCCAGGACGAGGCGACCTTCGGCGTCGGTGTTGATGACCTCCACCGTCTGACCCGACATGGACACGACCACGTCGCCCGGACGCTGGGCGTTGCCGTCCGGCATGTTCTCGACCAGACCCAGCACGCCGATGACATTGGCCTTGGCCTTGCGGCTGGCCAGGGCGATCATGGTTCCGGTCACGGCTGCTGCGCCGCCCATGTCCCACTTCATGTCTTCCATGCCGTCCGCCGGCTTGATCGAGATGCCGCCGGTGTCGAAGCAGACGCCCTTGCCGACGAAGGCCAGCGGCTGAGCGCCGGCTTCGCCGCCGTTCCACTTCATGATCGCAAGCTGGCTTTCGCGACGGCTGCCTTGGCCCACGCCCAGCAGGGTGCGCATGCCCAGCTTCTCCATCTCGGCCTCGCCGAGGATTTCGACTTCAAGGCCCAGGCTCTCCAGCGCCTTCACCCGCTTGGCGAACTCGGCCGGATACAGGACGTTGGCCGGCTCGGACACCAGGTCGCGCGCGAAGATCACGCCGTCGGCCACCGCCGACAACGGCTCCAGCGCAGCTTCCGCGCCCCGCAGGTCGGTCGTGACCACGCGGATGGTGGTGATCGACGGAATCTTGTCGGCCTTTTGCGTCGTGCGATACTTGTCGAAGCGATAGGCGGCCAGACGCGCGGCGAAACCGACGCGGGCGGCCTGCTCAGGCGACAGGTCCGAAGCGTCGATCGTCAGCACCTGGGCGCCCGACAGCTTGACCGCCGCATAGGCGTTACCGCCGAAAGCCTCAACCGCCAGGTCGTCCAGCTTGTCCTTGGCGCCTGCGCCGACCAGCAGCACGGCGTCGGCCTCGACGCCCGCCGGCGCGGCGATGCTCAGGCTCTGCCCTGCCTTGCCGGTGAAACGGCCCTTGCTCGACACCTTGGTCAGGGCGCCGTTGGCCTTGCCGTCCAGCGCGGTCCCGGCGGCGGTGAAGGTGCGATCTTCAAAAACCGGAACGGCCAAAATCTCGGCGGCGTCCACGGCGGCGACGAATTCGATCTTCATTCAATCAACTCCAGCCAGGCCCCACCCGGCGTCTGCAAACAGCAAAATGACAACGGCGCGTCTGCTTGTCGCGGACGCGCCCTGATGTGCTACTAGATGCGCCTCAATATCGCCGCCTGCAACCGGGCGAAGTCCATCCGCCCATGACCCTGATTCAAAGATACCTTTTTCGCCAGATACTGTTCCCTGTGATCGCCGCGTGCGCAGCGCTGGCGGGAATCGGGATTCTGAGCCAGAGCCTCGACCAACTTCAGGTCATCGTGGAGCGGGGCCAGAGCGTGTGGATCATGGTCAAGCTGACCCTGCTCGCCCTGCCGCAACTGCTGTCGGTGATTCTGCCGATCGGCCTTTTCGTCGGCGCCCTGATCGCCCTGACGCGGTTGCAACGCGAACAGGAGCTGACGGCGGCCTTCGCGGGCGGCATGACCCGGTGGCAGGTCATATCGCCGGCCGCCCGCATCGCCGTGCTGGTCGTCTTGGTCACCCTGCTGGTCAACGTCTTCATTCTGCCCTGGGCGCAGCAGGAGGCGCGGCGACAGGCGTTCGACATCCGCACCGACCTCGCCGCTCTCTTGGTCGAGGAAGGCCAGTTCGTTCAGGGGCCTGACGGTCTGACCGTCTATGTGCAGCAGATCGAACAGAACGGTCTGCTGAAGAACCTGTTCGTCTATCTGGACGACAAGGACAAGGTCACGACCTGGAACGCGTCCGAAGCGCGCTTCAGCCGCGACGCCGGCGGCATTCCCATCCTGACCATGATCGACGGTTCGGCCCAGCGCTATTCGTCGGGCGGCGTGCTGGAAACGCTGTCGTTCGGGCGATACGATTTTTCTCTCGCGCCCTTCGTCGGGGTGACCGACACCATTCGCTACAAGCCGACCGACCTCTATCTGCGCCAGCTGCTGAACCCGACGGCCAAGGTGCTTGAGGTCGCCGGCTCGCGCGGCGAACTGCTGGCCGAGGCGCATTCGCGGCTGGCCTCGCCGCTCTACGCCATGGTCGCCATGGCCCTGGCGCTTTCGGCCATTCTGGGCGGCGCCTTCAGCCGCACCGGTTATACCTTGCGCATCGCCAAGGCGGCGGGCCTGTTCCTGGTCCTGCGCGTCATCGGCTATGGCCTTGTCGCCGCCAGCGCCTGGAACGGCTGGATGAACCTACTGCAATACGTCGTGCCGATCGTGGCCATCGTCGTCGCTCTGCGGGTTCTGTTCCGCGCGCTGAAGCCGCGTCGCAGCCGGACAACTGCCGCCCTGCGCGATCTGAAGGCCAAGTTCGCATGACCGCCATCGCCGCCTCCGCCCGTCGCTCGCCGCATATCCCCCGTCTCGGCGGCATTGAACGCTATGTGCTGGTTCAGCAGTTGAAGTCGCTGGGCGTGGCCCTGGCCGTAATTTCGGCCCTCGTCATGCTGATCGACTTCGTCGAGGTCTCGCGCGGCGTCGGCTCGGCCCAGGATTTGTCGGCCGTGCGCATTTTCGGCCTTGTGCTGCTGAAGTCGCCCTCGGTCATCGTGCAGTTGATGCCGTTCGTGTTCCTGTTCGGCACCCTGTCGGCCTTCATCAGCCTCAACCGCCGCAGCGAGTTGATCGCCATGCGGGCTGCCGGCGTCTCCGCCTGGCGGTTCGTCCTGCCGGCGGCCGGCATGGCCTTCGTGCTGGGTGTGCTGACCGTCACGGTATTGGGTCCGATGGCCTCGGCCGGCGACGGTCTGTGGCAACGCGAGCGCGCGCGGATTTCCGGTACGGCGCCCGGCGGCGACCCCAAGGAGGCGATCTGGCTCCGCGAGGGCGACGATCAGCGCCAGATGATCATCCGCGCCGGCCAGCAGGACCGCGCCAACGCGCGACTGCTGAACGTCAGCTTCTTCATCTACACAACCGCGCCCCGCGGCGGTCGCACCTTCTCCGAGCGGATCGACGCCAAGTCGGCTTCGCTGAACGCCGGCAGCTGGCGCCTGACCGACGCCGTCGGCGCCCAGATCGGCCAGCGCGCCGTCACCTATTCCAGCCTGACCCTGGTCTCCAGCCTGGCGGACGACGAAGCCTTCGATCGTTTCGCTCGACCGCAGGCCACGCCCTTCTGGTCGCTACCCAACCAGATCAGCCGAATTGAAAACGCGGGCTTCACCTCGACCGCCTATCGCCTGCGCTTCCAGCAACTTCTGGCCACGCCGCTCGTGTTCGCCGCCATGTCCATCCTGGCCGCCGCCTTCTCGCTTCGGCTGATGCGATTGGGCGACTTGGCGCGCATGAGTGTGGCGGCCGTGGTGCTGGGCTTCGCTTTCTTCTTCTTGAACCAGTTCTCGTCGGCGATGGGATCGGCCGAGGTCGTGGCGCCCTTCGTCGCCGCCTGGCTGCCGCCTGTTCTTACGGCGCTCGCAGCCTTGACCTTGCTGTTCTATACCGAAGACGGCTAATCGGGCGCTCGCTTCTCAGACTACGGATGGCCTATGCAGGGTGATCGGCGCTTCGACGCTTTCAAAGCAAGGCTTCTCGCCGGTGCGGCTCTGGTCGCCTGCGCGCCCTTGGCGACGCCTGCATGGGCGCAAACGACCCCTCCAGCCGCAGCCGCGCCTTCCGACGGCCTGCCGCCCGAAGCGGTCTATGTCGACGCCGACAATGCGCGTCGCGAAGGCGACAACATCATCGTCAGCGGCACGCCCGAAAACCGCGCCTATGTCCGCACGCGAGGCCATGTGCTGCGGGGCGAGAACCTGTCCTATGATCTGAACGCCGGTTCGGCGACGGCCGAAGGCCGCGTCGAGGCCATCGCGCCCGATGGCACCGTGGTCTACGCCAGCCGTCTCGAGCTGGATGAAAATCTGGAGACAGGCGTCGCCGTGGATTTCGCCACGCGTCTGGCCAACGGCGCCAGTCTGATGGCCGCAACGGCTGTCCGCCGCAGCGAGAACGTCAGCGAACTGAACTACGCCCGCTTCACACCTTGCCCGATATGCGACGATGGCGGTCCGAAGACGCCGACCATCTCGATCCAGGCGGAAAAGGTGACGCAGGACAAGCAGTTGCGCGCGATCCTGTATCGCAACGCCGTCTTCTACATCGGCCCGGTGCCCGTCTTCTACACGCCCTTCTTCGCCCACCCCGATCCCTCGGTGGAGCGGGCCTCGGGTTTCCTGGTGCCCATCGTCAACTATGACGAAGGTCGCGGCGTCTCCGTCGAGGTTCCCTATCTGCACGTCGTGTCGCCGTCCGAGGACTGGCTGATCAGCCCGCAGATCAACACGAGGGTCGCGCCGCTTCTGAACCTGCAATGGCGCCGACGGTTCGCCAACGGCATGGTCGTGGCGCGCGGCGGCTATACCTACGAGCGCGAGTTCGGCGACTTTGATCGGGACGGCGACGGCGACTTCGAAAGCAACGTCAAGTTCGGCGATCGCGAACACCGCAGCTATCTGTTGTCGCACGGCGAGTTCGATCCGGATGGCCCATGGCGGTTCGGCTTCACGGCCGAGCGCACCTCGGACAAGACGCTGTTCGACCGCTATGACGTGCGCTCTCCGTATCAGGACAACGGCCTCTATTACGGCGACCGCCGTCGTCTGATCAGCCAGATCTACGCCGAACATCAGACCGATCGGTCTTACGTTTCGGTCGCGGCCTTCTCGATCCAGAGCCTGCGCCTCGATCCGGCGTTCGCCGCGACAGACTTCCGCGACGCCAACGGCTTCAAGGTGTTCGAGGACGACGACACCCTGCCCTTCGTCGCCCCGCTGATCGATGCCCGCTGGGAGCCGCGCGAACTGGTCTTCGGCGGCCGGCTGCGCCTGAAGGGGTCAGCCGTTTCGCTCTACCGCGACGCTTTCGTCGGCGCGCCGATTCTGAATCCGGAGATCGTTCCGCCCGTCACGACAGGTCTGGCTGGCGTGGACAGCCGCCGCATCACGGGCCAGGTGGAATGGCGACGGGCGATCGTCCTGCCGGTCGGCATGCGCGTAGAGCCGTTCGTCGATACGCGCGTCGATCTCTACTCCATGTCCGACCTGCCGCCGATGATGGGCGTCGACAGCGACGAGACGGTCAGTCGATCCAGGTTCAGCGCGGGCGTGGACGTCACCTATCCCCTGATCAAACGCATCGCCGACGCCGACATCATCCTGGAGCCGGTGGGTCAGTTCTCGGTCTCCAACAAGGTCAGCCTGGACCGCCGCATTCCCATCGAGGACTCCCAGGTTCTGGAGTTGGACGAGTCGTCACTGTTCCGCATGGATCGCTTTTCCGGCTACGATCTGCTGGAAGGCGGCGCGCGCGTGACGGCGGGCGGTCGCGCCACCATCCGCTGGGCTGAAGGTCGCAAGGCCAGCCTGTTCGTGGGACGCAGCTATCGTTTCGACCAGCAGGACGACTTCAAGACGTCGATTCCGGACGATCCCGCGCGTCTTTATGACCCGACGGGCCTGGCCTCCGAGACCTCGGACTGGGTGGTCCAGGGCGATTTCTCGCCGTCGGATCGCATCCGCAGCTGGTTCCACGCCACGGTCGACGGTTCGGGCGAGGTGCGCCGCGCCGAAGCGGCGCTGGACGGCCGTTGGGGTCGCCGCAACCTGGCCACCGTCAGCTACATTCTGGATCAGTCGAACCCCGTCGACGGGCCGCTGAACCGCAACTACGAATTCGTCCAGCTGGCGGGTCAGCAGTTCGTCTTCCAAAACTGGGGCTTCACCGTCGCCGGCATCGCCGATCTGGACCAGAACGAGATCACGCGATCCGAAGTCGGCGTGCTGTTCGACGACGACTGCCTGCGGTTCGAACTGGGCTATCGGCGCGACAACACCCGCGCACGGCCCGGCGGCCCGTCGGAAGGCATCTATGTGCGCCTAAACCTCGCCACTTTCGGAGGTTCAGGTTATGGACAGGGCGATATGCGTTGAGCATGACGCTTTACGGGGCGCGACCGCCTGCCGGCCTGGCTGGCGGACCGCTGTGAGGAATCAGGACGACCAATGGGTTTGATGCGTTATTCGACGGGGGCTGCGCTCGCGGCAGTCCTCCTCGCCGGTTCGGCCTATGCCCAGACGGCGCCCGCTCCGGCACAGACCCCCACGCCCGCGCAGGGCCCTGCGGCCGGCGCGCCGAATCCTGCGGCTGAAGAGGCGCCGACGACGGCGCGCGCCGAGCCTCAGTTCGAAATGGCCGACGGCATCGTCGCGACGGTCAACGACAAGATCATCACCGGCTATGACCTGCGTCAGCGCATGCTGATGTTGATCGCCTCGTCCCAGGTCCAGCCGACCGAGCAGAACCTGCCCGCCATTCAGCAGGCCGCCCTGAACGCCCTGATCGAGGATCGCCTCAAAGATCAGGAGATGGCCAAGTTCGAGAGCCTGAAGGTCACGGACGAGGAAATCGACGGCGAGATCGCCGAAATGGCCCGCGCCGCAGGCACGACGCCGCAGGCCTACATGCAGTTCTTGCAACAGGGCGGCATCCAGCCCGCCGCCTTCCGCGACAACCTGCGCACCCAAATCGGCTGGAGCCAGCTGATCCCGGGCCGCTTCAACAGCCGCGCCCGCGCCAGCACCCTTCAGGTCGATCAGGAAGTCCGTCGGCTGAACGAGGCGGCCTCCAAGCCCCAGTTCCTGCTCGGGGAAATCTACATCGACGCCGCCCGCGTCGGCGGCGCGCAGGCAGCCTTGAACGGCGCCCGCCAGCTGGTGCAGCAGATCATCCAGGGCGCGCCGTTCCAGGCCGTCGCTCAGCAATTCTCCGCCGCCCCCTCGGCCAGCGCCCGCGTCCCAGGCGATGCAGGCTGGGTCGTCAAGGATTCGCTCCAGCCGGCTGTGCAGTCAGTGCTGGAACAGCTCCAGCCGGGCCAGCTGTCCAACCCCATCGTCGTCGATGGCGGCGTCTACATCCTCTACCTCCGCGACAAGCGTGACGGCGCCTCGACCAGCCTGGTTTCGCTGAAACAGGTCATGGTCGAACTGCCTGAAACCGCATCGGAGGCCGATGTCGCGGCCGCGACCGCCAAGCTGGAAGGTCTGCGCAACGGCCTGACGTGCGACAACATCATCTCCCAGGCCCGCGCGACCCAGGGCGTCCTTGGCGCTGACCTCGGCGAATCCGATGTCGCCAACCTGGCGCCCCAGTTCCAGCAGTTCGCGCGCACCGGCGAAATCGGCTCGGTCTCGACGCCGATCCGCACCCCGCTGGGCCTGCACCTGGTCGCTGTCTGCGGTCGTCGCGTCGGCGGGCCGGAAGCGCCGAACCGTCAGCAGGTCGAAAACCGTCTGCGCGCCCAGAACCTGGCCGTGCTGGAGCGCCGCTATCTGCGCGACCTGCGCAGCGACGCCCTGATCGAGTTCAAATGAGCCCAGCGGTCGCGCCTCTGGTTTTGACGCTGGGCGAACCCGCCGGCGTCGGGCCGGAGATCGTGGCCGCCGCCTGGAAAGCGTTGCGCGCCGACCAGACGCCCTTCGCCGTCATTGGCGATGCGGCGCTATTGCGCTTGCAAGGCGTTGCTGTGGCCGAGGTCGGGGCTCCCGGCGACGCTAGTGGCCTGTTCGGGTCCGCGCTTCCCGTCATCCATCGCCCCCTCCCCGCGCCGGTCTTGGTCGGATCGCCCGATCCGGCCAATGCCTCGGCCGTGGCGGACGGCATCGAGGAGGCGGTCAGCTTTGCCCTGTCCGGCGAGGCGTCCGGCGTTGTCACCGCCCCGATCGCCAAGGCGCCGATGTACGCCTCGGGCTTTCGCTTTCCCGGCCATACCGAGTTCATCGCCGAACTCACCGCCGATGCGCCCTACGCCGGCACGCGCGGTCCGGTGATGATGCTGACGGCCCAGAAACTGCGCGCCTGTCTCGTCACCATTCACGTCGCCTTGGACCAGGTGCCGGAACTGGTCACAGCCGAGCGTGTCGCCCGCACCGCCCGCGTCGTCCACGAAAGCCTGAAACGCGACTTCGCCATCGCCCACCCGCGCCTGGCCATGGCGGCGCTGAATCCCCACGCGGGCGAAGGCGGCGCCTTGGGCCTGCAGGAACTCGACATCCTGATCCCCGTCGCCGAACAGCTTCGCGCCGAGGGGATCGACATAACCGACCCCAGACCCGCCGACACGATGTTCCATGACGAGGCGCGCGCCACCTATGACGCCGCCATCTGCATGTACCACGACCAGGCCCTGATCCCGGTAAAGACGCTGGACTTCTGGGGCGGGGTCAATGTCTCCCTCGGCCTGCCGATCATCCGCACCTCGCCCGATCACGGCACCGGCTTCGACATCGCCGGCAAGGGCGTCGCGCGTCCTGACAGCCTGATCGCCGCCATTCGCCTGGCATCGGAGATGGCGGCGGCCCGCGCCACGCGCTAACAGGGCGTGTGACCGACCTTCCCTCTCTCCGCGAAACCCTCGACGCCCACGGCCTCTCGGCCAAGAAGAGCTTCGGCCAGCATTTCCTGCTGGACCTGAATGTCACCCGCAAGATCGTGCGCATGGCCGGTCCGTTCGAGGGCCGCGCCGTGATCGAGGTCGGCCCCGGCCCTGGCGGCCTGACCCGCGCCCTGCTGGAATCCGACGCCGGCGCCGTGGTCCTGGTGGAAAAGGATCCGCGCTTCATTCCCTTGCTGACCGAGCTGGACGACGGCTCCGGCCGCCTGACCATCGTCGAAGCCGATGCGCTGAAGGTGAAGGAGGCGGATCTGGTCTCCGGCCCGACCCATCTGGTGTCCAACCTGCCCTACAATGTCGGCACCCCCCTGCTGATCAAATGGCTGACCGGCCCGTGGCTGCCCCACAGCCTGACCCTGATGTTCCAAAAGGAAGTCGCCGAGCGCGTCGCCGCAGGGCCAGGGGAGGACGCCTACGGCCGTCTGGCGGTGATCGCCCAGGCCGTCTGCACCGCCCGCATCGTCATGCATCTGCCCGCCGCCGCCTTCACGCCGCCGCCCAAGGTGGCCTCTGCCGTCGTCCATCTGGTTCCGCTGGATGAGCGCCCGTCGCCCGAACGCCTGAAAAAGCTGGAACGCGTCACCGCCGCCGCCTTCGGCCAGCGCCGCAAGATGCTGCGGTCCAGTCTGAAACAGCTGGGCGGCGCCGCCCTGTGCGAGGCCGCTGGCATTGAACCCGACGCCCGCGCCGAAACCATCGATGTCGCGGGCTTCCTGCGACTGGCGGATGCCCTTCAATGACCGTCGAACCGTTCCGCGCCATCTCCGTCAGCCGCCTGGCGCATCAGCTCAAGAGCGAAGGCCGCTCGATCATCCATATGGAGTTCGGCCAACCCTCCACAGGCGCGCCCGCCGCCGCCATCGCGAAAGCGCATCAGGTGCTGGACGCCGACGCGATGGGCTATTGGGAAAGTCCCGATCTGCGCGGCCGCATCGCGCGCCTGTACGACGAGCGTTACGGCGTCGCCGTCGATCCCAACTGCATTTTGCTGACCTGCGGCGCCTCTCCGGCCCTGGTGCTGGCCCTCAGCACCCTGTTCAAGCCCGGCGACCGGATCGCCCTGGCCCGGCCCGGTTACGTCGCCTATCGCAACACCCTGCGCGCCCTGCATCTCGAGCCGGTCGAAATCGCCTGTGGTCCCGACACCCGCTTCCAGCTCACCGCCGCCCAGCTCCAGGCGCTGGATCCCGCCCCCGCCGGCGTCATCATCGCCAGCCCCGCCAATCCGACCGGAACCATCATACCGGACGCCGAGCTGGCCGCCATCGCCGAGGTCTGCCGCGCGCGCAACATCGCCATCGTCTCGGACGAGATCTACCACGGCCTCAGCTATGTCGGCCCGACGCCTTCGATGTTGCAGTTTGCGCCTGACGCCGTGGTCATCAACAGCTTCTCCAAATATTGGAGCATGGCGGGCTGGCGCCTCGGCTGGCTGCTGGTCCCGGAGGACCGGATCGACGCCGCCCGCGCCTATATCGGCAACATGTTCCTGACGCCGCCCAGCCTCAGCCAGCATGCCGGTCTGGTCGCCATGGACGCGATCGATGAGCTGGAAGGCCATATCCAGACCTACGCCCGCAACCGCCAGCTGATGCTAGACGCTCTGCCCGCGCTGGGTCTGCGCAAGATCGCGCCTCCCGACGGCGCCTTCTACATCTGGGCGGACATCGGCCATCTGACGAACGACAGCGTGGCCTTCTGCGAGCAATTGCTGCGCGACACCGGCGTCGCCACCGCGCCCGGCGTCGACTTTGATCCTGTCGAAGGCCACCACTTCATCCGCTTCAGCTTCGCCGTCTCGACCCCCGAGATCGAAGACGCCTTGAGCCGCCTGCGTCCCTGGTTCGCGGCCCTGGCTTAAGCCGCCTTCGCCGGCACCGCCGTCGATGTCGCCCGGTGCAAGGCGTCGTAGAGCTTCTTCGGCTCCAGCGGCTTGGCCAACCAGTCCGTCATGCCGGCCGCATAGCAGGCCTGCACCTGTTCGGCTTCCGTGCCCGCGCTGAACCCGATCACAGGGGCGTCCGCATTGGGCCCGTCCGACGCACGCAAGCGCCGTGTCGTTTCGTTGCCGTCAATGCCCGGCATATTCACATCCATCAGCACCACGTCAAACACCTTCTCCGACAGAAGCGCCAGCGCCAGATGACCGTCCGAGGCCGTGGTCAGATCGACATCCAGCGGCTGAAGCACGAGCGAGATCGTGCGGCGATTGATCTCGTGATCGTCCACGGCCAGGACGCGAAGCCGCCGGGCCAGAACGGGCGCCGCCGTCTCCTGCCCGTCCAAAGCCTGCGTCGGCCGACCCGCTGGCAGATCGACACATAGGGTGAAGGCCGCGCCCTGCCCCGGCGTGCTCTCGACCGTCAGGTCGCCGCCCATCAACCGCGCCAGCTCCCGACTGACGGTCAGGCCCAAGCCCGTCCCGCCATAGGTGCGCGCCACCTCGGCCGACCCCTGTGCGAAGGGGGTGAACAGCCGGTTCATCGCGTCTGGCGCAATGCCGGCGCCCTGGTCGATGACGGTCAGGGTCAGACAGTGCTTCCCGTCGCCACGCGGCGCCGACGCCTCAAGACGGATCACGCCTGACGGTGTGAACTTGATCGCATTGGACACCAGGTTGTTGATGATCTGGCGCAGACGATAGGGGTCTCCGCGCAGCCACACCGCCTCGCTGTCCACGCCCGACATGTCCAGCGTCAGTCCCTTGTCCGCCGCCGGCGCCGCCCAGAACCGCACCGTATCGCGCATCAAATCGCCCAGCTCGAAGTCGCGGCTTTCCATCGCCATCGCCCCGGCCTCCATCTTGGAATGGTCCAGCAGATCGTTCAGCATGCCGGTCATCAATCGTCCGGCGTCGATGATCAGGTCGGCCGTCTCCTGGCGGTGCTCCGGCGACTTGCCATCACGAAAGACATGGGCGCCGGCCAGGATGGCGCTGACGGGCGTGCGCAGTTCGTGGCTGACGATCGCCGCCATCGCCGCACGATCGGCCATGGCCGCCTGCGCCTGCTCCAAGCGCGTTTCCGCCTCCGCCCGAGATTTCACCTCGGCTTCGCGTGATCCGTGCACCCGCCAGTAGATGTTCAACACCATGCCGACGAACAGGATGGCGGACAGGGTCATGACCACGACCCCGCGGGTATCGCCCTGGATCACCTTGATCGCCGGCATCAAGGCCAGCGCCGCCAGATAAGGGCTGCCGCCGATGAAGAAGATCCGACGCGAGGCGATGCCGGACGCGACATTGGTCAATAGCCCGCCCGCCATCGTCAGGCCGGCGAGCGTCACCAGCGCTGGATGGTTGGTGGACCAGACCATCAGGGCCATCGCGGCATAGGTCGTCGCCATCACGGTGGTGGACGCCAGAGCGACAAACACGGACAGCGGGCTCTGCGACGCTTCGGCGCGTCTGAACGGCGCCATAGCCCACAGTTCGAATGCCTGAACCACAATCGCGATCGCCAGCCACAGCGGGACCCATCGCAGCATCCCGGCTTCGGTCATCGCCCAACCGACCAGGGCGGCCAGCAAAAGCCTGACGGGGACCTGCTTGACCCTCTCCCTGGCGCTGCTGGCCAAAAGAGGCGCGATCGAATGAAGAAAGCCCATGATACCCCCGTTCACCGCCTGACGTTAGGTCAAGAGGGCGAACAGGTCGTAAACCTGCGATATCGAGCCGCTAGGGAACATTCCCTATGGCCGCGTTTACCGTCCGAAATCATCTGGGCGGCAAAACAGCGTCAGTAGCGTAGCGTTGAGTAACCACAGCGCCGCAGGTCCCCACGGCCTGTGGCGCTGTTTTTCTTCAGACGGCTTCGTTCAGAAGGGCGGCCTTGTAGTCGCCGACCCACAGGTTCCTGAACCGGCGCGAACGCTCGGCGTGATAGATGTGGGCCAGTTCGGCATAGGACCGGTCGAAGTCCTCGTTCACCAGCACATAGTCGAAGGCGTCGCAGTGTTCGATCTCGCCCTTGGCGTTGGCCACGCGGCGCTCGATCACGTCGTCGGCGTCCTGTGAGCGGGTGACGAGACGACGACGCAGCTCTTCCAGGCTAGGCGGCAGGATGAAGACGCGCACGGCGTCCTCCGGGCATTTCTCGGCGACATCGCGCGCGCCCTGCCAGTCGATATCGAACAGCACGTCCCGTCCCTCGGCCAGCGCCTTGTCCACCGGCCCGCGCGGGCTGCCGTAGCGATTGCCGTGAACGTCCGCCCATTCCAGGAAGGCGTCCTCGTCGATCAGGCGCTGAAACTCGTCATGGCCGACGAAGTTGTAGTCGCGCCCATGCACTTCGCCCGGCCGGATGCCGCGCGTGGTCATGGAGACGGACAGCTCCAGCCCGCCGTGATCTGCCATCAACCGGCGGCACAGCGAGGTCTTGCCGGCGCCCGAAGGACTGGCGACGATCAGGAGGACGCCCCGGCGGGGACTGCGTTCATTCGACATTCTGGACCTGCTCACGCAACTGTTCGATGACGGCCTTGAGCTCCAGGCCGATTCCGGTGAGCGCGGTCGTAGCGGATTTCGAGCACAGCGTGTTGGCCTCACGCATGAATTCTTGCATCAGGAAGTCGAGTTTCCGCCCGGCGGGCGCCGAGGCCACAAGCTGACGCGCCGAGGCGACATGGGCGGTCAGCCGATCCAACTCCTCGCGCACATCGGCCTTGGTCGCCAGAGCGGCGGCTTCCAGGAAAATCCGGTCCTCAAGCCCCGGCGCATCAGGCGCCAGTTCTGAAATTCGGCGGGTGAAGCGATCGCGAATAGCCTCGACCTGCGCGGTAGCCTCCCCTTCCGCCTGGGCGACCAGCGCCTCGATCCGAGCGATGAATTCGTCCAGCACCGGCGTCAGTTGCGCGCCCTCGTTCTGGCGCGAGGCCTTCAACGCATCCAGCGCCTCTTCGACGGTGCGGGTCATGGCTTCCTCGACCGCCGCCCGCGCCTCGGGATCGTCCGCCTCTTCGGGCGCCTCGATAACGCCGCGCAGGGCCAGCAGGCCGTCGGCCGACGGCGGCGTTGCGCCGTTTTCGGCCAGTTCGTTCGCCAGCGTCAGATAGCGCGCCAGCACGGCGGCGTTGATCGTGACCGCCGCCTCGCCGGCTTCGGCCCGCTTGGCCTGAACGCCGATGGTGACCTGGCCCCGCGCGAACCGCGCCTGGCCGGCCGCCTTGGCCGCGCGCTCCAGCCCGTCGAAACCGTTCGGTCCACGGAACCGGATCTCCAAATTGCGCCCGTTGACCGAGCGGGCCTCGACCGACCAGGTCCAACCTTCGCCGGCCCCGTCGGCCCGGCCGAAGCCGGTCATTCCAGAAAGCGTGCTCATCGGGGCCCCTGCGTCGCGCCGGCCGGAAGGGTGATCGTCGCCTGACCGTTCCCGACAGGCGCGGCGGCGGGTTCGGTCGTCATCGGCGCCGCACTGGTTCCCGGCGTGGCGGGCGGCGTCGCTTCCGGCGGCAGGCCCGCCTTCTGGCGCTCGATCTGACGCCACCGCGCGACGTTTTGCAGATGCTCGTCATAAGTCAGGGCGAAGGCGTGTCCGCCGGACCCATCGGCCACGAAGAACAGGGCCGGGTCTGCTGGCGGGTTCAACACCGCCTTGACCGCCTCCTTGCCCGGATTGGCGATCGGCGTCGGCGGCAGCCCGTTGATCTGGTACGTGTTCCACGGCGTCGGGGCCAGCAACTCCGAGCGCCGGATGCCCCGTCCCAGCGGCCGACCCTTCGTCACGCCGTAGACGATGGTCGGATCGCTCTCCAGCCGCATCCCCGCCCGCAACCGGTTCGAGAACACCGCCGCTACGCGGGGTCGCTCCGCCGCCAGCGCGGTCTCTTTCTCCACGATGGAGGCCAGAATCACAGCCTCCTCCGGCGTGCGCGCCACGGTCGCGGGCGACCTCTGGCTCCACAGCAGACGCAGGTTCTCGGTCGCCGCGCGCTGCATCCGGTCGATCACCGACTGACGCGTGTCGCCGCGCGAAACCTCGTAGGTGTCGGGCCATAGGCTACCCTCCTCGGGCGTTTCGGCGACCGTCCCGGTCAGCACGGCCTCCTTGTTCAGGATGTCCACCGCCTGCAACGACGACCAACCTTCCGGCAGGGTCACGAAATGGCGCACCACCCGCCCCTCGACCAGCAGGTTCAGCACCCCGGCCAAGGACGTGCCGGACGGCACCTCGTATTCGCCGGCCCTCAACCGACGATCCGCGCCCGTCAGGGTCGCCGCCGCACGGAACAGGTCCGTCGAACGGATCACACCCGCCGCCTTCATCCGCGCGGCGATGGCCGAGACGCCGGACCCGCTGGGCAGGGTGACCACCGTCGTCTGCCCCTGCCGCGCGGACGGTCCCGGCGCATAATAGACCGCCCAGACGGCGATCAGCGCCACCAGCAGGAACAGGCCGAAGGTCGCGGACGCGGTCAAGAGCGAGACCGTAAAACCCGACCGCCCGCTGGATTTCTCGACCCGCCCGCGCCCGAACATCTCAGTCGACCTTCTTGAAGATCACCGAGGCGTTTGTGCCTCCGAAGCCGAAGCTGTTGGACATGGCCACATCGATCTTCATCGGCTTGGCCTTGTTGGGGACCAGGTCGATGGGCGTCTCCATCTCGGGATCGTCCAGATTGATCGTCGGCGGCGCGATTTGATCGCGGATCGCCAGCACGCAGAAGGCCGCCTCGATGGCGCCCGCCGCGCCCAGAAGGTGTCCGGTCATCGACTTGGTCGAGGAGACGGTCAGGTTCTGCGCATGATCGCCGACCAGCCCCTCGATGCCCTTCAGCTCGATCCAGTCGGCCATGGTCGAGGTGCCGTGGGCGTTGACGTAGTCCAGGTCCGACGGCTGCAGACCGGCCCGCTTCAGCGCCGCCTTCATGGCCCGCACACCGCCTTCGCCGTCCTCGGACGGGGCGGTGATGTGATAGGCGTCGCCGCTCATGCCGTAGCCTACGACCTCGGCATAGATCTTGGCCCCGCGCGCCTTGGCGTGTTCGTATTCTTCCAGCACCAGGATGCCGGCGCCTTCGCCCATGACGAAGCCCGCATGGCCCCGGTCATAGGGACGCGACGCCTTCTCGGGCGTGTCGTTATAGGCGGTGCACAGCGCCTTGCAGGCCAGGAAGCCCGCAATGCCGATCGGCACGACCGAGCTTTCGGCCCCGCCCGCCACCATCACGTCCGCGTCATCCAGCGCGATCATCCGCGCCGCATCGCCGATGGCGTGGGCGCCGGTGGCGCAGGCGGTCACCGCCGCATGGTTCGGCCCCTTCAGGCCATGACGGATCGAGATTTGGCCACCGGCGAGGTTGATCAGGGCGCTGGGGATGAAGAAGGGGCTGACGCGACGCACGCCCTGTTCCTTCAACACGATGGCCGTGTCGGCGATGGGGCCCAGGCCGCCGATGCCGGAGCCGACCATCACGCCGGTGCGCTCTTGGTCTTCGTCCGTCTCGGGCTTCCAGTTCGCATCCGCTAAAGCCTCATCCGCCGCCGCGATGGCGTACAGGATGAAGTCGTCGACACGCTTCCTGTCCTTGGCGGACATGATCTTCTCAGGATCGAAGTCGCCCTCGCCGCCGCCGCCGCGTCCATCCACGCTCGGCACTTCGCCGGCGATGGTGCAGCCATAACCCGTAGTGTCGAACGACGTGATCGGGCCGATGCCCGAGCGTCCCTCGATGATGCCTTTCCAGCTCTTCTCGACGCCCCAACCCAGGGGTGTCAGCAGACCGATGCCCGTAACGACGACGCGGCGCATGGTGCGTGCTCCCTTATCTCCAGCCCGACCCTTCGGAATCATTGCGGATTCGCGCGGGTCAGAAACAGTAAAGGCCGCCGGGCGTCTCCGCTAGGAGCGCCGGGCGGCCCTGTGAACCGTCAGCCTATTCGGCCGAGATCGGCGACTGAGATCAGCCGGCCGACTTTTCGTCGATGAACTTGACCGCATCGCCGACCGTCTGGATGTGCTCGGCGGCGTCATCCGGGATCTCGATGTCGAATTCTTCTTCGAAGGCCATCACCAGCTCGACGTTGTCGAGCGAGTCGGCGCCCAGGTCGTCGATGAAGCTGGCCTTTTCGGTGACCTTGTCCGGATCGGCGTCCAGATGGTCGATGACGATCTTGCGAACGCGCTCGAGGGTGTCGGACATGAGTGTCTCTCTGCCTGTTTGAAATCGCCGTAGAGGCGGGGGTAGCTCAGAAATCGCCGTCTCACGGCAGCGATGGCGACGCAAGCCCGAAAGCCCGAACCGCCGACGCATTCAACCCTTTAGCACAGGCTTTCGGGCTGGAAATAGTCTGTTGCGCGACGTGATAAGGGCCACAGCCCTTAAATCATCGCCATGCCGCCGTTCACGTGCAGGGTCTGACCGGTCACATAGGCGGCTTCGTCCGACGACAGATAGACGGCGGCGGCGGCGATCTCGTCGCCCGAACCCAGTCGGCCCGCCGGAATCCGGCCCAGGATGGCCTCGCGCTGCTGATCGTTCAGCACATCGGTCATCGGCGAAGCGATGAAGCCCGGCGCGATGCAGTTGACGGTGATGCCCCGCGAGCCGACCTCATGCGCCAGCGACTTGGAAAAGCCGATCATGCCGGCCTTGGAGGCCGAATAGTTGGTCTGGCCCGGATTGCCGGTCACGCCGACCACCGAGGTGACGCCGATGATTCGACCCGAACGGCGCTTCATCATCCCCTTCACCGCCGCGCGGGTCAGGCGGAAATAGCTCTCCAGATTGATCTGGATGACGGACTGGAAATCCTCGTCCTTCATCCGCATCAGCAGGCCGTCCTTGGTGATGCCCGCATTGGCCACCAGGATGTCCAGCGGCGCGCCCGCCGCCGTCTCCGCCGCGTTGACCAGATTATCGACCGACTCGGGATCCGACAGGTTCGCCGTGGCGAAATGCGCCCGTTCGCCCAGTTCCTTGGCCAGGTCCGCCAGCACCGCCTCGCGCGTGCCCGACAGCACAACGGTCGCGCCCTGGCCGTGCAGCGCCCGCGCCACCGCCCCGCCGATCCCGCCCGTCGCGCCGGTCACCAGCGCGGTCTTGCCTGCAAGATTGAACATTTATATCTCTCCGAAGTGGCGAGTGATTAGTGTCGAGTGGCGAGGAAAAGCAAAGTCGCGTGACGAAGCCGTCGCCACGCGTCCCACGTCAGCCCTTGGCGAACGCTTCCAGCTCTTCCGGCGTATTCAGAGGCAAGGCCTCAGCGTCCGGTGCGATCCGCTTGGCCATGCCGGTCAGCACCTTGCCCGAGCCGATCTCGACGAAGCGGGTCACGCCTCCTTCGGTCGCCATCCACTCCATGCTCTCACGCCAGCGCACCCGGCCGGTGACCTGCTCGACCAGCAGGCGGCGGATGACTTCCGGATCGCTCTCGGGCCGCGCCAGGACGTTCGCCACCACCGGCACGACCGGCGCGACGATCTTCGCCTCGGCCAGGGCGGCGGCCATCTCGTCGGCGGCCGGCTGCATCAGCGGGCAGTGGAAGGGCGCCGAGACGTTCAGCGGGATCGCCCGCGCGCCCAGTTCCTTGGCCTTCTCGATGGCCCGGTCCACAGCGGCCTTCTCGCCTGAGATGACGATATTGCCGTTGTTGTTGTCATTCGCGACCACGCAGACGCCGATTTCCGAACCGGCCGCCGCCGCCGCTTCCGCCAGCGCCAGATCGGTCTTGGGCCCGATCAGCGAGGCCATCGCCCCCTGCCCCACCGGAACCGCGCGCTGCATGGCCTGACCACGCAGTTTCAGCAGCCGCGCCGTGTCCGACAGCGAGATCGCCCCCGCGGCCGCCAGGGCCGAATATTCGCCCAGCGAGTGACCGGCCACATAGGCCGCGCTCGCCACGTCAAAGCCGAGCTCGGCCTTCAACGCCCGGATCGCCGCCACGGACACCGCCATCAATGCAGGCTGGGCGTTCTCGGTCAGGGTCAGTTGATCCTCGGGGCCTTCGCGCATCAGCACCGACAGCTTCTGGCCCAGCGCCTCGTCCACCTCGGCGAAGACGTCGCGAGCGGATTGGAAAGCGTCCGCCAACGGCGCGCCCATGCCGACGGCCTGGCTGCCCTGTCCCGGAAACAGAAGTGCGAGGGTCATCGACCGCTCCCTGAATCATTTATCAAGAGCGCGGACCCGTAAGCCCAGACTTACCCGAGGGCAAGCGGAGGCGGTGGGTGCTTGTGCGTTGAACCGTTTCCACGACCGCAGGGATGCTGCCCTGAGAGCGCCTAGCGGCGCCGGTATTTTGCGAGCAGTCGATCGCGCGCGGCGTTGACGCGCGCCGCCAGCCCCTCCGTGCCGCCCTGATCGGGATGGGCGCGGGCCATGGCGCGTTTCCAGGCCGCGCGGATTTCCGTCTCGGTCGCGGCTGGCCCGACGCCCAGCACGGCGCGGGCGTCAGCCTCGGTGATGGGTTCGGATCGGATGACCGGCCGCATGCGGGAGGACCAAGCCAGATAGAGTCCTGCCCCAGCCAGCGCCGCCGCCGTCAGCCACGATCCACGAAACGCCGCCAGCGCGCCGCCCGCCAGCAGCACCGCGCCCAGCAGGGTCGCTGTCACGCGCCAGTGAGCGCGTCCGCGTCGCTCGGTCTGCCGGCCCAGCCGAACCAGCGCCCAGACGGCGATCGCCGCCAAGGCCAGCCAGATCAAACCCATCAGGCGATCAGGCCGCCACGTCCAAAGGGCTCAGCACCTGCTCCAGGCCCATGGCCATCATCAGATTGCGCATCTCTTGGCGCGCAGCGACGTGGGCCAGGGACACCGCGACCGGCCGGATGTCGTTCGACAGGTCGGCCACCGTCAGGCCGAACGGGAACAGTTCGCGATAGATGACCCGGTCCCGCAGGCCGGGACCGACGCGGAAGCCGACGCGCTTGGCCAGCTTGGTCATCCGTTCTTCCAGACGCTTGCGGTTGCGGGCCTCCGCGACGGCGAGACGATTGGTGACCACCAGCCAGTCGATCGTCGCGTGACGGCCCTGGGCGATGGCGCGCTGCTTGCGCGCCTCCCAGACGCTCTCGGAATAGATCGAGGGTTTCAGCAGTTCCAGGGTGACCGGATCAACGTCGCCCAGCAGGTCGAAATCGACGAAGCTGTCGTTCATCGGCGTCACGATCTGATCGGCGCGGGCGTGGGCGGCGTTCGAAACGGCCGTGTCGCCGCCGGGCGTGTCGATCAGGATGCAATCGACGCCCCGCGCCGCCGCCTCATCGAAAGCGCGCTCGAAGGTGGCGATCTGTTCGGCCACGTCCGCCTTGGCCAGGGCCTTGCCGTCGCCCATGTCGGGGATCAACGGTTGGGGCAGATCGTGTCCGTTCGCCGCCAGCCAGGCCAGACGGTTGTGGAAGAAGCGCTGCATCGAACGCTGGCGCAGGTCCAGATCGATGATCGCCACCGAACGCCCGGCGTGCAGCAGGCCGGTCACGATGTGGATGGCCAGGGTGGACTTGCCCGCCCCGCCCTTTTCGTTGCCGAGGACGATCACATGCGGCTGCGTCATTCGAGGGAATCCTCTGTGCCGACCGCGCGACTCAGACTGCGCGGTCCTAGGTCCGGCGAGACTCGGCCTCAACGGGCCAAACGTCAACGGAACCTTAACGCAGACCTGTGGACGGCGAACCGGGGTCGGTCAGCTGTTGCGTGCGCACCAGGCGTCGGCGACAGCGGCGGAGCGGCACACCGCAGCGGCGGTTTCGGTCGAGACCGGTCCGACCTTCAGCCGCGTCAGGCGACGGCCGTTGACCTCGACCTCCTGGTAGATCGGCGACAATCCCGACAGGTCTGACGTGGCCTTCATCCGATCCCAAGCCTGACGCGCGCCGGCCGCACTGGAATAGGCGCCCAGTTGGATCGTGCGTCCGGTCTCCCGCGCCGCCGTGAGGCTTGCGGGACGCAACACGGGCGCCTGAACCCGCGAGATCGCCTCATCCGCAACGGCTTTCACGACCGCCGGCGAGGCAGCACGAATGACCGCGTCGCGCAGCCCGGTATCCTCACCGACGGGGCGAAGGCCTGCCTGAACGTCTCGGGCGTCCCACATGGCGTGGGGATCCATGACCGCCACCTTGACGGGGGTGAAGCGCACAGGCCGCAGTCCGGCCTTTTCAGCCACGGCATGCCGGGTTTCGCGATCACCGGCCGAGAGCGGAATGTCGATCGACGCGACGTTCTCGGCCATCGTGCTGAATCGATGGGGATCGCTGTCCACCGCGCCACAACCGGCGACGGCTAGGCTGCTGGCGAAGGCCAGGGCGATCAGAACTGGACGGGTCGCTTCTGCGGGCGTCATAAGCACGACCCTAGAGCCCAGACTTTGCGGTCTGGTGCATCAACAGGCTTAAGCGGAAAGGTTAATCGCTTCATCATGATAGACGCCGCCCCCCTCCCCGTCGTCCGCACCGTCGCCGACCTGCGGGCGATCGTCCGGGACTGGAAACGTCAAGGCCTGAGCGTCGGCATGGTTCCGACCATGGGCGCCCTGCATGAAGGCCATCTGACCCTGGTGCGCGAAGCCGCACGCCGCGCTGACCGCGTCGTCGCCTCCAACTTCGTCAATCCGACCCAGTTCGCGGCGCATGAAGACCTGGGCAAATACCCGCGCCAGCAGGAAGAGGATGCGCGCCTGCTGGCGGGCGCCGGGTGCCACCTGATGTTCGCTCCCTCGGCCGAGGAAATGTATCCCGAGGGCTTCGCCACCAGCATCGCCATGACCGGCCCGGCCCTGGGTCTCGAGGGCGATTTCCGGCCGCAGATGTTCGGCGGGGTCGCCCTGGTCGTCACCAAGCTGTTCAACCAGGTCCAGCCCGATGTCGCGGTCTTCGGCGAGAAGGACTACCAGCAGCTGATGGTCGTTCGTCGGTTCGTGCGCGACCTGGATTTGCCGGTCGAGATCGTCGGCGCGCCTACGGAGCGGGATGGCTGGGGCCTGGCCCTGTCGTCACGCAACGCCTACCTGTCCGAGACCGAGCTTGAGACCGCGCGCCGGCTGAACGGCATTCTGGCGGAGGCTGGCGTCCATGCCTCAAGCGGCCGCCCCCTGCCAGGCGTCGAGCGTGAAGCCTATGCGGCCCTTCTGAAAGCCGGGTTTGATCGCGTCGATTACGTCGCCATCCGCCACGCTGAGGACCTGACGCCGTTCCGCAACGACATCGTCGACGCCCCCGCGCGCATCCTGGCCGCCGCCTGGCTGGGCAAGACGCGACTGATCGACAATATGGCGGTCTGAAACGACAAGGGCCGCATCCGTTCGCCGGATGCGGCCCTGTCAGATCATCCGATCGCGCCGACGCAACCCTCTGCGTCGCCTGGCGCCAGATCGGCGTCGGTCAGGGCGATGGTCCAGCCGTGATGTGTGTTCAGGCCCCAGCGCCGCGCGCCGCCGCCATCGCCGGCGTCCCCACCCGCCGTGACCACCACGCGTCGGCCCTTGGGCAGAGCCGGCGGATCGATCTTGCCCACCGCCAGAGACGTCGGCGTCTCGCCGCCGTAACCGTCGAACACGCTCAGCATCGACCATTCACGACGCAGGCCCATCCACCAGGCGTCCTCGGTATTGATCGCCAGCACAGCGATCCCGTGGCCCTCGGCGGCGAAAGCCAGAGCTTTTTGCGGATCGCGCACCATCTTGATGTCGGCGGCGGCGCCGAAGCGCAGGCGCGCGCCGTCATAGGCGCGTGTCGGTTCGATTGGGGCCCAGACCTGGACCTGAAGCCGGCCCTGGCGCGCCAGGCCCCAGCCGACGATCTCGCGCCACAGATGTTCGACCGCCTCGGCATTCTCGGGCTGCGCCTGCTTGAGCATGCGCGAGAGGACGGTTTGTTCGCGATCGGGACGCAGCTTGGTGTGCGGTCCCGTGGGTGCGTCCTTGGCCCTGCCGACGGTGGCGGCGATGGCCAGACGTTGCTCGAACAGGGCCAGGATCTGGTCGTCGATGCCGTCGATTTCGGCGCGCAGGGCGGCCAGCGCCTGCTGTTCGGGGGTCAGGTCGGCCATGTCAGGCCAGACTTGCTGAAGGTTGAAATGGGGCATGGGAAAGGGCTTTCGGCATTCTGAGATTCGATATGTGCAGGGGCGAACAGCCGCTCTGGTCCAGAGCGGTCGCCGGTGAAGCAGTCAGGGACGGAGTGCGCCCGACGCCTCAGCCGGCGTATCGAAAGCCGTAAAAGCCGTAGCCGAAATAGAGGCCGGAAACCGCGCGCGAACGGTCGAAAGAAACAGAAAGAGCGCGCAGGCGGGACATGGTCCGGTTCCGGTTGATGCGGATCGTGTTGCGACCCGTCGGTGTCTTAAGGACGCAAAGACCGTGCGCAGTCAAGCCTCAGGCAGGCTCAACAGGACAAAACGCGTCTGATTATCGCTGGAATCCTGCAAGTCGTTGCGCAGGATCGACAGACCATACACCTCAGCGGCGCCGACCGGGGCGATGGCCGCCCGTGTCGGGTCGCCCGCTTCTGCCACATCGCGCGCCGCGCCTGCGGTATCGAAATGCTCGATGACCTCGACATTCAAACCGGCCAGCGTGTCCTTGCACTGGGCCAGGGCGATGGGGTGGCTCTCGACCGTGCGGATATCGGACAGACGCGCGCCGTCGATCGCCATCAGCGCATGACGGATCGGCCGCCAGACCTGGGCGACCGGCTCCACGCCAAGCGCACCGACCAACGTCGCCGCCGGCTCGACCACGCCGATGGTCGAGTTCTCGACCGGGATCAGGGCGCAACCGCAGTCGCCGGCGCGCAGCGCATCCAGGGCCTGGGCGAAGGTTTCGAACGCCACAGCCTCGTCCCAAGGACGCAGGGCCAGACAGGCCTCATGGCTGAACGATCCGGGCGCGCCCTGATAGGCGACCCGGCCGGGCTTTTCCTCAGTTGGAGCCGCTACTTGCATCGATCACTTCCTCGGTCTCGGATCGATCTGGCGCTGCCTCGGTGGCGTCACCATGACCGGATCGGCCCGCATTTGGGGCGCTGACGACGGCTAGGCCGCCGCCGACTGCGCCACCCGCCCGGCCTTCAGCCGCTCCGCGACCAGGAAGGCCAGCTCCAGCGCCTGGTCCGCGTTCAGGCGTGGATCGCAGTGGGTGTGATAGCGGTTTGACAGGTCGTCCTCCGTCACAGCCTGGGCGCCGCCGATGCATTCGGTGACGTTCTGGCCGGTCATTTCCAGGTGGACGCCGCCGGGGTGGACCCCTTCCGCCTCGGCCACGTCGATGAAGGTCCGCACCTCGCCCAGGATGCGGTCGAACGGCCGGGTCTTGTAGCCATTGCCGGCCTTCAGCGTGTTGCCGTGCATTGGGTCGATGGACCAGATCACCTTGCGGCCCGAGGCCTTCACTTCGCGCATCAGCTTGGGCAGGCGCTCGCCCACCTTGTCGTGACCGAAGCGTCCGATCAGCGTCAGACGACCGGAAACATTGTCCGGGTTCAGGGCGTCGATGAGCGGCAGCAGGTCGTCGGCGGTCATGGTCGGCCCACACTTCACGCCGATGGGGTTCTTGATCCCCTTCATGAATTCAACGTGGGCGCCGTCCAGCTGACGCGTGCGCTCGCCGATCCACAGCATGTGGGCTGAGGTGTCGAACCATTCGCCGGAACCGCCGTCCAGACGCGTCAGGGCGCTTTCGACGTTGAGCAGCAGGGCCTCGTGGCTGGTGAAGACCTCGACCCGGCTGAGGTCCGGATGGGTCTCGGGCGTGACGCCGACCGCCTCCATGAAGGCCAGGGCCTCGGTGATCTTGTCGGCCAGCTCGCGGTACTGGGCGCCGGCGGCGTTGTCTCCGGCGAAGCCTAGAGTCCAGCGATGGATGTTGTACAGGTCGGCGTAGCCGCCGCCGGCGAAGGCGCGCAGCAAGTTCAGCGTCGAGGCCGACTGGTTATAGGCGCGGATCAGACGCTGCGGATCGGGCGCGCGCTCTTCCGGCGTAAAGCCCATGCCGTTGATGATGTCGCCGCGATAGCTGGGCAGTTCGACGCCGTCGATCTCTTCCAGCGGCGACGAGCGAGGCTTGGCGAACTGGCCCGCGATTCGCCCCACCTTCACCACCGGCTTGCGCCCGGCGAAGGTCAGGACGACCGCCATCTGCAGAATCAGGCGGAAGGTGTCGCGGATATTGTCTGTCGAGAACTCCTTGAAGCTCTCGGCGCAGTCGCCGCCCTGGAGCAGGAAGGCGTCACCCCGCTCAACCTGCGCCAGCTTCGACGTCAGGCGCCGCGCTTCGCCGGCGAAGACCAGCGGCGGCAAGGCGCGCAACTCGTCTTCCACCCGAGCGAGGGCGGCGGGATCCGGATAGTCCGCCGGCATATGCAGGGCGGTCTTGGTTCTCCAGCTTTCGGGCGTCCAGCGTGTCATCGCGCAAGAATAGGACTTCGCGCCTATTCAAACAACGAAAAGCCAGGAGGATTTTGCCGCGAGATGTCAGTCTTCCGAAGAAGGCGACTTTTCCGCCGCAGCTTCAGCCTTGCGTTCGGCCTTCGCCGCCGCCTTCTCGGCCGCCTTCAACGCTGCGGCGCGCTCGCGTTCCTGACGCTCAAAGCTATAGTTGGGTTTGCGAGCCATCGGCGTCCTCGTCTCATATCTTGATCTTGCGGTGAAGGTGACGATGCATGGGGCCGGACGCAATCGCCAAATCCAGCACCATGCAAAAGCGGCTCACAGCAGTCTCTCCTTGCGCGTCAAAATCTTGGCGGCGGCGTCGAAGGCGATGAACAGGCGGGCTAGAAGGGTCATGGGGTCTGAACGCTTGGCCCTATTCGATGTTCAGTCCCGCGAACCTTCGTCGCACCCGAAAGACAGGCGCCCATGTCGACCCAACCCATCCTCCTCGGCGGTGTCGAAGCCGGCGGCACCAAGTTCATCTGCGGCGTCGCCGCCGCCGACGGCGTGATTGTCGACCAGATTCGTATACCCACGACGTCGCCCGACGAGACGCTCGATGCGGTTGCAGCCTTCTTCGTCAACGCCCAGTCGAGGCACGGCCGGCTTTCTGCGCTGGCGATCGTCAGTTTCGGCCCTTTGTCCTTGAAACCGGACGCGCCGGATTTCGGCGCTATCACCAGCACGCCCAAACCCGGCTGGAGCGACGTCAACCTGTTGGCCCATCTGCGCCGTTTCATCGATGTTCCAATGACGCTGGACACCGACGTGAACGGCGCGGCCGTGGGCGAACGCCTGTTCGGCAGCGGGCAAGGGCTGGAGAGCTTCTGCTACGTCACGGTCGGCACGGGCGTGGGGGTCGGGGTGATGATCGACGGCGCACCGCATGGCGGGGCGAACCATCCCGAAGCCGGTCATATCCGGCTGCCCCGCGCCAAGGGCGACGAGAGGTACTCGGGCACCTGTCCCTTCCACGGCGACTGCCTGGAAGGCCTGGCGAGCGGGCCGGCGCTGCAAGCGCGCTGGGGCGCGGCCGCCGAGACGTTTTCTGACGATCATCCGGCCTGGCCGATGGCGGCGGAGTATATCGCCGGTCTGTGCACCAACCTGACCTACACGCTGCGGCCGGAGCGAATCATCATCGGCGGCGGCGTGATGCAGCCGCACATGTACGATCTGGTCAGACAGGCGCTGGTGAGACAGCTCGGCGGCTATGACGCGAGCCTGCGGGATCTGGATACGAAGACCTACATCGCGGAGCCGACCGCGGGGGTGTCCGCCGGCCTTATCGGCGCATTGGCCCTCGCCTACCGTTCCGTCACGGGCGAGTGGCCCAAGGACTGGGCGACGCAAGGCCAGGATCAAATTGGATTGGAGATGGTGGACGCGACAGGGATTGAACCTGTGACCCCCTCGGTGTGAACGAGGTGCTCTCCCGCTGAGCTACGCGTCCTTGCCTTGCGGAGGCGGCGACATAGCCCGGTCGCCGGCCCCGCGCAAGCGCCTGTTTCAGATTCCGGCGGCGCGAACGCCTTCGGGCGTATCGGCTTCCGGGTCGCCCGGCAGCCAGGCGACGTGACCGTTATAGATGTCCTGGTTGAGGATGCGCTCTTCCTTGGCGACCAGCACCGGCACCAGCATTTGGCCGGTCACATTGGTCGCGGTGCGCATCATGTCGATGATGCGATCGATGGCGACGATATAGCCAATCCCTTCCAGCGGCAGGCCGGCGGTCGACAGGGTCAGGGTCAGCATGACGATGCTGGTCCCCGGCACGCCGGCCGTTCCCAGCGACCCGAGCACCGCCGTCAGGCCGATCAGGACGTACTGGGTCAGCGTCAGATCAATCTTGAAATACTGGGCGATGAAGATCGAGGCGATGGCCGGATAGATGGCCCCGCACCCGTCCATCTTCACATTGGCGCCCAAAGGCACGGCGAAGGCGGCGTAGGCCTGGGGCACGCCCAGCCGTTCGACCGTCTGGCGAAGGGTGATCGGCAACGTCCCCAGCGAGGAGGAGGTCGCAAACGCGGTCTGCTGGGCCGCGAAGGCGCCGCGGAAGAAGCTGGTGACCTTCAGGCCGTGGATCTTCAACAGGCCCGAATAGACGATCAGGATGTGGAACAGGCAGGCGGCATAGATGGCGAGAATGAACTTCAGCAGCGGCAGCAGCGCCTCCCAGCCATAGCCGCCGACGACCGATCCGATCAGGCCGAACACGCCGATGGGCGTCAGCTGGATGACCCAGCGGGTGATGCGGAAGATGACGGCCGCGCCCTCATCCACCAGACGCCGAACGCCCTGCGCCCGGTCGCCCAGCGCCACCAGGGCCATGCCGACCAAGGCCGAGAAGAAGATGATCTGCAGCACCTTGCCTTCGGCCAGGGCGGCGAACGGATTGGTCGGCACGACGCCGATCAAGACTTCCAACGGAGTCGGGATCACCCGTTCCTTGACCTCGCCCAGCGGCAAGTTGGACAGGCCGACGCCCGGATTGATGATGTGGCCGAAGGCGAAACCGACCAGCACCGCCAGCAACGACGTGATGGCGAACCAGACGATGGTCCGCACCCCCAGCCGCACGGCCCCCGCCCCCTCGCCCAGCTTGGCGATCGAGCTGGCAATGGTGAAGAGCACCAGCGGCGCCACAACCATGCGGATCAGGTTCAGATAGACGTCGCCGATCGGCTGAAGCCAAGTCTCGGCCCGCTCGCGCAGGATCAGCCCGGCGATGATGCCGAGGATGAAGCCGGCGGCGGTCCGCTGCCACAGCGGGATCTTGAAAAAGCGAGCAAGCATGACGGCACTTTCAACAGGGGTGCGCCAATCTGTCCATCGCCATGGCGATCCGCAACCGCAGCAGCGATCATTCAGCCGACAGATTTCCTGTCGGCTGGCTTCAGAATTTCAGCGCCCGCCTTACGTAGAAGTCGGAGAGGATACCGTCGATCGCCTCTTCGACGTCCTCGAAAGCGTCGATCAGCACGTCCCCGCCCAGATCTTCGACGGGCGTCGGCGTAAAACCGAAGGTCGTCAGAATGCAGGGCATGGCGGCGTCTTTAGCGGCATCCGCGTCCGGCGCGGCGTCTCCCACCATGATGGCCCGTTCGGGATCGCCGCCTGCGATGGCGACGGCCTCCTTCAGATGGGCGCCCGAGGGCTTGCGCGCGCTGACCCGATCCGGCCCGACGATAGCGGCGAAATGTCGGGTCAGGTCCAGCTTGCCCAACAACAGCTCCGACAGGTCCGAACGCTTATTGGTGGCCACAACCAGGATTGCGCCCCGCTCGCTGAGCCGCTCCAGCGTCTCGACCACGCCCTCGAAAGGCTGCGAGCCGTCGGCGATATGGGCGGCGTAATCGACCAGGAACCGCTCGAACAGTTCGTCGGACTTGGCCCGCTCGACCGGCGCGCCGGCGGCTTCGAAGCCGTGCACCAGCAGCGCCCGCGCGCCCGATCCGATCAGGCTCGAGGCGGACTCCATCGGCACGGGCGGCAGCCCCTCCTCGACCAGCATCCGGTTCAGCGTGCCGATCAGGTCCGGGGCGGAATCGACCAGCGTGCCGTCAAGGTCGAAGGCGATGGTCCAGCCTTCCAGGTCGCGATCGCTCATCCACATCTCCCGCTGGCCCGCATGATGGGCTAGATCGCAGGACGACTAGACTGCGAGACGATTCATGACCAGCCAGACGCGCGCCCGCGCCGCCATCATTCTCGCCGCCGGCCAGGGCACGCGGATGAAGTCGCCGCTGCCCAAGGTGCTGCACCCCGTCGCCCACCGCGCCATGCTGGACCACGCCATCGATGCGGCGGAAGGGCTTGGTTGCGAACGTATCGTCGTCGTGGTCGGCAATCACTCACCGGAGGTCCGGGCCCATGTGGTGAAACGGCTGGGCGAGGCCGCCATTGCGGTCCAGGACCCGCCGCTTGGCACCGGCCACGCCGTGCGCGCCGCCGAACAGGCGCTGGCCGACTTCGACGGCGAGGTGGTCGTCACCTATGGCGACGTGCCGTTGCTAAAGGCCGCCGACATCGAGCCCGTCTTTAATGCCGACGGCGTCACCGTCATCGGGTTCGAGGCTCGCGATCCGGGCGCCTACGGCCGTCTGATCGTCGAAGGCGACACCCTGACCGCCATCACGGAGGCCAAGGAGGCGTCGGCCGAGATTCTCGCCATCACCGCCTGCAACTCGGGCGTCATGGCCGCGCCGGCCGGCCTGCTCTTCTCGTTGCTGGCCGAGGTGAAGAACGAAAACGCCAAGGGCGAATACTATCTGACGGATGTCGTCGCTCTGGCGCGCCAGGGCGGCCACCCGACCCGCGCCGTATTCGCCGCTGAGGACGCGGTAATGGGCGTCAACTCCCAGGCCGAGCTGGCTCAGGCCGAAGCCTTGTTCCAGAGCGTGCAGCGCGACACCTTCCAGGCGGCCGGCGTGACGATGGCGGCGCCCGACACCGTCCATTTCGCCTGGGACACCCAGATCGGCGGCGGGACCGTCGTCGAACCCTTCGTGGTCTTCGGCCCTGGTGCGGTCATCGAGGGCGGCGCGCGCATTCGCAGCTTCAGCCATATCGAGGGCGCGCGGGTCGCGGCCGGCGCCGAGGTCGGTCCCTATGCGCGCCTGCGTCCCGGCGCGGACCTGGCGACCGGGGTCAAGGTCGGCAACTTCGTCGAGGTCAAGAACGTGAGGATGGCGGAAGGCGCGAAGGCCAATCACCTGGCTTATCTGGGCGACGGGTCGGTCGGCGCCGGCGCCAATGTCGGCGCAGGGACGATCTTCTGCAACTACGATGGCTTCAACAAGGCGCAGACCCAGGTCGGCGCCGGCGCCTTCGTCGGATCGAACTCCAGCCTCGTGGCCCCGGTGGTCATCGGCGACGGCGCCCTGATCGCCTCGGGCTCCGTCATCACCGAGGACGTGCCCGCCGACGCCATGGCCTTCGGCCGCGCCCGCCAAACCGTCAAACCCGAAGCGGCCGCGGCCTTCCGGGTCGAAGCCAAGGCGAAGAAGGCTGCGAAATCCAAATGAGCGACCTCCAGAAGAAGAACGCCGGCGAGGCCGCCGCCGCCCACGTCGAGGCGGGCATGATCGTCGGGTTGGGCACCGGCTCGACGGCCGCCTGGTTCGTCAAGGCGCTCGCGGCGCGCAACCTGCCCAACCTGCGCTGCGTGCCGACATCGGAGAAGACTGCAGATCTCGCGCGCGAACTTGGGCTGACGTTGTCGACGCTGGAAGACACGCCGCGCATCGACCTGACCGTGGATGGCGCCGACGAGATCGGGCCGGGCCTGGCGCTGATCAAGGGCGGCGGCGCGGCTCTGCTGCGCGAGAAACTGGTGTGGGAGGCCTCGGCCCGCTGCATCGTCATCGCCGACGCGGCCAAGGTGGTGCCGGTTCTGGGGACCTTCCCCCTGCCGATCGAGGTCGTCGCCTTTGGTCATAAGACGACGGCCAACCGCATCGCCGACGTCCTGATCGATCACGACATCAACCAGCCGGCGCGCGTACGGCAGGCGGATCGCGGCCTGGTCCGCACCGACGGCGGCAATCTGATCTATGACGCGGGCTGCAAGGCGATCCACGATCCGGTCCGTCTGGCCGACGATCTGAAACTGATCACCGGCGTGGTCGAGCACGGGCTGTTCCTGGATCTCGCGGACCTCGCCATCATCGGCACGGACGACGGCGTTAAGGAGCGTCTTCCCTAGGACACGCCCCGACGGCTCAGCACCGCCGGGACCGTGCGCGCCAGGATCGCCAGATAGACGCTCACGGTGCGGTTTCTGACGAACCAGACGTCCATCGCCACACGCCGCGGATAGGGCACGGCGTTGCGCCCCGACACCTGCCACAGCCCCGTCAGGCCCGGGCGGACCGCGCAGTAGTCGGCCAGTCGACGCCCGTATCGCGCAGCCTCGTCGATCACGATAGGTCGGGGCCCAACCAGCGACATCTCGCCCCTCAACACATTGATAAGCTGAGGCAGTTCATCCAGGCTGGACCGTCGCAACAGGCGGCCCAGCGACGTGACGCGCGGATCGTGTGTTAGCTTTCGCATCGCCTGCCATTCCGGGTCGGAGGCTGACGGCAAGGCTTGCTCCGCGCCCATCCTCATCGAGCGAAACTTGAGACAGTCGAATAGTCGGCCGTCGCGCCCGATCCGTTGCTGGCGAAAGATCGCGGCCCCTCCGTCCTGCGCCATTACGCCCAGGGCGATGAAAACGAAGAGCGGCCAGGTCAGAAGCAAGCCTATCAGGGCGAATGCGATATCTATGGCGCGGGTCGGGTCTAGACGGATATGGCGCCGAGACGCACCGACGCCGCGTGTCGACGTCACATCGCAGCCGGCCAATTCCGATATCGACATTCAGCGCCTCCAAGCGTCACCATGACTTGGGATTGCGCGGCTGGCAATCTTGGCGCGTCGTCTGCACAGATTGCTTAGATCAGTCGCCGCCCCACCAGCTCAGCATGAACGGCGTGGGACGACCGTTGACCGAAACCGTTCCGGTGACGACAGGCATCTGATCTCCGAGATTCCGCCGCGCCGTCGCCAATGCGCCCTGATCAATCCGCGCCGACAGTTCCACCGGGCCCAAGCCGGGCGCGGAGCCCCGCATTTGAATCCGATCGTCGGTGACAACGTAGGCGTCCGGCAGAACCCTGGCCTCGCCTTGCGGGCCGGTCAGCGACAGGATCAGCGGCGGCGAAGCGCGGGAGCCGCCTTCCCAGGCGGCGAAGGCCTCATCCTGTCCGATGAACAGCGATGCCACGGGCTGAATGGATTCCTCACCTGTCGGGCGATAGTCGCCCGAGATATCGCCGCTCAGACGATGCTGGAACGTCGCTTCCGGCGTCGACGTCGATGTCGCGGCGTCGCGCCGCTCGCATGCCGCCAGGCTCAGCACGGCCATGACCGCGACGATCACCCATGAAGATCTCATCGATCAAGCGCCCGGTCCAAGGCGCGGAACCCGGCGATGGCGATCTCGGTCGCGCTGGTGAAGACCGACGGCGTGATCCGGTCGAAGGTGTCGCTCGGTTGATGATAATCGGGATGATAATCGACGCCCATGTACAGGAAGGGTACGCCGGCCTCATGGAAGGCGCCATGATCGGAGGCGTCGACCCAATTGTTCTCGCCCGTATCCTGCGGGGTGTCCTTGCCGAAGGCGAAGGACACGGCGCCGTTCGGCGCCACGGCCTCCAGCACGGGGCGCAGACTGGGATGCTGATAGGTCCCGGTGACCCACAGATGGCCGTCGGTCTCCGCCCGCGCAGTCATGTCGAAGTTCAGGTTCAGGCTCAGTGACGACAGCGGCACCGGCGGCGCCTTGACGAATTCGCGAGCGCCCAACAGCCCCCGCTCCTCGCCGTCCAGCGCGACGATCAGCACGCTGTGCTCCGGCGGTTGGGCCTTCAGTCGCGCCGCCAGCTCCAGCATCGTCGCCACGCCCGAGGCGTTGTCGTCGGCCCCGTGGAAGATCTGGCCGTCATTGACGCCGACATGGTCATAATGGGCCGTCACGACGATATAGCGGTCTGCGACGCGGGTACCGGGAATCAGGCCGACGATGTTGACGCCGCTGAAGGTCTTCACGCCCTCGCGCGTGCGGCCCGGTGTCTCGAACCGCTGCAAACGCCCGAACGGCGGCGGCTGAACGCCCATGGCCTCCAATCGCGAGACGATGTAGGCGCGCGCCCGCTCGCCGCCTTCAGAGCCCGTGTCGCGGCCCTGCATGTCGTCGGCCGACAGGATGCGAACGTCCTCCAGCAGTTGGCTCGGACCGGTCGCGACGGCGCTCGGCGCACGCGGAGCTGTCGCGGGAACGGCGGCGCAACCGCTGACGATCAGGGCGGCGCCGGCGACGAAAAAGCAGAGGGTCGAACGAGTCATACAGGCTCCGATAATGACGCGCGAACCTAGCGAAGCGCGGACGGCGCGTCAGCCTACGGTTCTGTCATCATCGGCTTTGCGCGATGCACGGGCGACGCGTCAGATGATATGACGGCGGCCATGGCCAATGCGATTCCTCTTGAAGTCCCCGTCGAAGACCTCACCGCCGAGACGGCTGCCGAGGCCCTAGCCTGGCTGGCCGCCGAAATGGCCCGTCACGACGCGCTGTACAACGAGGCGACGCCCGAGATTTCCGACGCGGAATACGACGCCCTGCGTGCGCGCAACCTGGCGATCGAAACCGCCTTCCCCGATTTGGTCCGTTCTGACTCGCCGTCGAACAAGGTCGGCGCCGCCGCCTCAACCCAGTTCGCCGAGGTGCGCCACGGCGTGCCCATGCTGTCGCTGGACAACGCCTTCGACGAGGGCGAGGTGCGCGATTTCGTGGCTCGGATCACGCGCTTCCTGAAACTGCCCGCCGACGAACCCATCGCCTTTGTCGCCGAGCCCAAGATCGACGGCCTCTCCGCCAATCTTCTCTATGTCGACGGCAAGCTGACGATCGGCGCCACGCGCGGCGACGGCCGCGCGGGCGAGGACGTCACCGCCAATCTGAACACCATCGCGGATGTGCAACAGACCTTGGCAGGCGACGGCTGGCCCGACCGGATCGAGATCCGGGGCGAGGTCTATGCGCCCAACGAAGCCTTCGCCGCCTTCAACGCCGCCGCCGAGGCGGAAGGCCGCCGCACCTACGCCAACCCCCGCAACTTCGCCGCCGGCTCCCTGCGCCAGAAGGATCCCCGGATCACCGCCAAGCGCCCGCTGAACTTCTTCGCCTACGCCTGGGGCGAACACTCCAGCGACTTCGCCGAGACCCAGTGGGAAGCCCTGCAAAAGCTCAAGGCCTGGGGGTTCTCCGTCAACGCCCGCTCGCGCCGGGTCGAGGGCGCCGAGGGGCTGATCGCCGTCTATCGCGACCTGGAACGCGACCGCGCCACCATGGGCTATGACATCGACGGCGTGGTCTACAAGGTGGATCGCATCGACTGGCAACGCCGGCTGGGCTTCGTCGCCCGCAGCCCCCGCTGGGCTATCGCCCATAAATTCCCGGCCCAGCAGGCGACCACAGTGCTGGAGGGCATCGACATCCAGGTCGGCCGCACCGGCTCCCTGACCCCCGTCGCCCGGCTGCATCCCGTCACCGTCGGCGGTGTCGTGGTGCGCAACGCCACCCTGCACAATGAAGACGAGATAGAACGTCTGGATGTCCGCATCGGCGACACCGTCCGCCTGCAACGCGCCGGCGACGTCATCCCGCAGATCCTGGGCGTGGTCCCGGAGTTACGTCCCGCCGACGCCGTCCCCTATGCCTTCCCTGAACACTGCCCCGTCTGCGGCTCGGAAGCCGTTCGTGAGGGCGACGAGGTCAAGCGCCGCTGCACCGGCGGCCTGATCTGCGACGCCCAGATCGTCGAACGACTCAAGCATTTCGTCGGCCGCCGCGCCTTTGACATCGAGGGGCTGGGCGAAAAGCAGTTGGTCGCCTTCCATGCGCGCGGCTGGATCAAGGAGCCGGCCGACATTTTCCGACTGGCGCGTGACGAGGCGCGGCTGAAGGAGCTTGAGCGTGACGACGGTTATGGCGAGATCAGCATCCGCAACCTGGTCGCTGGCATCGACGCCCGCCGCGTCATCTCGCTGGACAGGTTCTTGTTCGGTTTGGGAATCCGCGACATCGGCGAACAGACCTCCATCGTGCTGGCCCGCGCCTTCGAGAGCTGGCCTGCGCTGAAGGCCGCCTGCCTCCAGGCCGCCTCGGGCGTGCCGTCCGACGCCTGGACCGAACTGGCCGCCGCCCACGCCATATCGCCCCGCGTCCTGGCCCTGATGGCCGAGGCTAAGCCCCCCGCCGTCGATCCCTGGCCCGAGGCGACGATGGACATGAAGATCAGCCAGGCCTTCCCCGGCATGGCCGCCCCGGCCCGCCGGTCTCTGGCGACGATGGCGAACGACTGGTCCGGGCTGGTCGAACTGGCCCGTGTCGCGCGCGAGGACGGTCCGTCCGAAATCCTGAACCAGATTGCCGGTGTCACCGGCGTCGGTCCCGTCGCGGCCGAGGCCTTGGCACACTTCTTCCACGAGCCGCACAATCTTCAGGTCGTCGCCGCGCTCGAGGCCGAACTGACCGAAATCCTCGATGCCGAACGCCCCAAGTCCGACACGGCGGTCGCCGGCAAGACCGTCGTCTTCACCGGCGCTCTGGAACGCTTCACCCGCGACGAGGCCAAGGCCCGCGCCGAAAGCCTGGGCGCCAAGGTCTCGGGTTCGGTGTCGAAAAAGACCGACTACCTCGTCGCCGGCCCGGGCGCCGGCTCCAAGCTCAAGGACGCCGAAAAACATGGCGTCCAGGTGCTGACCGAGGACGACTGGCTGGCCCTGATCGGCGGCTGAAGTTGACCTAAGGTTCGGTTTTCGTTGGCGATCGCTGGGGTTTTGGCCTTGTTTTCAACCGAAACCGCGATCAACGTCCGCTCCAACGGGCGGTGCGACCGACCCGACGAAAGGGAACGACCATGAAGACCAAGATCATGCTGGCCGCCGCCGCGCTGGCGACGGCTCTCGCCTCTCCGGCCCTGGCGGGTGATCCAACCGGCCTGTGGCAGACGCCGACGAATGGCGGCCAGGTGCGGATCGCGCGCTGCGGCCAAGCGCTGTGTGGTACGCTGGTGACTTCGGACCACATTCGCGCCGACGCCAATGCGCGCGACGCCAACAATCGCAACGCCGCCCAGCGGAACCGCACCCTGCGCAATCTGCCCATGCTGACCGGCTTCACCGGCGGTCCGACGGAATGGCGTAATGGCTCGGTTTACAACCCGGCCGACGGCGGCACCTATCGCGGCACCATCACCATGACAAACGACAACAGCCTGCGTCTGCGCGGCTGCATCGTGGCTCCGCTGTGCAAGACCCAGACCTGGACCCGCATCCAGTAGGATCAGGACGCCCCACATACGAAAGGCCCGGTCGGAGCGATCCGACCGGGCCTTTTTCATTTGGCTTGTAGCTCAGCGATTCAGCGCCGCCCGCGCCGCCTCGGCGTAGCGATGCCCCGTCGCCGCGCCCTTGGGGAAGACGGCCTCAATCCGGGCGAGATCCTCAGGCGTCAGAACGATGTCCACGGCCGCCGCATTCTGCTCCAGGGTCGCGATACGACGTGTGCCGGGGATCGGGATCAGATCCTCGCCCTGCGCCAGCACCCAGGCCAGCGCTAGTTGAGCGGCGGTTATGCCCTTGTCCGACGCAATGGCCTTCACGGCCTCAACCAGATCCAGGTTCTTCTGGAAGTTCTCGCCCATGAAGCGCGGATTGGTGCGGCGGAAGTCGTCCGCTTCCAGGTCATCGATCGAGGTGATGTCGCCCGACAGGAAGCCGCGGCCCAGCGGGCTGTAGGGCACGAAGCCGATTTCCAGTTCGCGCACGACCGCGAACAGTTCGTCTTCGGGCTCGCGGCTCCACAGCGAATATTCCGTCTGCAGTGCCGTGATCGGATAGGTCCCATGCGCCTTGCGCAGGGTGTCGGGCGCGGCCTCGGACAGACCCAGGAAGCGAACCTTGCCCTCCTTCACCAGTTCCGCCATCGCCCCGACGGTGTCCTCAATGGGCGTGTCCGGATCGACGCGGTGCAGATAGTAGAGATCGACGTGATCGACGCCCAGGCGTTGCAGGCTGCCCTCGATGGCGCGACGCACATTGGCCGGGCTGCCGTCGGTCATCAGTTTGGTGCGGTCGGCATTGTAGTTGATGCCGAATTTGGTGGCGATGAAGGCCTGGTCGCGCCGGTCCTTCAGCGCCTTACCGACCAGCACCTCGTTGGTGTGAGGACCGTACATCTCGGCAGTGTCGAACAGGGTGATGCCCAGATCGAGAGCGCGATGGATGACGGAGGTGGACTGAGCTTCGTCAGAGCCGCCGTAGAAGGCGCTCATGCCCATGCAGCCCAGGCCAATGGCCGAAACCTCGGGACCGTTCGCACCCAACTTGCGCGTCTTCATGGGGCCTTCTCCTGTCGATGTGGGGGATCGACCACACGGCCGATTATCAGGAGATGGTCGCGGCGACGGCGGGCTGCAAGCCCGACCGCGCTTTGCAATGGTACCGCCTCTCAGGCTTGAACTGAGGACCTCCGGTTCCACAAACCGGCGCTCTAACCAACTGAGCTAAGGCGGCCCGCTCATCGCGAGGCGCGTTCTCTACCGGGCCTGCGGCAGGCGATCAAGCGCCTTCCTCACATTTCGTCCGGAGATTTCGCCGGCAACGCCACAAAGAAAAACGCCCCGGAGATTGCTCTCCGAGGCGTCTTGTCTGTTGCCGTGACCATCACCCGAGGGTGAAGGGCACCCGAACGCGGAAGGTCGCGTCTTGAGCGGCGCCGTCGACAGTCCGCGGGGACAACTGTCCACGCTGAACCACCCGAATGGCGGCGCGGCCGAAGCCCATGCCTGCGGGCTCTTCCGAGATCACGCGGCAGTTCGCCGGAGCACCGTTGGAGCGCGCGGTGCACTCGACCGTAGCCGAACCGCTGATTTCACGTTCCAGCGCACGCGCCGGGAAGTCATCAGCCGTCGGGCGCGGTTGGCGCGACCACTGAACGTTCGTGATCGTCGACGGGCGCGGCGGAGCCGGTGGGGCGGGCGGAGGCGGAGGTCCAGGAATATTGACGGGCGGACCCGTGTATTCAACCCGATCTTCCTTCTTCGTCGGCGTGATGTTGACCGGCGGAGGGGGGACGATGTTCGGGACCGGAGCCGGCACGCGCACCTGAAGCTTCGGCGGCGGAGGCGTGTCCGTCGGCGGAGGCGGCGGAGGCGGAGGCGGCGGAGGCGGCGGAACCGGCTCGACCAACTCGACCTCGACCGACTCGTCGACGTAGTTGAACTCCTTCAGCTTGAACTTGGACTGCTGAACAAAGAAGATCAGCAGCGCGAACAAGATGCTGACCACCATCAGGCAGACGATCAGCACGGGGTAGGACACCCCCATGAAGCCCTTCTTCTTGGGTACGTCGTAGCGACTGCGATGATATTCGACGTCTGTCATACTATCTCCGCATCCTAACTCGTCGCCTGGTCTTCGCCGACCAGCGCAACGCTATAGAAGCCGTTATCCTGCAGCGCATTCATGACCTGCATGAAGTCGCCGTAACGGGTGTTCTGGTCGCCCCGAATGAAGATCCGCTCATCGGCCGGGTTCCGGGAACCGATCTGTTCTTTCAGATCGGCGCCCAGGGATCCGACGTCGGTCTTGAAGTCGCCCACATAGACGTCGCCGTCATTCTGGATCGAAATATAGACCGGCTTGGGCGGGTTCGGGGCCGCCTTGGCGACGGCGATTGGCAACTCGACAGGCACCGACACAGAGGCAAGCGGAGCCGCCACCATGAAGATGATGAGCAGAACCAACATGATATCGACGAAAGGCGTAACGTTGATATCACTGTTGGCCTGAGGCAGGTTGCCAGCGCCGCCCGATTTAATCTTGGCGGCCATCCGTCTTACGCCCCCTTGTCGAGCTGACGCGAGATGCCGTTCAGCAGCTCAGCGGCGAAGCCGTCGGCGCGCGTGCCGTAAGCCGCGATGCGGGTGTTGAAGTAGTTGTAGAAGACAACGGCCGGAATAGCGGCGAACAGACCGATACCGGTGGCCAGCAGAGCTTCAGCGATACCCGGCGCCACAACGGCCAGGTTGGTCGTGTTCGACTGGGCGATACCGATGAAGGAGTTCATGATGCCGTACACGGTGCCGAACAGACCGACGAACGGACCGATCGAGCCGACCGACGCCAGGAACTGCTGGCCACCCGACAGGCGCAGGGCCAGACCGGATTGCACGGCGGCGACAGCCGACTGAGCGCGGGCCATGGCCGAGTCGAGGTGATCGCCGGTGACCGACAGACCCGATTGACGCGACAGTTCGATTTCCTCGGTGGCGGCGGCGGCCATGTCGGCCAGCGGGTTGCCGTCGAACTCTTCCTGAGTCGAGACAGCGCGCATGTCAGCGATGGTGCGGGCGCCGCGGAAGTTCTCGAGGAAGTTGTCGGTCTTACGGTTCAGAGCGCCGAACTCGAACAGCTTGATGAGCAGCAGGGTCCACGACAGGATCGAGGCCAGCAGCAGGCCGGCCATGACGACCTTAACGACGACCGTGGCTTCCATGAACATGGAGATCGGGGTGATGTCGCCGTGACCGCCGCCGACGGCGTCGTTCACCGTTGCGGGATCAGCTTCGCCGGCAGCCGGAGCGGCGGCTGCGGGAGCCGCAGTCGAGGCGGCCGGGGTGGGCTCGGCCGGGGCCTGGGCCAGGACCGGCGAGCTCGCCATCAGCGCGGCGGCGCCGGCCATGGCGAGAAGGATATTCGTCTTTTTGCTGTTCAGCATAATTCGCCAGTTCCTGCTTGGTCTGACTCGTGGAACCAAAGGTGCGGCCATAGTCAGCGACCGCCCCCCAACCTGAAATGTTTCCTTCAACGCGCCCGTCCTTTCGAGGATCAGAGCCCGCTGAAATCTTCGGTGGAGATCGAACCGGTCGCCCGCCTCGTCTCCGCTGGTCGAACCTTCGGAGACACGTCTCCGGCGATCCGCATTAACGTCTTCTTGCGAAGGCGCCTCAACCCTTTGACGAACCCTTACCGGAGCGTCAAGGGACAAGAGGGGCTTTTAACCCGTCGAGAGACATGGAGAAAAGTTCCACCAACCGGCGCATTAGAGTGCAGCCGCGCGACATTTTGATGATGATCTGACGTCAGATGAAGCAAGTTTGTTCAAAACGGCCGTCCTGAGCGCGATCATTTCCCAATACTGCAAATTCTAGGGCTGATCGCTGCAACCCGCCTGAGAGCCAAGGACGGCGCAAAGGCCGCAGCGCAATATAATGCGCCGGCGCAATCGATTTTTGTGGGGCAGGAAAAGATGGTGCCTGGAGGCGGGTTCGAACCACCGACACGCGGATTTTCAATCCGCTGCTCTACCAGCTGAGCTATCCAGGCGCCGACGCGGCGTCGCGAGAGGCGGGTCTATAGGGGAGGCTTTTCCGCCTGTCTAGCGCCCAATCAGTCCTTTTCGTCATCATCTTCCGCACCCTCGTCCAAGGTGACCGGAATGGCGTAGCCGCCAGTGAACCAGCGCTGCAGATCGACGTCGGAACAGCGGCGTGAGCAGAAGGGCTTGTACTTGGGATCGGCGTCGGCCTTGCGGCAGATGGGACAGGAAGCCACAGCTCACCCCTCTTCTATTCGTCCGCGCCCAGCCGGGATCGCGGGATCGGCCTGGATCACCGCTCGCGGTCCCAGACGAGCCGCCAACGGATGAGCAATCAGAGCTTCTTCCGGCGCGCAACGCGCGATGATGCGCGGCGACAGGGTATCGGCCAGAAGCTGCCGCCGCAAAGTGCGCACGACAGATAAGGCTCGTGTTTGAACAGACGGGCGTCCGCTGGCGTCGAGCAAGACCTCCTCGATCGGCGTACGGCGCCAGGGAAGCGACATCTGCAACAGGCCGAACCGACTGACGGGTCCGAAGACGGCCTGGGGGTCGTGACCGAACGCGGCCCGCACGACCTTGGCCTGGGCCTCCGCGTCCGTACCGTCCCCGATCATGTCGATGACGACCAGGCCGCCCCAGTTCCGCAGGCCGATCAGCCGCGCTGCCTGTTTCAAGCCCTCGCGATTCGCAGCCGCCCTTGCCTGTTTCGGATCACGGCCGGGCGTGGATGCAAAGTCGATGTCCACAGCCACCAGGGCGCGGGTGCGCTCTATGGCGAGATCGATTCCATGCGAGGCGAAAACAATCGATTGAGCCAGAGCCTCCTCATCCGCCTCGACCACGGCGTCGATGGCGGCGATGCCCGTGACTGATTCCTCGCCGGGCGCGAGATCGCGCAACTGTTCGGCGATGCTGGGTGCGGGCTGAATCAGGCGAGGCGTCCCCTCCCCGGGCCCCAGACGGCGAACCACCGCCCCTTTTCCCGCATGAGGTTCGGCGGTGACGACGACTTCCAGCCGCTGGCCTTGGGTAAGACGGTCGTTTCTCGGGAAGGGCAGAAAGGCGGCGGTCGGTGCGGCGATATCGACGAAGGCGCCGCGCAAGCCGGGGTTCAGCTCGATGACACGCCCCACCGAGCGGGCGCCGAGCCGGGTCTGCGCCACATCATCGTCGCGGTGGATCAGAAGATGGGTGTAGCGGCCGTCGCGCATGATGGCGCCACGCGTCTCGCCAGGCGTCTCGTCGAGGAAGACCTCGACTGCACCGCTCATGAACGCCAGCCGACGCCGTGCAGAAGCTGGACGGCCTCATAGACGGGCAGGCCCATCACAGACGGATGGCTGCCGACGATTCGCTGGATGAAGGCGGCCGCCGGGCCCTGGATGCCATAGCCCCCGGCCTTGCCGCGCCAGTCGCCCGTAGCGACGTAGGATGCGATCTCGTGGTCCGACAAGGGTTTGAAGGTCACGCGGGTTTCGTTGACGCGCGACGATAGTTTTCCGTCGCGCCAGACGGCGACGCCGGTGAAGACGCGGTGATTGCGGCCGGACAGCAGTTTCAGAAAGCGCGTCGCCTCGGCCTCGTCCGCCGCCTTTTCCAGAAAGCGACGCCCGACAGCGACAACCGTATCGGCGGCGATGACGACCGCGGAGGGACGGCGTTCTGCGACAACCAGGGCTTTCGAGGTGGCGAGCCGTTCGGCCAGACGCGGCGGAGTCTCGCCCTTCAGAGGCGTTTCGTCGATATCGGCGGGATCGATATGGTCGGGCGTGATCCCGACCTGCGCCAGCAATTCGATGCGGCGCGGGCTGGCCGAAGCCAGCACCAGTTCGGGGCGACCCGCAGCCACTTACTTGAAGCGATAGGTGATGCGACCCTTGGTCAGGTCGTAGGGTGTCATTTCGACCAGCACCTTGTCGCCGGCCAGAACGCGGATGCGGTTCTTGCGCATCTTGCCGGCGGTGTGGGCGATGATCTCGTGGTCGTTCTCGAGCGTCACGCGGAAGGTGGCGTTCGGCAGCAGTTCGCTGACGGTGCCGGGAAACTCGAGCAGTTCTTCCTTAGCCATGCGGCCTCTCACGCCCGTTGAATATGCGTTCGACCCCACGCCGGGCGGGCGCGAGGGGCGGAATGGACGGGCCTAATGCCCGAAAACACAGAGATAGTCGAGGTCAGCCGCGACGGTAGAGGGCGCAGAGCAATGTAAACAGGCGCCTCGACGTCTCGTGATCGACCACGATCTTGCCGTCCAGTCGCGTCTTCAACTGTTCGGCACCCTCGTTGTGAAGGCCGCGCCGGCCCATATCGACCGATTCGATCTGGCTGGCCGAGGATCCGCGCAGAGCCTCATAGTAGCTGTCACAGATCATCAGATAGTCTTTGATCACGCCCTTCAGCGGCGTCAGGCTGATGGCGTAGGTGCGCGTGAAGTTCTCGCCGTCGATGTCGAACACCAGACGATTGTCCTGAAGCGAAAGCTTCAGCCTGTAGGGTCCGCCCTCGGCGCCGACGGGCTCGAAGCTGTTCTTCTCGACCAGATCGAAGATGGCGACGCGACGCTCGTGCTCGATCTCGGCCGTCGCCGCCGGCAGGGTTGCGGCGTCCAGTTCGACCGAGGCCAGCTTGTGATCGGCGCTCATGCCGCAGTCCCTTCGTCCAGTTCGGGCGTGTCCAGGTGGGTCGGCGCGATCCGTGCAGGCCAGCGGTCGGAAATATCCGTGACCACGGCGTCCAGACATTCCACGTCGATTCGCAAATCACCGCCGCCGGCGAACATCAGGATGACGCGCCCGCTCAGATCCTCGGTCGGAATGAAGTCGAGCGCGAGCAGTTCGAGCGAGGCGTCGGGGCTGCGCGACAGGCGGCGGCTCTTGACCGCCAGAACGTCGCCGAACTGCATGGCGCACATCACGCGCGTCCCGCCGCACTCCCAGCAGAAGCGGCTAAAGGCGATGGTCAGGGTTCGGGCCGCCTTTTCCCAGACGATATCGACGGGGCGCAGGATGGCGTCCTGGAGCGCGGCGGAGATGATCTGAAGATCGTCGGCGTCCTCGGCCAGCAGGCGCAGCGGTTCGACCGGCGCCTTGGCTTCAGGGATGACGCCGTCGATCTCAGTGCTCATCACCTGTTCCCTTTATGCGGCGGATGTCGGCTCCGCACGCGCCGAGCTTTTCTTCCAAACGCTCGAAACCGCGATCCAGATGATAGACGCGTCCGACCGTCGTTTCGCCCTCGGCGACGAGGCCCGCAATGACCAGGCACATCGAGGCCCGAAGATCCGTCGCCATAACCTGTGCACCGTGCAGAACTTCGACGCCGTTGACGTGCGCCTCTCCGGCGTGAACCGAAATGTCGGCACCCAGTCGCGCCAACTCCGGCACATGCATGAAGCGGTTTTCGAAGATCGTCTCGCGAACCGTGCTGACGCCTTTCGCCGTAGTCATCAGCGCCATGAACTGGGCCTGGAGATCGGTGGCGAAGCCCGGATAGATGGCCGTCTTGACGTCTACGGCCTTCAGTCGCTGCTTCGGGTCGCGTTTGATCAGAACGCCGTCGGCGGTCGGCGAGACCTCGACGCCCGCCTCGACCATCTTGTCCGTCAACGAACCGATCAACTCAGCCCGCGCCTTGGTCAGACGCACCTCGCCGCCCGCCATGGCGGCGGCGACGGCGTAGGAGCCCATCTCGATCCGGTCGGGAATCACAGACCAGGTCGTTCCATTCAGCGACGAGACGCCGGTGATGGTCAGGACGTCGGTGTCGATGCCCTCTATCCTGGCGCCCATGGCCGTCAGACAGTGGGCCAGATCGCCGATCTCGGGTTCGCGCGCAGCACGGCGCAGGACAGTCGTGCCTTCAGCCAGCACAGCGGCTAGAAGCGCGTGTTCGGTGGCGCCGACCGAGACGAAGGGGAACTCGATCTCGGCGCCCTTCAGGCCCTTGGGCGCGCGGGCGGTGACATACCCTTCGTCCAGCTCGATCTCGGCGCCCAGCGCCGTCAGCGCCTGCAGGTGCAGATCGACCGGACGCGCGCCGATGGTGCAGCCGCCCGGCAGCGAGACCTTGGCCTCGCCTGTGCGCGCCAGCAACGGCCCCAGCACATTGAACGAAGCCCGCATCTGGCGCACCAGATCATAGGGGGCGAAGGTCGAGGTCAGGTCCTTGGCGTGGAACAGGCTCTCCTGCCCGTCCGCGCCGTCACGCTCGGTCACTTCGATGCCGAACTGGCGCAGCAACTGACCCAGGAACCGGGTGTCGGCCAGACGCGGCATATTGGTCAGCAGCAAGGGCTGATCCGTCAGGATCGAGGCGGCCATCAGCTTGATGGCGGAGTTCTTGGCGCCGCTGACGGGAATGTCCCCGAAAAGCTGGGCGCCGCCCTGAATGGCGATGCTGTCCATGACGTCCTTAAGCGCGCCCGATGCCAACGCCTCGGGGGGAAGGTTCTCTAGCAAGCCGATGGGCGCTTGCCAAAGGGCTGCGTGATCGCGAGCCGATGACTTTCAGTTGCTGTCGCGCGGCGCAGCAGGCGTCCGCGCGGGCGCCTTGCGGCGTCGCAGGTTGGCGCGAAGGGCGGAGGCCAGCCGCATGGCCTTTTCCGCCTTTGCGCGCGCTTTCTCGAATTCAGGCCCCGATTCGACGATCGGCGTCGCCTGCGCGGCGGCGGAGGGCGTATCGGCGTCATGCGGCGTGCGAGTCATGGCGCGATGATGCCGTGATCACGGGCCATGTCCAAACTTTCTTTCAGATCGTCAAAAAGCCGCTTCCCTCCCCGGAAGGGTTTGGCTATACGGCCGCTTCCTCAGTCGGGGCCGCCGTAGCTCAGTGGTAGAGCGCATCCTTGGTAAGGCTGAGGTCGTGGGTTCGATTCCCCCCGGCGGCACCATCTGAGACTTGAAAAGGCCCGGCTTTCGCCGGGCCTTTTTGATTTCCAGATCGGACAAAAAAGCCTTCAGTCGTAGCCGTATAGGCCGCGGCGATAGAGATCGCGGTCATCCGCATCGCCGTCCTTGCTCCAGATGAACCCCATCGACATCGACTTGGTCGTGGTGTCGGCCCCATAGCCTCGACCGCGCCAGCCGCCGCCATAAGGCGAGTAGAAGCCCGGTCCGCGCAGACCATAGCCGCCGTAGCCGTATCCCCAGGGTTCGTTGCGGCCTTCGCGGTAAGCGAGGTCCAGTCGACCATTCTCGCCGACGGGCAAGGAAACGGCCGCGCCATAGCTGCGATAGCCGCCGGTGCCGATCCCGGCCTCGACCATGCCATGGACCTTGCGCTCGGCCGGGGCGCCCGGCTCTGCGCTTTCGTCGAAGGTTGCGCCGGGCGCACGCGCGCTGATCCAATTCTGGATTTGCTGTTCGGTGGTCATGCCGTGCGGGGCGGCGTCCTGAGCCGTTGGCGCGGTCAGCGACGCCTCAGGCGCCGCCGCCAGGGCCTGGGCCAGGGTTGGCGCGTTTGTCGGCGCCGTCGTTACCACGCCGTCCGGATCACCGTCCGACGCCGCCAGCGCCACACCCGCCAAGAGACTTGCAATCAGCATAGGCCACCTCCATTCGACATCATCCTAGCACAGCGATTGAGGCCAAGGTCAGGCGATGCCGTCGCTGCGGTTGAGGGGGTCCGGCAGAGGCTCGCCCTCAGCTACGAAACTGAGCGCGACCGAGTTGATGCAATAGCGGTTTCCGGTGGGCGGCGGGCCGTCGGGGAAGACGTGACCCTGGTGGCTGCCGCACCTGGCGCATTGGGTCTCGATCCGGATCATGCCGTAGCTGGTGTCGCGGATTGCATGGACGTGCGCTTCATCGACCGGCTGGGTGAAGCTGGGCCAGCCGGTGCCGCTTTCGAACTTGGTTCCGCTCTTGAACAACGGCAATCCGCATTCTCGGCAGCAGAAGACGCCGGCCCGCTTCTCACCCAGCAGAGTGCCGCAGAAGGGGGCCTCCGTGCCATGGGACAGCAGGACGCGCTTTTCTTCAGGGTTCAGACCGGCTTCAAGCCGGGCGCGTTCTTCGGCGTTCGGCGGGGTCAGGTCATAGCCCGACGGCGAACGGAGGGATTCGGAGGTTTGGGCGAGATCGGTCATGGACTGCAAATAAGAAGGGCGGGCCAAGGGTTCCACCCCCTGCCCGCCCCTGGTTCATTCGACCGACCGTTCCTTATTGGAACAGCGTGCCCACCCAGGCGCGCACGGCCGCTTCGTCCGTCGCAGAGCCGGTATAGGCAAGGCCCTGCGCCGGGGTGAAGGGCGCATCGTTGCCGCGCTGACGCGTCGTCCAGGCCTTATGACCATAGGTCAGCTCGGCATAGTTCGAAGGCAGGCGCAGCACAGTCGGCTCGATGAAGATCGAGTCCTCGGCTGTGACTGATCCGGCCAGGCGCACGTTCGGCAGGCGCGTCAGCAGGTCCAGCGTATCCAAGCACCCGCTAGTGCAGCCGCTATCGACCAAGACCACAACCGGACCCGCCACAGGGTTTGCTGCGCCCGTGTCCGCCACCGAAGGACGGCCCGGCATGGTGAAGGTCGGCTGATTGGCGGCAAGGGCCGAATCGAAGGCGGCGACGATGGCCTGGGTCTGTTCGATCACCGGGCCGGATTCGGCGACGAAGCGCGGATCGGCCTGCATGCGCGCCAGGGTGTCGGCGAACCACTGACGGTTCGCGGGCGTGGCGCGGTAGGTGATCGAGCCGGCTTCAGGCTGACGGCTGACGGTGAACTCCGGCGTCCAGATGCGGTTGGCCAGGCCATAGCCCTTGCCCGTCGCATTCAGCGAAGCGCCGTTTGCGCCGCGCAGATCGATGACCAGACCCTGCGCGCCGCGAATGGCGGGCAGCTGGGCTTCGACTGCGGTGTAGAAGGCGTCCCATCCGGCGTCGTCAGCCAGGGTGTGAACGTTGATCCACGGACGGCCGTCAACCGTCTCGACCGACAACGGATTGGCGCCCGGCGTATAGACGGTGGCGCGATAGGCGGCTTCCAGGCTGGCGGCGTCGGCCGGCTGGGGCTGCATCTGGAAGTCACGATCGCGACGCCCGACCTTGAAGGTGCACAGCGACGGAACGCCGCCGGTGAACGGGTTATTGCGGTTCCACAGCAGATAGGGGGCGGTGCGGACACGTCCGGCTTCCGTCGTCAGGTCGCCTTCCCATCGGTCCAGCCGCTCTTCGGCCAACTGCGCGGCGGTCTTGTCGCCGCATTTGACCAGGGTCGCGCCGAGCGGCGGTACGTTGCGAACGCCGGGCTTCACATAGGAGACGACATATTCGCCGTTGCGCCACGCCGTGGTCACGCCCGGCCAGCTGGTCGCGAAGAAGGGGCCGAGGCCTTCGTAGGTCGGGCGAATCGCGATGTTCGAATCGCGGAAGCCGTTGGCGTAGTAGCGCATCAGATACGCGTGGCTGTCGCCGCTGTTCACGCGTCCCACCTTGCCTTGCGCATCGGTCAGGCCGGCATCGATCCAGCTGCGAAACGCTTCGCTGGGCGCGCCGGGAATCACGGCGGCGGGGTGGTTGGCGGCCAGGGCGTCATGCGCGGCTTGGAGGTCTTGCTGCGCCAGAGCGCGAAAATCCTGTGCGACAGCGGCGCCGGCGACGACGGTCAGCGACAGAACGGCGGCCGATGCGGCGGCGATCATTCGGTTCATGGAGTTTCCTGCGGCCTTTGATTTCAAGCTCGTGGGAAAGGTTAAACCCCATGCGTCCGGCGCTTGCCAACCCCGCCGCGCGGGATTTCGCCCGATTGTCACATGGGCTGCGGCGATGCGGCGCGCATCAAAGCGGCGCCGGCGCCTCGACCGCCGCGCCGAAGATCCGATCGAAGCTGCGCCTCAAGGCCTCATCCGCCTCATCCATCGTCGCCAGAACGCCGAGATCGACCAGGCTGGTGACGCCGTGTTCCTGAATGCCGCAGGGGACGATGCCGCCAAAATGATCCAGATCCGGCTCCACGTTCAGACTGATGCCGTGGAAGCTGACCCATTTGCGGACCTTGACGCCGATGGCGGCGATCTTGTCCTCGCGCGACCAGCCCGCCCCCTTGCGCTCGACCCACACGCCCACGCGCCCCGGCCGGATGTCGGCCTTTACGCCGAACGTATCCAGGGCGCCGATCAGCCACAGCTCCAGCCCGCGCACGAAACACCGGACGTCCTTGCCGCGCCGGTTCAGGTCCAGCATCACATAGGCCACGCGCTGCCCCGGCCCGTGATAGGTGAACTGTCCACCTCGCCCCGTGCGATGCACTGGAAACCGGCCGGCATCCAGAAGGTCGTCGTCCTTGGCCGAGACGCCGGCCGTGTAGAGCGGCGGATGCTCGAGCAACCAGACCATCTCATTCGCCTCGCCGGCCGCAATGGCGGCGACGCGCGCCTCCATGAAAGCCTCCGCGGCCGTATAGTCGACGTAGCCTTTCGACACGGCCCATTCGACCGGTCGGCCATCGTCGAGACGCAGTTTCTGAAGGGACGGGCTTAACGGCTCAGCAAGCATGACGCTTCAATGTGGTCGCCAGGGCGTTTCTGCAAGAGACGGCCCTCCAGTGAAGAGAGCTTTACGTGACCCAGATCAACGCCGTCGATGTCGAAATCTCAGTGGTGCTGGGTCGCTCGGTGCTGCCGATGTCGCAACTGCTGCGCATGGGTCGCGGCGCGGTGATTCCCCTGGACGCCGCAGAGGGCGACGAGGTCTGGATCCTAGCCAACAACTATCCGGTCGCGCGCGGCGAAATCGAGATCCGAGACGACCGTATCGCCATCACCGTCACCCGCCAGGCGGACGTGTACGACTTCATGGCCGGGTCGGCCTGAGGCTTTGATCCGCGACGTCTTTGCGTCGTTCATTTCGCCCTTTCCTTTTCCAACGGCTTCGTCTATTCGCCGCCGCTCCGATGCGAGCGGTCGTGGCGGAATTGGTAGACGCGCAGCGTTGAGGTCGCTGTGGGGCAACCCGTGGAAGTTCGAGTCTTCTCGACCGCACCATCTGGCTAAACAGGGCGATTCATCGGCTAAGTACGGCTGGACATTCTACCAAGGGAGGCGACCACGTGAGCACCACGGACACCGCCTTTGCTCCAGACGAGACGCTCGATAACGAAGACCACGCCGCCCTGGACGAGGACTATGTCCTCACCCCTCAATTCGTCGAGAAAGTCGTGGACGCCGCCGACGACGGCGACGGGATGCGGCTGCGCTCGCTGCTGGAAGACCTGCACCCGGCCGACGTCGCTGACCTGATGGGCTTTCTGACGGCGGAACACCGCGCCGTCGTCGTGCTGTGGTTGCCGCCCGAGCTTCTGGCCGAGACCCTGCCCGAGCTCGACGACAATATCCGCGAAGAGGTGCTGGAGCGGGTCCCGCACGGCACCCTGGCCGAGGCGCTGCAGGAACTGGATTCCGACGACGCCGCCGCCGTCGTCGAAGACCTGGAAGACGACCAGCGCGAACGCGTTCTGGCCGCCATGCCCGAAGTCGATCGCGCCGCCATCGAAAGCAGCCTGGGCTATGCGGAAGAGTCCGCCGGCCGCCTGATGCAGCGCGAGGTGATGGCCGCGCCCCAGTTCTGGAGCGTGGGCGACACCATCGACCACATCCGCAAACAGGGCGACGACCTGCCCGAGCTTTTCTTCGACATCTATGTCGTCGATCCGCTGAACCGTCCGGTCGGCGGCGTGCCGATCAGCGGTCTTCTACGCGCCGCCCGAACCGTCGCCCTGACCGATCTGATGGAGCCGATCAACGAGATCGCCGTCGATCAGGATCAGGAAGAAGTCGCCTACATCTTCGAGAAATACCACCTGATCTCGGCGCCCGTCGTGGACGCGGCCGGTCGGCTGGTCGGTCAGATCACCGTCGATGACATCGTCAACATCATTCAGGAAGAAAACCGCGAGGACATTCTGCGTCTGGCCGGTGTCGCCGATGAGGACCGCGGTTCGTCCGTGCCCGAGATCGTGCGCGGTCGCGTGCCCTGGCTGGCGATAAATCTGGCGACGGCGGCGCTGGGCGCCAGTGTCATCGGCCTGTTCGAGGCCACCATCCAGCAGATCGTCGCCCTCGCCGTCCTGATGCCAATCGTCTCGGCCATCGGCGGCAACGCCGGCACCCAGGCCCTGACCGTGACCGTACGCGCCCTGGCGACGCGCGAGCTGAACAGTTCGAACGCCCCGCGCACCTTCTGGCGCGAGATGATGGTCGGCCTGGCCAACGGCCTGATCCTGGCCCCCCTGATCGGCATCGCGGCCGGCTTCTGGTTCCGGGACGAAGACTGGAAGATCGGCCTTGTGATCGGCGCGGCCATGATCCTGAACTTGTTGGTCGCCGCTTCGATCGGGGTCCTGACGCCCCTGACCCTGTCCAAGCTGAAGTTCGACCCGGCCGTGTCGTCGGCCGTGTTCGTAACGGCGACCACCGACTTCTTCGGCTTCCTGATCTTCCTTGGTCTGGCCACACTGGTGCTGCTCTAAACACGACGCGGATGATCCGGCGCGGCCCTTGCTGGGAGCGGTGCGAGCGCCGCGCGCCTGTTTCCAATTGGGTCAACTGTGTCTGACGTCCTCCCCAAACCCAGCAAGGTGTCCCGCGAGGGCGTCCTGCTGATCAAGAGTTTCGAAGGCTTCCGGCCTCGGGCCATGCAGCGCAGCGACGGTCGATGGGTCATCGGCTATGGCCACACCCGGTCGGCTCGCGAGGGCGCGAGGGTGTCCGAGGCCGAGGCCGAACTGCTAATGCAGTACGACCTGATCCCGGTCGTGAAGGCCGTGACCGATCATGTCCGCGTTCCCCTCAACCAGCATCAGTTCGACGCCCTGGCCAGTTTCGCTTTTTCTATCGGCGCGGACAGGTTCGCCGCCTCCGACGTGGTCAAGCAATTGAACGCGGGGTCTGCGCGTCAGGCGTCCGCCTCCATGAGCGCCTGGGCCGATGAAGCCGCAGCCGAGACCCCAACCCGCCGTCGTTCGGCTGAACACGCGCTGTTCAACGCCGCACCCGGCGCGCCGGTCACCTTGGCGGACCTTTTGGCCGCGCCCCTGCCGTCTCCTTTCGAGACGGACGAGCCGGCCCTGCCCGCCGTCGACGGCGCCCTGGATGAGGCCGTCGCCCCCTTCCCGGCCCAGGACGGCATGGTGCTGGCTCAAGCCATCTCTGCGACCACCGCACCTCAGCCGCACAACACCTATGCCGCGACGGCTGTCGGCCCGGTCCCGGACGTCGTGCCGTTGACCGGGCAGTCGGAGACCGTGTCTGTCGCTGCGTCGATCATCGCGGCCAACGACATCCACGCCCCGGTTGAGGCCAAACAGCCTGAGACGCCGTCGGGCTTCGCCGATGCGCAAAAGACCAGCGTGGTGCTGACCGCGCCGGGACTGGCCGAAGCCACGTCCGGCGACAGCGCCGCCGCACCGGCCATCGAGGGTGACACGGCATCCAGCGAAGACGTGCTGAGCACGCGTGAGGTCGTGGCCCGCGCTCGGGCCAGGCGGCGCTCGGGCCTGGGGGAAACCCTGACCTTCGTCATCATGGGCGGCCTAGGCGCCCTGTGCCTCGGCGTCGCCATGGCCGCCTTTCGCCGCGCGTCAATATCGAACAGCAGCGACACCGCCACGGTCGCCTGGGTCCTGATCCTGGTCGCCGCCGCCTGCATCGGCGTGTCGGGCTATAATCTCTATCGTCGCTGGGGACGGGCCGACCGCGTCTGACAACGCTTGGCGAACAGCCGTGCGCGATGCTACGCCCTAGCGCATGAGCATTCCCTTCGCGCCCCAATCCATGGAATTCGGCCTTGGCGATAACGCCGACGCCATCCGCGACACCACCGCCCGCTGGGCCGCCGATCGCCTGGCGCCGCTGGCCGCCGAGATCGACGAAAAGAACGAGTTCAAACGCGAGCTCTGGCCCGAGATGGGCGAACTGGGCCTGCACGGAATCACCGTCGAGGAAGAGTTCGGCGGCCTTGGCCTGGGCTATCTCGAACATGTCGTGGCGATGGAGGAAGTGTCGCGCGCCTCGGCCTCGATCGGCCTGAGCTACGGCGCCCACTCCAACCTGTGCGTCAATCAAATCCGGCGCTGGGGCACGGCCGAGCAGAAGCAGAAATATCTGCCCAAGCTGATCAGCGGCGAGCATGTCGGCTCGCTGGCCATGTCCGAGGCCGGATCGGGCTCCGACGTCATGTCGATGCGCACTCGTGCCGAAAAGAAGGGCGATCACTATGTCCTGAACGGCACCAAATTCTGGATCACCAATGCCCCCCACGCAGACACCCTCGTCGTATATGCCAAGACGGATCCGGACGCAGGATCAAAGGGTTGCACCGCCTTCTTGATCGAAAAGGGCATGAAGGGTTTCAGCGTCTCCAAGAAGCTGGACAAGATGGGCATGCGCGGCTCGGACACCGCCGAACTGGTGTTCGAGGACTGCGAAGTGCCCGAAGACAACATCATGGGTCCGCTGGGCGGCGGCGCCGGCGTGCTGATGAGCGGCCTGGACTATGAGCGCGCCGTTCTGGCCGCCGGTCCGCTCGGCATCATGCAGGCGGCGCTGGACGTGGTCCTGCCCTACGTCCGCGACCGCAAGCAGTTCGGCAAGCCGATCGGCTCGTTCCAGTTGATGCAGGGCAAGATCGCCGACATGTACGTCGCCCTGAACAGCGCCCGCGCCTATGTCTATTCGGTCGCCAAGGCCTGCGACGCTGGCCTGACAACGCGCTACGACGCGGCGGGTGCGATCCTGCTGGCGTCCGAAAATGCGGTGAAGGTCACGATGGAGGCCGTTCAGGCCTTGGGCGGCGCCGGCTACACCAAGGAATGGCCGGTTGAACGACTGGTCCGCGACGCCAAACTCTATGACATCGGCGCCGGCACCAACGAGATTCGCCGCTTCCTGATCGGACGGGAACTGCTGGGCGGCTGACGGCTTGTCTCCGCACAAGGGAGACAGACCATGCCCGCCAAATCCGCCGCTCAGCAAAAGGCCGCCGGCGCCGCCCTGTCGGCCAAGCGCGGGGACACGCCGAAGTCAAAGCTGAAGGGCGCGTCCAAGTCCATGGTCGAGTCCATGACGGAAAAGCAGCTGGAAGACCTTGCCGAAACCACGCGCAAGGGCAAACCCGAGCACGTGCAGGACTGAGACACAGTCGATTTATCTGATCGCCTGTCCGTTCTGTAAGTGGCGATCCACGCGCCGACCGCCTAGATGGGCGCAATCTCCAGCCGAGCGCCCCGCCTGATGCCCGCCCAACCGCCTCCGAACGACGACCTGCGGCGGTTTTCCGACGTCCTTGAAGACCTCGGCCACGCCCCAGAACCCAAGCTGACCATGGCTGAACTGGTGGCGTCGTTCGGCGAGCGCGGCTTTGGGGCCATGATTCTGATCCTGTCGCTGCTGGCGCTCTTGCCCTGGCCGCCCGGCGGCAAGGCGGTCTTCGCCGTACCGATCATTTTGATGTCCCTGGAACTGGCCTTCCAGAGACAGAGTGTCTGGCTGCCGCGCTGGATGTTGAAGGCCTCGGTGTCCCGCGCCGCCTATAATTCCTTGATCGCCACTCCGTTCGCAGCCCCGGCCTGGCTGCGTCGCTGGGTGCTGTCGGCAAAGGTGCGGATCGCCGGGCGCCGCTACATCTTTTCCGACGGCGTGAGGCGCGCCGTTCGCAGACGCCCGAATGGCCTGAGCGTCCTGAAGATGGTCCGCGCCATCGAACGCTTGACCCGCCCTCGCCTGCCGCTGCTGACCGGCGATGTCGCCGACACCTTCACAGGCTTGGTCTGCGTGGTGTTGGCTCTGATCATGGCCTTGCCCATCCCGTTTGGAGACGCCCTGCCCGGCATCGCCCTGGTTCTGTTCGCCTTGGGCATGATGCAGCGCGACGGTGTCGCCATCCTGCTCGGCGTCGTCGCCACCGCAGCCAGCGCTCTCTATCTGTTCCTGATCTGGGCGACGGTGGTCGAGGTGGCCCAGCACGTGACCGGCTGGTTCGCCAAACTGCTGCACTGACGGCGACAAAAAGGGCCGCCGGGTTTCCCCGACGACCCTTCATTGCCTGACCGCGAACGGTCCGGCCGCAACTCAGTCTGAAAGGCTCAGACCAGACCCTCTCCGAGGGCCAGGGTCGCGGTCGCCGCTCGCGATTGATGACAATGAGACACTGGATCACCTCCTTTCGACTGTTGAACAGGGAGGTGAAACATAAGACGGCTCAACGCCTTGCGCCAATGGGCTTCGCGCTTTCGTGAACGCGCGCTTATCTACTGCGTCGGCGACGCCCCGCCGGACAGGCCCTGCATGATCATGCGATTGATGTCGATCAGATCCTGAAAGCTCTCTTCACCTCGCATGATCGCCGAGGAATGGCGATTGATGAACAGGCTCAGGGAAATGATCTGAGCACGCATCGGAGCGCCCAGAGCGTTGCCTGCATCGCTGCACTCGCCGGCCAGCGTCGACCAGAGGCGCCGATTCCAGTCCAGCGCGTCGATACGTGTGGCGATGTCGGACTCGTCGACGGTCGAGGCGTGAACCAGAGCGCGCGTGACCTGACCGAACAGACGGTACTCCAGGTCGCGCGGGCTCTCAGCCCTCGCTGTCGCCGCTGTGTAGGCCTGAAGCGACATTCAGCACTCTCTCTTCATACTCGACAATCTTACGCGCCGACATCAGGGCCTTATAGTATTCGCGCGCCAGCACATGACGCGAGGCCGAGACGCATTCGGCCAGGATGTCCGGGTTCTGCGTCGCGCCCATGAATTCGGTGATCCGCAGAGCGAGTTCGTCGAAGAACTTCGACGCCGAACTCTCGTCCAGATACATCATCATGATCGGGAAATAGATGCGGCGTGCGGGCGTGGTGACGTCCTCGGCCTGCATGATGTCCTTCTCGCGCAGAACGCTGGCGCGGTTTTGGAGGATCAGCACGCCGCGACGATCGCCGTTCTGGACCACGGCGCCATTCAGAACGAACTTCTCGCCGGGTTTCAGCGACAGCTTCAAGGCCATTGAGGACCGTACTCCAGTCGTGGTCGAGCCGGTCGCGCACGACAGCTCCGAGTGAATCAGACTCTACCCCGGCATCAGTTAACCATCCCTTGTGAGATCGATCCGCTGGAACGCGTATCGTCGCCGTTGCGTTGGCTTGTCGAAGAGGAGACGACCATGCCGGACAACGACTATCAGGACGATCAGGAACAGTCTGAGACGTTCGACGAAACCCATCTGGACGACGAGGGCGACGGCGAATTTCTGCTGGATGAAGCCGACCAGGTGCTGGACGTGACCCAGGCCGATGGCGACGCCGACGAAGAGGATTTCGACGAAGACGCCGAGGTCGATCTCGACGACCAGTTAGCTCTCGACGGCATCGAACGCGAAGCCGATGCCCTGTTGGGCGTCGATGGCGAAAACCGCGATCAGATCGACGCCGAAGGCGGGCCTGCGTCAGCACCAGACGAAGTCGAGCTCGTCTATTCGGGCCTGATGGAAAACGAACGCGGCGCACAGGCCAGCGCCGCCCACTGGGAGGCGAAACGGCTCTCGGATGACGACATCACGGATCTGGGATACGGCCCGGACGGCGATCAAGACGCTCCGGCGCGATAAGGAGACAATGACATGACCGACGACAAAGCCCGTCACGACGCGTCGCCCGACGCCCCGCACGCCAAGCGCACGACCTCGCAGGACGGCGTGCCGGACCAACTCGACAAAATCGACAAGTCCGACAGCCGCCAGGAAGCTCTGGTCGATGAAGGCCTGGAAGAGACCTTCCCCGCCAGTGATCCGGTCTCGGCCAAGCGCATCACCTGATCGCTGTTCACGACGCAGGCGATCCGCTAACCCACTTCGTGGAAACATGGAGTGGGTTTTTCTATGAGCCGTTTCGAAGGCACGGACCGTTATATCGCGACGAGCGACCTCAAGGTCGCGGTGAACGCTGCGGTCGCACTGGAGCGTCCCCTGCTGATCAAGGGCGAGCCTGGCACAGGCAAGACGGTCCTGGCCTATGAGATCGCCAAGGCCTTCGACGCGCCCCTGATCACCTGGCACGTTAAATCCACGACCAAGGCCCATAACGGCCTGTATGAATACGACGCCGTCAGCCGGCTGCGCGACAGCCAGTTGGGCGAGGAACGCGTCCATGACGTCCGTAACTATCTGAAGAAGGGCAAGTTGTGGGAGGCCTTCACCGCCCCCGCCCGCCCCGTCCTGCTGATCGACGAGATCGACAAGGCCGACATCGAGTTTCCCAACGACCTGCTGCAGGAACTGGATCGGATGGAGTTCTACGTTCAGGAAACGGACGAGACGATCCGCGCCGAAGTTCGTCCCATCGTGATCATCACCTCCAACAATGAAAAAGAACTGCCTGACGCCTTCCTGCGCCGCTGCTTCTTCCACTTCATTCGCTTCCCCGACGCCGAGACCCTGTCGGCCATCGTCGACGTGCACTTCCCCGGCATCAAACCGCGCCTGGTTTCCGAGGCGTTGAAGACCTTCTACGAAATCCGCGACACGCCGGGCCTGAAGAAAAAGCCGTCAACCTCGGAGCTTCTGGATTGGCTGAAGCTGCTGCTGGTCGAGGATATCGACGCCGAGACCCTGCGCGAAAAGACGCCGAACAAGCTCATCCCGCCGCTGCATGGCGCGCTGCTGAAGAACGAGCAGGACGTGCATCTGTTCGAACGCCTGGCGTTCCTGAACCGCCGCGAAGGCTCGCGCCCCGGCGGCTGACCCTGTGATTACTGCGATTTCACTGGATCGCGCGGCCGCAGCGCGCAGAATGGGGGCCAAGAGAGGTTCGACCATGCGTCATGTCCTGCTTTATCTAGCCCTCAGCGCCAGCCTGGCCGCCTGCGATGGCGACAACTCGGTCCGCATCACCACCACCTCGTCCAGCGACGATCAGGGCGCAGGCGTATTAAAGGTGATCGACGCCCTGCAATGCCCGGACAATCTTGGCGTCCTGACGCGAAAGGGCCTGGCGGCGGCGGGCGGCGCAAACTGCGTCTATGGCGGCCCCAAGGGCGCCGACGTCGTGCTGCATCTGGTCAAGCTGGACGGTCGCTCCGTCGATGACGTCCTGCGGGACTTCGAAGCGCGCGCCAGCGCCGATCTGCCCCATACGGTCGCGCGCTTGGCCCCGGGCGCAGGCGATGCGCCGCCGCCTCCGCCATCGATCGAGGCAGGCGATACGACTTCCGTCCAGGCGCCTGGGGTCGACATAAAGACGCGCGGCGAGGACGCCTCAGTCCGCCTGCCGGGCCTGAAGATCGAGACCCAGGGCGATAATGCCAGCGTCCGCATCGGCGGCATCAACATCCAATCCAAGGACGGACAAAACGTCCGCACCGAAACCTCGATGGTCAGCGTGGACGCCAACGACAACTCCACGCGCGTGCGCACCCGTGCGCCGGGCGCGGCGACGCGCATGACCTATATCCTGGCTGACGATCAGCCCGGCGATGCGGGCTGGCGCCAGGTCGGCTTCGAGGCGCGCGGGCCCAGCGGCGGTCCGATCGTCATCGCCGTGGTCAGGTCCAAGGATCGCCGAAACGACGGCATTTTCGACGACGCCAAGGAACTGGTCACACTGAACGTCGGGCGCTGACGCGGCGATTTCCTGCGCCGTCTGGTCCCTCCCGCTTGATCCCGGCGTGTCTTTGCGTCACCTGACCAGCCGACAAGCGATCAGGACACGCGATTTGGCCGAGCGCCCCACCAAGAAGAACGCCCCCCGCGCCTGGCAGCGCATGCTGTCCGGTCGTCGCCTGGATTTGCTGGACCCGTCGCCGTTCGACATCGAGATTGAGGACATCGCCCACGGCCTGGCGCGCGTCGCCCGCTGGAACGGTCAGACCATCGGCGAGCACGCCTTTTCGGTCGCCCAGCACTCCTGCGTGGTTGAAGAGATCGCGGCCCACATCAAGCCCGGCCTGGATCCGAAGTGGCGTCTGGCCGCCCTGCTGCATGACGCCTCGGAATACGTCATCGGCGACATGATCTCGCCGTTCAAGGCGGCGCTCGGGGCCGGTTACAAGGACTTTGAGGCCAAGCTGGAAGCCGCGATCCATCTGCGCTACGGCCTGCCGCCCAAGACGCCTCAAACGATCAAGACGCTGATCAAGAAGGCCGACAAGGCCTGCGCCTTCTTCGAGGCGACTCAGTTGGCGGGTTTCACCGAAAAGGAATCGCTGGGCTTCTTCGGCAGCCCGCCTGAGGGTTACAGCCTGACGATCGAGCCTCAGCCCGCCCCGGTCGCGCAGGCCCGATATCTGGAACGCTACCGCGTCCTGGCTGGCGCTGTCGGTCTGATCCCCACCGACGACGCCTGGCACACGGAATAACATGATGACCCAGGGGGCGGAGGATGGCGTTCGCATCGGTCTGTCGGCGGTCGTGATGACCTTGAGAGACCGACAGGCCGTCGTCCTGACGACCCCGACCGAGGACGGTTCGCGCGCCCTGCCCTTCGGACCGTTCGATCCCGTGCGCGACCGCACCTTCGAACGCGCTTTGCGAGACTTCGTGACGGACCAGACCGGGTTTCGGCTTGGCTTCGTCGAACAGCTCTATACCTTCGGCGACGCTGGCCGCGCCTCTCCCCGTGCGACGCCCGGCCCTGGCCGGCACAGAGAGGTCTCCGTCGGCTATCTGGCCCTGACGCCCGACGCCGCGGAAGGCCAGACCCACGACGCCCGCTGGGACGCCGTGTTCGAGTTCTTTCCCTGGGAAGATCGGCGCGGCGGTCACGATGCGCGAATCACGGAAGGCCTGCACGCCTGGGCCGATGGCGACGAGCACCGCCTAGCCCGTGCCCGCGCCCTGTTTGCCCTGACGCCCGATCACCGCTGGAACGAGGAGCGGGTCCTGGAGCGCTATGAACTGCTCTACGAAGCGCGTCTGGTCGCCGAGGCCTGGCGCGACGCCGACCTGTCACCCACGCAGCCCATGCCGGGACGCATCATGTCCTCCGATCACCGGCGCATCTTGGCGACGGCGCTTGGCCGTCTGCGCAGCAAGCTGAAGTACCGCCCGGTACTGTTCGATCTGACGCCTGGCGTCTTCACCCTGTCCCAACTCCAGGCGGGCGCCGAGGCCGTCTCGGGCCTGAGCCTGCACAAGCAGAATTTTCGGCGCGGCGTGGAGCGCACAGGACTGGTCGAACCCACCGGACAGCTCTCTTCCACCACGGGCGGCCGACCCGCCGAACTGTTTCGATTCAAGGGCGTGGACGCCCAGACCGGCGCCGCGCCGGGCCTGTCTTTGCCCGCGCAAAGATAGCGTCGGATTTCTTTCACAGACGGGTTGCGAAGCGCTGCGGCTCCGACTAGAGAAGCCCCTCGCTCGACCAAGCGATATCGGCGCCGCGGAGAGGTGGCAGAGTGGTCGAATGTACCGCACTCGAAATGCGGCGTGCCTGGAAGGGTACCGTGGGTTCGAATCCCACCCTCTCCGCCATCGGCCTGACTGGGGTCTGACCCAAGTTCCAACATTCTTGAACCGAGGTTTCGGCCTTTATCTACGGCCCGCTGCACGTGCATCTCGGCCTCGCTGTCATTCCGCATTGAATGAATATGATACCGGTGTCAGGATCGCTTTCGTCGGATATCAGATGGGCGACGATCGATGATCACGCGACGTAAGGCGCTGCTGAGCAGCTTGGCGACCGCAGGTGTGCTTTTGGCGCCCTCTGGTGTTCTTGCGGCGACGGCGCCAAATCGCGTGATGACCACCGCAGGACCGGTCATCGGTCTAAGACAGGACGGGATCAGCGTCTTTAAGGGCGTGCGATACGGAGCGCCGACGCGACGGTTTCAGCCGCCGGAGAAGCCGACGCCTTGGCGCGACCCGGTTCGTGCAACAACCTACGGCGCGGCCAGTCCGCAGCGCGGCGATGAGCCGAATCAAGGCGAAGACTGCCTGTTCCTAAACGTCTGGACGCCAAGGACCGACGCGGGTCGGCGACCGGTGATGGTCTATATCCACGGCGGCGCCTATTCGAGCGGATCGGGATCGGACCCGCTGTATGACGGCACGCGTTTGGCGGCGCGCGGCGATGTCGTGGTGGTGACGCTGAACCACCGGCTGAATGTCTTCGGTTATGCCTATCTGGCGCGACTGGCGCCGGGGTTCGAAGATTCGGGCAACGTCGGCCAGCTGGATCTGGTCCTGGCGCTGCAGTGGGTACGAGACAACATTGCGGCGTTCGGCGGCGATCCGTCGAGGGTGATGCTGTTCGGTCAGTCCGGCGGGGGCGCCAAGATCGCCACCTTGATGGCGACGCCGGCGGCGCAAGGTCTGTTCCATCGCGCCGCGACCATGAGTGGTCAGCAGGTGACGGCGTCCGGGCCAATCAACGCCACGACGCGAGCCACGACATGGCTGAAGGCTCTGGGCCTGACGCCGGATCGGGCGGCCGAAGCGGCGACGATGCCGGTCGAGCGGCTGCTCGAAGCGCAGAGCGCCGAGGACCCGATTCTGGGCTTCGGCGGCCTGTATTTCGGGCCGGTGCTGGATTTCCGCACCCTGCCCCGCCACCCCTTCTATCCCGACGCGGCGCCGCTGGGCCAGTCGATCCCCATGATCATCGGCAATACCCGCGAAGAGACCTTGGGCTTCATGGGCAACGATCCCAAGAATGTCGGCCTGACGTGGGAGACCTTGAAGACGCGACTGTCGCCCGGCGTCATGCGAATCGACATCACGCCCGAAGCCGTGATCGCCGGCTATCGCGCCATGCATCCTGAATGGTCGCCCGACCAGGTGCTGATCGCCGCGACGACAGCGGGCCGGTCCTGGCGCGGCGCGGTGATCGAGGCTGAAGAGCGGGCCAAGGCCGGCGCACCCGCCTGGGTCTATCAACTCGACTTCCCTGGAGAGTTGGCCTCGGGTCGCAAGGGCGCCTTCCATACCGCCGACATCCCGCTGGTGTTCGACAATGTAGAGGCGACAGGCTCACGGACGCGTGGGCCGGATGCGCAAATCATGTCGGACCGGATGAGCGACGCCTTCATCGCCCTGGCCCGCGACGGCGATCCCAACCATGCCGGACTGCCGCGCTGGGACCGCTATGAGCTGCCTCGCCGACAGACGATGTTGATGGATATCCAGCCGCGCATGGTCGACGACCCGCGCGGCGACGAGCGGGCCTTCTTCTCGGCCATTCCCTATATCCAGCCGGGAACCTAGAGCGGGAAATCCAGCCTGACGGCCCAGGCGCGCACCAGATCGGGCCAGACCTGGGCGGGCTTGCCCTGGATCAGGCGGACGCCGAATCCGTGGCCGCCTTCCTGGAACAGATGCGCCTCAGACGGGACGGCGGCGGATTTGAGCGTGGTCAGCAGTTGCAGGCTGTTCTCGACCGGCACGGACGTGTCGTCCATGGCGTGCAGCAAGAAGACGGGAGCCGCATTCCGCCACCCCATCTGCTCAAGAGAATAGGCCGCGATCCGCTCGGCCGAAGGCGTCTCGCCCAGCAGGTGCGTCCGCGATCCGGCGTGGACGTACGGGTCCGCCATGGTCGCGACCGGATACATTAAAACGGTCAAATCTGGTCGCAAGGATGCGCTGTCGGCGGCGTCGACCGGTTCATAGGTCGGGTCCGTCCGGACACTGGCCAACCCCGCCAGATGACCGCCGGCCGAGGCGCCCAGTACGGCGATCTTTTGCCGATCGACAGCATAGTCGGCGGCGCGGCTGCGTATCAGCCGGATCGCACGCTGGGCGTCCTGAAGGGGTGCGTCGGCCCCGGCCGCCCAGCCGTCAGCCGGCAGGCGATAACGCAGGACGAAACAGGTCGTGCCGCTGGCCGCGAAAACGCGCGCAACGTCATACCCTTCCTTGTCCAGCACAGCCCAGCGATAGCCGCCGCCGGGTATGAGGAGCATCGCCGAACCGTTTGGCCGCTCGGGGCGAAAGACGGTCAGGATCGGATCGGTCGTGTACTGGGCGTAACGGTCGTGGAAGGCGGGATCGGTCGACCGCTCTGGCACGACCGGCGTGACGGTCACACCCCGCCCACCCGGCGCGCCGTCGGGCCATAGGCGGATGATCTCGGTTGGGTCCGGCGGGGCGACGCGGCCGCCGTCCGCCACTGTCTGCGCCCTCGCCCCGGATGCGCCAACCACGGCCCCCATCGCCAGACCTAAAAGCGTCCTGCGTTGCACATCCATCGCGGTTCTCTCTTCCTGAAAAAGACGACGGCCGGACGATCGCTCGCCCGGCCGCAATCCTTGATGACGTCGCGGTGCTTAGCCACTCAGTCGTTCGTCAGACCTTGGCCAGTTCGTATTTCGGCGTAATCAGGTGAATGACCAGAAGCGCGATCAGATAGGCCGAAGCCGCCACGATGAAGATGGGCGTATAGGTGCCGATCTTCTCCAGGACGTAGCCGGCGTATTTGGCCATGGCCATGCCGCCGATGGCGCCCAGCATCCCGCCGATGCCGACGACCGATCCCACCGCCGAGCGTGGGAAGACATCGCCCGGAAGGGCATAGAGATTGGCCGAGAAGCCTTGGTGCGCAGCCGTCGCCAGTCCGATGATGCCGACCGCGACCCAAAGGTTTGACGCCTCGGCCGCGAAGGCCACCGGCACGGCGCACAGGGCGCAGATCAACATGGTGATCTTGCGGGCCTTATTGATGCTCATGCCCCTGTGCATGAAGCGCGACGACAGCCAGCCCCCGCCAACCGACCCGACATCGGACAGCAGATAGATGGCGACCAGCGGCGGGCCGAAGGTCTTTAGGTCTAGCCCATAGGTTTTGCCGAGGAAGTCCGGCAACCAGAACAGGAACATCCACCAGATCGGATCAATCAGGAACTTGCCTAGAGCGTAGGCCCAGGTTTCCTTGACCGTCAGCAGTTTGGTCCATTTCACCTTTTCCACGACGTCGGCCGGGTCCTGCTCGATGTAGGCCAGTTCGGTCGCAGACAGCTTCTTCTGTTCGCGCGGGCGGCGATAGATCAGCAGCCAGATAGGCAGCCAGATCAGGCCCAAGGCCCCGGTGATGACGAAGGCCATCTGCCAGCCGAAGGCCAGCACGAGGCCCGGAACGATCAGGGGGGTAACGATGGCGCCGATATTGGTGCCAGCGTTGAACAACCCCGTGGCGAAGGCGCGTTCCTTCTTGGGGAACCACTCCGCGACCGCCTTGATGCCGCCGGGGAAGCCGCCCGCCTCACCGACGCCCAGCACCATCCGCGCCATCATGAAGTGCGACAGGTCACGCGCCGCACCGTGCATGATATGACCGATCTGCCAGATGCCGAAGGCGATCCCCAGCCCCCAGCGCGCGCCGATCTTGTCCATGATCCGGCCCCACAACAGGTAGGCCACGGCATAGGACGCCTGGAACCAGAAGACGATGTCGGCATAGTCCGTTTCGGACCAGCCGAACTCGGCCGACAAGGTCGGCTTGAGGAAGCCGATCATCTGGCGATCGACGTAGTTGATGACCATGGCTGCGAACAGCAGCCACATGATGATCCAGCGATACTTGCCGGGAGATGGCGCCTTGATCTGGATCGGCGGCGCGACGGAGGCGTCTGACATGGTTATGAAAACCCGTTCCTGAATATTCCTCGACGCGTCCCTGCTCTTTTCCGTCCCTGAACGGCGGCGGGGTGGGCGTCCGATGATGTTACTGGGCTTCGGCCCTGACGACCGAACAGTGAAGTTCTGCGATACCCTTGAAGATGCACACGGCTTCGTCGCCCGCGTGGACACGGTGGACGCCGGTGACAGCGCCGGTCGAAACCAGCATGCCCGCCTTCAGCGGACGGCCCCAGCGCGCGCAATGTTCAAACAGAAATCGCACGGATTCCATCGCGCCGCCGGCCAGGGACTGCGACCCGCCCGTGCCGACACTGGAGCCATTGATCACCGTCTCGACCTCAATGCCGTCCAGGCGCTCGCGCCAGTTCTCAACCTCGGGACCGATCATCAGTCCGCCATTGTTGCCGAAATCGGAGGCGACCACGGCTGATCCCAGGTCGTTGATCGTCGAAAGCGGACTGCCAGCCAGCTCGACGCCGATGAAGACCTTGTCCACGACGCCCATCGCGTCTTCGATGGTCCAGTCGGTCTTGGCTGGATCGGCGTCGGCGCCGATCCGAGCAATGAACTCGGCTTCCACCGCTGCAAACCCGCCCTCGATTTCGGGCAAAGGCACGACTGTATCGCCGGGCGCCGGCCAGACATTGCGCGCGAAAATGGCGCCGGCCAGACGATGGATCCCCAGCTTCGGCTGCTGCTCGAGCGGCACACCGCCCACCTTCCAGCCCACGACCTCATCGGGAAACAAACCGATGGCGACGTCCTGGATGGCGTAGGATTCGGCCATGCTCTGCGGAATCACGCCCGGATAGCCTGGCGTGTTGCGCGCCGCCAGACGCGCGGCGACGAACTGCTGTGCGATCGCCGCCGGGTCGGCCGACAGCGCGTCGTCCTGGCTTGCAAGAGAGGGGGTCGAAGTCAAAGGTGTCGCCTCGTGAATAGGCTGCGATAAGAGCGATGAAGGAAACCGGTGTCAATGCGCTTTAACTGAGCCCCATGGCGTCGGCCGCGAGTCGCGGCTATGCCTTCAAGCTGCACATAGGGAAGGAGCCGAACCTTGGCTCAAGACGATCCGCGATCCGGCAAGCCGGGCAAGCGGGCAACCATCAACGATGTCGCCCGTGAGGCGCAGGTCTCCAAGAAGACCGTCTCGCGGGTCATCAATCAGTCGCCGTTCGTCAAGGAAGACACGCGCGAAAAGGTCAACGCCGTCATCAAGGCTCTGGGGTTCACGCCTGATCCACAGGCGCGCGGCCTGGCCTTTCGACGTTCGTTCCTCGTCGGTCTGATCTACGACAACCCCAGCCCGACCTATGTCGTGAACATGCAGCAGGGCGTGTTGGATGCGCTAAAGGGGTCCGGCCTGGAACTGGTCGTTCATCCTTGCAATCGCAACTCCCCTACCCTGCTGGAAGACATCAGGGGCTTCGTCGAGCGCCAACGTCTGTACGGCGTCATCATGCCGCCTTCGGTGTCCGAGGATGAACAGGTCATCGACCTGCTGCGCGATCTCGACTGCCCCTATGTCCGCATCGCCTCGGTAGCGTTGGACGAGCCTCAAGCGATGGTGGTCACCAATGACAGGCTCGGCGCGGCTGAGGCGGCGGCGCATCTGGCCGACCTGGGACACAAAAGAATCGGTCTGGTGCGCGGGCCGGACCTGTTCCGGTCGTCGGCCGTGCGGGGCAAGGGGTTCCTGGACGCTCTGGCCGAGCGCGGGATCCCGCTGGATCCGGCTTACGATTTCAAAGGCGCCTATACGTTCGAATCAGGCGTGGAGGCGGGACACGCCCTCCTGGCGCTGGAAACGCCGCCAACCGCGATCTTCACCCTCAACGACGACATGGCCATCGGGGTGATGCAGGCGGCGCGAGATCGCGGCCTTGAGCTGCCGCGCGACCTGTCCGTCGTCGGCTTCGATGATCTGCCGATGGCGGCGCGGGTTTGGCCCAACCTGACTTCGGTGCGCCTGCCTATCCGCGACATGGGACGGATGGCGGCCGAAAAGCTGCTGGCGCCGATGCGTGGCGTCGATCCGGCCAAGATGCAGCAGCCCGAAGTTCGACCGGCCCTGGTGGTGCGCAAGTCGGCAATCCCGGCAGTCTGAGTTGGATCGGCGCGCGTGATCGCGCGCCGACCTCTCTGCCTCAGGCCGTTTCGAGCGCAGGCTTGGCGGCGAGAACGCCCTTCAGATAGTCGCGAATGCCTTCGTCGGTGGCATTGGCGAAGAAGTAGTCCTGGAACTTCTCGCCGGCGATGGCGGCCTTCAGCAGGTCCTGATCCATCGTCTTCAGAACCGTCAGCATATCGTGGCAGGTCACGGCTTTCAGGTCGCTGAGCACGCCGCGATTCTTGCGCATGATTTCGGCGCGCTCCTTGGGGTAGCCCAGGCCGCGCTCGCCTTCGAACAGCTTGCGATACACGTCCTGCAAATTCAGTTCTGCAGCCCAGCCGAAGCCCTTGGCATAAGGCATCGAGATGGCGTTGCCGTCGTTGATCTGGCCGAACAGGAAGGCGTCGGTCGGGTCGATCACCAGACCGCAGAAGACGCCGGGCATGCTGTTGCACGCCAGCATGGAGCCCATGCCGGTTCCGCAGCCGGTGACGACGAAATCGGCCGCGCCGGAGTTCAACAGGATGCCGGTCAGCACGCCGTTCATCACATAGGTCAGCGAGGCCTTATCTTCGGCTGCATACATTCCATAGTGGAAGACTTCATGGCCCAGCGGTTCGGCGACGGCGGTCAGTGCGGCATGCACCGTCTCGCTTTTGGCGGCCTGGCTGTTTTCGATGACGAGAGCGATCTTCATGGGGGAATCCTCAAGACGGTGGCGATGCGATGCCGACATATGTGGACGGCGTTGGTCTAATCGATTGCATCATTATATGACACCGGTTACCTAGTCCACAGAAGGACGGGCGCAAGATCCGTCTCGGTGGCTCGCGCTGCGAGTTCCCAGGGAGACCGGCATGTACGACCCCATGTACGACAAAGTCTATCAGGCCACTCATCCCGACATGATGGACGGCGCCTCAAACCAACAGCTGCGCGATCGCTATCTGATCGAGAACCTGTTCGTTCCGGGCAGAATCAGCCTGATTTATTCCCACCACGAGCGCATGATCATCGGCGGCGCGACACCGGCCGAGACCGCCCTGAGCCTGCCCACCCAGTCGGAGCCACCCTCCTTGGCCGGCGCGCCGTTTCTGCAGGCCCGTGAACTGGGCGTGGTCAATATCGGCGGCGCCGGTTCGATCACGGTGGATGGCGAGACTATCGAACTAGGCTTCCGTGACGGCCTGTACGTGCCGATGGGATCGAGCGACGTCAGCTTCGCCTCGAATAACCCCGCCGAGCCGGCGAAATTCTATCTGGTCGCCACGCCCGCCCACGCCCGCTACGACCTGACAAAGATCTCGATCGAGGAGGCTGTGCCGCTGGAAATGGGGTCGCTGGAGACCTCCAACGAACGGACCATCTATCAGTACATCGTTCCCGCCAAGGTGAGGTCCTGCCAGTTGCTGTTGGGCGTGACGGTGCTCAAGTCGGGCTCGGTGTGGAACACTATGCCGCCGCACATTCACGACCGCCGTTCGGAAGCCTACCTCTATTTCGGCCTAGGCGAAGACGACCGCGTCTTTCACTTCATGGGCGAACCAGACAAGTCACGCCACATCGTCATCGCCGACGGCGAGGCGGTGATCTGCCCGCCGTGGTCGATCCATACTGGCGCAGGCACCTCGAACTACACCTTCATCTGGGGCATGGGCGGCGAGAACCTCGACTACACCGACATGTACAAGCTCGACATCTGCCAGTTGAAGTAATCAGGACAAGAGGAAGAAAAACATGAGCAATCCGTTCGACCTGACCGGCAAGGTCGCCCTGGTCACCGGCGGCAATGTGGGCCTGGGCCAAGGCATCGCCCTCGCTTTGGCCGAAGCCGGCGCCGACATCGTCTCGGTCGCCCTGTCGGATTCTGACGACACGGTCGCCAAGGTTCAGGCCATGGGCCGTCGCGCCCACGCCATCAGCGCCGACCTGACCTCGATCGAGCCGGTCGAGCGCGTGGTTCAGGAAGCTTTGGCCGCCATGGGCCGCATCGACATCCTAGTGAACAACGCCGGCCTGATTCGCCGCGCCGACGCCGTCGACTTCACCGAGGCCGACTGGGACCTAGTGATGAACATCAATCTGAAGACCGTCTTCTTCATGAGCCAGGCGGTCGCCCGCCTGTTCATCAAACAGGGCGACGGCGGCAAGATCATCAACATCGCCTCCATGCTCTCCTTCCAAGGCGGGATCCGCGTGCCGTCCTACACCGCGTCCAAATCGGGCGTCGCCGGCCTGACCAAGCTGATGGCCAACGAATGGGCGCCGCACCGCATCACCGCCAACGCCATCGCCCCAGGCTATTTCGCCACCGCCAACACCCAGGCTCTGCGCGAGGACCCGGTCCGTTCGGCCGAGATCCTGGGCCGTATCCCGGCCGGGCGCTGGGGCGAGCCGTCGGACCTGGGCGGCGCGGCCGTCTTCCTGGCCAGCCGGGCCTCCGACTACGTCCAGGGCGCCATCCTGCCGGTCGACGGCGGCTGGCAGGCGCGCTGATCCGGAGCTAGCGTTGCGATCATGACCCAGGCTGCATCTTCCCGGCGCATCCTCTGCTTCGGCGAGATGCTGCTGCGGTTTTCGCCCAACGCCAACGAACTGCTGATGCAGTCGCCTGCCCTGACCGTGCGTCCCGCCGGCGCCGAGGCCAATGTCGCCGTGTCGCTGGCCCGCTTCGGCGCGCCGACCGGCATGGCGACGGTCCTGGCCGACAATGCGCTGGGTCGCGGCGTGCGTGACGAGGTGCGCAAGCACGGAGTCGACACCTCTCAGGTCGTCTTCAAACCCGGCCGTATGGGTCTGTATTTCCTGACGCCCGGCGCTGTGCGTCGTCCGTCGGAAGTCCTCTACGACCGCGCCGGATCGGCCTTCGTCGAACATGTCGATACGGCCTTCGACTGGGACCAAATGCTGGACGGCGTCGAATGGTTGCACGCCTCGGGCGTGACGCCGGCGACGGGCCCGAACGGCTCGGCCGCTGCCGTCGCCATCATCGAGGCCGCCGTCCGCAAAGGCGTCAAGGTCAGCTACGACGGCAACTTCCGTGGCAAGTTGTGGGAACAATGGGATGGCGATCCCCCAGCCACGCTGGGCAGAATGTTGGCAGGCGCCACGGTCGCCTTCGCCGACGACCGCGACTTCGCCCTGGTGCTGAAGACGACGTTCGACAGCCCCGATCCGGCTGTGCGGCGTCGTGAAGCCGCCAAGGCCGCCTTCGCCGCCTTCCCTCGCCTGCAACGCATCGCCTGCACCCTGCGCGTTCAGGATAGCGTCGCCGACCAAGCCTTGTCGGCTGTCATGCTGACCCGCAATGGCGGCGACGTGATCGAAACCAGAGCCGAGGCCATTCACATGGCCGGCGTCGTGGACCGGGTCGGCGGCGGCGACGCCTTCGCCTCCGGTGTGCTGTTTGGCCTGTGGAACGGCTGGTCGGATCAGGAGACCCTCGACTTCGGCCTCGCCGCCGCCGGCTTGAAACATTCCTTGCCGGGCGACTTCAACCTTTTCACCGCCGACGAGGTGCGCGCAGCCATGGGCGACGGCGGGTTCGATATCCGCCGCTGAGGCTGCGAAAATTGAGATTGGGTGGAGGCCGCATGGAGAAGTCCATGCGGCCTTTTTCAATCCCGCCACGGGGCTAGGAAACCGGTGTCAATCATGCTTCAGTGATGGTTCGAAACGGTCAGAAGAAACCGTGCGAGAGAGGTCACATCAGGAGTTTCCATGCCCGTCACGTCCATGAACCGCCGCGCCTTACTGGCCGCCGGCGCCGCCGCCACCTTCGTCGCCGCTTCAGGGCCCGTACTGGCCCAGGCGTCGCCAGAGCGCGCCGCCATTCTGGACACCATGAAGCGCGCCGCTCGGTTCATGAGCGAAAAGGCCGCCGTCGAAGGCGGATACGTTTGGCAATATCTGCCTGACTTCTCACGCCGTTGGGGCGAGCTTGAGGCCAACCCGACCATGATCTGGGTCCAGCCGCCGGGCACCGCGACCGTGGGCCATCTGTTCCTGGACGCCTATCACGCGACCGGCGACGAATATTACTACGAGGCCGCCAAGAAGGCCGCCGACGCCCTGGTCAAGGGCCAGCACCCGCTGGGCGGATGGAACTATGTCATCGACACCGCCGGCGAGGAGTCGCTGAAGCAGTGGTATGGCACGGTCGCCGCCAACGCCTGGCGTCTGGAGGAATTCCACCACTATTACGGCAACGCCACCTTCGACGACGCGGGCACGTCCGAGGCTTCGCAACTGTTGCTGCGCGTCTATCTGGAGAAGAAGGACCGCAAATATCTGGCACCCCTCCACAAGGCGATCAGCTTCGTACTGGAAAGCCAGTATCCGAACGGCGGCTGGCCCCAGCGCTATCCGTTCGTCGAGAACGGCGGCCTGCACGGCCATGCGGACTATACGCCCTACATCACCTTCAACGACGACGTGGCCGGCGAGAACCTGGAGTTCCTGATTTACGCCTATCACGGCCTGGCGCGGAACGGTCGGGGCGATGCGAGGATTCTGGACGCCATCAATCGCGGCATGGACATCTTCGTAAAGACCCAGCAGCCGCAGCCGCAACCGGCCTGGGGCCTGCAACATTTCCCCGACACGCTGAAGCCGGCGGGCGCCCGGACGATCGAGCCGCAAGCCTTTGTCACCCACACGACCGGCACCAACATCAAGTCGATGATGGGCTTCTATCGCCTGACCGGGGACCGGAAATATCTGGCCCGCCTGCCCGAGGCGATGGACTGGCTGGATCAGGTCGCGGCCAAGCCGCCGCTGAACACGCCGGGCCGCACGCACCCGACCTTCATCCTGGAAGGCGCCAACACCCCGATCTACATCCACCGGCGCGGGTCCAACATCGCCAACGGCCAGTACTACGCCGACGACAACCCCACCAATCTGATCGTCCACTATGGCTCGTTCCGCAATGTGGACACCCCGGCCCTGCGCGCCGAATACGCGCGTCTGTCGGCCATGCCGGTCGATGACGCCACGCGCGGTTCGCCGCTGAAGGCTCGCCCCGGCTCGCTGAACCTGCCCAAGTACTTCACGCTTCAGGATGTGGACGTGTGGGACATGTCCAGCGACGCTCGTCGCCCGACCGCGCCTCACGCCGGTCGCGCGGCCGAAGTCATGGCCGGGCTGAATGCGCGCGGCTATTGGCCCACGCCGCTGACAACGACGTCGAACCCGTACAAGGGCCCCTCCCCCACCGCCATCACCGGCGGTGAATATCAGATGACCCGCGTCGGCGACCTGTGGGATACCTCGCCGTACAATACTGACTTCCCGGTCGAGGGCGTCTCCACCTCAGTCTTCATCCGCAACATGGGCGACCTGATCGAGTCGTTGGGGGCTTAGGACTTTCGAAGATGTGCTTTATCCCCGCTTTCGTGGCGGGGATAAAGCACTGATCCTGTGTCAAATCGCCAGCATCTCGCGGGTCATGCCGGCGACCGACTTGGCGCCGGTCAGGGTCATAGCGACGCGCATTTCCTTTTCGAACAGGTCCAGCAGATTTTCGACGCCCGCCTGACCGTTCGCCGCCAAGGCATAGATGAAGGCCCGGCCCAGCAGGACCGCGTCGGCGCCCAGGGCGATGGCGCGAACCACGTCCAGACCGTTGCGGATGCCGGAATCCACCAGAATCTTCAGCTCGCCCTGCACCGCTTCGGCGATGGCTGGCAGGGCCCGGGCCGACGACAGCACACCATCCAACTGACGCCCGCCGTGATTCGACACCACGATGCCGTTTGCACCGAAGCTGACGGCGTCGCGCGCGTCCTGCGGATCCAGGATGCCCTTGATGATCATCGGCCCGTCCCAGAAATCGCGGATCCATTGCAGATCCTTCCACGAAATCGACGGATCGAAGTTGTTGGCCAGCCAGCCGATATAGTCGGCGAGACCCGTCGGCTTGCCCAGATAGGCCGAGACATTGCCCAGATCGTGCGGCGTGCCGCGCACCCCGACGTCCCAGGCCCAGGCCGGATGGGTCATCGCCTGGACCATGCGGCGGATTTCGGCATTGGGCCCGCTCATGCCCGAATGGGCGTCCCGGTAGCGGGCCCCGGGGGTAGGCATGTCGACCGTGAAAACCAGCGTCTTCACTCCCGCCGTCCTAGCCCGCTCCAACGCATTCTTCATGAAGCCCCGGTCGCGCAGCACATAGAGCTGGAACCACATGGGCCGGGCGATGGCGGGCGCCACCTCCTCGATCGGGCAGACCGAGACGGTGGACAGAGTGAAGGGCACGCCGCGCGAGGCCGCCGCCTTGGCCGCCTGCACCTCGCCGCGCCGGGCGTACATGCCGGTCAGGCCGACGGGCGCCAGGATGATGGGCAGGCGCAGGGTTTCGTCGAACAGCTTGGTATCAAGACTGAGGCTGGTCATGTCCTGCAGCACGCGCTGGCGCAGGGCGATGGCCTGCCAATCCTCGACGTTGCGCCGCAGGGTCTGTTCGGCGTAGGCGCCGCCGTCGATATAGTGGAACAGGAAGGGCGGCAGCTTGCGCCGCGCCGCCTCGCGATAGTCGCCGGGCGACGAAATGATCACGCCGCCGTCCTACTGGAAGTTGGCGAAGGCGCCGCCGTCGACCAGCAGGGCCGCGCCGGACATGTAGCTCGCCATGTCCGAGGCCAGGAAGGCGACGACCGAGGCGATGTCCTCTGGCCGGCCCAGACGACCCAGCGGGATGCGGCCCTCCATGTATTGACGCTTGTTCGGATCGGCGAGGTCGTCCTTGTTGATGTCAGTGGCGATGGTGCCGGGCAGGACCGAATTGCAGCGGATGCCGTGACGGCCCAGGGCGACGGCGCAGGACTGCATCAGGCTGTGCACCCCCGCCTTGGTCGGGGTGTAGTGGGTCTGCATCTCGCCGCCGACCAGGGCCGAGATCGAGCTGATGGCCACGATGGAACCGCCGTCTCCCTGGCGGACCATCTGATTGGCCGCCGCCTGCACCATGTAATAGGCGCCGTGCAGATTGACCTCCATCGTGCGGCGCAGTGTCTCGACCGGCATGTCGAGGAAGGCGTGGAACGGACAGATGCCGGCGTTGGAGACGAAGACGTCCACCCGGCCCAGCGCCTGAACCGCGGCGGCGACGAAGGCTGCGGCGCTCGCGGGCTGGGCCACGTCGCCGTCGACGGTGATGGCCCGGCGGCCCAGGGTCTCGATCTCGGCGACCACCTCGGCGGCGGCCCCATCGTCCCGGAAGGTGTTGAGGGCGACGTCGGCGCCCTGGCGCGCGGCCTCGATCGCCGTCGCCCGCCCGATGCCCCGCGATGCGCCCGTGATCAGGACGACCTTGTTCTCAAGCAGCATGTGGGCTCCGGCGATGGTTCGGTTTCAGGGTTTGGGCGACCAGCCTAGGTCGGCGCTGATCGCGTCGGCGGCCTCGGTCACGGTCTTGGTCAGTTCGGTCATCCGCGCGTCGGACATATATTGCGCGGCCGAGGACACGCTGAGGGCGGCGACGATCTGGCCGTTCACCGAACGGATCGGCGCGGCGACGCAACGGATCTGGTCTTCGTTCTCTTCCAGGTCGAAGGCGTAGCCCTTCTGGGCGTAGCCATGCATCCGCTCCAGCCAGACGGCACGGGCGGATGAGTCATAGGTCGCGCCCGGCTCGGCGTAGAAGTCGATCCAGTCCGCCTCGGTCTTGTCCAGGATCAGCGCCTTGCCCAGGCCAGTCGAGGCGATCGGATGACGTTCGCCCAGGCGCGAGCCGATGTTGATCCGCCTGCGCCCCGCCACCTTGTCCAGATAAAGCGCATGACGGCCGTCCAGCACCCCCAAGTGGACCGTATCGTCGGTCTGAGCCGACAGTTGTTCCAACCAGGGCCGGGCCACGCGCGGCAAATGCATCTGCTGGCTGGCGGCATGGCCCAGCTCCAGCAGTTTGGGGCCGAGGGAATAGCCTTCGCGCGGGCGGAACGACAGCAGGCGACGCTCGACTAGGGCCGAGGCCAGACGGTGAGTGGTGCTGCGGGTCAGATCCAGCTTTTCGGACAGTTCCGCCAAGGGCAGAGAACCCTCGATGAGGGCGTCGATGACGTCCAGACCACGCAGCAGGGTCTGGCTGCCGGACGCCTTGGCCCCCGGCTCTTCTTCCCCATCGACCTGCACGGTCTTGATTGACGACGATCGTCCCATTTCGTAATCCTCATTCTCAGAATGTAGCAATACGCGCAAGTCGCTCCGCCACACCGGCCTGACTTTGACGTTATGCACGGAGGAACGCCAGTGAAATCCCGCATTATGGGAGCAAATCACCAATCACTGGTGATGACGCGATGAGCCGCCTGCCCCGCATCAAACACGTTCGCGCCTTCGTCGTGAAAAACGACGGCACGGGAGGCGGCGCCGACTATCACGATCAGGGCGACGGTCACTGGATCGACGACCACATCGCCACCCCCATGGCGAGATACCCGGAGTACCGCCAGAGCCGCCGCAGCTTCGGCATCAATGTGCTGGGCACGCTGGTGGTGGAGATCGAGGCCGAAAACGGCGTGGTCGGTTTTGCGGTGACCACCGGCGGCGAACCCGCCGCCTATATCGTCGAGAAACACCTGGCCCGCTTCCTGGAGGGCCGCGATCCGTCCGAGGTCGAGAAGATCTGGGACCAGATGTATTTCTCGACCCAGTATTACGGCCGAAAAGGTCTGGTGGTGAACGCCATCTCCGGCGTGGATCTGGCGCTGTGGGACCTGCTGGGCCGTCTGCGTCAGGAGCCGGTTTTCGCCATGCTGGGCGGGGCGGTGCGCGACGAACTGACCTTCTACGCCACCGGTACGCGGCCCGACAAAGCCAAGGAACTGGGCTTCATCGGCGGCAAGATGCCCCTGCACCACGGCCCAGCCGAGGGCGAGGAAGGCCTGCACAAGAACATCGCTGAACTCGCAGCCATGCGGAACGCCTGCGGCGACGATTTTTGGCTGATGTTCGACTGCTGGATGGCGCTGGACCTGAACTACGCCACGCGGCTGGCTCAGGAGGCCCACAAGCTGGGTCTGAAGTGGATCGAGGAGGCGCTCAGCCCCGACGACTACTGGGGCTATCAGGCGCTGAAGAAGAACGCTCCCAAGGGGATGCTGGTCACGACCGGCGAGCATGAGGCCACCCGCTGGGGCTTCCGCATGCTCTTGGAGATGGAATGCTGCGACATCATCCAGCCGGACGTGGGCTGGTGCGGCGGCGTCACCGAACTGCAGAAGATCTCCGCCCTGGCTGACGCCAAGGGCGTGCTGATGATCCCTCATGGCTCGTCGGTCTATTCCTACCACTTCGTGGTGACGCGCCATAACAGCCCGTTCGCCGAGTTCCTGATGATGGCCCCCGGCGCCGACGAAGTCGTGCCGATGTTCCATCCGCAACTGATCGGCGAACCCGTCCCCGTAAACGGCCGCCTGAAGGTTCCCGATACGCCCGGCTTCGGCGTCGAACTGAACCGCGACATCGCCCTGCATCGCCCCTACGCGCGCCCCTAACTTCGCCAAGACGAAAGCTCCTCCGCCACTATGAAACTGCTGCGTTACGGCCCCAAGGGCCAAGAAAAGCCGGGCACGCTGGACGCCGAGGGGCGCATTCGCGACCTGTCGGGATACATCGCCGACATCACACCGGACCAACTGTATGGCCCCGCACTTGAGGCGCTGAAGGCCATCGATCCGACCACCCTGCCCGTGGTCGAGGGCCAGCCTCGCTATGGCGTGCCGATCAATGGCGTGCGCAAATTCCTGGCCATCGGCCTGAACTTCGCCGACCACGCAGCCGAATCCAATTTGCCGATCCCCGAAGAGCCGGTGCTGTTCACCAAAGCCATTACCTGTCTGAACGGGCCGAACGACGACGTGGTCATCCCGCGCGGCTCGGAAAAGACCGACTGGGAGGTCGAGCTGGGCATCGTCATCGGCAAGCCCGCCTCCTACGTCACCAAGGCCGAGGCTTTGGATCACGTGGCCGGCTATGTCCTGATCAACGACGTGTCCGAGCGCGCCTATCAGACCGAGCGCGGCGGCACCTGGGACAAGGGCAAGGGTTGCGACACCTTCGGCCCCGTCGGCCCCTGGCTGGTGACGACCGACGAGGTCGGCGACGTTCAGGACCTGGACATGTGGCTGGACCTGAACGGCAAGCGCATGCAAACCGGCAACACCCGGACGATGATTTTCGGCGTCGCCGAGATCGTGTCCTATCTGTCGGAGTTCATGACGCTGAAGCCGGGCGATCTGATCACCACCGGCACCCCGCCCGGCGTGGGTCTGGGCCAGAAGCCGCCGCTATATCTGAAGGCGGGCGACACGGTGCGCCTGGGCATCCAGAAGCTCGGTGAACAAGGCCAGACCTTCGTGGAGTGGACGCGATGAGCGCCTATCAAGGCCGTTTTTCGGGCCGCACCGCCATCGTCACCGGCGGCGCGTCGGGCCTGGGCAAGGCCGCAGCCGCCCGCATCGTCGCCGAGGGCGGCAAGGTCGTGCTGTGGGACCTCAACGCCGAGGCGCTGACGGCCGCCGCCACCGAGGTCGGGGCCGCCCATGTGATCGCCCTGGATGTCGCCGACCCCGAGGCCGTCGCCGCAGCGGCCCAGGACTCGGCCCAGGCGCTGGACGGCCGCATCGACATCCTGGTCGCCTCGGCCGGCATCACCGGCGCCACCGTGCCGGTGCATGAGTTTCCGATCGACAGTTGGAAGAGGGTCGTCGACATCAATCTGAACGGCGTCTTCTACTGCTCGCGCGCCATCGTGCCCTTCATGCTGGCCAACGGTTACGGCCGGATCGTCAATGTGGCCTCGGTTGCGGGCAAGGAAGGCAACCCCAATGCCTCAGCCTATTCCGCCTCCAAGGCCGGTGTGATCGGCTTCACCAAATCGCTGGGTAAGGAACTGGCCGGCAGGGGCGTCATCGCCAACAGCCTGACCCCCGCCACCTTCGAAAGCCCCATCCTGGACCAGCTGCCCCAGAGCCAGGTCGACTACATGCGCTCCAAGATCCCCATGGGACGCCTCGGCGAGGTCGGCGAAAGCGCCGCCATGGTTTGCTTCATGGCCTCCGAGGAATGCAGCTTCACCACCGCCTCGACGTTCGACACGTCGGGCGGCAGAACGACCTATTAGGACACGCGCGTGGCTTCGGATCTTCGCATTGTCGACGGGCACGTCCACCTGTGGGACCTGTCGCGTGCGCGCTATGGCTGGCTTCAGGACGATCCCTTGCCAAACAATCCGGCGGGAGACATGTCGCCCATCGCTAACGCAAACTATCTGCTGGACGACTATCTAGCCGATGCGGCCAGCTGGCGCGTGGACAAGATCGTCCACGTCGAGGCGGGCCGGCCGATGGGCCAGCAGCTCGCCGAGACCGACTGGCTTCAGTCCATCGCTGATGACACCGGTTATCCGCACGCCATCGTCGCCGGCGTCGATATGCTGGATCCTGACTTGAACGCCCTGCTGGAGGCCCACGCCGCCCGGCCGAACGTACGCGGCGTGCGCCAGATCGTCTGCTGGCACGAAGATCCGTTGAAGACCTATACCGACCGCGATCTGTTGCGTGATCCGAAATGGGTCGAGGGCTTCGCCAAGCTGGCACGCCACGGCCTCTCGTTCGACCTCCAGATCTATCCATCTCAGATGGCGACCGCTGCCATCATCGCCGCCCGCCACCCCGACATTCCGATCATCGTCAACCACGCCGGCCTACCGACCGACCGGGACACCGCAGGGATGGAGCGCTGGCGCAAAGGTCTGCGCCTGCTGGCCGCCCAGCCGCAGATCTCGATCAAGATCTCAGGCTTGGGCATCACCGACCGCGCCTGGACGCCCGACAGCATCCGTCCCATCGTTGTGGAGTGCATCGAGGCCTTCGGGACCGAGCGCGCCATGTTAGCCTCGGACTTCCCTGTCGAAAGCGTGCACGGAACCTTCGACGCCTTCTATTCCGCCTTCGATGCGATCACGGCCGACTTCTCGGTCGACGAACGTGACCGCCTGTTCGCCGCCAACGCCGAGGCGATCTACCGTATCTGACCCACCCGCCGAAGCCGCATCAAGACGGCGAGGCCCGAGGAACACCAGGAGAGTATCCCAATGGTCATCGAGACCGACGCTGCCCACACCCCCGGGGGCTTGGCCAAGCCCGCCGGGTCGCTGAACGGCCCGCTGGCCTTCGCCATAGCTTGCTTCCTGATCTGGGGCCTGGCCTACGGCCTGTTGGACGTGCTGAACAAGCATTTCCAGGAGACGCTGAGCATCAGCCAGGCTGACAGCGCCTGGCTGCAGATCGCCTATTTCGGGGCCTATCTGCTGCTGTCGATTCCGGCAGGCATGCTTCTGCATGCGCGGGGCTACAAGTTCGGGATCGTGTCGGGTCTGGCGGTCACAGCCGTCGGCGCCCTCTTGTTCATCCCGGCGGCTGGCGCAGGCGCCTTCCTGCCCTTCGTCGGCTCGATGTTCGTCCTCGCCGCCGGCCTGTGCATCCTGGAGACCAGCGCCGACACCTACGTCAACGTCCTGGGCGATCCGGCCAAAGCCTCCCAGCGGCTGAACCTGGCCCAGTCGTTCAACGCTCTGGGCGTCTTCTTCGGCCCGCTGATCGGCGGCGCGGTCTTCTTCAGCCCGACCACGACCGAGGCCCTGGGCGGCGCGACCCGCTCGATCCAGATCGTCTACGGGCTGATCGCCGTCGGCGTGGTCCTGTTCGCCCTCGCCGTCTGGCGCGCGCGCCTGCCGGAAACCGGCCTTTCGGACCACGGCGGCGCGGTGGAGGGCGACGCCCCCGCCCTGCCCCTGTCGCAACAGCCGCACTTCATCGCCGGCGTGATCACCCAGGCCCTCTACATCGGTGCCCAAGTCGGCATCGGCGCCTATTTCATCAATCTGGTGACCCACAACTGGCAGGGCCTGACCTCGCAGCAAGGCGCCTTCATGCTGTCGCTGGCGGCCATCGGCTATCTGGTCGGACGCTTCTTCGCCACCGCTCTGCTGCTGAAGGTCCGCCCCCGCGCCTTGCTGACGGCTTATGGCGTGATCAATGTGGTCCTGACCCTGGTCGTCGCCGCCGGCATCGACAAGGTCTCGCCCATCGCCCTGCTGGCCGTCTTCTTCTTCATGTCGACCATGTTCGCCACCATCTTCGCCCTGGGCACCATCGGCCTGGGCGCGGGGACCAAGAAGGCCTCGTCCCTGATGGTCATGGCCATCGGCGGCGGCGTGCTGCTGCCCTGGCCCATGGGCAAGATCGCCGACCTGTACGGCGCCAACGTCGCCTTCCTCCTACCCGCCGTCTGCTTCGCCGTCGTCGCCTGGTACGGCTGGCGGGGCGCTGGCCTTGGACTGAAGAAGGACGCCGCCTGATGCGCCTGCGCACCGCCCTCCTCGCCTTCACCCTGCTAGCCGGCCCCACGGCCGCCTGCGCCCAGACGGTGACGCCTACCGCCGCCGTCGCGCCCGCCGCGCCGATAGACCGGCACGCCCTGGTCACGCGCCACAACGTCAGCCTGACCGCCATCGACCGACATGCCCCGATCATGCTGGGTAACGGCGACCTGGGCTTCACCGCCGACATCACCGGGCTCCAGACCTTCCCGGAGCAATATTCGGAACTGTCGCCCCTGCTGACCATGGCCCAGTGGGCCTGGCACAGCTTTCCCAATCCGAACGGCTATACCGAACAGGATGGCCTGATCGACGTGCCCGTGCCGGGTCGGGGCGAGCAGCCCTACGCCTGGATGAAGTCCTGGGACGTGGCGGAAACCCAACCAGCCTACACCTGGCTGCGGGCCAATCCGCATCGATTCTCGCTCAGCCGCATCGGCCTGACCTTCGCAGACGGCAAGCCTCTGGACTTCGCCAAGGTCGCCGACACGCGCCAGACGCTGGACCTGTGGTCCGGCGCCCTGACCAGCCGTTTCACCTATGACGGCCAGCCGGTCGAGGTCGTGACCCGCGTCCACCCGACGCTGGACATGGTGATGGTCGAGATCGCCTCGCCCCTGGTCGCCGCCCAGGGTCTGGGCGTCCAAGTCCGCTATCCTGGCGTGAACCCCGCCATCAATCCCGACCCGACGACGTTCGAGGCCTCTGATACGCAAAGCCTGAGCATCGTCGCCTCCGACACGGGCGACGTCCACATTCGCCGCACCTTGGACGACACCACCTATTATTCCGGCATCACCGCGTCCGGTAAGATCGAACAGAGCGGCGCCGGCGCCTTCCGTGTCGTCTCCTCCGGTCGCGACCGGCTGACCGTCATGGTCCGTTTCGATCAGCAGGAGCCCGTCGAGAAGACACCCGCCTATTCCGCCGGCGTCCAGGCGACCGCCGCACACTGGAACGCCTTCTGGACCCAGGGCGGCGCCGTCGATTTTTCGGGGTCAACCGACCCGCGCGCAGCCGAGCTGGAGCGGCGTGTGGTCCTGTCTCAGTACCTGTCGACCGTTAACGGCGCCGGCGAACTGCCTCCGCAGGAAGAGGGCCTGTTCTCCAACAGCTGGTACGGCAAGTTCCATCTGGAAATGCATCCCTGGCACTCCGGCTGGCAAGCGATGTGGGGTCACGCCGACATGCTGGAGCGCAGTCTGCCCTGGTATATCGGCAATCTGGACAACGCGCGCGCCGAGGCCGCCCGTCACCACGTCAAGGGCGCCTGGTGGCCCAAGATGGTCGGACCCGAGGGCCGCAACAGCCCCAGCCTCGTCTCGCCCTTCATCATGTGGCAGCAGCCGCACCCGATCCTGTTGGCCGAACTGGTCTGGCGCGCCGAGAAGGACCCGGCCGTGCTGGATCGATACGGCGAGGTGGTCGAGGCCACCGCCGACCTGTTGGCCTCCTGGCCCATCGAACACGACGGCCGCCTGAACCTGGGCACGCCGATGATCCCGGCCCAGGAGAACTACGATCCCCTGACTACGGCGAACCCGACCTTCGAGGTCGAGTATTTCCGCTGGGCCCTGGAAACCGCCCAACAGTGGCGCGAACGCAAGGGTCAGGCCCGCCGCGCCGATTGGGATCAGGCCCTGGCCAAGATCGCGCCGCCGCCGATGAGGGACGGCCTGTATCTGCCTGTCGAGAGCGTGCCGGACTTTTGGGAGACGGCCATGTCCGAAGCCTGTCGCCGACACGCGGCGGCGGCTCAGTGCAAGAACCGCGACCATCCCTCCTTCCTGATGGCCTATGGCTTCATTCTCGGCGCGCGGATCGATCCAGCCGCCATGCGCCACACGTTTGAAGCGGTGGAGCAGAACTGGGACGTCCGCCAGACCTGGGGCTGGGACTTCCCGATGATGGCGATGACGGCGGCTCGCCTCGGCGAACCGGAGAAGGCGGTGAACTGGCTGTTCGCCGACCTGAAGAACAATCAGTGGGGCGTCACCGGCATGACGCCTCGCGTTCACCTGGATGAACACGCCGACGAACTGGTGCCCGTCTCGGCCGGCGCCGGCGGCGTGACGATGGCGGTCAATCCGGATGGTCCGGGCTATCGCCGCGCAGCCGAGACCTATTTCCCGTCCAACGGATCCCTGCTTATGGCCGTCGGTCTGATGGCGGCGGGTTGGGACGGGTCCAGCGGCCACGCGCCCGGCTTCCCAAAGGAAGGTTGGACCGTCCGTGTCGAAGGCCTGACCCCCGCGCCGTAATCCAGAAAACCCGAGAGGACCGCCCCAATGACGACCTCGAGACGCACTGCCCTTAAGGCCCTGCTCAGCGCCCCCGCCGTCGGCGCCTTCACCACGACGACCGCTCAGGCGCGGACCACGCCGGCCGTCCCGCCAGCGCCGGGACAGACCCCCGTCTGGCCCGCGCCCAACACCGCCCCGCCTTCGACTCAAGAGACGCCGGTCGAGCGGCCGCGCTGGGACGGCCCCGCGCCGAAGGAGTGGGTCGATACGAAGACCGGCCATCGCATCCGCCGCGTCTCGCCCGATGGCGGGGGCGGAAAGCCCTATTTCTACAAGAACATGTTCTTGCCCAACAAGGTCGGGGCGCCCGACCTGATGGTCATCTCGACGCCTCAGGGCATCTCGACCGTCAATCTGGCGACCTGGGCCGTCGACGTTCTGGTGCCCGACCATGACGCCGACCTGATGTTCACGGGCCGCAAGGGGCGCAACGTCTATTATTCGGTGACCGCGCCTGGCGAAGGCCAGTTGATGGACCGCGCCAAGACCCTGTTCGTCATCGACGTCGACACCAAGCACCGTCGCGAGATCGGCCGGATACCGAACGGTCAGATCAATTCGGTCAATGCCGATGAGAGCCTGCTCCTGGGCTTCGTGGCCTATGACAGCCAACCGCTACAGCCGACCGTGCCCGACCCGCGCAACCGCCGCTTCGATCAGGCCGAATACGAAGCTGATGGGCCGGACGGAAAGCCGCTGAACTTCGCCCGCGCCAAGGGGGTGCGGATGCTTCAACGCTGGGCCGCGCGCTATCCGATGGAAATCTTCGTCATCGACCTGACCACGGGCGAGCGACGCGTGATCCACAAGACCAACGAATGGATCGGCCACACGCAGTTCTCCCCCACCGACCCCCAGCAGATCATCTTTTGCCATGAAGGGCCTTGGCACCGCGTGGATCGAATGTGGGCTATCCGCGCAGATGGCACGGGCCTGAGAAAGACCCATCAGCGGACGATGAACTTCGAGATCTTCGGCCACGAATGGTTCAGCCCGGACGGCAGACAGGTGCTCTATGACCTGCAGACCCCGCGCGGCCAGGTCTTCTGGGTTGCCTCGGTCGATCTGGAGACGGGCCGCCGGGTCTATCGTCGGGTCGAGCAGAATGACTGGTCGGTTCATTACAACGTCTCGCCGGACGGCAGTCTATTCGCTGGCGACGGCGGCGACGGCGACATGGTCGCTCATGCGCCCGACGGTAAATGGCTGGTCCTACTGCGCCCCGAACCGATCGTTGATGAAGATCCGTCTAGCGATAAGGAAGACCAGATCTTCGTCGAATACCTGCGATCCGAGCGGCTCGTGGATCTGTCAAACCACGACTACCGGCTTGAGCCGAATCTGACTTTCACGCCGGACGCAAAATGGATCGTCTTCGTGTCGAACATGCACGGCGCCAACCACGTCTATGCTGTCGAAGTCGATCGTAGCGCTTAGGAACATCGCTAGCTTCTCGAGCCCTAACGCCTGAGATGTCGAGGATTTATCGACATCTCAGCGGAATCTCTCGGTCCTGACATCACCTTGTTGCAAAATGCGGGAAGCTGTTGCAATAAGCGATACGTCGCTAATCCAAATATGCGCGACGGCATACCACAAAATGACACCGGTGCCAGATGGACGCCGGGATGGGGAGAGAACGAATGCGACGGACCAACACCCGGACTCTGTGCGCGGTTGGCGTTTCCCTGGCGGCCCTGATGGGTGCGTCGGCGGCTGCGGCTCAGGCCGTTCCTGCCTCAGAACCCGTCACGCAAGACGCCGCCCAAGACGCAACAGTGGTCGATGAGATCGTCGTCACCGGCTTCCGGTCCAGCCTGCAACAGGCGCTGAACATCAAGCGCCGCGAAGCCGGAGCGGTGGACGCCATCTTGGCCGAAGACATGGCCGACTTCCCCGATCAGAACCTGGCCGAAGCGATCCAGCGCCTGCCCGGCGTGACCATCGACCGCGTGAACGGCCAGGGCACCACCATCTCGGTGCGTGGTTTGGGTTCCGATTTCACCCGCACTCGCATCAACGGCCTGGAAGCCCAAGCTGCGTCTGGCGGCAACCGCAACCGCAGCTTCGACTTCTCAATGTTCGCGTCCGAACTGTTCAACAGCATCAAGGTTCGCAAGACCCAATCGGCCGAGATCGAAGAGGGCTCGCTGGGCGCCACCGTCGATCTGCAGACGGGTCGCCCCCTGGACTTCAGCGGCAGCGGCCTGAACTCCGCCCTGTCTGTGCAGGGCTCGTACAATGATCTGTCTGAGAAGACGGTGCCGCGGCTCGCGGGTCTGCTCAGCTGGTCGAACGAGGACCGAACCTTTGGCGCCCTGGTGTCAGTCGCCTATTCCGAGCGGTCGCCAATCCTGGGTAGCTTCAACACGACGCGTTGGCAAAAGGGCGACCCGTCAAACGTCAATGCCGCCGGCAACCCCTATGGGCGCGGCCAGAACTTCGGCGGCTGCATTCCCTGCACCACGACGGCGCAACGTGACGCCGTCCTGAACGCCTTCTATCCCCGCATCCCGCGCTACACCTTGGGCAATACTCAGGAAGACCGCCTGGGCATGACGGGCGCGCTGCAATGGCGGCCGAGCGACCGCACCGAGGCGGTGCTGGACGTCCTGTGGTCGCGGTTTAATTCGGAACTGGAAAGCCCGAACATCGAAGCCTGGTCGTTCAGTCGCGCCAACGTCAACAGCGTCGTCGTGCGCGATTATGCGATCGACGCCGACCAGAACATCCTGTCCTACGGCGTCTTCGACAATATGCTGGTGCGCGCCGAAAACGGCTTTACCCGCAACGAAAGCAACTTCTACCAAGCCTCTCTGAACGTCCGCCACGATTTCAGCGACCGGCTGCATGGCAATCTGAAGGTCGGCGCCAACCGATCCGAAGCCCGCACGCCGCTCAATGTCGCCTATGCCTTCGAGGCCGCAGGCGTAAACGGCTATTCCTTCGACTTCCGCGAGGATGATCGCCGGCCGCGCATAAACTACGGCTTTGACGTCACTTCGGGTCAACGCTTCACCCTGGTCAATGCGACGCGCAGCAACGCCGGCGGCAACTTTGACAATAAGGTCGGCGCCGGCTCGCTGGCCTATGACTGGTCGGACTCCCTCACCCTCAAACTGGGGGGCGAATATCGCACCTACGGCTTCGAGACCTTCGGCTTGACCCGTACCAAGACCAACCCGACCGGAGCGGACCGTCTGACTGGCGTCGACAGCATCGGCCGCGTCGTTGATATCTCGGACGGCGTGGACGCGGGCGCGGGCTCCGACCTGCGCTTCATCGTCCCCGACATCTCGAAGATCGCCGACTTCCTCAGCTTCTACGACGATCCCCTGGTGCCCAATCGCAGCGAGCGTGAGGTCGACGAAACCGACAAGGGCGTCTTCCTCCAGGCCGACTTCAACACAACGGTTGGGGGCATGGTCCTTCGCGGCAATGCGGGCATTCGCTACGCCCAGACCGAGGTCACAGCCAAAGGATGGCAAACCATCGCGGTGGGAACGCCACCCGTCACGACCTACGACTACGTGACCACCGACAACGACTATGACGACGTCCTGCCATCCTTCAACCTGGCGCTGGAGCCGCGCGATGACGTCGTGATCCGCCTGGGCGCCGCCAAGGTGATGTCGCGTCCGACCCTAGGCGATCTGACGCCAGGCGGCAGCGTCTCGCCGACCACCCGCACCGTCTCCTACGGAAACCCGCTGCTCGATCCGTTCCGCGCCACCAACTACGATGTCTCGGTCGAGTGGTATTTCCAGAATGAGGGCCTTCTGGCCGCCGCCGTCTTCTACAAAGACATCGACAGCTTTATCACATCAGAGACGGTCGGCATCCCCTACAATCAGTTGGGCCTGCCCAACGAACTGCTTCAGGGCGCTGCAAGCCCGACTGACATCTTCCAGGTCACGCGCCGCCTGAACGGCGAAGGCGGTGCGCTGAAGGGAATCGAAATCCAGTATCAACAACCCTTCACCTTCCTGCCCGGTCTTTGGTCCAACTTTGGCTTCACCGGGAACGTCACGTGGGTTGATTCCGAAGTCAGCTACGGCACGGCCGGCAAAAACCGCCTGACGGGCCAGTCGAAGAACACCGCCAACGCGACCCTGTATTATGAGGATGGCCCGTTCCAGGCCCGCGTCTCGATCGCACACCGCAGCCAGTATCTGCTGTCCTTCCCCGGCGCGAACGGCAACTCCGAAGAAGGCGTCAACGACACCACCAATGTCGATGCCTCCATGTCCTACGAGTTCACGCCGAACCTGACCTTCTCGCTCGAAGGCATCAATCTGACGGACGCCTACACCGACCGTTACATCGACGTGACCAACCGCGTGTCCGACTACCGTCATACCGGCCGAGAGATCGCCGTGGGATTGCGCTGGAAGTATTGAGCTTCACTCCCTGACGCCTCCAGCGTGACAAACTAAAGGCCCGGAGCGGACAGCTCCGGGCCTTCTTTTTTACCCAGGAAAAAGGCGGTGATTGAGGTTTTCGGATCCCTCGCCGCCTCTACAGATACGCTCCCACCTGCCAGGGCACGAACTCGTTGTCGCCGATGCCGAGCGCCTCGGATTTGGATGGCTCGCCTGATGCGACATCTAGCATTTTCTGGAAGATGACGCCGCCGACCTCGGCCAGGCTGGTTCCGGTCAGGACGGGCGAGGCGTCGATGTCCATGTCCTCGTCCATCCAGTTCGCCAGCTTGGCGTTGGAGGCGACCTTGATCGATGGAGCGGGCTTAGCGCCGAAGACCGAGCCCCGGCCGGTGGTGAAGACGATCAGACTGGCGCCCGAGGCGATCTGGCCCGTAGCCGAGCACGGGTCGTAACCGGGGCTGTCCATGAAGCTGAGGCCCTTGGCCCGAAGCGGTTCGGCGTAACCGATCACGTCGTTCAGCGGGGTGGAACCGGACTTGGCTACCGCACCCAGCGACTTCTCCAGAATGGTCGTCAAACCGCCCTTCAGATTGCCGGGCGACGGATTGTTGTTCAGCTCCATCTGATGGCGATCCGCATAGTCGCGCCACCACGCCAGACGCGCGTTCAGCTTGTCCGCAACCTTCTGCGACGCCGCGCGCCGCAGCAGCAGGTGTTCCGCACCCCAGATTTCGGGCGTTTCCGACAGCATGGCCGAGCCCCCGTGCGCGACCAGCAGATCGACTGCGGCGCCCAAGGCCGGATTGGCGGTAACCCCGGACCAGCCGTCTGAACCGCCGCATTGCAAGCCGACGGTCAGGTGAGAAGCGGAGACAGGTTGGCGCTGGACCTTGGCGGCGTCCACGACCAGATCGCGTACGATCTCGATCCCGGCCTCGATCGCCCGGGCCGTGCCGCCAGCCTCCTGGATCGTCAGGGCGTGCAGATGCGGGCCGGATTGAAGGCCTTCGTTGGCGAGCCAGGCGGGTATCTGATTGGCCTCGCAGCCCAGGCCTACGATCAGGATGGAATGGAAGTTCGGGTGCCGGGCATAACCGGCCAAGGTCCGCTGCAGCAGGGTGACGTCGCTACTGAGCGATGAGCCGCCGCAACCGCCTTGGTGAGTGAAAGCGACCACGCCATCGACGCCCGCAGGCAGGATGGAATCCGGGAAGGCGTCGGCGATGCGGCGCGCCACTGTGGCCGAACAGTTCACGCTGGTCAGGACGCCGATATAGTTGCGCGTGCCGACGCGGCCGCCTGGGCGAACGATGCCGCTGAACGTCACGCCCGACAACGGCGCAGGCGGACGCAGGTCGGCCCCGACCTCGGCTTCACGCCCGTCCTCCGCCATGGCCAGGTTGTGGACGTGGACGTGAGCACCGGCGGCGATGGCGGTCTTGGCGCGTCCGATGACCTGGCCGTAGCGGCGGACCAGACCGCCCGCCTCCACTGCATGACGGGCGATCTTGTGGCCGGTGGCGATGTCAGCGCGCGCTGGCGCGTTCAGGCCATCAGGCGTATCGCCGCTGGCGATGTCGTCCAGGGCGATGGCGACGTCGTCGGCGGGGTTCAGGATCAGGACGCGAGACATGGATTTACTCCGCGACCAGACGCGCGACCTCGACGGCGCCGTTCTGGCTGAGCGACAGATAGGCGGACGTGACCGCTGCGGCGAACCGGTTGTCAGCGGCCAGCGCGGGCGGGAAGACGGCAGACAGGCTCAGCAAGGCCGAAACGCGCGCCTGATCGGTGTCGGCGCCAGCCAACAGTTCATACGTCTTGGCCGCTAGCGGATCGTCGACGACGACTGTCTCGCCCGTTTCGGTCACCCCCGACTGCCACTTCATCCAGGCGGCGACGCCCAAGGCCATGGCGTCGATACCCTGCCCCGCCGCCAACCGTTCGGCGGCGCCGGCCAGCAGGCGCTGGGGCAGCTTCTGCGAGCCGTCCATGGCGATCTGGCGCGTCCGGTGCATCAGGGCCGAGTTGGAGAAACGGGCCATCAGTTCGTCGCGATAGGCCGGAATATCCAGACCCGGCGGCGGGTTCAGCGTGGTCTGGGCCTCGTCCCACAGGGCCTCGACATAGGCGCGGAAGGCGGGGACGGCGACGGCCTCGTGGACATGCTCGTGCCCCGACAGGGCGCCCAGATAGGCGATAGCCGAGTGGGCGCCGTTCAGCAGGCGCAGCTTGGCGTCCTCCCACGGTTCGACCGCGTCGGTCAGTTGCACGCCGAGCGACGCGAAGTCCGGCCGTTCGCCGGCGAACCGATCCTCGATCACCCACTGGATGAAGGGTTCGGCCTTGACCATGCCCTGGTCTTCGACGCCCAAACGGGCGGTCAGGCGGGCGATGTCGTCGGGAATGGTCGCCGGGACGATCCGGTCGATCATCGTCTGGGGAAAGGCGCTCTCGGCCTCGATCCAGTCCGCCAGCGCCGGGTCGATCTGGCGCGCCATCGCCAGCACCCCGTCCCGGATGCGCTTGCCGTTGTGGGGAAGGTTGTCGCAACTGATGACGGTGAAGGGCTTCAGTTCCGCCGCCTTGCGGGCCTGAAGCGCGGCGACGATGAAGCCCGGCGCCGTGCGGGGCGAGCCGATGTCGGCCAAGTCCGCCGCCACCTCCGGGTCGTCTAGCAGCAGGTCGCCGGTCGCCGGATCGAGGCGATAGCCCTTTTCGGTCACAGTCAGGGTGACGATGTGGACGTCGGCATCGGCCATGGCGGCGACCAGGGCGGCGGGATCTTCCGGCCCGACCATCACGCCCGCGCAGGCGCCGATCACCCGCAGATGCTCGTCCGATCCGTCACGCACGACCAGGGTGTACAGCCCGTCCTGCGGATTCAGCTGATCGCGTACGCCGGGCGACCGAAGCGAAGCGCCCAGCACACCCCAGCGCGGATCGCCCGACCTGATCGCATCGTCGAACACGACCGCCTGGTGGGCGCGGTGGAAGGCGCCGATGCCCAGATGGACGACACCCGTCTTCACCTGGGCGCGGTCGTAGCCGGGGACGGCGATGTCGGCGGGCAGCCCCGTCAGGCCGGCTTGGTTCAGTCTACTCACAGCTTGTAGGCCGCCTTGACCAGGCCATAGGTCAGAGCGTGGGCCAGTTCGTGAGCCTCGTCCTCCTCCATCCGATGCTCGACGACCAGTTTAGCCAGGAAGCCGCAGTCCATGCGCCGCGCCACGTCATGACGGGCGGGAATGGACAGGAAGGCGCGGGTGTCGTCGTTGAAGCCGACGGTATTGTAGAAGCCAGCCGTCTCGGTGACCTGCTCGCGGAAGCGACGCATCCCTTCGGGACTGTCGTGGAACCACCAACTGGGTCCCAGCTTCAGAGCCGGATAGTGGCCGGCGAGTGGCGCGAGTTCGCGGCTGTAAGTGGTTTCGTCCAAGGTGAACAGGATCAGAGACAGACGGCTGTCCGAGCCGAACCGATCCAGCAGCGGCTTCAGCGCGCGCACGTAGTCGGTCTGGGTCGGAATATCGCAGCCCTTGTCGCGGCCGAAACGGTTGAAGACGGTGGCCGAGTGGTTACGGAAGCTGCCGGGGTGAAGCTGCATCACCAGACCATCCTCGACCGACATGGCGGCCATTTCGGTCAGCATCTGGCCGCGGAACAGTTCAGCGTCGGCGGCGCTGGCGGGCGCCGTCGACACACGCCGGAACAGGGCCTCGGCTTCGGCCTTAGGCAGATCTGCGGTGAAGGCCGTCGGGTGGCCGTGATCGGTCGAGGTGGCGCCCATTTCGATGAAGAAGACCCGGCGATCGCGTAGGGCTTGTAGGTATCCGTCCCACGACAGCGTATCGCGGCCGGTCTGATCGGCCAGGATTTTCAGATTGTCGCGGAAACCCTCATAGTCCGGGTCAATAACCGGATCCGGGCGATAGGCGGTCAGCACCCGTCCCTTCCAGCCCGAGGCTGCGATGGTCTTGTGATGCTCCAGCGTATCGAGTGGGCTCTCGGTCGTGGTCAGGACCTCGATATTGTAACGGTCGAACAGCGCGCGCGGCCTGAAGGCGTCGGTCTTCAGGGCCGCATCGATCACGTCGTAATAGTGGTCCGCCGTCTCGGCCGACAGGCGCACGTCGATGCCGAAGGCCTCGGCATAGACCCAGTCGTGCCACATCCGCGAAGGCGTCCCCCGGAACAGGTGATAGTTCTCGGCGAAGCGCCGCCAGATCTCTCGCGGATCGCTCTCGACCGGCCCGCCATCGGCGCGCGGCACGCCCAGATCCTCCATCGCCATGCCCTGCGAGTGCAGCATGCGGAAGACGTAGTGATCGGGCGTAATCAGAAGTTCGGCCGGATTGGCGAAAGGTTCGTTCAGCGCAAACCAGCTCGGGTCCGTATGGCCATGCGGGCTGATGATCGGCAGCCCCTTGATCTCACCATACAGACGACGCGCGATCGCCCGGGTGTCGGCGTCCGCCGGAAACAGGCGATCAGGGTTCAGTTTGAGCGGATGAACCATAGCGTTTCTCATTGCCTCGTGGCGGAGGCTTGGTTCGCCTCTCGATCTTGATCCAACAAGCCTACAACATGGACCGCAAAAAGACACCGGTTACCATCATCGAACCTCAGCTTGTTTTCGGCGTCGGACGTCGGATTTTAGGCAAGGCGGCGCTGGCGCCTTGCGTCCGGGCGCGAGGCTGGACATAAGGGCCGCTCACCGCCCGTGCGGGCCGGCTTAGCTCAGTTGGTAGAGCGCCAGTTTTGTAAACTGGATGTCGCGGGTTCGATTCCTGCAGCCGGCACCACGCCTTTCGACCATCGGGGACATGGCCGACACAACCAACAAGCTGGGCCACAAGATCGGTGCGCGAGGCGGCAGAACCCGCCAAGCGATCCTCGACGCTACCCAAAGCCTGTTGAACGAGCGGCATTACGGGGAAATCCGCGTCGCCGATCTGGCCTCGGCCGCCGGCGTGTCGCCGTCCAACTTCTACACCTATTTCAAGACGGTCGAAGAGCCTGTTCTGGCGCTGTGCGAGGTCGCCGCGACGGATTTCCAGGGATTGGCCGCGCATTTCCAGGCCGACTGGCCGGGCGACAAGGCCTTCGTCATCGCGCGCGCCTTTATTCTGAATGTGATGGCCATCTGGCGCAGCCACGGTCAGGTGCTGCGTGTCGAACATATGCTGGCGGACAATGGCGACGCGGCCTTCGTCGAAAGCCGGGTGCGCCGTTTGCGCCGGCTTCACCTGTCCATCGAACGCCGCGTGGCCCAGGCCCACGCCAGCGGTCTGCACCCCAAGGACTACAATCCGCGTCTGGCCTCTTACCAGATCGCCTCCATCGCGGAGTCGACGGCGGCCAGTTTCGATCTGTTGCGACGGGCCGATACGCCCGAAGCCATCCTGGATACGGCGGCCATCATCATCGTCAAGCTGACGACGGGGCGTTAGAGGCCCAACGGCCCATACAGCCAGGTCATCCAGATCCCGACGGCCAGGAAAACGCCGAACGGCAGCTTCTCCGATCCGCTGACGCTGCGCCGGACCACCAAAATGCCGAAGACCAGACTGAGCCCGACCGCGCAGGCCCACAGCAGCACGCTGGGCAGGCCCATCCAGCCGACCCAGGCCCCTGCCCCCGCGAACAGGAAGGGGTCGCCTCCCCCCAGTCCCTGGCGCTTGCGGACGAGTTGATACAGCCAGCCGACCAGCCACAGACCACAAAACCCGACGGCAGCGCCAATCAGATGGGAAAAGCCAAGGCTCCAATCCAGAATTAGCGCGACCGTGACGCCTGTCGAGATCAAGGGCAGCGTCAGACTATCCGGCAGCCAGAAGTGTTCACCATCGACGATGGCGATCAGCAACAGCTGCCAACCCAGAACGGCCGTGACGGCGATCATGAACGTTGAGGCGCCGCCTGTCGCGCCCCACACGCCGGCCCAGATCCCGACGCCGGCCGACGCCAGTTCGATCAGGGGATAACGCGGCGAAATCCGGGTGTGGCATCGCGCACAACGCCCGCGCAAGGTAAGCCAGCTGAAGACCGGCACAAGCTCCCAGGGACGTAGCGTCTGATCGCAGCCCCGGCATCGCGAGCGGGCGACGACGATGTCCTCGTCGCGCGGCAGGCGAACGCTGACGGCGGCGATGAAACTGCCGACGATCAGGCCCAGCCCGCCCATGACGGCGGCGGCGAGTACAGGATTCATCAAGACGTCCCGAAGGCGGCGAACCGCTCAGGCTTAACCGCCTCCGAGCGCCACCGCCACATGATAGGTCACCAGCGACGCCAGATAGGCCAGACCGAACATGTAGCCGATCATGATCCAGGTCCATTTCAGCGAGTTGGTCTCGCGCCGCACGACGCCCAAGGTCGCTACGCACTGGGGCGCAAAGATGTACCAGGCCAGGAAGGACAGCGCCGTCGCCAGAGACCAGTGCGACGCCAGGGTCGAGGCCAGAAGCCCCGTCGCATTCTCGGCGTCTGCGATGGCGTAGGTGGTGCCCAGCGCCGCGACCGCGACCTCGCGCGCCGCCATGCCAGGAATCAGGGCGATGACCATCTGCCAGTTGAAGCCGATGGGCGCGAAAATGGGCTCGAGCGCCCGGCCGATCATGCCGGCGAACGAATAGTCGATGGCCGGCAGGGTCGCATTCTCCGGCGGATAGGGGAAGGTCGCCAGCACCCAAAGAATGATCACGAGCGGCAGGATGATGCGGCCCGCCCGGTTCAGGAAAATCTTGGCCCGGAGCCACAGATTGAAGCCCACGCTGCGCAGGTCCGGCGTCTTGTAGGCCGGAAGCTCCATCATGAAGGGCTCGACCGCACCGCGCCAAAACACCTTGCGGATCAGCAGGGACACGATCAGGGCGCTGACGATGCCGGCGGCGTAGAGGCCGAACATCACAAGGCCCTGCAGGTTCGCAAAGCCCCAGACCATCTCATTCGGAATGAAGGCGGCGATGATCAGCGTATAGACCGGGATGCGCGCTGAGCAAGTCATCAGCGGCGCGACCAGGATGGTGGTCAGGCGGTCACGCCGGGAATCGATCACCCGCGCCGCCATGACGCCGGGAATGGCGCAGGCGAAACTGGACAGCAGCGGGATGAAGGCCCGGCCGTGCAGCCCCGCCCCGCCCATAATCTTGTCCATCAGGAAGGCCGCGCGGGCCATATAGCCGAAGTCTTCCAGCGCGATGATGAACAGGAACAGGATCAGAATCTGCGGCAGGAACACCAGCACGCTGCCGACGCCGGAAATGATGCCGTCCACGATCAGGCTTTGCAGCAGACCGTCGGGCAGCACATTGGCGACCAGACCGCCCAACCAGGCGATGCCGGCCTCGATGCCGTCCATTACGGGCGCGGCCCAGCTGAACACGGCCTGGAACATCACGAACAGCAGGGCGAACAGGATCAGCAGCCCGCCGACCGGATGCAGCAGCACCGAGTCGATCCTGCCGGTGAGTGTGTCAGGCCGTTCGGGGGGGCGGACGCAGGCCTTCATGATCCGCTCGGCTTCGCGGGCGGCGGTTCGTAACTCGGCGGCGTCCGGACTGCGCCATTGGCTTTCGGTCACGGCGGCGACGGCGGCCTGGTCCTCGATGGCGGCAACCAGATCGTCGATGCGGCGCTTGCGCGTGGCCACGGTGGTGATGATCGGCACGCCCAGTTCGGCGCGCAGTCGCTCCAGATCGATGCGCAGGCCCTGGCGCTGGGCGATGTCATACATGTTCAGTGCCAGAACCATCGGCCGACCCACGGTCTTCAGCTCCAGAACCAGGCGCAGGACCAGGCGCAGATTGGTGGCGTCCGCGACGCAGACCACCACGTCGGGCGGCGTCTCGCCGGCCAATCGCCCCAGAACGGCGTCGCGCGTGACCTCCTCGTCCGGGCTGCGCGCGCGCAGGGAATAGGTGCCGGGCAGGTCCAGCACCGACATCGTGCGGCCCGAGGCGGCGCGGATCAGGCCTTCCTTGCGCTCCACCGTCACGCCGGCATAGTTGGCGACCTTCTGGTGAGCGCCGGTCAGGGCGTTGAACAGAGCCGTCTTGCCGCTGTTGGGATTGCCGACCAGAGCGACGCGAGCGGTCTTCATCGCAATGTCCATCAGGCGGCGCCCAGCCGGATCGACAGGCTTTCCGCCTCGTGACGACGAAGGGCCACGCGCATGTCGTCCACCTTCATCGCGATGGGGTCGCGTCCGAACAGACCTTCGTGCAGCAGTTCGATCTGCGCGCCTTCGACAAAGCCCAGTTCCAGCAGACGACGTTCCAGCTCGACCGCCTCGCCCTGATGGTGACAATGGGCGCCCACCTGAACGATGACGCCGCGATCGCCGCGTCGGGCTTGGCTCAACTTGATGGTGTCGGTCAATTCTACGCTCGCACGGGCGAGGCCGCTCCCCAACGGCTCCGCGTTTCTTTGACACTGATTATCAGGTGCGAGGGGGCTACGTCCAGCAGGACAGCTTGACCAATTGCCGCGCCGGTGCGTTGCGCTATCACAAGGCAAACAGGAAGCCGCCATGACACGCCACGCCCTCGTCGCACCCCTTTTTCTGGCCCCGGTTTTGACCTTGGCCGCCTGTGGTCAGGGCGAGCCGTCCGCAACCACGCCTGCCGCGCCGGTTCACGTGCTGACGGATGCAGAAAAGGCGACCCTGCTGGCCTCCCTGCCCGCCCCCTACAATGCGGGCGATCTCGAGAACGGGCGTCGGGCGTTTGCGCGCTGTCGCGCCTGCCACACCATAGGCGAAGGCGGCCCGGACATGGCGGGGCCAAACCTATACGGTGTGTTCGGCCGCAAGGCGGGAGATCGTCCGCGCTATAACTATTCCAACGCCATGCGCACGGCGAACTTCACCTGGGACGCCGAGAAGCTGGATCACTGGCTGGAAAATCCGCGCACCTTCCTGCCCGGCAACAAGATGACCTTCCCCGGTCTGCCCGACGCCACGGATCGCCGCGACGTCATCGCCTTCCTGAAGGTGGAGACGGGCTACAAGCCGGAGCCTGCGCCCGCCGCTTGATCCGTCAGGCCTCGGGCAGTTCCTTGGGGCCGCCTTCGCGCAGTTCCTGGGCTTCCCACTCCTCGATCTTGCGGGCGGTCCATTCCGGCGACTTGGTGAAGCGCGCCAGGACGCCATAGATCACCGGCACCACGAACAGGGTCAGAACGGTGGCGAAGATGGCTCCGGTGAAGATCACCACGCCGATCGTCTGACGGCTGCCGGCGCCTGCGCCTTGCCACAGCACCAGCGGCAGAGCGCCGAAGGCGGTTGCGATCGAGGTCATGATGATTGGACGTAGCCGCAAGGACGACGACTCGATGATCGCCTCCCGGATCGACCGCCCCTGGTCGCGCAGTTGGTTGGCGAACTCAACGATCAGAATGCCGTTCTTGGCCGCCACGCCGATCAAAATGATCAGGCCGATCTGGCTGTAGATGTTCAGGCTGGAGCCCGCCATCAGCAGGCCGAAAAGCCCGCCCGCCGCCGCCAGCGGCACCGTCAACATGATGACCGCAGGCGTGATCCAGCTCTCGAACTGGGCCGCCAGAACCAGGAAGACCAGCAACAGCGCCAGACCAAAGGCCGCGAACACGGCCCCGCCCGCTTCCTGCTGATCGCGCGCCGCGCCACCCCACTGGGTGACGACGGCGCCTTGCGGCTGCTTGGCCGCCTCGGCGTTCAGGAACTGTATCGCGTCGTCGATCGTGGTGCCGGGATTGAGGTCGGCCTGCAGGGAGATCGCGCGCTGACGATCCAGACGGCGACGGTCCGGCGTGTCGCCGCTGGTCTTGGTCGTGACCACGGCCGACAGCGGCACCAGTTGGCCGCCCCCGGTCGCGACATACAGGGCTTCTAGGTCGGCGACCTCGCGACGATTGTCACGCTCCGTCTGCAGGATGACGTCGTATTCCTGACCGCCCTTGATGTAGGTCGTGGCGCGGCGAGAGCCGAACATGGTCTCGAGCGTGCGGCCGATCGACTGGGACGAAACGCCCAGCGCGGCGGCTTTCTGCGGATCGACATCGACCAGCAGACGCGGCGAGTTCGGCTCATAGTTCAGGCGTGGACGCGAGAAGCCGGGATTGGCCTGGGCCGCAGCCAGCATAGGCTGGAGCCAGGCGTAGATCTGCTGATAGTCGCTGCCGGTCGCGATCAGCTCGATGGAGTTGGAGTTGCCGCCGCCACGCTGGAAGGCGCCGGGCGTCGAAGCGTTGACCTGGGCGCCCGTCTGGCCGCGCAGCTTGCCGTTCAGTTCCTGAGCGATCTCGGCCGCCGAGCGGTCGCGCTTGGACCAGTCGGCGAGCGTGAGGACGGCGTTGCCCGAGTTGAAGCTGCCGCCGCCGAAGCCGGGCGCGGACACCAGATAGCTGTCGGCCTCGCCACTCGTCTTGTATTCGGCCAGCAACGGCTCCAGCCCCAGCATGATCTTGCGGGTATAGTCGAAGCCCGCGCCTTCGGGCCCTGCGACGCGCACCGTAACCCGACCGCGATCCTCGTCCGGCACCAGTTCGTTAGGCAGGGTCAGGAAGATGCCGCCCGCCCCCGCTGCGACCAGCAGGATCAGGGCGCCGACGCCGATCACCGCGATGCGACGGCCCAACAGCATATCAAGCGACCGGCCATAGGAAGACTTCAGCCGGTCCATGCCCCAGTCGACCTTGCGCGCCACCCAGCCGCCGCCATGGGCGGGTCGCAAAATCTTGGAGGCCAGCATCGGCGACAGGCTGAGCGCCAGGAAGGCGGAGAAGGCCACGGCCGCCGCGATCGCCGCCGCCAGCTCTACGAACAGACGCCCGACATATCCGGGCAAGAACAGCAGGGGCGCGAAGACCGATAGCAGCACGATGGTCGTGGCCACGACCGCGAAGAAGACCTGGCGCGCGCCGCGTTCGGCCGCGACCAGAGGCGGTTCGCCCAGGTCCAGGCGACGCTGAATATTCTCGACCACGACGATGGCGTCATCCACAACCAGGCCGATCGCCAGCACCAGAGCCAGCAGCGTCAGCAGATTCAGCGAAAAGCCCAGCGGCGCCAAGACGATGAAGGTCGCCAGCAGACAGATCGGCGCCACGATGGACGGGATCAGCGCCGCCCGCAGGCTGCCCAGGAAGATGAAGTTCACCAGGGCCACCAGGGCCATGGAGATGCCGATGGTGATCCAGACCTCGTCGATCGCGTGCGAGGTGAAGACCGAGTTGTCGGACCCGACCTCGATGGTCACACCCGGCGGCAAGGTCGGCCGGATTTCCTCGATCATCTTGTGGACGCCGTCCGAGATGGCCAGGTCGTTCGACTGCGCCTGACGGGTCACGGCGAGGCCAATTTGATCCATCCCGTTGCCACGGAAAAGACGCCGGTCTTCTTCCGGCGCTTCCTCGACGCGGGCGATGTCGCCCAGGCGCGTCACATAGGTCGGCTGCCCCTGGATGATGGCCGACGATCCGCTGCCCGTGCCTGTGGCGACCGTCGCTGAGGCCGAGGCCGAGCCTCGCGTGCCGATGGGCAGTTGGCGGAAGTCTTCCGGCAGCGCGTAGGTGCGCGCCACGCGGACGGTGTAGTCCTTGTCCGTCGATTCCAGCGAGCCGGCGGGCAGTTCGACGTTCTGGTTCGTCAGGGCCGTCTCGACGTCGTTGACCGTCAGGCCCCGCGCCGCCATGGCGGCGGAATCCAGCCAGATGCGCATCGAATAGCGCTGCTCGCCATATATGTTGACCTGGGCCACGCCAGGCACCGTCGCCATCCGGTCGATCAGATAGCGGTCAGCGTAATCGGTCAGCTGCAGCCGGTTCATGCTGGTCGAGCGCAGGAAGACGATGATGATCGGCTGGCTGTCGGAATCGGCCTTGGCCACCTCAGGCGGGTCGGCCTGGTCCGGCAGGCGGCCGACCACGCGGCTGACGCGGTCGCGTACGTCGTTGGCGGCGTCGTCGATGTTGCGGTCCAGCGAGAACTCGATGTTCACGTTGGAGCGTCCGTCGCGGCTAGTCGAGTTGATGCGTTCGACGCCCTGGATGCCGGCGATCTGCTGCTCAACCGGCTCGGTGATGCGGCTTTCGATCACCTCGGCCGAGGCGCCGGCGTAGCTGGTGTTGACCGACACGATCGGCGGATCGACGTCGGGCAGTTCACGCACGGGCAGGAAGAAGAAGGCCGCCGCGCCGATGACGCACAGCACGATGGCCGCGACGGCCGCGAAGACTGGCCGCCGGACCGAAACGTCGGACAGCATCATTTGGCGGCGCCCGACTTGCGACCCTGGCCGCCCACGCTGACCGGTGCGCCCGGCTGAATACGGTTCAGGCCCGATCCGACGATGCGGTCGCCCGCCTCGATGCCGGACAGGATTTCAACAAAGCCGTTCTCGACGGCCCCGGTCTCGACCTCGACCCGCTGCGCGGTGGAGCCGTTCTGGCCGGGCGCGATGCGATAGACGAAGGCGCCGGCGCCTTCATATTGCACGGCCGACTCGGGCACGGCGGCGCTCTGACGCTGGCCCTGCTGGACCGCCACGCGCATCAACATGCCGGGACGGATGCGACCGCCGGGGTTGGGGAACTCCGCGCGCGCGGTTGCGGCGCGGGTCGTTTCGTTGACGCGCGTGTCGATCAGGGCGATCCGCCCAGTGAACGGCTCGTCGCCATAGGCGTCTGCCGTCGCCGTCAGCTGGGCGCCGGGACGCAGCAGGTTCAGATAGCGCTCAGGCAGGGGGAAATCGACGCGGATCGTCGACGTGTCGTCCAGCGTCGTGATCACCGCGCCCGGGTTGATCAGCGTGCCGGGCGTCACCGTCGTCAGACCGACGCGCCCGGAGAATGGCGCCCGGATCACCCGGTCGCCCCGACGCGCCTGGGCCGCCTGCAACGACGCCCGCGCGGTTTCCAACCCGGTCTCGGCCTGTTCCAGCATGACCTGGGGCGCAACGCCCCGGTCGGCCAGGGCCTTGTAGCGATCGTATTCACGCTGGGCCTGATTGACGTTGGCGCGAGCCTCGATAATGGCCGCGTCTTCTTCACGCGCTTGGAGTTCGACCAGTGGCGCGCCGGCCGAGACGTACTGGCCGTCCGCGAACAGGACGCGGGTGATCAGTTCGGTGGTCGAAGAGGTGACGTTCACCGACCGCTCGCCGCGCGCTACGCCCAAGACGCGAATTTGATCCGAGAAGGGTCGCTGCGCCACGACGGCCTCGGACACCTGCTGCGCCCCGCGTCCGCGACCGCCGCCCGGCCCTGCCGCCTTCTTTTCATCTCCCGCGGAGACTTTGACGATGGCGGCAACGACCATCAGGGCAAGCAAGACAGCGGCGGCGACGAGGAAGAAGTGACGTTTGATCACGCGGGGGTCTCTCGGTCAGGGGACGCCGCATGCATTACCGGGTAATGAAGTGCGCGCAATGTTACGTATCAGTAACGTGCCGGATCACATTTTCCGTCGCGGAAATCTTGCCTAAAATCGTCTCCAGATCGAAAGAACGGGCCCGCGGCTGATGGGAATCTCCTGGCCTGCGACGGTTTGTCTCCATCCGGCCTGCAAGCTCCAGGCGCCGGAATCACGCACCACCGAGGCTTCCAAGGACAGCCAGCGCGCGCCGCCGTCGGCCGCGCCGCCGAACGCCTGACCCAGCATCATCCAATCCTCGCCGATCCGGGCGCCCGCCGTGGCGTCGATGCGGGTTTCATCCGGCAAGCCGTCCCGCAGACGGCGTGCGGCCTGAAGCTCGACGAATGCGCCGTCCATTCCCCAGCGCTCGCCCATCTCGCCGAGGGACCGGCCGACCGACACGCGCGCCTCCCAATCGTGATCGCCGACGCCCGGCGCGGCATAGCCGGCGTTGCGCCCCTCCCCGGCCTGGGTATAGCCGCCGTAAAGGCTGACGGCGTTCTGGTCGTCGCGCCAGACCTGCCAGGTCGCACCGATCTCGATTGGGCCGCGCCCGCTGTAATCGACGAAGGCGTCCTCGCCGTCCTGCCAGTCCGCCTTCAGCTGAAGCGTCAGACGATCCGCCACGCCGTATTCGGCGAACAGACCCAATGTCGCGTCGCGCCGCCGGCCCGGCAGATCACGCTCCTCGCCAGCAGCGTCAAAGCCCGTGTCGGCGCTCAGCCGCTCGTATTTGACGATCGCTTGGCCCTTGCCCTTCGGCTGGGTCCAGGCGCCGGCGACGACTTCAGTCGGCGTCAATGCCGCGAGGGCCAGAGCCCCCGCGACAACGGGAATTAGGCGTCGTAGCCCGGCGACTTGCGATCCAGCTGTCGCAGAGCGCCCGGCCAGGCCAGCGACGAGATGAAGCCGATTCCGCGCCCCTGCTCCTTGGTCTCGGCTTGCGCCTCGTCCGGCGCCAGCAAGATGTGCTCGCGCCCGCCGGACAGAGCCGCAACCTGCTGCGCGCAGGCCCTCTCCAGGAAGAAGATGCCGATCCATGCTTGAGCCGCCGTTTCCCCGACCGCCAGCGTGCCGTGGTTTCGCAGCAGCATCAGCGGTTTGTCCCCCAGGTCGGCGACCAGACGTTCGCGTTCGTCATGGTTCAGAGCCAACCCCTCGTATCCATGATACGCAACCTGATGCTGTAGTAAACACGCGTTCTGACTGACGGGGAGCAAACCTTCGGCCTGAGCGGCGACGCCCACGCCGTTCACTGTATGTAGATGGATGACGAACTTGGCGTCTTCGCGCGCGGCGTGGACGGCCGAGTGGATCGTGAAGCCCGCCGGATTGATGAAATAGGGCGTGTCCTGGACGATGTTCCCTTCCAGATCGACCTTCACCAGTGACGAGGCCGTAATCTCGTCGAAATAGAAGCCGTACGGATTGATCAGGAAATGATGGTCCGGCCCGGGCACGCGCGCCGAGATATGGGTGAAGATCATGTCGTCCCAACCGTTCAAGGCGACCAGCCGATAGAGGGCCGCCAGTTCGACACGGACCTGCCATTCGGCTTCGGATACGCGCGTCTTGATCGAGGGACTGGTTCCGTCCGCCATGATTTCCTCCTGCCTCTGGATGGGCTTTTACAAACCGTCACCCCGCGCGGTCGCGTCGTCAAGCCGACAAGCCGCCGTTGACGTGACGTCACCCCCTGCAGCGGCCTTGCTTAACCCGGTCTTCATCACGCAAGCATATGGTTAAGCATCGTCGCCGGTTCGGGGAGCCGCCTTGTCTGTCGTTCAACTGGAGCCGCCCCGCGACGCCTGGGACGACCGGACTGTGTCTGAGCTTCTGGCGCTGGCCAGCAGCCGTTCGGCCGACGATCGTCAGCGCCTGCTGCTGAACGTCACCTCGCTGTGTGAATCCAATCCGCCGCCGCCCAAGGTCGCGCCGCTGCTCAGCGACATCTTCCTCGCTCTGACAGCCCAGGCCGAGCGGGATATTCGACTGGCCCTGTCCGAACGGATCGCTGGCGTCGATTGGGCCCCGCCAGCGCTGGTCAATATGCTGGCGCTGGATGAGATCGAGATCGCCCGCCCGGTCATCACCTCCAGCCCGCTTCTACAAAACGCCGACCTGATACGCCTGCTAATCGAGGCGACGCTGGAGCATCAGATCGCCGTCGCCCGGCGCCCGCAGCTGGCGCGGCCGGTCGTGGACACGATCGTCGATCGCGCAGAACCCGTCACCGTGACGGCGCTGGCGTCCAACCGTACGGCCGACATTGGCGAAGACGCCATGCGCAAGCTGGTCGATCATTCGCGCCGCATAGCGGGCCTGCGGGCGCCGTTGACGCGTCACCCCAGGCTGAACGAACAGTTGGCTCAGCAGCTTTATCAATGGGTCGGCCAGGCTCTGCGTCAGTCGATCGGCGAACGCTTCCGCATCGACGACGCCCAGTTGAATGCGGCGGTTCAGGACGCGGCGGCGAAGGCTGTCGGCAGCCCGGAGTGGCGCGCCATGTCCGCCCGGACCGAGGATCGCGCACGCATCGACGCGGAACGACGACTGGTGGAAAAACTTCAAGCCGCCGGCCAGCTGCGCCCCGGTCTGCTGGTCCGCGCGCTACGAGAACAGCGTTTCGAACTGTTCGAACAGACCCTGGCGGCCCTGGGCGGCTTCAGTGAGGCTCAGGTGCATCACGCCATCCGCGCGCCGACCGCCGAACCGCTTTACCTGGCCTGCATCGCCGTGGGCGTGGATAAGGCCGTCTTCGCCTCTCTTTTGGTGGAAGTGCGCAAGCTTTCGGGCGGAATGCCTGCCGACGGCGGCTGGAAGGCGACGCCGATGAGCGCACACGCCGCCTCTCGCGCCTTCCATCAGATGATGCAGAAGCCCGCGACCGTTTGACTCTCGCCCTAAGCTCGGGCCACGTCGCCAAGTGACTCAGTCAAGCCCCTCCCCCCTGCCGTCATCGCCCCGATTGGCCTTCGTCGCCAGTGACCGGCCCGAAGCCCAGGCGGCGCGCAAGGCCTTGATCGCCCGCTATGGCGCCGTGCCCGAAGACCAGGCCGATGTGATCGTGGCCTTAGGCGGCGACGGGCAGATGCTGGAAACCCTGCACGGCAATCTGCGCCAGCGTACGCCCGTGTACGGGATGAACCGGGGGTCCGTCGGCTTTCTGATGAACGACTATGACGAGAACGGTCTGCTGGAGCGGATCGCGACGGCCGAAAAGACCGTCATCCACCCGCTGCAGATGGATGCCTGGACCGAAAGCGGCGAGGTCCACACCGGCTTGGCCATCAACGAGGTGTCGCTGCTGCGCCAGACGCGCCAGTCGGCCAAGCTGCGCATCACCGTCGATGAGCGCGTGCGGCTGGATGAACTGTCCTGCGACGGCTGCCTCGTCGCGACGCCTGCGGGATCGACCGCCTATAACCTGTCGGCGCACGGCCCGATCATCCCATTGGACGCCCGCATCCTGGCCCTGACGCCGATTAGCGCCTTCCGACCTCGTCGCTGGCGCGGCGCCCTGTTGTCGCACGGCGCCAAGGTGCGGTTCGAGGTTTTGGAGGCCGACAAACGCCCGGTCTCGGCGACCGCCGACAACTTCGAGGTCCGCCGCGTCGCCCGCGTCGAGGTGCGCGAGCGTCGTGATGTCACCCTGACCATGCTCTTCGATGCGGGCCGGTCGTTCGACGAGCGGGTGATGGCCGAACAGTTCGCGAACTGATCGGTCACGGCTTCTTAAGCCCGCTACCGTATCTTGGGGTGAACGTCCTATGGAGCCCGCCATGAGCAATCCGGCGCAGATCACCCCTCCGACCAACTCGCTGCGGCTCAAGGTCGGCGGCGGCTTCGGCATCAACGCCGACGCCATCGCCAAGGCTGAGGAGGCGCTAAAAGCCATGTCGGCCCAGTTCGGCCAGTGGCTGAACGACGAGATCGTAAAGCTGGACAAGGCCCAGGCCGACATCCGTGAGCAGGGCTACACCCCCGCCACCGCCGAGGCTCTGTATTTCCGCGCTCATGATCTGAAGGGCTTGGGCACCACCTACGAATATCCGCTAGTTACCCGCATCGCCGGTTCGCTGTGCAAGATGCTGGACGACGCCGATCGCCGCATGACTGCGCCGATCGCCATCCTTGACGCCCACATCGACGCCATCCGCGCCGTCGTCCGCGACCAGATCAAGACCGACGAACATCCGACCGGCCGCGCCCTGGCCGAGACCTTGGAAGCGCGCGTCGCAGATCACCTCGCAGGCTGAAGCCCCTCCAGCCGTTTGCGAAAGGCCCGTCGTCTCCGACGGGCCTTTTTCTTAGGCCGCGTTGGCGGCGGTCAGACTGAGCGACGGCGACTGATCCAACCGCTCCATCAGATAGGCCAGATCGTCGCGCAGTACGGCCGGACGCTGGGTCAGGAACCGCTCCAGCATCTGATCGCGGAAATAGGCGCTCGACGTATCGATCCCCTCCGCCGCCAGCGCACGCCAGGTGTCGACCCCCGCGCGGAAGGCTTGGAACAGGCGCGGCGGCAAACCCGCGCGATCATAGATTGCCTTCAGCCCCAACGGACCGGCGTCATGCACCATCAGCCAGGCGCGGTGATGGGGCGTGTTTGCCAGTTCGGCCAGCCCATATTCGAACATCGCCATCTGACCCCGCGCCAGTCCGCGCAGCAGCAACGATGCATTCAGGACGCGACGGGCGTTCAACTGGGTCATGAAGGCCGCCAGATCGGTGCTGACGCTGGCCTGATCGACCAGATCCACCGTCATCCGCTCACGAGAGTATTGGGCCAGACGGATCGCAGTTTCCGGGGCCACAGCGTGATGGCTGATCAGATGTTCGCGCACCGCCTCGCTGGCCAATTGGATCAACCGCTCGGTCACATGCAGCGGCAGGACCTGGCGATAGGCCACGGCGGTCAGCACTTCAGGTGCTTCGGCGAAACGATCGACGACGGTCGCCAGCGCCCCTTCGGACAGGTCGGCGTTGTCATTCGCCGCCAAGGTGCGAACCGACTGCTCACATCCTTCGGCCGCCAACACTGTTGCGACATCGCGCGACACCCGCGCCCGCCCCGCCACGGCGACCTGACGCACGACCGATCCGGCGCGCACGATCTCGATCAGATCCTCGTCGCTGAACGCCGGCGAGGAAGCGATGATCGGCAGGGCGATGCTGTCCAGATCCCCGGCCAGTTTGCGCGCCACGTCGTTGGGAATCAGATCGGACGCCTTAAGCGTCACGGCCATAGCGCGACGCACCAGTTCGGCGGCGTCATTGGCCAGCAGACGCAGGATTTTCTGCGCCGCCGCCCTGTCGTCCTCATTCAGTTCCGCGCGCTCCATGTTGCGGCACAGCTTGTGCGCCGCCTCGGCCCGCTCATCGTCGTCCGTCGCCTTGATCAGGCGTCGAATGTCCACTTCTGTCAGGCGGGCGCGGAAGGCGGTCATGGACGGCTCGTGATGGAATCGGACGTTGATCCCAGAATGAGACTGCCATGCTTAACGGGCGGTTTACCATCGGTTGCAATGCAACGACTCAGGTCGATTCCTTGCCATTTGGCGAGAAAGCGCCGCCGAAGCCGCTGCTGGACGATCCATCCTGACCGAGCAGTAGCGCCAGCAGCCCTTGATCCTGCTTCAGCCGATCCAGACGGGCGGCCAGCATCTGGTCCTTGTCGCTCAGGTTCGGCACGGCGTATTTCGTCTCGCCGGCTCCGGCGGCGGGTGCGCCCTCGCCTGCCGTGCGCTGCAGATTGGCGTGGACCTCGGCGATCGTGGCGGCGCGTCCATTGCGATAGAAGATGCTGCGGTTGGCCCGCGCAGCGTCGGGGAACAGCGCTGCGGCGCTGCCGCCCGGATTACGATCCATCGCCTCTATCAAACCGGCGGCCCCAGCCGGCCCCAGGAAATGAGCCGCATACAGATCGCCTGCGCCCGGTTCCTTGCCCGTACGTCCGCGCAGATATGCGGCATTGGACGCCGTCAACTCAGCCGCCATGGTCGAGGCCGCATGGGGATCGAACCGGAGGTCTAGCACCACGTTGCGCGCCGAACCCTCGACGCGCCAACGTCCGTCCGACCCGCGATGGATCAGGTCGGCGTATTGGCCGTAGCCGTGCTGGGCCCCGTGCTGCTTGACCGTGCCCAGCCAAGTCTGCTCGATGAATTGAAACAGGCCGGCGGCCGACGAGGTCGGGGCCTTGGCCGACGGGTTCATCGCGCTCTCGCGCCGCGCGGTCTTGACCAGGAAGTCATAGTCCACGCCAACGGCGTTCGACGCGCGCCGGATGGCCGCCTCTACTCCGCCTGTCGATGGAATCGCTCCGATACCCATGTGCGAAGGGTCGGCGAACGTAGTTAACCAACTCTTAATTCTTAACGGCCGCGTTAACGCCTCGACCTTCGTCGAACGGGAAAACTTCGCCGTAAAGCCGCCACAACCTGCGCGCTCAACTTCCAGTTACGGGCGCTGCGGGGGCGGTGAACGAGGGAGTGACGTTATGATGATCCGTGCTGCCGGTGGTCCCGGCTTGATCAGCCCGATCGACTTCGGGGAACGCAAGAAACCCATCCCGCGCTGGATGCTGGGCGCCATCGGCGTCTCAATCGTCCTGCACGTTGCGGCGGGGGTGGCGCTTTATAATCAAAGGTTCGAGCTAAGTGCGGCGCCCATCGACGACATCCTCGACCCGCCGGTCTCGGTGATGATGGCGCCGCCCAAACCCAAGCCCTTGCCCACGTCTGAAACGGCGGCACCGCCAACGCCCATTCACAAGTCGGCGATCCCCGTGCCCTCGACGGTGCAGACGGTCTCGCTGACGCCGCCCGAGCCCGGCGTCGTTACCGCTCAACCCGGTCTGCCGACCATCAGCGTCGCCCCCACCGGCGTCGAGGGCGGCACGGCAACCGTCGAGACGCCACCGCGCCCGCCGTCGGTGATCAACAATCCAACCTGGGCCAGCCGACCTTCGGCGGCGCAGATGGCGCGGGCTTATCCGACCCGCGCCGCAGAGAACGGCACGCCGGGTTCGGCGACGCTCAGTTGCGTGGTCAATGCGGACGGCGGCCTGAACGGCTGCCGTGTCGTGGGCGAGACGCCGAGCGGCCAGGGCTTCGGACGCGCCGCGCAGAGCCTGACGCGGTCGTTCCGCATGAACCCGCGCACCGTAGACGGCCGGCCTGTCGACGGCGCGACCGTCAACTTCACCGTCCGGTTCGCGATGGAGGGCTAGAATCGCCCAGGGTCGAGGGCGCGGGCGTGTGGCGACGCCGTCCGCCCCTCGATCGCATCGGCCACCACGGCGCCGACCAAGGGCCCCAGCAACCAGCCGTTTCGACGCGGCGCCAAGGCCAAAAACAAACCCTCTTCACCGGGCGCCGAGCCCGCGAGCGGCAGGCCATCCGCCGTCGCGCCTCGGATGCCGACGCGCCATTCGATCGTCAGAGGTTCGGGCGACCGACCCAGCGCAGCCCAAGCCGCCTGGGTCAGGCGTTCGGACGCCTCGGCATCCGGCGTCGTATCCCGCCGCCCCGGCTCCATCGTCGCTCCGATGACCGCACCCGAGGCCATTGGCGCGACATAGGCACCTGGTCCGCGCACGACATGATCGACAAGATGTTCGGCTGCGACGCCGATCTGTCCGCGGATCGGCTGGATTTCCTCGATCAATCGGCGCGCGACATCGGGCAGACCCGCAATGGCGTCACAGGCGCCGGTGGCCAGCACGACCGCCTCCGCATCCAGCCACTGATCGCCGATTTCGAGTCGCCAGCCGCCATCGGCGCGGGCGATCGTCGTCACCGTCCCCGCTACGACAGCCTCGCCCAGCGCCTGCCTTAGCGCGGCCAAAGCCTGTGTTGGCTCGACCTGATAATCGTCATCGGTCGTGACGCTGGCGCCATCGCGCCGCGCGTCGAAGCCCAGCGCGCGCAACCGCGCCTCCATCGCCCCCACGTCGCCGCCTCTCCATTCGGCGGGTCGACGCGCCAGAGCTATGCCGGCGGCGCTCGCGAACTCGGACCACAGGTCGCATCCCGCCCGAAACAGTTGGGCGCGATCCAGCGACACGTCATCGATGGCTGATTCCATCGCCGGGGCGATCATCCCCGCAGCCACCAGTGAGGCGTTCACCTCGCCGGGATCGACCACCAACACCGCCCGGCCGCGCCGATGAAGTTCAAACGCCGTGCAAAGCCCCAGCACGCCGGCGCCGACAATCACGATGGGAGAGGAAGATGTCACGGGCCGTCTGATCGACCCGTGACGCCCCTATTGCAAGATGGCTTTCGCCTATTCCGCGGCCATCGAGGCCGCGCCGGCGTGGTCGAGACGCGCGACCAGGGCCGCGTGCTGGTCCCACAGGGCGGTCGGCAGACGCTCGCCGAACTGGCGATAGAAGTCGGGGATCAGCGCCGCCTCTTCGGCCCAGACGCCTGCATCCACGTCCAGCAGGGTCGACAATTGCGCCGGCGTCAGGTCCAGGCCCGACAGGTCCAACGCAGCGACGGACGGCACGCGCCCGACCGCCGTATCGACCGCCTCGGCCTCGCCGTCGATCCGCTCGCTGATCCACTTCAACACGCGCGCATTGTCACCGAAACCGGGCCAGACGAAGCGGCCGTCCTGATCCTTTCTGAACCAGTTGACGAAGAAGATGCGCGGCAATTTCGACGCGTCTCTCCCCTGCCCCATCTTCAGCCAGTGGGCGAAATAGTCGCCCATGTTGTAGCCGCAGAACGGCAGCATGGCGAAGGGATCGCGGCGCAGTTCGCCGACCTTGTTCTCGGCGGCTGCGGTGCCCTCGGACGCCACTGTCGAGCCCATGAAGACGCCGTGCTCCCAATCAAAGGCTTCGGTCACCAACGGCACGGCGCTGGCGCGACGACCGCCGAACAGGATCGCGTCGATCGGCACTCCCCTGGGATCTTCCCACTCCGGTGCGATGGCCGGGCATTGGCTGGCGGGCGCCGCAAAACGAGCGTTGGGGTGCGCGGCGGGTTCGCCGGACGCGAGATCGTGCGGACGCCCCTTCCAGTCGGTCAGACCTTCTGGCGTCTCGTTGGTCAGACCCTCCCACCACACGTCCCCATCGCTGGTCAGGGCGGTGTTGGTGAAGATGGTGTTGGAAGCCAAGGTCTCCAGCGCATTGTGGTTGGTGTTGCGGCTGGTGCCCGGCGCGACGCCGAAGAAGCCGGCCTCGGGATTGACCGCATACAGTCGCCCGTCGTCGCCGAATCGCATCCAGGCGATATCGTCGCCGATGGTCTCGGCCTTCCAGCCCGGCAGGCTTGGCTGCAGCATGGCCAGGTTGGTCTTGCCGCACGCGCTGGGGAAGGCGGCGGCGACGTATTTCGCCCGGCCCTTCGGATCCGTCAGCTTCAGGATCAGCATGTGCTCGGCCAGCCATCCCTCATCGCGAGCCATGATCGAGGCGATGCGCAGGGCGTAGCATTTCTTGCCCAACAGGGCGTTGCCGCCATAGCCCGAACCATAGGACCAGATTTCCCGCGTCTCGGGGAAATGCACGATCCATTTGTCGTCGTTGCAAGGCCAGGCCACGTCCGCCTGACCATCGGCCAGCGGCGCACCCAGCGTATGGACGGCCGGCACGAAGACGCCCGTTTCGCCCAACTGATCCAGCGCCGATTTACCCATACGCGTCATCACCCCCATGGACAGGGCGACATAGCCGCTGTCGGTGATCTCGACGCCCAAGGCGCTGATCTCCGACCCCAGCGGGCCCATGCAGAACGGGACGACATACATCGTCCGCCCGGCCATGCAGCCGTCGAACAGACCGTCTAGACGGGCGCGCATCTCGATCGGATCGGCCCAGTTGTTGGTCGGGCCGGCGTCAGCCTCGTCGTCCGAGCAGATGAAGGTGCGGCTCTCCACGCGCGCGACGTCGCGGGGATCGGAGGCGGCGTAGTAGCAGCCCGGCCGCTTGGTCTGATCCAGCGCCTTCAGCGTGCCCTTGGCCAGCAGGTCGACGGTGATGGCCTCTTTCTCGGCCTCGGAGCCGTCGCACCAATGGACCTTGGCGGGCTTGGTCAGGGCGGCGACCTGCTCGACCCAGGCGATCAGCCCAGCATGGGCGGTGGGCGCCGGGCGCAGGCCGGGCGTGGAAGGCTTGGACAAGGACGTCTCCTGAGCAAAAAGAGCCCGGCGATCTGACGCCGCCATGACCCGACACATAACGATCACGCACTGTTACAAGCGAAATGCGCCGTCGTATCAGCCGCGTCAAACCGCGCACGAAAGCGCCGATGTCCACCGGTGTCGTCGGCAAAAGATCGCAGATGCGATCGCGGCTTCAGAGCGGTAGAAGGGCTTGTGCAAACACTGGATTCGCTCACTGTCCTGCCTGACGGCGCACTCACTTCGCCCGCCGCGCGTCGAAATGCCGAGGCGATTCTTCGCGTGCTCCGCGCCCACCTGCCGGCGCGTGGATCGGTGCTCGAGATCGCCTCCGGATCGGGCGAACACGCCGCCGCCTTCGCCGCCGCCCTGCCGGATCTGGACTGGACGCCCAGCGACCCCAGCGATCAGGCCCGCGACAGCATCGCCGCCTGGAGCCGCGAGCTCGCTGTGTCGAACCTGAAGCCGCCGTTGGCCCTCGATGCCGGCGATCCCACGACTTGGCCGACCGACATGTTCGACGCTCTGTATTGTGCGAACATGACGCACATCAGCCCCTGGTCGGCGACCGAGGGGCTGATGGATCTGGCCGGGCGAGTCTTGCGACGCGCCGGCGGCCTGCTGGCGCTTTATGGTCCCTACCGCGAGGCCGAGGTTCCGCTGGCGGACTCGAACGCGGCCTTCGACGCCAGCCTGAAGGCGCGAAACGTGGAATGGGGTCTGCGTGATCGCGAAGCGGTTGAGACCCTGGCCCGCTCGCATGGCCTTGCGGCCACGCTGCGGGTTCAGATGCCGGCGAACAACCTCATCCTGCTGTTCCGCGCCGTCTGATCAGACGATCGCGCCGACCAGCTTGGACAGTTCGGCCCGCTCGTTCAGGAGGGTCACCCCCCCGTCCTTGAACACCGCGCCCTCGGCCTGGGCCGATAAGCCGAAGCTGTCGGCCGCCAGCGCAACGCCGTCCGCGAAGGCGATGACCGTCAGACCGTTGGCGCGCGCCAGGTCGATCAGCGACCGCACGGCCGCCAACGACGCCTCATCCGTCGAACCGCCCGGAACGACCAAACCCTTCAGACGGCCTTCGGCGATGTCCTTGGCCGTTGCGGTGGCCAGCACGGTCACGCCGCCGGCGATCAAACTGGCGTCGCCCGTCGAAATCGGGGCCAAGCCCACGCCTTCGGCCCGCAACGCGCCCTCCACGTCGCCCAACTCGCCGAACGCCATGTCACGCCGCATCACCAGCCCCATGCGCAGACGGGTGGGAACAGGACGGTTGTAACCGGTGCGACGGGGGCCTGCGGAAGATTTGTTTTGAGCGAACAAGACGTCTCCTTGAGATGTTTCAATACTGATCCAGATCCGACAAGCGACGCTGTCGAACCACCCACGCCGATGACCAGAAAAATGAAAATCGATGGGTCCGACGCGTGTCGTCCCGCACTCTGGATCATTTGTGGAATGCCGGCAGATATAGTGACGATCCCGTCTGGATCAACCTGCCAGTTCAAACGGACCGGCCTTGCTAATCCTGAAAACGGCGACCCGCTTGCTCGCGATCCTGCCCGGCTCTAGACAGCCGCATCGACTGGACGACGGAATCGCATGGCCTTCACCCGCACCTATGATGGCGACGAACCCGTTCGCGTGAACAAGTGGCTGGGCCAGACCGGCGTCTGTTCGCGGCGCGAGGCCGATACCCTGATCGCCAATGGTCTGGTCTCCATCGATGGCGAGACGATCAGCGACGCCGGCCGAAAGATTCAACCGGGCGAAACCCTGACCCTGAACGACACCGCCCGGGCGGCCTTGGCGACGGGCATGACCCTGGTGCTGCACAAGCCGATCGGTTACGTCTCGGGCCAGCCCGATCCCGGCAAGATCCCGGCCGTGCGACTGCTGAAGACGCCCAATCGTGTCGGCGAAGGCGAGACGCCTGCGCGGGATGCCTCCCTGCCCCCCATCGGTCGGCTGGATGAGGATTCGCGCGGCCTGTTGCTTTTGTCGTCGGACGGCGTCGTCGCCAAGGCGGTGATCGGCCCGGCGTCCGAGTTGGACAAGGAATATCTGGTCGTCGTCGAAGGCCAGATCACCGAAGGCAAGCTCAGCAAGCTGCGCCACGGCCTGTCTCTGAACGACAAGCCGCTAAAGCCCGCCCGCGTCACCCAGATCGAGCCGCAGCGCCTTCGCTTCGTCCTGACCGAGGGCAAGTATCGCCAGATCCGCCGCATGTGCGAACTGGTCGGGCTGGAGGTCGTAGATCTCTATCGCACCCGCATCGGGCCGCTGGTATTGGGCGACCTGCCCGAGGGTCGCTGGCGCCACCTGACCGATCAGGAACGCGCGATGCTGATCGCCGCCTCGACGACGCCGCCCGCGCTCTAATAGAGCGCCCTAATCGAGCGCTCTGAACCACAGATCAAGCAGTTGGGCCTCCTCCCGGCGCGCCTCGGTGCGTTCGGCGGCCTCGGCGTCCACGCCCCACTGCTCTTCTTGGAACAGCTCGTCGATCCGCGACAGGTCGAACGCCGCCCCGCCACCCAACGCGCCCTGTTCCACCGCCAAGGCCAATACGGCCGACCCCAGCAGCGGCACAGCCGTCGCCAGTCCGGTCAGGCGGAAGTCGTCCAGCGACAGGGCGTGCGCCTTGACCCGCGCGATGGCGTCAGGCGACTGCGGCCGATGCACGATGCCGGCGACCGGCTCCAGCGCCACGCCCATCTCGCGCGCAGCCCAGTCACGCCACGGCCCCCATTCCCGCGCCTGGCGCTCGACCAGCGGCGTCGGATGTTCGGCCAGATAGCAGACCACGTCCGATCCGGCATAGGCCGCGATCTCGTCCGCCACCGGCTCGCGCGCCTGACCGATCCGATCGATGGCGGTCGAGGCCAGCCGGGTCGCCGGCATAGTCGAGGGATCCAGAAACTTGCCCTGCGCCGCCCATTCGTCGGCGACCAACTGCGCCGCAGACTGCGTCGGCAAGACCAGCGCCGCCTTGTCCGGCGTCTTCGGCGTGCGCCCATCCAACAGCACGGCCCAGCCCCCGTCCGCATGCGGCCCCACCGTCGCTTCGGTCCAGAAGCGAGAGATGCGATCCGGCGACTGCTCGACGAAACGTGGGCGATGCGGGGTGGGTTGGTCGGTCATCAGAAGGTCCGTTGGAATCAGGCCGGCACGACGTCGAACGCCAGCGTCAGACGCGACGCCTCGCCGCCGAACGGCTGGGTGCCATGCCACATATAGGAAGGAAACAGCACCAACATGCCGGGTCGGGGCTGCACATAGTGTTCTGCCGCCAAGCTCGGCAGGCCGGGCGGCGCGCCGAACCGCAACCAGCCCTCGCGGCGCTCGCCCTGCACCGCTGGCGGCAGTTCGATATGGCAGGCCGAGGACAGCCAGCCGTTCGAATGGATATGGTCGGCGTGAAATCCGTTCGGCCTCAACCGTACCGACCAACTGCCTTGGATGCGATAGTCACCTGTATTCCGGGCCCTCAGCGGATCGTCGCCCTGACCCAACGCGGCCATATAGTCGCGGATCGGCTTGTCGATGGCCTGGAAAAAGGCGCGAATGGCCGGATTTTCGCTCTGCGCCAAGGACGCGCTGGTCTGCGATCCCCCGCGCAGCGACTGGCCCACCGGATGGTTCTTTAGCGTATGCAGGTCGTGCAGCGCCTTCGCCAGATCGACCAGATAGGCCTCCAATGACGCCCACCCGTCAGGCGCCTCCAGCCGATATGGCCGCACGAAGGCGTCGTAGTCGTAAAGCCGGCCGTACCGCACATCGCCGAGCATCCGCCAGGCCGTCGCCTGAAAGGCCAGCACATGCTGGTTCAGCGGCTCGCACGCCCGCAACGTCTTGATCGTGACCAGCGCCGCCTCGGCCTGACCCAGCGCCAGCAGGCATTCGGTCTGGGTCACCATGATCGCCGGGACCTCGCCGCCCGCCAGCGCCGCCGCCCGGTTCGCATGGTCCAGCGCCCCGAGGGGATCCCACGTCAGACACGCCTGCGCCGCCGCCAGTTCCCCGGGCCCATCCAGCGGTCCGGCGACCAGGGTGCGATAGGCTCGCTCGCCCTCCCCTGCATATTCCAGCAGCTTCGCTTTGATCTGGCGCAGCAAAGGCGTCGCTGGCGATACGGCTATGGCGGCATCCAGCGGCGCGCAAGCGGTCTCTAGATCGGCGTCGCGCATCCAGATCAACTGGCTCAGATCACGCAGCGCATCGCCATAGCCGGGACGCCGCAGCAGCGCCTGACGGTAGGCGTCCTCGGCCTCGTCGAACCGGCTCTGCGCCTGCAACGCCCGCGCCAGCACCAGCCAGGTTTCGGGCGCATCGCCGCCGATAGACATGGCGGCGCGACATGCGGCTTCCGCCCCGGCCGACCATCCAAGATCGCCGAGGGTGGACGCCAGATTATGCCACGCTGGCACGCTGTGGGGCCGAACTGCGACTAGGCGCTGCGACAGCGCAGCACTCTCCTCCAGACGCCCCGCCCGCTTCAGAAGATCAGCCTGGACCGACAGCACCTGCCACGGCGAATCGGCCGGCTGCACCATGGGCGCCAGCATATCCAAGGCCGCGTTCAGCTGCCCGGCGGCGGCCAGAGCCTTGGCCCCTTCGACCCTCGCCTGGCCCCCCGCCGTCACCGGATTCGCTTCACGCCCAGGAAGGGATCGTCTTCAGCCTCGTCCTCGGAAAAGCCGAAGTGGGCGAAGCCGGCTTTCATTTCGGGGCTCAAGGGGGCGGTGACCTTGAGAACGCCTTCGCGCGGGTGGTCCAGTTCGATGCTGCGGGCGTGCAGTTGCAGCTTCAGCGGGCCCGACAGTTCGCGCGATTTCTCGTCGCCGTATTTCGGATCGCCCAGAATGGGGTGGCCGATCCCCGCCATATGGGCGCGCAGCTGGTGCGTCCGTCCGGTGAAGGGGCGCAGCGCCATCCATGACGCCCGGTGCGAGGCGCGGCTAATGGTGCTGAACGCCGTTTCGGCCGGTTCGGCGCGCGGATCCTTGCGCTCGGCCGGGCGCATCATCTCGAAATCGTTGATGCCGGTTTTCTTCAACGGCATGTCGATCTGGCCCGTATAGGGTTTCGGATTGCCGATGACGATGGCCCAGTAGGTCTTTTTGGCCTGCCGACGGGCAAAGGCGCCCGCCAGTCGCTTGGCCGCCTCCGGCCCCTTGCCCAGCAGCAGGACGCCCGAGGTGTCGCGGTCCAGCCGGTGGACCAGGCGCGGTCGCTCCAATCCCTCGCCCCAGGCCGACAGCAGACGGTCCACGTGACGGCTCGTCTTGGTCCCCCCCTGCACCGCCAGGCCATGCGGCTTGTTCAGGGCGATCACCATGTCGTCTTCGTAAAGCACCAGCGACTTGGCGAAGGCGATGTCCCTTTCGGACAGGGTGTGCGCGTCGCCCGCCTGTCGTGACGTGTCGTCGGGGATCGGCGGCACACGGACGGCGGCGCCGGCGGTCAGACGGCCTTCGGGTTTGATGCGCGCCCCGTCCACGCGGATCTGACCGCTGCGGGCCATCTTCTGCACCTGGATGTTGGACAGGTGCGGCCAGCGCCGACGGAACCAGCGATCCAGCCGGATGCCGTCCTCGTCCTCGGCGACATAGATCGTTAGGACTTCGCGCTTGGGCGCGTCTGCTGCGGGCGGCTGATCGGTCAAGCGGAAACTCCAAGGGCGCGGCGGGCGATCATCAGACCGACGAACAGGGCCGCGATGGCCAGAACCACCGAGCCGATCACATAGGCGGCGGCCAGGCCGATCTGGCGGCGCTCGATCATCTGTACCGCTTCCAGCGAATAGGACGAAAAGGTCGTGAACCCGCCCAACACGCCGACGGCGGCGAACAGGCGCACCACCTCCTGCTGCGCCCCGCCCCGGAACGCCAGCCAGCCGACAAGCAAACCCATCAGCAGACCCCCGGCGACGTTGGCGGCGAAGGTGCCCACAGGCCAACCGGCATTGGGCGCGAGCCGCCCGGCGGCGAGGCCCAGACCATAGCGCGCCATGGAGCCGATGGCCCCACCTGCTGCAACGAGAAGAAAACGTGTCATCGTGCGGCGATATATACGCCGCCCGCGCCGAAAGCGATGGTCAGCGCGGGATGGAGCCCTGCACCGAGCGCGCATCATAGGCGTTCGGACGATCCGGCTTCTGGCCGCGTCCCAAAACGACTTCCAGCGTCGTCGAGGTCGGCTGCGGTCCGCTGAAATTCAGACCGACGCCCACGCCGACACCCGAGGCCGAATAGCCGCCATATCGACTGCTGCCGCCACCGATGGAGACACTCGGGCTGACGCCGCCTGCGCCACCCGGCCGACCATCGGTCCAGCTCTGCGTCACCTCAAACCAGTCGTAGCCTTGTTCGGTGGTCAGGTCGGCGGCGCGCACCAGCGCCCAATCGGCGACACGGCCCGCCGCGCCGACGCCGTTGTAGGTGACCCGATAGCGATTGGATTCGATCCGCTGCTCGGAATATCCCTGCCCGTTCGGCCCCATCTGCGCGCCATAGGGCGCCAGGCTGGCGCAGGCAATCAGGGCCAGGGCGGAAAGACCGGTCAGGGCGAGGGCGAGACGCTTCATCAGAGGTATCCTTTCAACGACATAGCGCCAAAACGCACACGGCGTTCCCTGAAGCGCCAGCGCCCTAAAGACCCAGCGCCGTTCTCAGCTTCGCGAAATCCTCGGGCGGCGGCGATTCGACCGTCGTCGTCCCGCCCTCGGGATGCGGAAAAGTCAGTTTGGCGGCGTGCAGCATCAGACGCGGCGCAGGTCCAACGGGCGTGGTCAAAGCGCCGCCGTAGCGCACGTCCCCGATCAACGGCCGACCAATATGGGCCATGTGCACACGCAGCTGATGCATCCGCCCGGTCAGCGGCTCCAGCTCGACCACGGCCCCTTCAGGTCCTGCGGCCAAGGTCCGATAGCGGCTCTGCGACCCTTGCGCGCCCGGCGCGTCGAAGGTGACGACCCGCATATAGCTCTCGCGCCCAATCTCCTCGCGGCGCAACGGCGCGTCGATGGTCGCCGCCTTGGGATCAGGCGCGGCCGACAGCAGGGCCAGATACTGTTTCCTGAAACGCCGCATCTGCAACGCCTTGCCCAGAAAACTGGCCGCCGGCTTGGTCTTGGCCGCCAGGATCACGCCCGAGGTGTCGCGATCCAGCCGATGCACCAACTCCGGCCGCTTGCCGTTTGACCGCGCGAACGCCCAAAGCAGGTCGTCCAGCGTATGCGCCTTGATCCGCCCGCCCTGGCTGGACAGCCCCGGCGGCTTTGAGAAGGCGATGACGTGCGCATCCTCGTGGATCACCCACGACCGGACGGCGGCGATATCATCGGATGAAAGATCGGCAGGAACGCGGGTCACGGCGCGTCCATACGCGACGGCGCGCCCTACGTCAGCCCATCAGCGCAGCACGCCGCGTTTGCGCATATTGAACGCATAACCAAACAGTAGAACCGCAATCAGCAGGATGACGATCGGCATCCAGCTCATGGCCGCCAGTTCGGGCGGCGCCGGCGGCGGAGGATCGATCAACTTGCCATAGATCAGGCTGATCAACGCGCCCAGCAGCGACAGACCGAAGGCCGGAACCGCCCAACGCCGGCGCAAAAGCAGCAGCACCGAACCGATCACCGCACCCCAGACTCCCAGCGTCCACGGCAGATACATCCAGCCGGGCATGGCCTCGTAATACGCGACCATGGCGTCGTCGAAACCCGCCGCCCGCATGTAGGCCTCGCCCCGCGTCGTAGTCTGGATGAAGTCGAACGCTCCGAACCCGTTCCACAACAAAGACAACACGCCCACCAGCCACAGATGCCAGGGCGTTTTCACTGTCTCGATCATCGTCCCCTCCCAAGGATGTCAGGCCGGAACGCTAACCGCCTTATCGACTGGCGACAATGAACAGCGTTCAGTCAGTCGCCGGACGCGTCCGCCGCCAGCCGTGCTCGCATCTCGGCCCAGCGCTCCAAACGCGCCTTGACCTTCTCTTCGTGCCCCTCGCCCTTCGGCTTGTAGAAGGTGCGACGGTCCATCTCGTCGGGAAAGAAGTTCGCGCCCGAAAAGCCCTCGGGCGTGTCGGGGTCGTATTGATAGCCCTTGCCGTACCCCAGCGACTTCATCAGCTTGGTCGGGGCGTTGCGGATATGGGCGGGCGGCATAAGCGACCCTGTCTCATAGGCCGCCTTCTTGGCCGCCTTGAACGCCTCATAGACCCCGACCGACTTGGGCGCCGTGGCCAGGTGAACCACCGCCTGAGCCAAAGCCAGTTCACCCTCGGGACTGCCCAGGAAATCGTAGGTGTCCTTGGCCGCGTTGGCGACCAAGATCGATAGCGGATCGGCCTCGCCGATGTCCTCGACCGCCATCCGCACGATCCGACGCGCCAGATAAAGCGGATCCTCCCCACCGTTCAACATGCGCGCCAGCCAATAGAGCGCCGCGTCGGGGTCGGAGCCCCGAACCGATTTATGCAGTGCGGATATGAGGTTATAGTGTTCTTCTCGGCTCTTGTCGTAGGCGGGCGCCCGGCGTTGCAGCACGCCCGCCAGCCCCTGCACGTCCAGCTTTTCGCGCTCAGGCAGGTCGAACAGCACCTCCGACATCGTCAGCAGATACCGCCCGTCGCCGTCGGCCAGGGCCAGCATCGCCTGTCGCGCCTCCGGCGTCAGCGGCAGGGTCCGGTCCATATGCGTCTCGGCCCGGCTCAGCAGCTGATCCAATGCCGCGTCGTCCAGCCGCTTCAGCACATAGACCTGACTGCGCGACAGCAAGGCGCCGTTCAGCTCGAAGCTCGGGTTTTCCGTCGTGGCCCCGACCAGGGTCACCACGCCTGCCTCGACGAACGGCAAAAAGCCGTCCTGCTGGGCGCGGTTGAAGCGGTGGATCTCATCGACGAACAGCAGCGTGCTCTGTCCCGCTGCACGCCGCATCCGCGCCGCCTCGAACGCCTTCTTCAGATCGGCGACGCCCGAAAACACCGCGCTGATCGCCTGATACTCATAGCCCGCGGCCTGGGCCAGCAGGCGCGCGATCGTGGTCTTGCCCGTCCCCGGCGGTCCCCACAGGATCATCGACCCCAACCGCCCCGCCTCGATCATGCGCCGGATCGGCCCGCCTGGCCCCAGCAGATGATCCTGCCCCACCACCTCGTCCAGCGTGCGCGGACGCAGGCGGTCGGCCAAGGGGGCGTCGGGGGGCAGAATGCCGGAGGCTTCGAACAGGTCGCTCATGGGTGCGACCTATGTAGGCGTTCGCCAAAGGCTTTTCACGCGTTAGTATCGCGAACCGCCACGGAGACCGCACCATGACCGACGCCAATCCGAACCAGGGTCCGACTTCTGGCGTGACGCCGCATCTGACAATCCCGTCGCGCGGGGCCTCTGCGGCGATCGATTTCTATATCATCGCCTTCGGGGCCGAGGTGTTGGACCGCCGTCTCGCCGACGACGGCGAGCGGCTGATGCACGCCCACCTGAGGATCAACGGCGCCAGCGTCATGTTGAATGACGAATTTCCGGAATACGGCGGTTCGCAGGATGTGCGGCCCGCCGGCGTGACCCTGCATCTTCAGGTCGCTGATCCCGACGCCTGGTGGACGCGCGCCATGATCGTCGGCGGCGCGGAACCTGTGCTGGACATGGCCGATCAGTTCTGGGGCGACCGCTACGGCGTCCTGCGCGACCCCTTCGGCCACACCTGGTCGATCGGCGGGCCGACGAAGGCCTGACGACCTATCTCAGCACGCCGCGAATCTGACGGCCGCCACGGTTGACGACGACCTCCCACGGGCCGCGACCGGAACTGGCGGCCTCGACATCGCGGGCCGAGCCGATGGCGCGGCCATTGATGCTGACGATCAGATCGTTCTGACGGAATCCCGCACGCGCCGCATAGCCGCGCCCGGACACGCCGGTCACGATGACGCCCGTCGCGAACGGATCGCCGCCCAGGCGGTCTGCCAGAGCAGGGCTGAGCGCGACGACCTCGGCGCCGGCGAAGGGGCCGGACTGGATCGTCACCCCTTGCTTCGGATCGGCGTCGCCCGGCAGGGTCTGAACCCGCGCCGTCACGGTCTGCGCCCGACCGTCGCGCAGGATGGACACCTGCACTTGATCGTTCGGATTGCGCGAGCCGACGCGGTAGTTCAGCCCGTTCTGGTCGTTGATCTCCTGACCATCGACGGCGGTGATGACGTCGCCCTGACGAATGCCGGCGCGCGCGGCCGGACCGTTTGCGTAGACGTCGGTGACGACCAGCCCCTGCGGTCGGCTCAGGCCCAGGCTGCCGGCGATGTCGCCAGTCACAGTATCGCCCTTCACGCCCAGCCACGGCCGAACCACAGCCGTCGCGCCGCCCACTGCGCTGTCGACCACCCGCTTGACCATGGCCGCCGGCACCGCGAACCCGACCCCGGCCGAGGAGCCCGAGCGCGAAAAGATGGCGGTGTTGATGCCGATCAGGTCGCCGTCCATGTCCACCAGCGCCCCGCCCGAGTTGCCGGGATTGATGGCCGCATCGGTCTGGATGAAGGACCCGCTGTCGGAAATGCCGGTCTCGGTCCGGTTCAGAGCCGAAATGATGCCGTTCGTCACCGTCTGGCCCACGCCGAACGGATTGCCGATGGCCAGGACCAGATCGCCGACCTGCTGCTCTTCCTGATCGTCGATGGCCAGCACCGGCAGGCGGTCGCTGACGTTCTCCAGCCTCAGCACGGCGATGTCGCTACGCTCGTCGGCCAGGATGACGGTGGCGGGAAACTCGCGCCGATCGTTCAGCACGACCTTGATTTGCTGGGCGCCGTCGATGACGTGGTTGTTGGTCACGACGATCCCGTCAGAGCGGACGATGACGCCGGAACCGACTGATTCCGCCACCCGCGCCTGGGGAATGCCGCCGCCGAAGAACTGGAAGAAGGGATCGGCCTGCACGCGTTGCACGCTGCGCGCCGAGATATTGACCACGGCCGGCGCGGCGGATCGCACCACCGGCGCGAAGCTGGACTTCATCCCCGCCGCATCGGCCGGAGCGGTGCGCGTCGGTTGGGCGAACTCGCCCTCCTGCGCCTGGGAATTCGAGGGATTGCCGCACGCCGACAGGGCGAAGGCGGCGGCGAGCACGATCGATCGGGTCTTCATGGGCATCCGAGACTGGGGCATCCGAGACTGGCAAGCGTAGAATGACGCCATTCCGCACCCGGTTTCGGGCCGGATCAAGGCGTGTGAATGTCATCAACGGACAAGCTTTACAGCCGTTCCGTCCGGCCGCCTGCCCGCCATATTTGCCCTTCGCGCGCAGGATCGCTACATCCGCCCAAACCTCCCAATCCGACGAACCCGAAGGGCGCACCGCACCTCATGGCGCAGCAATATATTTTCCAGATGCAGGGTCTGACCAAGACCTTCCCCGGCGGCCGCAAGATCTTCGAGAACATCTGGCTCAGCTTCTACAACGACGCCAAGATCGGCGTCGTCGGCGTCAACGGCTCGGGTAAATCCACCCTGCTGAAGATCATGGCCGGCCTGGACAACGAGTTCAACGGCGAGGCCCGCGCCGCCGACGGCATCAAGCGCGGCTATCTGGAACAGGAGCCCCAGCTCGATCCGGCCCTGAACGTGCGCCAGAACGTCGAGGCATGGTGCGAAGAGAAGCAGTGGGTCAACCGCTTCAACGAAGTCGCCGCCGAACTGGGCGAAAGCTACACCGACGAACTGATGGAGGAGATGACCTCCCTTCAGGAGAAGATCGACGCCGGCGACGTCTGGGACATCGACAGCCGCATCGACCAGGCCATGGGCGCCCTGCGCTGCCCGCCCGACGACTGGGAAGTCACCAATCTGTCCGGCGGTGAAAAGCGCCGAGTGGCCTTGGCCCGACTGCTGCTGTCCAAGCCCGACATGCTGCTGCTCGACGAACCGACCAACCACTTGGACGCCGAATCCGTCGCTTGGCTGCAGCACCACCTGGAAAACTTCCCCGGCTGCGTCATCCTCGTGACCCACGACCGCTACTTCCTTGACCTCGTCACCAAGTGGACGCTGGAGCTGGACCGCGGCAAGGGCCACCCGCACGAGGGCAACTATTCCTCGTGGCTGGAAGCCAAGACCAAGCGCGTCGTGCAGGAGCAGTCGGAATCCGAAGCCCGACAGCGCGCCCTCACCCGCGAACTGGAATGGGTGCGTTCGGGCGCCAAGGCCCGTCAGGCCAAGTCCAAGGCCCGTCTGGCCGCCTATGAGCGGATGGTCGAGGAACAGGAATCGATGCGCGGCGCCCAGACGCACGCCCACATCCAGATCCCACCCGGGCCGCGCCTCGGCAACGTCGTTCTGGAAGTCGAGGGTCTGCAAAAGACCTACGGCGACAAGACGCTGTTCGACAACCTGACCTTCAAACTGCCGCCCAACGGCATCGTCGGCGTCATCGGCCCGAACGGCGCCGGCAAGTCGACCATGTTCAAGCTGATCACCGGCCAAGAACAGCCTGACGGCGGCACGATCAAGGTCGGTGAAACCGTTAAACTGGCCTATGTCGATCAGTCGCGTGACGACCTGAAGCCGGACGAAACCATCTGGCAGGCCATCTCGGGCGGCACCGACGTGATGATGGTCGGCAAGCGCGAGATCAACACCCGCGCCTATGTCGGCAGCTTCAACTTCAAGGGCGGCGACCAGCAGAAGAAGGTCGGCCAGCTGTCCGGCGGTGAGCGCAACCGCGTCCACCTGGCCAAGACCCTGGCCTCGGGCGGCAATCTGATCCTGCTCGACGAACCGACCAACGACCTGGACATCGAAACCCTTCAGAACCTCGAAGAGGCTCTGGAAGAGTTCGCCGGCTGCGCGGTGGTCATCTCCCACGACCGCTGGTTCCTTGACCGTCTGGCCACCCACATCCTCGCCTTCGAGGGCGACGGCCATGTGGAATGGTTCGAGGGCAACTTCGAAGCCTACGAACAGGACAAGATGCGCCGCCTGGGCGCCGACAGCATCATACCCAAGCGCATCCAGCACCAGAAGTTCGGCCGCTGATCGCCTGACCTGACAAGAGGAGCCGCTGCATGACCCAACGCCCCGCCGTTCTCATCATGCAGCGGCATCTTGCGCCGCTCTCGGGATTTCTGGAGAGCGCCTACGACGTCTATCGCTTCTGGGAAGGTCCGCCGATCGAGGCCGCCCACGACATCCGCGTCATGGTCGTCGCCGGCGAGGCGGCCCTGGACAAGGCGCTGATCGAACGCCTGCCGAACCTCGACCTCGTGGCCTGTTTCACCTCCGGCTATGACGGGATCGACATCGACTGGTGCCGCCAGCGCGGTCTGCCCGTCACCCACGCCCCTGGCGTCAATCACGAGGATGTCGCCGATCACGCCTTGGGCTTGATCCTGGCAGCACGCCGCCAGATCGCCTCGGGCGACCGTCAGGTCCGCGCCGGCGGCTGGACCTTCGAGACGCGCACCATCACGACGTCGCTCGCCGGCCAGAAGCTGGGCATCATCGGCTTGGGCCACATCGGCAAGGCCGTCGCCGACCGCGCCGAGGCCTTCCGAATGGCGGTCAGTTGGTGGGGGCCGCGGCCGCACGACGCCGAATGGCCACGCGCCGACAGCCTGCTGGCGCTCGCCAAGGCCAGCGATATCCTGGTCGTCGCCTGCAAGGCGGACGAGACCAATCGCGGCCTGATCTCGCAGGACATCATCGAGGCGCTTGGCCCCGACGGCCTTCTGGTCAACGTCTCGCGCGGTCAGGTCGTGGACGAGGACGCCCTGATCGCCGCCTTGAAGTTAGAGACATTGGGTCAGGCCGCCTTGGATGTCTTCGTCGAGGAGCCGACGGACCCAGCGCGCTGGGCCGACGTGCCCAATGTCATTCTCACGCCCCACACCGCCGGGGCCACGACCGCCGGGGTGCAGGGCATGCTGATGCTGCTGATCGAAAATCTGCAGGCGCATTTCACGGGCGAGCCGCTGAAGACGCCCGTCGTCTGACTTCAGCGGGGACGCTGCGGCCGCTCGTCCGCCGTCACCACGCCGTCGCCGTTCTTGTCCATCGCCTTGAAGGCGGCGGCGAGGCCCACGTCGAACTCCTCGCGAGTAATGCGCCCGTCCGCATCGGCGTCGAAGCGCGTCAGCATACGACCGCCGCGCGCATTGGCCAGTTCGCTGGCGTCGACCACGCCGTCTTCATTGGCGTCTAGGCGGTTGAACATCTGGGTCATGCGCGCCTGCATCTGGGCCAGGTTTTCGCGCTCCGGCGGCCGCATCTGTCCGCCCATGGGCCGCCCTGACATTTCAGGTCCAGACATTTGAGGCGCTGGCATCTCGGGAAAATCGCTCTGGGCGAACGCCGGACTGGCGGCGGGGAGAGCAAGGGCGGCAATGAACAGGCTACGCATGAGATCACTCCAAGACGGGTCTGTGGGCTTTAACGCGCGCACAAACCATTCCCGTCGACGCGTTTCCAAGAAACCGATTTCACTTGCCAAATCATATAAGGATATCTTTATATGAGCATATGAGTTTGTCCGCAGATCAGACTGTCGAAGCCCTCCGCGCCGCCGGCGAACCCACCCGTCTGCGCGTTCTGTCGCTGCTGGCGGGCGAAGAGCTGTCGGTCATGGAAATGTCCCGCATCCTGGACCAGAGCCAACCCCGGGTGTCGCGCCATCTCAAGCTGATGACCGACGCCGGGCTGATCGAACGCTTTCCCGACGGCGCCCGCGTCTATTACCGTCTGTCGCATGACGCCCAGGCGCGCCGGCTGATCGACACGGTGCTGGACATCCTGGCCGAAGACGCCGGTGAAGCCGATCATCGGCGTCTGGACGAGGTCCGCAAGGACCGCGAGGAAGCCGCCGCCAGCTATTTCGAACAGGTCGCGCCCCAGTGGGACCGCCTGCGTTCGCTCTACGTCAGCGAAAGCGCCGTCGAGGCGGCGCTGGAAAAGGCTGTGGGTCCCGGCCCCTTCGAACGGGTCGTCGATCTGGGCACAGGTTCTGGCCGGATGCTGACCCTGTTCGGCAAGAAGGCGAAGATGTCGGTCGGGCTGGACCTCAGCCAGAACATGCTGAACATCGCCCGCACCAACGTCACCAAGGCGGGTGTGGAACAGGTCGAACTGCGCCACGGCGACATCTTCGCCACCCGCCTGCCCGCCGCCAGCGCCGATCTGGTGATCGTGCATCAGGTACTGCACTACCTGTCCGATCCGTCCGCCGCCGTCGCCGAGGCCGCCCGCCTGGTCAGTCCGAACGGCCGTCTGGTCATCATCGACTTCGCCCCCCACGACTTCGAACACATGCGCGAGGCGCACCAGCATCGCCGTCTGGGTTTCGCCGACAGCGAGATCAAAGGCTGGCTGCAGGACGGCGGCCTTACGCCCTCCGCCCCCATCGCCCTGCCGCATGACGCCGAGGGCCTGACTGTGACCATCTGGACGGCGGAACGCCGCGTCCAGGACAGAAAGACCGCCTGATGGCCTCCTTAGCTGACGCCCGCGCCCTGCTGCTGTCGCCCCTGGGCCCTGTCGCTCGCGCGGGGTCCAACCGCGACGACGTGCGCGTCTCGTTCGAATTCTTCCCGCCAAAGACCGATGAGGCCGAGGCCAATCTGTGGAAGGCGATCCGCCGTCTGGAGCCGCTGAACCCCGCCTTCGTCTCCGTCACCTACGGCGCCGGCGGTTCGACCCGCGAGCGGACCCACCGCACAGTCCAGCGCATCATCACCGAGACCTCGCTACGCCCTGCCGCCCACCTGACCTGCGTCGAGGCCAGCCGCGAAGAAGTCGACGAGGTCATCGAAGGGTACAAGGCGATCGGCGTCGATCACATCGTGGCTCTGCGCGGCGATCCGCCCGGTGGTGCCGGGATCGGCGGCGTCTATCAGCCGCGCGCCGACGGCTACGCCAACGCCACCGAACTGACCGCCGCCATCAACCGCATCGGCGGCTTCGACGTCACGGTCGGCGCCTATCCCGAACGCCATCCCGAAAGCCCCTCCATCGATCACGACATCGATGTGTTGAAGGCCAAGGTCGACGCCGGCGCGACCCGCGCGGTCAGCCAGTTCTTCTTCGACATCGACGCCTTCCTGCGGTTCCGCGACCGGGTGCGGGCGGCGGGCGTCACCATCCCCCTGATCCCCGGCGTCATGCCGGTGTCAAACTTCGCCGGCCTGACGCGGATGTGCGACGCGTGCGGCGCCAGCATCCCTGAGTGGCTGAAGGCGCATTTCGACGGCCTGGACGACGATCCCGAAACCCGCAAACTGCTCGCCGCCTCCGTCGCCGCCGAGACCTGCGCGCGTCTGCAGGAAGAGGGTTTCTCGGACTTCCACTTCTACACCCTGAACCGCGCCGACCTCGTCTATGCGATCTGTCGCGTTCTGGGCGTGCGCGAGACGGCGGCAGCCCAATGACTCGCGCAGAACGCATCGCCGCCCTGCATCAGGCGGCCAAGGAACGCATCCTGGTCCTCGATGGCAGTTGGGGTGTCATGATCCAGCGTCGCGGGCTGGACGAAGCCGACTTCCGCGCCGACCGCTTCGTCGCCGCCAACGGCTATGACGAGAAACACCAGATGAAGGGGAACAACGACATCCTCTGCATCACCCGCCCCGACGTCATCGCCGACCTGCACGACCAGTATTTCGGCGCCGGCGCCGACATCAGCGAGACCAACACCTTCTCGGGCACAACCATCGCCCAGGAGGACTACGCTCTGGACGCCCAGGCGGTGTGGGACATCAATCTGGAAGGCGCGAAACTGGCCCGCGCCTCGGCCGACCGATGGACGGAAAAGGAGCCGCACAAGCCGCGCTTCGCCGCCGGCTCGATCGGTCCGCTGAACAAGATGCTGTCGATGTCGTCCGACGTGAACGACCCCGGCGCCCGCAGCGTGACCTTCGACCAGGTCTATGAGGCCTATCGCCATCAGGTGAAGGCCCTGAACGAGGGCGGGGTCGATCTCTATCTGATCGAGACCATCACCGACACGCTGAACTGCAAGGCCGCGATCAAGGCGATCAAGGACCTGGAAGACGAGGGGCTAGACGCCCTGCCCATCTGGATTTCGGGCACCATCACCGACCGCTCGGGCCGCACCCTGTCGGGCCAGACGGCGGAAGCCTTCTGGAACAGCGTGCGCCACGCCAAACCCTTCGCCGTCGGCTTCAACTGCGCCCTGGGCGCCGACCTAATGCGACCCTTCATCGCCGAGCTGAGCCGCGTCGCCGACACCTTGGTCGCCGCCTACCCCAACGCCGGCCTGCCCAACGCCATGGGCCAGTACGACGAGGAACCGCACGAGACCGCCCACTTCATCGAGGAATGGGCCGCCTCAGGCCTGGTCAACATCGTCGGCGGCTGCTGCGGCACAACGCCGGATCATATCAGGCACGTCGCCGAAGAGGTCGCGCCGCTGAAGCCGCGCGCCATCCCGGATCGACCGGTGGCCTTGCGGCTATCCGGCCTCGAACCGTTCGAGATGGTGGCGTGAGCAAGACCGCAGAGGTCGCTGCTTTCCGCAGCCTCCGCGAGCAGTTGCGGCAGTTCTCCCGTGAGAATCCTCAATGCTCGATCGACCATGAATCAGAAAAAGCGATCCTATTTCGGCTGGGATCGGGCGAGGACTTCTCATTAGTTGAAGTTGCGATTGGCAGCTTTGAGCTTCGCACCGAGTTGGATGTCGGTTGGAGCTATGAGATTCTACAGAGTGAGAAAGATGTAAATCGGCTTCTAGCGGCCTGCGACTCAATAATGGCTGGACGCGGCGTATCCATTGCAGGCCCAAATGGATATCCAGTTCGGTCTTGGCTGTTTCTCAACAGTCGCGGCGTACGTGAAGCGATGACATCAACGGCAGTTTCGATTCGGTCCTGCCGACGCGCGCGGTCCATCAAGAAAAGCGCTTGGCACCGCCGCAAATTGCTTTCGATTAAGGGCCCTACATTCTGATGCGTCCCACCTTCATCAATGTCGGCGAGCGGACCAACGTCACCGGCTCGGCCAAATTCCGCAAGCTGGTGGTCGAGGGCGACTATTCGGCCGCCTTGGACGTCGCACGCCAGCAGATCGAGGCTGGCGCCCAGATCATCGACGTCAATATGGACGAAGGCCTGCTGGACGGCGTCGTCGCCATGCGGACCTTCCTGAACCTGATCGCGGCCGAGCCCGATATCGCCCGCGTGCCGGTGATGATCGACAGCTCCAAATGGGAGGTGATCGAGGCGGGCCTGAAATGCGTTCAGGGCAAGCCGATCGTCAACTCGATCAGCATGAAGGAGGGCGAACAGGCCTTCCGCGACCATGCGATCAAATGCCTGCGCTACGGCGCCGCCGTCGTGGTCATGGCCTTCGACGAGGTCGGCCAGGCCGACACCGCCGCCCGCAAGATTGAGATCTGCACCCGCGCCTATGACATCCTGATCAACGAGGTCGGCTTCCCGCCTGAAGACATCATCTTCGACCCCAACATCTTCGCCGTAGCGACAGGGATCGAGGAGCACGACAACTACGCCGTCGATTTCATCGAGGCGACGCGGGAGATCAAACGCACCCTGCCCTACGCCCGCATCTCGGGCGGCGTGTCGAACGTCTCGTTCAGCTTCCGCGGCAACGAGCCGGTGCGCCGCGCAATCCACAGCGTCTTCCTGTACCACGCCATCAACGCCGGCATGGACATGGGAATCGTCAACGCCGGCGACCTGCCGGTCTATGACGACATCGACGCCGAACTGCGCGAGGCGGTCGAGGATGTGATCCTGAACCGGCCGCAGCGGACCAATGTCTCGAATACCGAGCGTCTGGTCGACATGGCGCCCCGCTACAAGGGCGAGAAGGGTCAGGCCCGCGTCGTCGATCTGAAATGGCGCGACCAGCCGGTTGGCAAGCGGATCGAACACGCCCTGGTTAACGGCATCACGGAGTTTATCGAGGTCGACACCGAAGAGGCGCGCTTGGCTTCAGAGCGCCCGCTGCACGTGATCGAAGGCCCGCTGATGGATGGGATGAACGTGGTCGGCGACCTGTTCGGCTCGGGCAAGATGTTCTTGCCGCAGGTGGTGAAATCCGCCCGCGTGATGAAACAGGCCGTCGCCTGGCTGGAGCCCTTCATGGAGGCCGAGAAGGCCGGCAAGCCGCGCGAGCAGGCGGGCCGCATCCTGATGGCCACCGTCAAGGGCGACGTCCACGACATCGGCAAGAACATCGTCGGCGTCGTGCTGCAATGTAACAACTACGAGGTCATCGACCTCGGCGTCATGGTCCCGGCCGACCGCATCCTGGACGAGGCCAAGGCGCACAATGTCGACATCATCGGCCTGTCCGGCCTGATCACGCCGTCGCTGGATGAAATGGTCTTCGTCGGCGCCGAAATGGAGCGGCGCGGCTTCAACATCCCCCTGCTGATCGGGGGCGCCACCACCAGCCGCACCCATACGGCGGTAAAGATCGAGCCCGCCTACCGCCGGGGCTCGACCACCTATGTCGTCGACGCGTCGCGCGCCGTCAGCGTCGTTTCGGGCCTGCTGTCCAAGACCGAGCGCGCGAAGAACGAGGCCGCCACCCGCGACGAGTACATTCGCATCCGCGAGCAATATGCCCGCGGCCAAGAAGTGAAGGCGCGAGCCACCCTGGCCCAGGCGCGCGAGAACCGCTTCCGCATCGACCCCACCCAGCCCATGCCCGGCAAACCATCCTTCCTCGGCGTGAAGGCGTTCGACGCCTGGGACCTGCAGGACTTGGCCGACCACATCGACTGGACGCCCTTCTTCGCAAGCTGGGAGCTGATCGGCCGCTATCCGCTGATCCTGGACGACGAGATCGTCGGCGAGGCGGCGCGTGACCTTTTCGCCGACGCGCAGGTGATGCTGAAGCGGATCATCGACGAGAAGTGGTTCACGGCCAAGGGCGTGGTCGGCTTCTGGCCCGCCCACGCCGACGGCGATGATGTCGTCGTCTATGCCGACGAGAGCCGGGATGCGGAGATCGCCCGCTTCCACACCCTGCGCCAGCAGATCAAGAAGTCGAACGGCAAGCCGAACCTGGCCCTGTCCGACTTCATCGCCGAGAAGGGTGAAGACTATATCGGCGCCTTTGCCGTCACCGCCGGTCACGGCGAGTTGGAGATCGCCAAACGGTTCAAGGACGCCGGCGACGACTATTCAGCCATCCTGGCGACGGCCCTGGCCGACCGTCTGGCCGAGGCCTTCGCCGAACGGCTGCACAAGGCGGTCCGCACCACACTGTGGGGCTACGCCGCCGACGAAACGGCCGACATCGACGCGCTGATCGCCGAACAATACCAGGGCATCCGCCCTGCCCCCGGCTATCCCGCCCAGCCCGATCACACGGAAAAGGCCACCCTGTTCCGCCTGCTGCAGGCCGAAGACCACGCCGGCATGGCCCTGACCGAAAGCTACGCCATGACGCCGCCAGCCTCGGTGTCGGGCCTCTACTTCGGCCATCCGGGCAGCCATTATTTCGGCGTGGGCAAGATCGATCTGGACCAGGTCGAGGACTACGCCCGCCGCAAGGGCTGGGACGTCGCCACGGCTGAGCGCTGGCTGGCGCCCATCCTCAACTACGATCCCTACGCCGCCAAACGCGAAACGGCGGCTTGAGCCGGGCTCAAGCCGCCGTCTGTCATCCGGTAACAGCCGAACCGATCAGTTGATGCCAACGCTCTCCAGCGTGGCGGGCGGCGTGGTGATGTTGTCGCGCAGGCGGCGCGCGGCGTGCTCGCAGCGACCCGGCAGACCGAAGAACAGGCCGAACGACTGGCTGCGCGCCTCGGCGTCGGGGTTTGCCATCAACGGCGCCCACTGCGCCTTGACGGCGGCGACCGCCTGCTCAGCCTCGGCCTTCGAAGCCGCCGACTGACGCGGCGCAGCCGCCGCCAGGGCGCTGCGGAAATCCTGGGCTTCGAGACGACCCAGACGCACCAGCTCGACATCCTCCGGCGCGCGCGACGTCAGCGTCTCGCCCAGATCAGCATGTCCGGTCACCAGCGCATCGCACCACGCCACCAGCGGATAGTCGGCGCTCGGCGCGCCCCGCGGCAACGGCCGTGCATAGGCGATGGCCTCCCGCGTCTTCAACGCATCGGCGGTCTCGCCCGAGCGATTACCCGTCACGATCGGTCCATCCTGCGTTTGAGCGACCGCCGCGCCGACAGCCAGCAGCGACAGGACCGACAGTCCGGGAACGACAAATTTCAGCATGATCTTCCTTGAAGGGGCGCGTCGCACAATGGCGACGATCCGTAACGCTCGCCCGCCCGAATGGTTTTTCTACGGCGCCGCTTAAACGAAAAAGGCGGCGGAGCGTTGCCCCGCCGCCTCAGTGTCGGTGATCCGAGACGGATCAATACTTCAGGCGAGCGCCCACGAAGAAGTAGCGGCCGACCACGTCGAAGTTGTTCGGGTCGGTGTTGCCGTCGTTGGCGTTGTCGAACACCGGCGGGGCCTTGTCCGCCAGGTTGCGAACGCCGCCGAAGATTTCAACGTTGTCGTTGAAATCATACGAGGCGCTGACGTCGTGGTACCAATAGGAGTCGGTGCCGACATAGCCGCCGTCCTGGAAGTCAGGGATGTTGCCCTGGTTGTCCATGGCGTCGATGTAGGTGCCGGAATAGTTCACGCGGACCGGACCGAAGTCGTAGCCGAGCGAAACGTTTGCCTTCCATTCCGGCAGGCTGGCGCTGATGTTGTAGGCGCCGACCGTGCCCTTATACTCGATGCCGTCCAGCTCGTAGCTGTCCAGGTAGGTCAGGTTGACAGCGACGTCCAGCTTCTGACCCCAGAAGCCGCCGCCCCACGGAACGTTCCAGCCGTAACGCGTCGAGAAGTCCACGCCGCTGGTTTGCAGTTGCGAGACGTTGCCCAGCGGTGCGCGCGCCTTCAGGTTTCCGGCCGGATCACGATAGATCAGAGGCAGACCGATGCCAGCGTTGTTGCACTCTGCAACTGCCGAGACCGGAGCGCCCGTCGCGCCCGAAGCTGCGGCGCCAGCCGCGAAGCACTGGTTCACGATGCCGGAAACGCCGCCGAAGATGGTGCCGATGTAGTCCTCGACCTTGATGTCATAGTAGTCGAGCGACATCGACAGACCCGGAACAAAGGTCGGCTGCCAGACAGCGCCCAGCGTGACCGTGTCCGACGTTTCTTCGGTCAGGTTCGGGTTGCCGTAGAAGAACGACTCTGTTTGCGTGTTCTGAGCGACGAAGCCGGTGGCCACCGGATCGAAACCAAGTTGCGCGGTGCAGAAGTTCCGCACGCCAGCCGACAGGGTACGAGAGGCGCCCGACGACGGGTTACGCGTGGTGCAAGGGTCCAGAACCGCCGGGAAGCCTTGGTCGTTGGCTTGGAACAGCTCAAAGACGTTCGGCGCACGCACGGCGCGTTGATAGATGCCGCGGAAGCGCAGGCTGTCGACAGGCTCCCACGAGCCGCCAGCCTTGTACGCGTAAATCTTGCCGACCGTGTCGTAGTCCGCCATGCGGGCGCCGACTTCCAGCTCCAGCGACTTGATGAACGGCACGTCGCGAACCAGCGGGATTACAGCTTCCGCATAGAGTTCCTTCGATTCCGTACGACCAGCGACAGGGCGCTCGGCGTTGAAGCCGAAGATGTCGCCCGAAGCCTTGGCGGCGTCCGGCGTGAAGCTCAGCTTGTCTTCACGATATTCGGCGCCGAAAGCGACCGACAGCGGACCGGCGGGCAGTTCGAAGGCGGTGCCGGTGACGTTGAAGGTCAGGTTCTGACGTTCAAAGATGCTGGTGTCGGCGAAGTTCAGGCGAATGAAGTTTGCGGCCTGCGGGGTGATGGTGCCGGCGCCGAACAGATTGACCGGAACACAGCCCGGGAAGAGTTGCAGCGAAGACGCGGCGCAGCTCGTCGCCGTACCGCCGGCGGCCAGCGCGGCGGCCAGACGCGAACGCGACACATCGTTTTCAATCGAGGTGCGCAGTTCCGTGCGGCCGTAGGCATAAACGCCTTCAGCCTTCCAGTCGCCGCCCAAGTTGGCGCGAAGACCGCCATTGAACTGAAGGACGTTGGTGTCGTGGCTCTCGACGCGGGCGCCGACTTCAGCCATACGACGATCGAAGTTCAGCGGAGCCGTCGGATTGGGGCGCGAGTTGGCGTAGGCTAGCAGCGCGGGGTAGTTCTGCACGAAGTAGTTGCCGTAAGGGATGTTGATCCCGGTCGCCGGCGTCGGCGCCAACTGAATGTTGTTGCGGGTGTTGGTATAGAAGACTTCGGTGAACGCCGTGAAGGTGTCGTTGATGTCATAGTGACCCAACAGAACCGCATTGTAGCGTTCCGACGGCGACTGCAGCAGGTTGACCGGTGCGAAATCGTAACGGTCGCTGGAAGCGCCCAAGCCGAAGTCGTTGTTGAACTGTCCTGGGACGCCAGCGGTACGGAACGAGCGGCGGCAAGGGGTCGGCGCCGTCGAGCAGCCGACGGCCGTATAGTTGTTGGTGCCGAGGTTGTTCAGACCACCATAGATGCCGGTGCCGGAACCGCCTGCGTTGCTGCTGAGCGCCCAGGGACGATCTTCGTTCGGCAGGAAGCCGTCACGGTCGGCATAGCCGACGAAGCCGGTCACATTACCGCGACCGTCAGCGATATTGGCGCCGAACATGGCCGAGGCGTTGAACTGCTCGCCGTCGCCGAAGCCGGAGACGCCGTATTGAGTGTTGACCGCCAGACCTTCGAAGTTGTCCTTGAAGATGAAGTTGACCACGCCGGCCAGAGCGTCGGAGCCGTAGGTCGCCGAGGCACCGCCGCTCACGACTTCTACGCGCTCGATCAACGCGGCAGGAATGCTGTTCAGGTCGACGGCGTTCGATTTGTCGTAGGGAACGAAGCGACGGCCGTTCACCAGCACCAGAGTGCGGCTCGGGCCGAGGCCGCGCAGATCGACGGTCGCCGAACCGTTGGCCGGGTTGTTTGAGTTGGCCGACAGGCCGGGCACAACTTGCGGAAGCTGGTTGAGGATCTGCTCGACGTTCACATCGCCGCGCGCCTGAATCTGCTCGGCGCTGACGGTGGCCACGGGGCTGTTTGCGACATAGTCCTGGCGCACGATCCGCGAGCCGGTCACGACGATTTCACCGACCTCGGTAGTGCCGTCCTGCGACTGAGCGAATGAAGGGCTAGCCGCCATAGCCAGTGCGGCGCCACCAATCATGGTAGTGGCCAGCAAGCTGCGGCGATATTTGACGTTATTCAAGGATAGCTCTCCCATGATCGATGTAGAGCCGCGATTGCAGCCCACCGAATCCATATCCGTGTGCCAGCCGAATAGCTGGTTGCGCGAGAGAGCATACCAACGCTTGAAGTAAGTCCAGCGCGAAGACGCATTCACGCCACAACTGAGACGAACCTGTCACAGAGACGACACACCCGCTTTAGCAGGCCAGAAAACGACCGAAGGTAGGCCTCTTGGATCAGCTTGGCTGGCTGCCGCTCATAAGTGTCAGTATATGTTCAACGTTGGATCATCACCCGCGCCGCATAGGGTGCGGGCTCCGGCGTGCAGGAGGCGGCGATCAGTTGCACCGCGGCGAGACACAGGATCGCCGCCGCGACGAACGGGAGCCGATTTGATACAGCATTGGCGATCGAACGGGCCATTGGGGCGCTCCAGGCATGATTACCGAGACGTTAACGCAAGCTCTGCGCCAAACGCGGCCGTGCCGATGATTCCGTTCGTAAGGGCGTTCGACTTCGCCTATGGGCGGCGCGATCAGGTGTCGCCATTGATCCAGCGGGTGATCGCCGACAATCCGGGGCCGTTCACCTTCACCGGGACGGGGACCTATATCGTCGGCCGACCGGATCCAGGGGCCGAGGTCGCGGTGATTGATCCGGGGCCGCTGGATGAAGCGCATCTGGCGGCGCTGATGGCGGCGGTCGAGGGGCGGCGGGTCAGCCATGTGCTGGTGACGCATACGCACCGAGATCATGCGCCTTTAGCCCGGCCGTTCGCCGAGGCGACCGGAGCACGGATTTGGGCGGCCCGGCCTCCGGTGCGGGAAACGCATGCGTCGGGTACGCTCGATGAAGATGACGATGCCGACTTCGCGCCCGATGTCGTGCTGACGGGCGGCGAGGTCATCGAAGGCGACGGCTGGACGATCGAGGCGATGTTCACGCCCGGTCACGCGTCCAATCACATAGCCTTCGCCTTGCGCGAGGAGAACGCGCTGTTTTGCGGCGACCATGTCATGGGCTGGTCGACGACGGTCGTGGCGCCGCCGGATGGGAACATGCGTCAGTATATGGCCAGCCTGGAGGCGGTGATCGCGCGTGATTTCGACGTGTTGTGGCCGACGCACGGAGCGCCGGTGACGCAGGTGCGGCCGTTTCTGGAAGCCTATCGCGCGCATCGACTGGAGCGGGAGGCGCAAGTTCTTCAGCGGCTCGAGGCAGGGGACCGCACGATCGCGGAGATGGTCCCGGTTCTGTACGCCGCCGTCGATCAGCGGCTGTGGCCGGCGGCGTCGCTGTCGGTGCTGGCGCATCTGATCAAGCTGGTCGAGGACGGCGCGGCGATCAGCGATGGCGCGCCCGGCCTGTCGGCGCAGTTCCGGCTGGCTTAGCGTCCCGCCTCCAGGTTTCGGGTGATTTTCGCGGCGAGACGGCAGGTGGCGCCGCCGTCGGGACGACTGTCGCGGGCGGCGACGCGGATGTCGGTACGGCCGGGGCGGATGCGGACGACCGCGTCGGTGGCGAAACCGAACCAGGCGCCGGCGTGCACGGCTTCGACCTGGAAGGTTGTGGCGCGGGTGACGACGAAGCCGGCGTCGACCAGGGCCGAGGTCGCCTGCTGGGCCAGGACCTGGGTCGGGACGGCGTCCACGCCGTCACAGGTCTGCGGCGCGCCGCTGCGCACGCCGGCGGCGCGCGGCAGGCCCGGAGGCTCGTCAAGATTGGTGCTCACGTCACGCGGATGGGGCGTCGCATCCTGGCCCTGACGCCAGACAAAGCCGGCGACGGTCGCGCCCGAGAGAGCTAGCGCCGCCAGCGCATAAAGACCCCTGCCCTTCAGGTCGCGCAGCGCCAGCACCGCCGCCGCCAGAGCCGCCGCCAGACCGACCCAGGCCAGGATGCGCGCCACGGTCCAGGTCAGCAGGTCATAGCCGATCGCCAGATCGAGCCCGCCGAACCGCGTCGCCGTGACGGCCGCCACGATCAGCACAAAGGGCGCCGCCGCAAGCGCCGTCAGCCAGGGCAGAATGGCGGGTACGGGCTTTCTGGTCGGCATTCAGGCTCCTGTTCTAACTTAGGCAGCGGTCGGCAGACGATAGTCCTTCATCCGGTCGCGCAGAAGCTTCTTGTCGATCTTGCCGGTCGCGCCCAGCGGGATGTCGTCCACGGCGACCACATCGTCGGGCATCCACCATTTGGCGATCTTGCCGGTCAGGAAGTCCAGATGCTCCTGCTTGTCCAGCGTCTCGTCGGGCTTGAGCTTCAGGATCAGCACGGGCCGTTCGTCCCATTTGGGGTGGGCCGCGCCGATGACGGCTGCGATCTCGACCTTGGGGTGGCCGACGGCGATGTTCTCGATCTCGATGGAGCTGATCCACTCGCCGCCAGACTTGATCACGTCCTTGGCGCGGTCGGTGATCTGCATGAAGCCCAGGTCGTCGACCGTGGCCACATCGCCGGTGTCGAAGAAGCCTTCGTCGTCCAGGATCGAGCCATCTTCCTTGAAGTAGGCGCGGCTGATCGTCGGCCCCTTGACCATCAGACGACCGAAGGTGGCGCCGTCGTGAGGCAGTTCAGCGCCCGCCTCGTCCTTCAGCTTCAGCTCGACGCCCAGCGGCGGCACGCCCTGCTTCAGGCGGTACTTCATCTGCTCGTCGTACGAGAGCTTCAGGATTTCGGGCGGCAGGTTGGCGATGGTGCCGATGGGCGAGGTCTCGGTCATGCCCCAGGCATGGGTCACCTCGACGCCGAAATCGTCTTGGAAGCCGCGGATCAGGCTTTCGGGGCAGGCCGAACCGCCGATCAGCACGCGCTTCAGGGTCGAGAAGCCCAGGCCGTTCTGTTTCATGTGGGCGAACAGGCCCTGCCAGACGGTCGGCACGGCGGCCGAGAAGGTGACGCCCTCCTGTTCGATCAGCTCATAGATCGACTGACCGTCCATCTTGGCGCCCGGCATCACCAGCTTGGTGCCGGCGGCGGGACCGGCGAAGGCGATGCCCCAGGCGTTGGCGTGGAACATCGGCACGACCGGCAGGATCACCTCCTTGGGCGTAGCGCCCATCACCGTGGCCTGAAGGCCCATGAAGGTGTGCAGGAAGTTGGAGCGGTGCGAATACAGCACGCCCTTCGGATTGCCCGTGGTGCCGGATGTGTAGCAGAGGCCGCAGGCCGTCTGTTCGTCGAAGTCGCCCCAAACCACGTCGGTCGATTGACCGGCGATCGCGTCCTCATAGGCGACGGCCTTGGGCAGCTTCGTCTGCGGCATGTGGGCGGCGTCGGTCATAATGACGACGCGCTCGACCTTGGGGATATGCGGCAGGATCGCTTCCAGCAGCGGCACGAAGGTCAGGTCGACGAAGATGATCCGGTCTTCGGCGTGATTGATGATGTAGACGAGCTGTTCGGGGAACAGGCGCGGGTTCAGGGTATGGCACACCCCGCCGATGCCCATGATGCCGTACCAAGCCTCGATATGGTTGGCGGTGTTCCAGGCCAGGGTGGCGACGCGGTCGCCAGGCTGGACGCCCCAGTCCTTCAGCGCGCTGGACACGCGTTTGGCCCGCTCGTGGATCTGGGCGTAGGTCGTGCGGACGATGGGCCCCTCGACCGAGCGCGTCACCACTTCGCGCTCGCCATGCCAGTTTTTGGCGTGGTCGATGATCTTGTCGACCGTCAGCGGCCAGTCCTGCATCAAGCCCAGCATGTCGTATCCTTGTCCCTTGGATGCGTCTGCTTTGATGCGACGCTTGAGCCGACGCTAACATCGGTGATCGGCGATAAGCAACGTGACGTAGCGTCAGCCACGGCGCGGCGGATCGTCCCCCGTGGCGTTGGCGGCGCGACCGCTCTAGAAGGCCGCCCATGACCATATTGATCGCGATCACGGGGGGCTCCGGCTCCGGCAAAAGCACCCTGGCGGAGGCGTTGGTGTCGGCCCTGCCGGAAGGTTCGGCCGCGCTGGTGCGCGAGGACAGCTATTACAAGGACGCGGCCTCCCTGCCCGGCTTCGACGCCGCGAACTTCGACTTCGACGATGTGACGGCGCGCGATCACGACCTGATGATCGCGGACCTGAAGGCACTGAAGGCCGGCCGCGCGGTGACGGCGCCGGTCTATTCCTTCATCCATCACGGCCGCGAGCCGGGCGGCGAGCCGATCCCGGCGGCCGAATTGGTGATCGTCGAGGGCACGCATGTTCTGTGCACCCCCGATCTGACCGCCCTGTTCGACATCCGGGTCTTCGTGGACACCCCTGCCGACATCCGCTTCATCCGCCGCCTGCTGCGCGACCAGGCCGAGCGGGGCCGGTCGGCGGATTCGGTCGTGGCGCAATATCTGGCAACGGTGCGTCCGGGCCACGAACGCCTGACCGAACCGTCGCGCACCCACGCCGACTTCATCGTCGCCGATGCGACGGCCGCCGTCCGCCTGGAAGACCCCCAGGCCGTGGTGCGTCTGGCGGCCCCGGTCCTGGCCCATCCGTTGCTGCAGGCGCTGCTGGACGACTAGCGAAGACATCTCCGACCCGAAATTCGGCGGGGCGAAGCGCGACCGGCTCAGCGGGCGGATGACCATTCATCGCCCTGATGCGCGCCCGTTCGGCGGCCTCGGCCTGTTTCTCAACCAGGATGGCGTCCAGCCGGATGTATTCGAGTTCCAGCAGGGCGCGAAGACGGTCATCCTCGGCCTCTTCCTCGGGCGTCTGTCTGTAAGGCGGCGGGAGACCGCGACCGGGTTTGGGACGGCGAGGTTTGGGGCGGGCCATGCGGGTCTCCGGACACGGGTTATCGGCTTCGCGCGGTCGCAGCGAAGTCTGGAGGGCTGGGCGGAGCGCCGGGCCTTCGCCCGGAGTTGATTTGTAGTGTTACCGTTTCGACGAAGGATGGACGCTCCGCGCGGAAGGTTGGCCTGCAAGCTCGGGGCGCCGAGCGGTGGCGGTCTTATCGCCTAACCCCATAAGCCTGCGACGGGTCGGCGGTCCCTGCGAGGACCGTCCCGAGTGCGATCGAGTATCCCCCTCGACCCTCCGGCGGCGCACCGTGTGTCGCCGTCAGCGCAGGCCGTTTCAGACCCGCTCCCGTTCCATCCGCTCTCGCCGCCGCAAGGTCGCAGGCCAGGCGAGCCCTCCATGCGACGAGACGGATGTATTATGGGCCCGTTTGACCCCGTGGACGGGAGACGGGGGACATAAATCAGCAAGCGATTGAAATCGTTTGGGAGGGGCCAGCGACATTGCGATGGCTGAACATCGTCTCCTCCCCATCCATGGGGAGGTGGCTCGAAGCGCAGCGAAGAGACGGAGGGGCTCTTCACCGCATCGGTGGCCCGTGAGACTTGAAGAACCCCTCCACCGCTTCGCGGTCCCCCTCCCCGCCAAGCGGGGAGGAGACGGTTGGATCAGATCAGTCCCGCCAGCGGCGACGACGGGTCGGCATACTTCCGCTTGGCCATCCGCCCGGCCAGATAGGCGTCGCGGCCGGCGATGACGGCGTGCTTCATGGCCCGGGCCATGCGGATGGGGTCCTTGGCGCCGGCGATGGCGGTGTTCATCAGGACGGCGTCGCAACCCAGCTCCATCGCGCGGGTCGCGTCCGAGGCCGTACCGACGCCCGCATCGACCAGCACCGGCACCTTGGCCTGTTCGACGATGAGGCGGACGTTGACCTCGTTCTGGATGCCCAGGCCCGAGCCGATCGGGGCGGCGGCGGGCATGATGGCGGCGGCGCCGGCGTCTTCCAGCCGCTTGGCCATCACGACGTCGTCGGTGCAATAGACCATGACGTCGAACCCGTCCTTGATCAGCAGATCCAGCGCCCGCAGCGTCTCGATCATGTCGGGATACAGGTGGGCGGTGTTGGACAGCACTTCCAGCTTGACCAGGCTCCATCCCCCGGCCTCGCGCGCCAGGCGCAGAGTCCGGACCGCATCCTCGCCCGTGAAACAGCCGGCGGTGTTGGGCAGGAAGGTAAAGCGATCCGGCTTCACATAGTCGACCAGCATCGGCTGGGTCGGATCGGACAGGTTCACGCGGCGCACGGCGACGGTCACGATCTCGGCCCCGGCCGCCTCGGCGGCGGCGGCGTTCTGGGCGTAGTCGGCGTATTTGCCGGTGCCCACGATCAGGCGCGAGTTGAAGGTGCGGCCGGCGACGGACCAGGTTTCGTTGGCTGTATCGGTCATGGATGCTGACCTAGGCCTCTCAGGCGCGCGGGGGAACCCGTCGTAGCCGGATTTGATCTGATCACCCGCCGCCGACGAACTGGACCAGTTCGATACGGTCGCCTGCGGCCACGGGCGTAGCGGCATGAAGGGACTTGGGCACGATCTCGAGATTGCGTTCGACGGCGACCTTGCGCGGGTCCAGCGACAGTTCCTCGACCAGGGCCAGGATGGTGGCGGCCTGGACCTGACGTGGCTCGCCATTGAGATGGATCTGGTGCACGCGCATTCTTCCTGACCTTCGCCTCGCCGACCGTCGCGCGTCAGATAGACGGTGACAGGCCGGTTCGCCAGACTGTGCGCTCAGCCCGCCTCAAACAGGAAGGCGCCGACCGCGACGGCCAGGGCCGCGAAGGTCGCCACCACGGTTCTCAGGATCAGTTTGCCGTCCTGGCGCATCCTCGGCGCTCCCTCAGGCCGTCCCGACCAGGGACGATGGCGGCCGGCGCTGCGAAATCCACGCCATCGCACGTAACGTCGGGTAAGGTTCGACGCCGCGAGCGTTTGACCCACGCCCTGCGTCCGCTAAAAGGCCCCTCTTGCGCCGCGCTGCGCCGGATCGATTCTGGAACCATGGCCGAAACGCCCGTCATTCATGTGCTGAACGGCCCCAATCTGAACCTGCTCGGGGTTCGGGAGCCGGACATCTATGGCCGCGACACCCTGGCGGACATCGAGCAGCGCTGCGTCCGGGCGGCCGGCAAGGCGCAGATCGTGTTTCGCCAAACCAACCATGAAGGCGTGCTGGTCGACTGGATCCAAGAGGCGCGCGAGGGCGCCCACGCCCTGATCCTCAATCCGGCGGCCTATGGGCATACGTCGGTGGCGCTGCACGATGCGCTGAAGACGCTGTCGATCCCGGTGATCGAGTTGCATCTGTCCAATCCGGCGGCGCGCGAGGCGTTTCGCCATCACTCCCATGTGTCCTCCGCGGCGACCGGCGTCATCGCCGGCTTCGGCGCGGCGGGCTATGAACTGGCCGTCCAGGCGGCCCTCACCCAGGTTCGGGAACGCGGCTGAGCCCCGTCCCGTTTATCAAAGACCACGAAAGACAAGGCGCAACTCCAATGGCCGATGACAAGAAACACGCCGAAATCGACGCCGCCCTGGTTCGCCAGTTGGCCGAGATCCTGAACGAGACCGATCTGACGGAAGTCGAGGTCGAGCGCGGCGAACTGCGCATCCGCGTGGCGCGCGAAGTGACCGTCAACGCCGCCCCGGTTCAGTACGCCGCCGCCCCCGCTCCGGTCGCCGCTGCGCCCGCCGCCGCTGCTGCGCCGGCCGCCATGCCGTCGGACCCCGCCACCATCGTCGCCCGCGCCGGCGAAGAGGTGAAGTCGCCGATGGTCGGCACAGCCTATCTGCAGGCCTCGCCGGAGGCCCCGGCCTTCGTCCAGCCCGGCGACAAGGTCAAGAAGGGCCAGACCCTGCTGATCGTCGAAGCCATGAAGACGATGAACCCGATCCAGGCCCCGCGCGACGGCGTGGTGGCCGAAATCCTGGTCGGCGACGCCCAGCCGGTCGAGTTCGGCGAACCCCTCGTCCTGCTGGAAGCCTAAGCCGTGTTCACCAAGGTCCTGATCGCCAACCGCGGCGAGATCGCGCTGCGCATCCACCGGGCGTGCAAGGAGATGGGCATCTCCACCGTCGCCGTGCACTCGGAAGCCGACCGCGGCGCCATGTGGGTGCGGCTGGCCGACGAGAGCGTCTGCATCGGCCCCGCCTCGGCCGCAAAGTCGTATCTGAACATCCCCTCGATCATCGCGGCGGCCGAGATCACCGGCGCCCAGGCGATCCACCCTGGCTATGGCTTCCTGTCCGAAAACGCCCGCTTCGCCGAGATCGTCGAGGCCCATGGCATGACCTTCATCGGCCCCAAGCCCGAGCATATCCGGGTGATGGGCGACAAGATCAGCGCCAAACAGACGGTCAAGGACGCCGGCATCCCCGTCGTCCCCGGCTCGGATGGCGAAGTCGAGACCGTCGAGGCCGCGATTGAGGCGTCCAAATCCATCGGCTTCCCTCTGATCGTCAAGGCGGCGGCGGGCGGCGGCGGACGCGGCATGAAGGTCGCCTTGACGCCTGACGATCTGGTCGAGGCTGTCCAGACCGCCCAGTCCGAGGCCAAGGCCGCCTTCGGAAACGGCGCCGTCTATATGGAGCGCTACCTCCAGAAGCCGCGCCACATCGAGATCCAGGTCATCGCCGACAGCCACGGCAATGTCGTCCACCTGGGCGAACGCGACTGCTCGCTGCAACGCCGTCACCAGAAGGTGCTGGAAGAGGCCCCCTCGCCCGCCCTGTCGGCCGAGGGTCGCAAGCAGATCGGCGAGACGGTCAACAAGGCCATCGCCGCCATCGGCTATCTGGGCGTCGGCACCATCGAGTTCCTGTGGGAGGACGGCGAGTTCTTCTTCATCGAGATGAACACCCGCCTGCAGGTCGAGCATCCAGTTACGGAAATGATCACCGGCGTCGATCTGGTACGCGAACAGGTGCGCATCGCCGCCGGTCTGCCGCTGTCGTTCACCCAGGACGACATCGAGTTCAAAGGCCACGCCATCGAGGTGCGGATCAACGCCGAGAACCCGGAGACCTTCACCCCGTCGCCGGGCAAGATCACCGACTTCCATGCACCGGGCGGCCTGGGCGTGCGCCTGGATAGCGCCATCTACGCCGGCTATTCGATCCCGCCCTATTACGACAGCTTGATCGGCAAGCTGATCGTGCACGGTCGCGACCGCGAAGAGGCCATCGCCCGTCTGAAGCGTTCGCTGAACGAGGTCGTCATCGGCGGCGTCGACACGACCATCCCCCTGTTTCAGAAGCTGCTGGCCGAGCCTGACATCCTGTCGGGCGACTACGACATCCACTGGCTGGAGAAATGGGCGGCCCGTCAGAAGGGCGACGCCTGACCGACCCCGATTTCAGCGCCAGCGGGCCTTTCGGCGGTTTCGGCCCCGAGGACCTGCTGGCCTGTTACGCCCGGGGCGTGTTTCCGATGGCCGAGGCGCGCGATGATCCGCGCGTCTTCATTATCGAGCCGGAACAGCGCGGCGTCATTCCGCTAGACGCCTTCCACATCCGCAGCCGCCTGCGCCGCACCGTGCGGAGCGAGCCGTTCGAGGTGCGGGTCGATACCGCCTTCGAAGCGGTGCTAGATGGATGCGCGGCGGCGCAAGGGCCGGATCGCGAAGACACCTGGATCAACGGCCCGATCCGGCGGCTGTACGCCGCCCTGTTCGCCATGGGCTTCGTCCATTCCATCGAGTGCTGGCGTGATGAACGGCTGGTCGGCGGGCTTTACGGCGTGTCGCTGGGCGGGGCCTTCTTTGGCGAGAGCATGTTCAGTCGCGAACGGGATGCGTCCAAGGTCGCTCTGGTGCATCTGGTCGCGCGCCTGCGAAAGGGCGGCTGGGACCTGCTGGACGCGCAGTTCTTGACCGACCATCTGAGCCAATTCGGTGCGGTTGAAACGCCGCAGGCGGCCTATCTGGAGCGGCTTCAGCCCGCGCTGTCGGTCAGGCCGAACCAAAGGGCGTTGCGCGAGCCCTTGACCGGCGCAGAAGCGGTCGCCTTAGCCAGCGCCTAGTCTGTCCGGACACGATTTGGGGCCTGTCCCGACAGGTTCGGATTGGCGTCTTCGCCCGGCCCGGCGGTCAATGGCGGCATGACACAGACCCCGCCAAAAGCCCCGCCCCGCCCGTCCCTTCTTCGCGACGTGCGAGAGATCGCCCTGACGCTGATCTTCGCCATCATCCTGGCGCTCGCGATCCGCATCGTGCTGTTCCAACCCTTCACCATCCCCTCGTCGTCGATGGAGCCGGGGCTGGTGACCGGCGACTATATCGTCGTGTCGACATATCCCTATGGCTGGAGCACGGCGTCTCTACCGTTCAATCCGGCGATGTCGGCGGGACGGCTGTTCGGGCGCGAACCGAGACGCGGCGACGTGGTGGTGTTCCGCCTGCCGCGCGACCCCAGCGAGGCCTGGATCAAGCGCGTCGTCGGCCTGCCGGGCGACACGGTTCAGGTGCGGGGCGGCGTAGTGCTCGTCAATGGCGACCCGGTTCGACAGACCCGGCTGGATGTCGTCGCCGATCACGATGCGCCGCAGCGACGGGTCCAGCAGGTGCGCGAGACCCTGGCCGACGGACGATCCTACGTCACCTACGACGGCGGATCGGGCCTGCCGGGCGACGACACGCCTGCGCGCCGGGTGCCGGCGGGTCACTATCTGATGATGGGCGACAATCGCGACAACTCGCTGGACAGCCGCTGGCCGCCCGAGATCGGCGTCGGCCTACTGCCGGCCGAAAACATCATCGGCCGGGCCGAGGTGGTGCTGGCCTCATGGAAGCCGGGCGCAGGCCTGTTCAAGCCCTGGACGTGGCTGGACCTTCAGTGGGACCGGTTCCTGGTCCGCATCCGCTAGCGCGCGCGGTATTCGTCGAAGCTGACGACACCGTCGTGATTGCGGTCCAGCCGGTCGAAATCGGCGCGGGTGGGCGACGACTGGGCCAGGGAGGGCGCGGCGACGGCTCCGAGCGCCAGGCCCGCGACAGCGGCGGCCACCAGGGGCCGCCAGCTCAGGCGGGGTTGAGGACGCCCCGACGACGTCGCGTTCAGCTCGGCGTCTATGAAGCGGCGAATGGCGTCGCTGGCTGTCCGGCCCTCGTCACGGCACCGGGCCATGAAGGCGGTCTTGGTCGCGTGAGGCAGACGGATTTCGACCGTTTCGGTCTTCTTGGGCGGCTTGTTGCGATCCATGGCGCGCCTCCTCGCGGCGTCAGAGCTCAGTTCTTACAGCCGACGACCCAGGCGTCGTAGTAGGGGTTCTGGATGCCGCTGACGGCGGGCGACGAGGCGAACATCCAGCCGCGGAAGATCTGGCGGCCTTCCTGCCGGCCGCGCGCCTGAAGCGAGACGTCCATATAGGCGATGGCGTCTTCGGTCAGTTCGTCGGGCGTCGTCACCTCGCACGCGCGGGCTGCGAAGATCAGATTCTGGTTGAAGCGCACGGGACGACCGCCGACCTCGACCTCGAACTTCATCGTCTCGGCGGTGACCTTGTCGATGGCCTGGATGATCGCGAACTTGCGACGCTGGCGGCGCGCAGGCGTGGCGGGCTGGTCGATGGCCTTGGTCGCGACGGGCTTCTCAGCCGCGACCTCCTCCTCGGCCTTTTCCTCGACGGCGGCGTCCTCGGCGATGACGACGTTTGGCGGCGGGGCCACGGCGACCGGAGAACGCGGAGCCGGCGCGCCCGCAGGCGGCGTCTCGGTCGGGACCGAGGGTTGGGCCGGGGTGGTGCGCAGAATGTCGCCGATTGGATCCTGGACCGGACGCGCATCGCGCGGCGCGTCCTGAAGCACGCTGGCGGTCACCGCGCCGGCGCTCAGCACAGCCACGACGGACGCCGCGCCCAACAGGATGCGGCGGATTTTCACTCGGGCGTCCACGCCTGATAATCGCCGGTCGCGGCCGGGCGCTTGGCGTCGCCGGCCAGCGAGCCGGGCGGACGCCAGGCCAGGGGCGTGCCGGTCAGATTGGGCAGGTGCTCCTTCTCCCAGGCGCGACGCGGCAGCGGCTGCTCGGTCGGCGGCTGGTCGAAGGTGTAGTGCAGCCAGCCGTGCCAGTCGGGCGTCACCTTGGACGCCTCGGCATAGCCGTCATAGATGACCCAGCGACGCTTGCGGCCGTCGTAGCTGACGTTGTCGCGGCTCTCGTAATAGCGATTGCCGTTCTCGTCCTGGCCGACGAAGCGACCGCGCTTGGCGATGGTGAACCGGGTGCCGATCGTGGCGCCCTCCCACCAGCCGAAAATCTTGCTCAACACGTCGTGGAATCCAACCGTAAGGGGTCGCCGGAAAGGGAGGCGGCGTCTGGCTCGGATCATAGAAACCCGCGCCCTCTTCGTCCAGCGTTCAAGCGCCTTGCGGTGAATCGATATCTTGTGGGCAACCCCGCACTGCGACACCAGATGTATTGGCTAAGTCGCGTGTGCATCCTAGGCTTCCCCAAACCTTTCCGAGAGACGCCGCCATGCGCTTTCAATCCGGCTTCGCCGCTCGCGCCGAACGAGTCGCGATGGAGACCCGCGCAATCGAGCGCCCCTCCGGCGTGCAACAGGTCCTGGCCCCCGCCGGCTGGTCCGATGTCCGGATCGAGGCCTGGTTGGACTGGGTCGAGGCGGAAGGGTTAGCAACGCCCCTTTCCGGCGACTGGCTGAACGGCGGCGTCGACGCCTGGGCGGAGGGGTTGGCGGCGACGGGCGTGGCCGAGGGTGTGTTCGACCGGGCCGAGGCCGCGACGTTCGTCGAGGAACTGTCGGGCGCCTTCAGGCTGGGCCTGGCGGCGCCGGCCGCGTCCGGACCTGCGGCTGTCGGCGTCGTCGATCTGAACGATCCCGGCGCGGCCGCGCGATTGCAGGCGCACGCCGGACGGCGCGCGGCCGCGCGCCTCGGCGCCCAGGCGGCCGATGCTTTGGCCGAGGCGCTGGCTGGCGTGGCCGACGCCGTGGACCGGTGCGAAGGCCCGCGCGGCGACTGCGGCGATCCTTCGCGCAATCCGGCCCTGGGCCGTGCGGCGGCCCTGGCGCGGCGGTGCGGCGCCAGCGACGCCGATATCCTGAGAGCGATCGATGGCGAACAGCCCGCAATGGCCTTGGAGCCTATGGTCGAAGGCGCGCCTCTGGTCGCCTTGGCGGACCGGACCCAGATCGCGGCGGGCGCGCCCGAAGGCTCGCTGGCGGCCGAGGCGGCGCTGGACGGCGGTCTGATCGTCGCCTTCGACCCGCGCGATGCGGAGACCGCGACTGCGCAGACCACGCGGGCTTTGATCGATCTGAGCGCCCTCATGGCGCTCGACGGAGACATGGCGACCAATCTGGCGGATCTGACCCGCCTGCTGACCGTGGCGCTGGACCTTCAGTCCGCGCGGCCCGGTCCCATCGCGCTGGGACTGGATGGCCTGCTGGACGCGCTGGCGGCTGACGACGACCGCACGTCTCAGGCGCAGACGCTCGCGGGCCTGGTCGCGGCGACGGCGGCGATGACCTCGGCCGAACTGGCGAGCCTGCGCGGCCCCTGCCCCGACTGGGAAGACCTGGAGAAGCCGCGTCGCCATTCGGCCATCAGCCTGTTCGTCGACGATGCGGAGGCGCGGCTGCGGCTGGGCCTGGGCCGCGTCTCGGCGGTCGATGTGTTCCAGACGGCGGACGGCGAGATCGGTCGCCGCCTGCACCCCGCGCTTGCCTCGGCCATCTCTGCCGCCGGCGGCGATGTCCAGGCGGCGGAGCGGTGGACGTTCGGTCGCCGCACCCTGGTCGAGGCGCCGGGCATCGACCATACAGCCTTGCGCGCCCTGGGCTTCACCGACATCGAACTGGCCGCCATCGAGACCGCCCTGGGCTGGGCCGAGGATTTCGACACGGTCTTCGCCGCCCCCGTCCTGGACCCCGGTTTCATCCGCGACGTCCTGGGCGTGGAAGACGGCGATGGTCTGCTGCTGACCCTGCTGGGCGTGTCGGAAGAGGCGGAGACGGCGGCGACGCGCTGGGTCTTCGGATATGGCGATCTGCGCGACTGGCCTGAGGCGCCGGCGTCCGTCGCCGCCCTGCTGGCCGATCCGGCGGCGGCGGCGGCCGACCTGCGGCGCGCCGTCGAGCCGTTCAGCGACATGCCGGACCTCGCGATCGAACCGATGGACTGGCGCACGACCTCCACCCAGGCCGCGCGACTGCTGAGCCAGGGGGCCCTGGACGGCCGTCGCGCCCTTCGCCTGTCGCGCGCCGCGCCGCCCGCCGGCCCGCTGCTGTCCCTGCCGCCGCTCGACGCCGTCCGCCCTGAACCTGCCCGCGAAGCGCCCCGCCCGGCTCCGACGGAACGGGTCGTCGAACGCGTGGTCGAGCGCGAACGCGCGCGCCGCAAACTGCCCGACCGGCGCAAGGGCTATATCCAGAAGGCCGCCGTCGGGGGCCACAAGGTTTATATCCACACCGGCGAATACGAAGACGGCGAACTGGGTGAGATCTTCATCGACATGCACAAGGAAGGCGCCGCCTTCCGCAGCCTGATGAACAACTTCGCCATCGCCATCTCGATCGGCCTGCAATACGGCGTGCCGCTGGACGAGTTCGTGGACGCCTTCGTCTTCACCCGGTTCGAGCCGGCCGGCCGCGTCACCGGCAACGATTCGATCAAGTCGGCGACCTCGATCCTGGACTACATCTTCCGCGAACTGGGCGTCTCCTATCTGGACCGCGTCGAGTTGGCCAACGCCGGGACCGAAGACCTGAACGCGGACGGACTGGGGGACGGTAAACCCGACGCCAACGCGGCCGTGCCCGCCGCCCGCTTCATCTCCAAAGGGTTCGCGCGCGGTTCTGCGCCCGACAATCTGGTCGTCCTGCCCTTCGGCAAGAAGGGCGAGCCGGAAGCCCGCGCCGCCGCCAACAGCGAGGCCGTCGCCTGTCCCGCCTGCGGCGATTTTAGCCTGCAACAACGCGGCGCCGCCTGGGCCTGCGACACCTGCGGGGCGGCCCCGGCGCTTCAGGGCGGCGATCAGGGCTAGGTTAAGGGTTATGGCCTAGGGTTTGCTGACAGACGATCGAACGTCGGAGCCCGGTCCATGAAACGCACACTTTCTCTCGGCCTGATCGCCGCCCTGCTGGCCGTCGCCGCGCCCGCCCTGGCCCAGAACGCGGGCCAGATCGCCAGTGTGCGACGCGGCGCCTCCTGCGCCGGTTGCAATCTTTTTCAGGGCGACTTTTCGGGGCTGGAGGCGCGGGGCCTGAACCTGGCCGGTTCACGCCTGCGTCAGGCGGACCTGAGCCTGTCGGTAATGAACCGCACGCAATTCTCCAACACCGACATGCGTGACGTCGAAGCCTATGGCGGCGTTTTCTCGGGCTCGAACTTCTCGCGCGCCAACCTAACCAACGCCAGTTTTGTCGGCGCCTATCTGGAGGGCGCAAGCTTCGCCGGCGCGACCCTGTCGGGGACCAATCTGTCGGGCGCCCAGCTGGCGCGGGCCACCGGCCTGACCCAGGCCCAACTGAACCGGGCGTGCGGCGACGGCTCCACCGTCCTGCCTCGGGGCTTGCGCATTCCGGCCTGCTGAGCGGCGCCGACCTTGCCTCGATTTCATGAAGTTACCTCGATTTAAGTAGGTGCGGCGGGGGTTTCGAGGCATTCAGAGTGCGTGAAACAGATCGCTGAACATATCCGGGTGCGCCCCACATTGGCTCTGCTGACGCTGGGAATGGCGCTCGCCGCCTCCCCCGCCTTCGCCGGGGTCGAGATGTCGATGCAGGACCGCGACGTGGCCCGTTCGGTGTCGCTGGGCGGATCGTGCAATCGCTGCGAACTGTCCGGCCGCAATCTGTCGGGCGCCACCTTCACCGGCGCCAGCTTCATGAACGCCACCCTGGTGGGCGCCAATCTGCGCGGCGCCGAGATGATGGGCTCCAACTTCACGGGCAGCGATTTCAGCCGCGCCAACATGGGCGGCGTCGAGATCGTCGGCGCCAACTTCACCTCCGCCAACTTCACCGGGGCGCAAATCAACGGCGCCGAGGCGCAAGGATCGTCCTTCGTTCGCGCCAACCTGACCCGCGCCAATCTTTCGGGCAGCGAGATGCACGGCGTCAACTTCACCGGCGCCACCCTGGCCGGAACCAACTTCTCCAACTCGGAACTGTTTGGCGCCACACTGGCCAATGTTCGGGCGTCCGGCGCCAACTTCGCCAGCGCCGAGGTCACGGCCTCGAACCTTTCGGGCGGCGATTTCTCCAACGCGGACTTTTCGAACGCCAGCCTGGATGGGGCGCGATTGACCGGCGGCAGCTTCTCGCGCGCCGACTTCTCCAACGCCTCGCTGCGTCGGACCGATATTCGCGGCGCGGACCTGTCGGGCGCGCGCGGCCTGACGCAGGACCAGATCAGCGAGGCCTGCGGCGACGGCTCGACCCGCCTGCCCGGACGCCTCTCGCCCCAGGCTTGCCGCAGCAGTTCTATCCGCATCGTCCGCGCAGCCCCCACGCCGCCCGTGCCACCCCGCGTGCGCAACCTGGTCAACGCCGAAAACTAGGCCGTCCGCCTCGGACTCGTCCTCCGGGACTGCTCTGCATTTCAGGTCAGACCGCGCTACGGACACCAGAGGCCTTGGCCTGCGGCGCCCTCGATCGAATTCGGCACTTTAACAGCGCCCTCTGGCCAGGCCTGAAGGATAGCCCGCACAGCAAAACGGCCTCCAGATTGCTCTGGAGGCCGTTCTGTTACGCTACTGTATCTTTCGGCCTATGCGCGCCTCGCGGAGGCGCGCGACTTGAGGCCGGGTCTTCTTACTCGACGATCTTGGCCACGACGCCGGCGCCGACGGTGCGGCCGCCTTCACGGATGGCGAAGCGGAGGCCCTGGTCCATCGCGATCGGGGTGATCAGCTCGACGTTCAGCTCGGCGTTGTCGCCCG